>NZ_JBITHA010000031.1:0-73161 GCF_044457485.1 Nonomuraea sp. NPDC050540
AGTTAAGCTTCTCAGCGCCGATGGTACTGCACTCGGGAGGGTGTGGGAGAGTAGGTCACCGCCGCACAAACACGTATGCACGATGAAGGGGTCCAGCCTTAGGGTTGGGCCCCTTTTTCGCGTTCACCCCACCACGCAACACGCAACACGACCTTCGTGCGCGCCTCCCACCACACCACCCCGCCTGCACTTCCACCCCCGCCTGCACCCTCCATCCCCGCCTGCACCTCCACCACACGACCCCCCTCATGCGCCTCCACACACGATCCCCGCTGGCTGAGGCTCGCCACCACCGCCCGGCGGGGCACGCTCGGCCCCGCCCCGGCGAGACCTCTGCCACCTCGCCTCGCTTGCCCTCCCGCCCCCGCGGTCTCCCCGACGCTTGTCTGGCGCCGGTGTGGCGAGCATCCCCGCGGGCGCGAACGGCGCAACGCGGACAGACGTCAAGGGACGCTCCCGCGTGGCTCGTGTTTGCTGGGTTGGTGTGGCTGCGGTGGGGTGGGGGTGTGGGGCGCTTCGGTGGTGGCCGGGCGCCCCCTTTTCGCTACCTGGGGAGGACTAGCAGGGCGTCGCCCACGGCTCGTTCGGCGCCGTCAGAAGGCTTGTTGACCACCTTGTTCTTGACCACCATCGCCGTAGAACCGCCCCCGTCCAGGTTGATCGCCTGGACGGCGCCGAGCCAGCGCATCAGCTGGGCGGCCTCCACCATGTTGGCTCCCACTGTCTCGCCGGGCTTGCGGCCGTCCACGGTGGCGAGGATCAGGCTGCCGTTCCTGGTGACGCCGGCGAGGGTACGCGGGTGCCGGCGGAGGATCATGTTGACCGAGTCGTGCCCGTCGCGCTTGGCCATGACCTTGACCCGGCCGTTGCGGACGAGGCCGACCCCGCCGGCGACCACGTTCAGGTTGGGGGTGAGGGCCAGGCGCTTGCCGGTGCGCAGGTCCACGAGTTTGGTGTCGATCTTGACGGTCCAGGTGTCCATGGCGTGCTGGCCCAGCCATTCGGCTGCCGCGCCCACGCCGTGCAGGACTCGGTGGCCGGCCGGGACCGCGGCGCCCGCGGCGCGTACGGCGACCACCTTGCCGTTGGCGTCCAGGACGACGTCGGCGCCGCCGTCGGCGGGGGTCTTGGCGCCCCACTCCTCGGTGTAGAGGACGAGTTCGTCGACCGCGGTGGGGCGGTTGATGCCGTTGACGTTGAGGGTCTGGCCGTCCTGGGACACGGCGGTGATGGTGGACTTCAGCTCGGTGATGGTGGCTTTGCGGCCTCTCAGGACGATGGCGGCGCGGCCGGGGACGGGTTCGCTCAGGAGCTTGCCCGCGACCACCGAAGCGCCGAGGGGGTCTCCGCGCAGGGCCTTCGAGGCGTGAATGTTGAAGAAGCCGCCGTTGATCGCGGCCAGGGCGCCGGCCGCCTTGGCCATGGCGGAGGTCGTCTCGCGCTTGGCGACGCTGGTGCCGAGGCTGGCGCCGTACGAGCCGCGGAACTTCTTGGCGTCGATCATGAGGACGTTCAGGTTCCACGGGCCGGTCGTGTCGACGCCGTCGTCGCCGAGGTAGTCGACCTTGGACTTGATGCCCGCGTCCTTCAGGGCCTTGACGGTCTCTTCGGCCTTCTTCTTGTCCTGCAGGGACCAGAGGCCGACCCGGACCATGAAGATCTCCTGGGCCGGGGCGTCGGCCACGGCGGGGCGGATAAACTGCTGGACGCTGGGGATCTGGCCGGCGGCCTCGACCTCGGCGGCCTTGGCATCGGCGGTCGCGCGGGTGCCGTAGTCGCGGCCGCTGGGCATGAGCACGCTGACGCTGTAGCCCTGGGTGGCGGTGCCGGCCCGGACTTTGTACATGTCGATGCCGCCGGCGACCGCTTTCTGCGTCTTGGTCGGTACGGTGGCCGTTCCCAACGGGAACTTGGAGGAGGGGAACGTCACCGCCAGCTCCTTGGCGGCGACTGGCACGGTGGCGGCCGTGATCGCGGTGGCCAGGGACAGGCCGACGACGAGGGTGCGTCGAGACATCAAAAGACTCCAGGGTGCCGATAACAATCCGGACTATCCTGGCGCTCCCGCTTGGCCGGGGTGGGGGAACACGCCCGTGGTTACGAGATTGACATCAGCAACTAGCGAAAGGGCCCATGCCTGCGGCGATTGAATGGTCAAAATGGGGGAGTACATGGGATTCTGCTGCGCCACAGGACCGGCCGGGGTTACCTTTCGGTAGGCCGTATTTCGAGCGGCACGAACTTTCCCCGAGAGGCAGCCGTTATGGGGCTGAGCATCCTCCTTGTGATCTTCGCGAGCGTCGTCCTGGGGTTCATCCTGGGCGCGTTCGTGGCGCGTCCCCGTCGGTGGGATCTGTACATCTGCGCAGACGACACCATCCACGCCGACATGTCGCACGATCACCGCACGTAGTCACGAGCCGGCGCAAGCCGTACAGAATCTGGGTCCTGTACGGCTTGCGCCTACAATGGAGTCATGACCCGAATCTGCATGTGGTGGCGGCCGCCCGGCGGCCGCTGACCTTCGCATGCGAAAAGGCCGTCCTCGGACGGCCTTTTGTGGTGTCTGGGGACGTCCGGAAAGGAATCCCAGAATGAACCACGTCGTGTTGACCGGCGACCGGCCGACCGGACCGCTCCATCTCGGCCACTACTTCGGCTCGCTCGCCAATCGGGTGGAGCTGCAGCATCGGCACCGGATGTACGTGCTCGTCGCCGACTATCAGGTGATCACCGACCGTGACCTGCCCGGGGAGATCCAGCGCAACATCACGGAGCTGCTGCTCGACTATCTCGCGATCGGGCTCGACCCGGCCAGGGTGACGATCTTCCAGCACAGTGCGGTGCCGGAGCTGAACCAGTTGCTGCTGCCGTTCCTGAGCCTGGTGTCGATGGCCGAACTGCAGCGGAACCCGACCGTCAAGGACGAGATCCTGCACAGTTCGCAGAGTGCGGTGAGTGGGCTGATGTTCACCTATCCGGTGCATCAGGCGGCCGACATCCTGTTCTGCAAGGGCACGCTGGTGCCGGTCGGGCGGGACCAGTTGCCGCACGTGGAGGTGACGCGGCTCGTGGCGCGGCGCTTCAACGAACGGTATGGGAAGGTCTTTCCCCTACCGGAGGCGATGATGGGCGCGCAGCCCAGCCTCAAGGGGCTCGACGGCGGCAAGATGAGCAAGAGCCGGGGCAACTCCATCCCGCTCAAGGCCACCGAGGACGAGACGGCCGCGCTGATCCGCCGCGCGGTCACCGACGCCGACCGCCGCATCACCTTCGACGAGGAACGGCGGCCGGGCGTTTCCGGCCTGCTCACGCTGGCCGGGCTGTGCCTGGACCGCCCGCCGGGGGAACTCGCCGAGGAGATCGGGGACGGCGGCGCCGCCCGCCTCAAGTCCGTCACCACGGACGCGGTCAACGACTTCCTGCGCCCGATCAGGAAACGCCGCGCCGACCTGGACGAGGGGGCCGTGCGGGCGGTCCTGCGCGAGGGCAACGCCACGGCTCGCGAGCGCGCCACCCTCACCCTTGAGGAGGTACGGCGGGCCATGGGTTTCTGAAGGACCCCGAACCCTGTCCGAAACCCCGAGGGCGGAGGCCGAGGATTCCGGCGGTGAAGGCCCGCCGGGATCCCCTCTGCCGGTGGTGGAAGGCGGCAGAGGGGTCAGAGGGGGAGGGCGGACGGGGCGCGTGCCGGGAGGCGGCGCGGGTGACGGCCGAAGGACTCGGGCCCGATGGCGACCAGGGAGCCGGGCCCGGGAGGTGGCGGGGGTGTCGGGCCGGGGGGTGGGAGGGGCGGTTGGACCGAGGAGGTGGCGGGCCGGGGTGGCTAAAGGGGAGTGGTGGGGTTAGCGGGATTGGTAGACCTTGCGGAGGGTTTCGTGGACGATCCATGTCGTCTTCGCGCCGTCCGCCAGCAACGCCACATCCCCCGGCCCCACCTCGATCGTGGTCCCGCCCTCGACGGCGATCGTCGCCCGCCCCGACAGCACCACGAACATCTCGTCCGTCTCCACGTCGGTGACCACGCCGGGCGTGATCTCCCAGATGCCGCGTCCGTTGCCGAGGTCCATGGAGGAGGTGGCGGGGTCGCCGGCGACGATCTGGTCGGGGTGGAGTTCGTCGGGCGTCAGCCGTACCTCGTGGACGGGGACGGCGAACGCGCCCGCGGTGGCGAGCATGGGGCCCAGCGCGGCGGGCTCGGGCACGAAGAGGTCAGGCATGAACGTCCTTGGTCCGG
Organism: Nonomuraea sp. NPDC050540; assembly: GCF_044457485.1. Classification (NCBI taxonomy): domain Bacteria; kingdom Bacillati; phylum Actinomycetota; class Actinomycetes; order Streptosporangiales; family Streptosporangiaceae; genus Nonomuraea; species Nonomuraea sp. NPDC050540. Next base: position 4,238 of record NZ_JBITHA010000031.1, read on the forward strand.
TTTGCTTCAGCGATTCTCGCGACGGAATGACTCCAGCGCCAGCAACGCCACGTGCAGCGACAGGCACGACTCGACATCGTCCAGGTCGGTGTCCAGGATGCGCTCCAGGCGGCGCAGCCGATCGTAGAACGCGGGCCTGGACAGGTGGGCCTTCTGGGCGGCGACCGCCTTGTTGCGGCCGGAGTCCAGGTAGATGCGCAGGATCCTGGTGAGGTCGCCGCCGCGCTGGGCGTCGTGGGCCAGGAGCGCGCCGAGTTCGCGTTCGGCGAAGGTCTGCATTCTGGCGTCGTCGCGCAGCAGGTGGAGCAGCCCGCGCAGGCGCAGGTCGGGCAGCCGGTAGTAGGCGCGGCCGTCGGGCTGGCGCACGGCGACGTCGGCCACCTGCTCGGCCTCTAAAAAGCTGCGCCGCACGTCGCGGATCGACTCGACGACGGAACCCGCCGCGAGGACGAAGGCGGAGCCGGGCTTCCACAGCAGGCGCAGCCGGTCGGCCAGCGTGGTCAGCGCGGGTTCCGCGTGGGTACGCGGCGGCAGCGGCAGCAGGACGCCGACCCGGTCCTGGTCGAGGGCGCCGACCAGCGCGGGCAGCCGGGCGTCGCGGCAGGCGGCTGCGGTGGCCTCGGCCAGTTCGCCGAGCTGGGCCTGGCCGTCGAGTGCCTGGTCGACGGGTTCGGTCGGCCGGATGACGACGCTGATCAGCTTGCGCCCGGTGAGCGGGACGCCGACGGCGCGGGCGCGGGCGGCGGCCTCGTCGGGGTCGGAGTAGGCGTGGGTGAGGATGCCGGTGATGATCGTGCCGTGGGCCTGGCGTTCCAGGGATTCCTGGTGGCGTTCGAGCAGGCGGCCGAGGGCGAGGGTGGTGGCGGCGCGTTCGGCCAGCACGAGGTCGCGCGGTCCCGGCGGCACGTCGCAGAGCAGGATCAGCCGGCCCCAGTCCTGGCCGCGGGCGCCGACGGTGGTGACCAGCCAGCCGGAGGCGGGGTCGTAGGCGGTCCGGTCGGCGGGGGCCACGGCGCGTGACCTGGTCTCCCAGCCGGCGAGCAGCGCGCCGATGTCGCGGCCGGCGGATTCGCAGGCCAGCACCTGGTGGGCGAGGTTCTCCAGGAGGACGGGGCGGTTCGACAGCCGCGCGACCTGGGCGAGCACGTCGGCCGGCGAGGCGCCTTCGACCGACAGTTCGGTGAACACCTCGTGCAGTTGCTCGGAGGCGCGCAGCTCCTCCAGCTGGTTGTCGATGATCCAGGCGTGCACCGATTCGGTGATCTGCACGAACGGCGTCTCGCGGGTCAGCACGATCACCGGCAGCCCGTGCTCCTCGGCGGACTTGATCACGGCTCGGGGCAGTTCGCGGACGAACCGGCGCCCGAGCTCGACGACCAGCCCCGACGCGCCGACCTGGGCGAGCTCGGCGATGTAGTCGGCCAGCTTCTCGGGGTCGTCGGGCAGGGCCACGCCCGTGGTGAGGACGAGTTCGCCACCGCGCAACAGGTGCGCGATATCGGCGATCTCTCCGACGTGCACCCACCGCACCTTGGTGTCGAGCCGATCGGCCCCGGCGACCACACGCGGGTTTCCCCGGCGTACGGTCTCCAAGGCCAGGACATCGGCGATAGTGGGCAGCACGGCCCGAGCCTATCCGATCAGCCTGTAATTATGGACACCTGGCCCCTTACAAGATGTTATAGGCGAAATGGCGCTCTTCCTGGGATTTGTCCGTCAGGCTCCTAGCGGAAGGAGTCCTCGGTGAACTCCCGATCCGCCGCCTGCTCGCGCAGCTCGACCCGGCGGATCTTGCCGGAGATCGTCTTGGGCAGCTCGCCGAACTCCAGCCGCCTGATCCGCTTGTAGGGCGCCAGTTCCCGCCGCGAGTGCTCGAAGATCGCCCGCGCGGTCTCCTCCGTCGGCTCGTACCCGGGCGCGAGGGTCACGTAGGCCTTCGGTACGGCCAGCCGTACCGGATCGGGGGCGGGCACCACCGCGGCCTCCGCGACCGCTTCGTGCTCCAGCAGCACACTCTCCAGCTCGAACGGCGAGATGCGATAGTCTGAGGCCTTGAACACGTCGTCGGTGCGTCCGACATAGGTGATGTAGCCGTCGGCGTCCCGGGTGGCGACGTCGCCGGTGTGGTAGTAGCCGTCGGCGGTGCCCGAGTCCTGGCCGACGTAGCGGGCCATCAGGCCGAGCGGGCGGCGCTCGTCGAGAGGCAGGCAGATCTCGCCGTCGGTTCCGGGCTCGCCGGTCACCGGGTCGAGCAGGACCACGTCGTAGCCGGGCAGCGGGCGTCCCATCGAGCCGGGCTTGACCGGTACGCCGGATACGTTGCCGATCTGGGCGGTGGTCTCGGTCTGGCCGTAGCCGTCGCGGATCGTCAGGCCCCACGCCTTGGCGACCTGGTCGATGATCTCCGGGTTGAGCGGCTCGCCCGCGGCGACGGCCGTACGCAGGGAGAGCTGCCACGCGGCGAGGTCCTCCTGGATGAGCATGCGCCACACCGTCGGCGGCGCGCAGAACGTCGTCACCCGCTCGTCGCGCAGCACTTCGAGCAGCGCCTGCGCGGAGAAGCGCTGGTAGTCGTGCACCAGCACGGTCGCCCCCGCGTTCCACGGCGCGAAGACGTTGCTCCAGGCGTGCTTGGCCCAGCCCGGCGAGGAGATGTTGAGATGTACGTCGCCGGGCCGCAGCCCGATCCAGAACATCGTGGACAGGTGCCCGGCCGGGTAGGAGGCGTGCGTGTGCTCGACCAGCTTGGGCTGCGAGGTCGTGCCCGAGGTGAAGTAGAGCAGCATGGTGTCGCTCGCGAGCGTCGGCCCGTCGGGGGTGAAGTGCGGCTCGCCGTAGGAGTAGGTCCGCCAGCCGTCGGCGGCGCCGACGGAGATCTTCGTGTACGCCTCGCCGGTGAACTTCTCCGCGTCAGCGGCATTGGCGATGACATGCGCCACGCCGCCCCGGGCGACCCGCTCCTCGATGTCCTTGGCGGTCAGCAGCGTGGTGGCCGGGATGACGACCGCGCCCAGCTTGATCGCGGCCAGCATCGACTCCCACAGCTCCGCCTGGTTGCCCAGCATGAGCAGGATCCGGTCGCCGCGCCGTACCCCGGCCGAGCGCAGCCCGTTGGCCACCCGGTTGGAGCGTTCTGACAGCTCGGCGAAGGTGTAGGAGACCTTGCCGACGATGTTCAGGGCGACCGCGTCCGGCGACTCGGCCGCCAGTACGCCGTCGAACCAGTCCAGCGCCCAGTTGAACTCCGGAAGGTCGGGCCAGCGGAAGTCGCGGCGGGCGGTGTCGTAGTCGGACTGGAGCAGCAGGTCGCGCGCGGCTCGGAAATCGCTCATGACCGGAATCCTGCTACGTGACCAGGCGCGCCTCAAGACCGTCGAGCACCGTGTACAGGCCGAAGTCGAAACTCATCTCCCGGACCTCCTTGGGGTCGTGGGACTGCATCTCCTCGATGCGGGCCTGCATCTCCGGATAGCCGGCCACCGCGGACGCCACGGCCTCGCGCATGCCGTCCATGTCGGGCTGCCGGTCGTTGATGTACTCGTTCCAGACCGCCTCGGGGATCGTCATCCCGAAGACGTAGCCGGTGAGGGTGCTCGCCGCGTAGTCGATCTCCAGGCCCCTGAAGCCCGCCCGCGTGAGGGCCTTGCGCAGCTGGTCGCTGACGCGCAGCGCGTTGGGCCCGATGGCCGGCATGCGGCCGATGAGGCGGGCCGACCAGGGGTGCCGCAGGATGGCCTGGCGCATGCCCTTGCCGAAGGTGGCCGCGGAGTAGCGCCAGGTGATCTGCTCCGGGTCGGCCACCTCCATGTCCGCCCAGATCTCGTCGTAGGCGAGCTCCATGAGCTCGTCCTTGTTGGCGACGTACCAGTAGATGCTGGTCGCCCCGGCGTCGAGCTTGGCGCCCAGCTTGCGCATGCTGAGCCCCTCGGTGCCTTCGGTGTCGAGCAGTTCCAGAGCGGCGCGGACGATCTGCTCGCGGCTCAGGCCGGGAGAGGACCGGGGCGAGCGCGGTTCGCGGGTCCAGACGGAGGTGAACGGCTTGGTCACCCCTCCAGGATAAATGCTCTCGCACACTGTGCGAGAAGTATCGTACAGTGTGCGAGTGGAATCGAACACTGTGCGAGACCCCCGCCGCTGGTGGACGCTCGCTGTACTCTGCCTGGCCACGCTCGTGCTGGCCGTCGACGGGACCGTGCTGAACCTGGCCATCCCGACCCTCGTGCGGGATCTGGGCGCGACGCCCTCCGAGATCCAGTGGATCCTGGACGCCTACGTGCTGGTCTTCGCCGGTTTGCTCCTCACCGCCGGAAGCCTGTCCGACCGCTACGGCCGCAGGAAGATGCTGGTGATCGGCCTCGCGTTGTTCGGCGGCGCCTCCGCCCTCGCGGTCCTGGTGAGCGAGCCGTGGCACCTCATCGCCATGCGGACGCTCATGGGCGTCGGCGGATCGGTGCTCATGCCCTCGACCCTGTCCATCCTCATCACCGTCTTCGACGCGGAGGAACGCCGCAAGGCCATGGCCGCGTGGGGCGCCACGTCGATGATCGGCGTCGTCGCCGGGCCCACGCTGGGCGGCCTCATGCTGGAGAAGTGGGGCTGGGCCTCGGTCTTCCTCATCAACGTGCCGATCGCGGTGCTGGCGATCGTCGCCGCGATCGTCCTCATGCCCGAGTCGAAGGCCCCGGCCCGCAGGATCGACCCGGTCGGCGTGATCCTGTCCATCGTCGGCCTCACCTCGGCCGTCTACGTCATCATCGAGCGGGAGTGGAACGTCGTCGCGATCGCCTTGGCCGTGCTCGCGCTCGCCGCCTTCTTCGTCTGGGAGCGGCGCTCCGACCATCCGATGATGCCTCTGGAGCTGTTCAGGCAGCGCAACTTCAGCGGCGCTTCCTTCTCGATCCTGCTCATGTCCTTCGGGGCGGGCGCGCTGATGCTGATGCTGACGCAGTATCTGCAGTTCGTCCTCGGGTACGGGGCCATGCAGGCGGGGCTGGCGCTGGTGCCGTACGTGATCGCGGCGACCGTCTTCAACGCGGCCGGCGCGGGTCTGGGGCAGCGGGTGAGCAACCGGGCGCTCATCGCCTCGGGGCTGCTCGTGCTCGCCGTCGGGTTCGTCATCCTCGCCGTCACCACCGGGTACGGGCCCATGCTGGCCGGCCTCGTGGTCATGGGCATCGGCGGCGGCCTGGCCGGTCCCGCGGCCTACGCGACGCTCATGGGCGCGATCCCGGTGGAGCACGCCGGTGTCGGCTCGGCCATGAACGACACCGTCCAGCAGGTCGGCATGGCCCTCAGCATCGCCGTGCTCGGCAGCGTCCTGGCCGGGGTGTACACCTCGGCGATGCCGGAGAGCGCGCCCGCCCAGGCCAGGGCGTCGATCGGCGAGGCGCTCAGGCTGGGCGGCTGGGAAGGCCCCGCCCGCGAGGCCTTCACCACCGCGATGCACGTCGGATCCTGGATCGGTGCGGTCTTCTGCCTCCTGGCCGCCGTGCTCGCGCTCGCGGTCCTGCGTACGTCCGCTCCCAAGCAGGCGGAGCAGTCCGTCGAGGCGGCCATCGGTTAGGCCGCCACGCGCGGCTCGCGCATGTTCTCCAGGCTGTCGAGTTTGTGCACCCGCTCGTCGTGGCCGATCTGGCGCAGCAGGTCGGCCACCGAGCGGTAGCGGCCGTACTCGTCGGCGTAGGTGCCGGGGTCGGGCACGAACTCCAGGTCCGGGTTCTCGGCCACGAACGTCATGTACTCGTGCTCGGCGTGGTCCTCGAACTCGGCGTTCAGCCGGTAGCTCCAGTCGGGCCTGACCAGGAACAGCATCCACGAGACGTGGTAGTAGAACAGCGCGATCATCCACGGCGCCGCGCGGTGCAGCAGCCAGTTGCGCTTGAGCCCCTGCCGGTCGATCAGGTCTTCCATGATCAGCAGGTGGAACTGCTCGTTGTCCTGGTCGGCGCGGGCCTCGACGATCCGCTCGAAGACCCGTCTGGCCAGCCCGGAGCGGGTGCGGTGACGGTGGACCGCCCAGTAGCCCATGCGCTCCCACGCCTGGTACGGCACGCGGGCGATGATCTCCAGCATGGCGAACTTGGTGAACGAGCCTTCCTTGCCGTACATGATGTCGACCGGCTTGAACATCATCTTGGCCAGCAGGCTGTACTTCATGCGCGGGGTGTCCAGCGTCTCCTGCTGGGCGCGGCGCAGTTGGTCGCGGTCGAGCTTCGGCGGGCCGGGGTGGACGTCAGGGCGGGGAAGGGTGGCGGTGTTCGTCATCGGATCTCCTTGTTCGTGGTGATGATCCGATAGTGGGTGATCGGACCCCTCCCGGTCGTCGCCCCGCAGGCGGCTCTTGCCGTGCCTCAGCCGCGGTAGTGGGTGGCGGCGGCGTACACCGACAGGTGCACGGGATTCCCCCTAGGGGGCCCGGAAAAGATCTTGCTCGGAAGTTGAACCGCCGGGTGGGCCGGGTGCGTACAACGGGGCAGCCGAATTCCGTTCTGGGGAGATGGTCCATGGGTGTGCGGGAGGCGGTCGCATCGGGGGCTGGATCGGATCGCGCGTCCGCGCACGCCGGACCGATCCACTACGCGACCGGCACGGTGATCCTGCCGCAACACGACCTCGACCTGCCCGGACCGCCCGCGCTGCAACTGCGGCGCGTGCACCGGTCCGGTCACGGGGACGGACGGTGGTTCGGCCCGGCGTGGACCTCCACCTTCGACCAGCGGGCGGAGGTTCACGCCGACGGCGTGCACGTGTTCGCCGCCGACGGCGCCGCGCGCCTGTTCCCGCATCCCGGCGACGGGTCCGTGGCCGCCTGCCCGCCGCCGGGCGAGCGCGCCGGGCGCGCCCGCCTGAGCAGGATCCGGTACGGCTACGCCGTCACCGACCCCGGCACCGGCCTGACCACGCACTACACCGGCGCCGGCGACCGCCTTCCGCTGACCGCCGTGGACGGGGCGGGCGGCCGGACCGAGCTGCGCCACGGCCCGGACGGCGCCCCGGCCGAGGTGGTGAACGCCGCGGGCCGTGCCCTGGACGTCGAGACCGCCTCGGGCCGCGTCGTCGCGATCCGGCGGCGTGGCGAGCAACTGGCCGCCTACACCTACGACCGGGCGGGCAACCTGACCGAAGCCGCCTGCCAAGGACTGGTGCGGCGCTTCGCGTACGACCGGGCCGGCCGCGTCACCGAATGGGACGACGGCGACCGGCACGCCTACACCTACGACGCCCTCGGCCGGTGCGTACGCGTGTCAGGCCCGCTTGAGCTCACGCTGGAGTACGAGTCACGCGGCACCTCGGTCAGGGACGCCGAAGGCAACCACACCGTCTACCTGTACGACGGGCTGTCGCAGCTGGTCGAGCGCATCGACTACGCGCTCGACCCCCGCGCCAGCTGAACGAGCACGGTTCGCCCGGACACCGACAGGTAGCCGCGCCCCGGCGGACCCGCGACGTGCTCGTCGTTCTCCAGCACGAGCCCGTGGATCAGCGCGGCGGCCCGGTCGCGGGGGTTGAGCACGATGCGGGCGCCGGACCTGAACACCTCGGTCACGACCGCCGCCAGCGGATGCGGCCGTCCCTCCAGGATCGGCGTGGCGTCTCCCGCCAGGACCAGGACGTGCGCACCGAGGCTGGAGGCGGCCTCGTCGAGGAGCGTGGGCCGGTCGGCGGCGGTGACGGTCACCTGGTCGAAGTCGTCCACCACCACGGCGAACCGCTGCCGCCCCGCCACCGCCGCGCGCAGTTCCTCGTCGGCGAAGGCCGTGCCGGTGAGGACGCGCGCTCCGGCCAGCGCCGCGACGGGTGAACCTGGCGGGGCGATCACCAGGACGTCCACGCCCCGCTCGAGCAGGGCGCCGGCCAGCAGGAGCGCGGCGCCGCTGCGGCCGGAGCCCGGCGGGCCGGAGACCAGGACGGCGTGCGGCCCGGCGCCGAGTGGGTCCAGGCCGATCGTGGTCACGTCCTGGCCGCCCACGCCGATCGCGAGACCCGTGACCAGGCCGAGCTCGCCCGGCTCCACGATTGCGGGCATCGGCGGGAACGGCCGCGCGGCCGTCAACGGCGTGCGCGGCCGCGCCGGGACGGCGATCTGGACCACCTGGCCGGTCGCCGCGTCCGCCGCCCTGCCCGGCGGCCCGTGCCCGAGCAGCAGCCGGCGGGAGAACAGCACGTTGTCGCGCCGGCCGGCGGCGACCGTGTGGATGCCGGCAGCCGGGCCCCTGGTGACCAGGCGGCGCAGGATCCTCATCAGCGATCGCGCGTCGGGCCGCTCGAAGCGCTCCCAGCCGTCGACCACCAGGACGATCACCGGATCGCCAGGCCCGGCGGCAAGGCGGCGCTCGGCCTCGCCCGCGAGCCAGGTGATGACGCGACGGATCCGGTCCGGCTCGCCGCGGGAGACGACGGCCCCGCAGTGGGTGATGTAGGCGGCCAGCTCGCCGGGCTTGTCCTCGATCGCGTAGATCCAGGCGGGGTGCCGGGTCAGGGCGCTGATGAGCGTGCGGGCGAACGTGGTACGGCCGGATCCGGCGCGGCCCGCGACCAGCAGCCGGTCCGTGCCGCGCAGGTCGAACGCCGCGACGGGCTGGGCCTGGTGCGCGGGATCGTCGGCCAGGCCGTAGGGCACCGCCTGGGTCTTTCGCGGCAGGCCGTGCGGTAGCCGTACCGGATCGTGGAGGACCTCGGGCAGCGGCGGCGGGATGGGGCGGAACGGCGGCCGGGTTCCGCGGCGCTCGGCCGCGCCGACGATCGCCGCGACGGTGGACTCCAGGTCGGTGGGGATCTCGGCGGGCGGATCGGCGGGGCGTGGGTCGCCGAGCTCGGCCCACGACACCACGCGCACGCGGGCCGGAGCGCCCCACGAGGGCGGGGGGTCGCCGAGCCCGCCGGTCCTGAACAGGAGCGGATCGCCGCCCGCCCGCATGATCATGCCGAGGCCGCGGCGGCGGGAGGTGAGCGCCGTGACGAGCACGAGGTGCAGGCCGAGTTGGGCGTTCTCCACCGGCTGGGGCGGAGCGTGGTCCTCCTCGGCGATCACCACGAGGCGGGGCGGCGGTTCCGCGTGCGCGGCCAGGAGCGCGGTGCGCCGCTGCGCCTCGGCCGTCAGGGCCGTGCTCATGCGCGGTTCCCAGGCCGGGAACCACCCGGTCACGTGCGGGCACGGCGCGAACGGGCGCAGGCTCTCGCCGACGAGGACGAGGGCGAGCGTGTCCGGCGGGTTGGCCAGGAGCAGCGCGGCGACGAGGGCGCGCGCGAGGTCCGGCCCGGCCCCGCCCAGGCGCAGGCGGGACTCGGCGGCCACGTCCACGCCGACGGCCCCCGCCACCGACTCGCCGACCACCACCTTGGTCACCGGCGCGTCCGACCAGCGCACGGCGGGCGTCTCCATGCCGAGCAGGTCCAGCAGCCGCGCGGGCGCGTCGGGCTCGGCGCGATCGCGCAGCGGCGCCAGCGCGCGGGCGATGCGCCCGGCCGCCTCCGCGTCCACGTGCTCGGGCCGGATCGGCGCGGGCAGGCCGTCACCGGGCCGGGTGAGCAGCAGGTCGGTGCCGTCGAGTTCGCAGATGGCCCGGCACTCGCTCATCCCGCGGCGGTCGGCGCAGATCGTGTACACGCCTGCGGCCGGGCCGTCGCGCAGTACCTCGCGCAGGCCGGGCAACTCCCGCAGCGAGCGCGCGCCGTCCAGCAGCACGACCACCTCCTCGCCCTCCGGCGGGTCGGCGATCAGCGCCAGGAGCTCGGCCACGCGCTCGGCCCGCGTCTCCTCGGTGATGCCGATCAGGCACGGCACCCGCTCGCCGCCGCGCAGGTGCGGCAGCCAGCGCGTCCAGGCCAGATGCTCGCCGCCCCCCTCGGCCAGGATCACCAGCCGCAGCTCGGCGGGGGCGCGCAGGGTGGCGAGCTGCACCAGCAGCCAGCGCACCAGCCCGTCGACCGGCGGGCGCGGCCCCACGACACCGAGCACGCCGGCCTCCCGCAGATCCACGGCAGCCGGTACGGCGGGCTCACCCGCGACCCCCACCCGCAGCGTGAGCCCGTCGGGGGAGGCGGCGTCGCGCGACCACAGCCCGGGGCCCTCCCGCAGCGCGGCCAGGGTCAGGTCCAGCTCGTCGGGAACATGGTCGGACGGCGTCCCCGCCTCGCGGCGGGCGAGCGCGCGGTCGAAGGCGATCATGCCGTCGGCCCCGCGTACGGCATGCGGCCGCGCGGCCGGCAACGGCACCCAGCGCAGCAGGTCGTCGCCCACCTGGAGAATCTCCCCGTGCCGCAGCCGAACCGAGCCCGTCACCTGCTCGCCCCCCACCAGCGTGCCGTTGGTGGAGCCCAGGTCGGTGACGGTGAGCTCGCCGGTCACGCTCACCTCAAGGCGGACGTGGAGCCGGGAGACCCGGTGGTCGCGCACGAGACGGACGGCGGCGTCGTGGTCTCTGCCCACGACGTGCGCGCCGGGCGAGAGCCAGACGAGCCGCCCGGCGTCGGGGCCGCCGACGACCCGCAGACCGCCGGTGGCCCCCGCCGGTCTGGCCCGCTCGTCACGGGCCGGCTCGCCGACGCCGACGACTATCCCGGACACCAGCGGCCCGTTGGCGAAGGTGGCCTCGGGATCGAGCTTGGCGGAACCGGCGTAGCAGGGGCGCGGCGGCAGCGCGCCGAGCAGCGTGGAGAGCTTCGTGCCCGGCTCGGCCGCCACTTCGAGGTCGTGCTCGGCGGTCAGTTCGGGGTCGCGGACGGTCAGTCGTATGATCATCGAACCCTCGCAGGGCGGGGACCTCCAGCGTGCCTCGCGAAGTGCCCTTCTGTCCTGCCTTCCGCAGGGTTACGACATGTAAGGCATCAAGCCCGCGCTCCGACATGTTGCTGGTGTAAGGTGCTCCGGAATGCGGCGATACTCGGAACATGTCGGAGCTTCTCGCGCGCCACCGGGCAGTGATGCCCAACTGGTTGGCCCTCAATTACCACGAGCCCATCGAGATCGTCAGCGGTAAGGGCAGCCGCGTCGTCGACAGCGAAGGCAAAAGCTACCTGGACTTCTTCGTCGGCATCCTGACCAACATGATCGGATACGACGTTCCCGAGGTACGCGAGGCCGTCGAGCGGCAGTTGGCCACCGGTGTCGTCCACACGAGCACCGTCTACCTGCTGCGCGGCCAGGTCGAGCTGGCCGAGAAGATCGCCCGGCTCTCCGGCATCCCCGACGCGAAGGTCTTCTTCACCAACTCCGGCACCGAGGCCAACGAGACCGCCCTCCTGCTGGCCACCTACGCCCGCAAGAGCGACCAGGTCCTGGCCATGCGCCAGAGCTACCACGGCCGCAGCTTCGGCGCGGTCAGCGTCACCAGCAACCGCACCTGGAAGAACAACTCGCTCTCGCCGCTCAACGTGCACTTCCTGCACGGCGCCGACCGGCACCTGTCGCAGTTCAAGGGCCTGTCGGACGCCGACTACATCAAGGTGTGCGTCGAGGACCTGCGCCACGTGCTGGCCACGAGCGTCTCCAAGGACGTCGCCGCGCTGATCGCCGAGCCGATCCAGGGCGTCGGCGGCTTCACGATGGCGCCCGACGGGCTGTTCGCCGCCTACAAGGAGGTGCTCGACGAGGAGGGCATCCTGCTCATCTCCGACGAGGTGCAGACCGGCTGGGGCCGTACCGGCAGCGCGTTCTTCGGCATCCAGAACCACGGCGTGACGCCCGACATGATGACGTTCGCCAAGGGTCTCGGCAACGGCTTCGCCGTCGGCGGCCTCGTCGCCCGCGGCGACCTCATGGACGGCCTGCACGCGGTCGGCCTGTCCACCTTCGGCGGCAACCCGATCTCCATGGCCGCCGCCAACGCCACCCTCGACTACGTACTCGACCACGACCTGCAGGCCAACGCCGCCCGCACCGGCGCGCACATCATCGACGGCCTGCGCGCGGCCGCCGAGCGGCTGCCGATCGTCACCGGCGTGCGCGGCAAGGGCCTGATGTTCGCCATCGAGCTGGCCGAACCCGCGATGACCGGCCGCTTCATGGAGCTCACCAAGCAGGCGGGCCTGCTCGCGGGCAAGGGCGGCCTGTACGGCACCGCCATCCGCATGGCCCCGCCGCTCACCCTGACGATGGACGAGGCCGCGGAAGGCCTGGGCATCATCGTCGACGCTCTGGAGACCATCAACGATGAAGTCCGTTAAGCACTGGATCAACGGCGCGCTCGCCGACGGCGGCAGCCGTACCCAGGAGATCTACAACCCGGCGACCGGCGAGGTCAGCGGGACCGTCGCGATGGCCGAGGCCGCGGACGTGGACGCGGCGGTCGCCGCCGCCCTCGCGGCCTTCCCGGCCTGGCGTGACTCCTCGCTGGTCAAGCGGTCGCAGGTGCTGTTCCGCTTCCGCGAGCTGATGTACGCCCACCGTGACGAGATCGCGGCGCTCATCTCGGCCGAGCACGGCAAGGTGCACTCCGACGCGCTCGGCGAGGTGTCGCGCGGCCTGGAGGTCGTGGAGTTCGCCTGCGGCATCCCGCACCTGCTCAAGGGCGGCTTCTCCGAGGGCGTCTCGACGCGGGTCGACTCCTACTCCATCCGGCAGCCGCTCGGTGTCGTGGCGGGGATCACGCCGTTCAACTTCCCGGCGATGGTGCCGATGTGGATGTACCCGATCGCGATCGCGTGTGGGAACGCCTTCATCCTCAAGCCGTCGGAGAAGGACCCGTCGGCCTCGCTGCTGATGGCGCGGCTGTGGCAGGAGGCCGGGCTGCCCGACGGCGTCTTCAACGTCGTCCAGGGCGACAAGGCCGCCGTCGACCGGCTGCTGGAGCACCCGGACGTGAAGGCGGTCTCGTTCGTCGGCTCCACGCCGATCGCCCGCTACGTCTACGAGACCGGCACCGCGCACGGCAAGCGCGTCCAGGCCTTGGGCGGGGCCAAGAACCACATGCTGGTGCTGCCCGACGCCGACCTCGACCTGGTGGCCGACTCGGCGGTCTCGGCCGGGTTCGGCTCGGCCGGCGAGCGCTGCATGGCGATCTCGGTCGTGCTGGCCGTGGACCCCGTCGGCGACGACCTGGTCAAGAAGATCGTCGAGCGGGTGGACAAGCTCGTGATCGGCCCCGGCGACGACCCGCGTTCGGAGATGGGCCCGCTGGTGACCGGTCCGCACCGCGACAAGGTCGCCTCCTACCTGGACCTCGGCGTCTCCGAGGGCGCCACGCTGGTCGTGGACGGGCGGCGGACGGAGGTGCTCGGCGGCACGCCGGCGGCCGAGACGCCCGGATTCTGGCTCGGCCCGACCGTGCTCGACAACGTTCCCGCCGGTTCGCGGGTCCACACCGAGGAGATCTTCGGCCCGGTGCTGTCGATCGTGCGCGTGTCCTCCTACGAGGAGGGTCTTGAGCTGATCAACGGGCTCGAGTTCGGCAACGGCACCGCCGTCTTCACCAACGACGGTGGCGCCGCGCGGCGCTTCCAGAACGAGGTGGAGGTCGGCATGGTCGGCATCAACGTGCCGATCCCGGTGCCGATGGCGTTCTACAGCTTCGGCGGCTGGAAGTCGTCGCTGTTCGGCGACACGCACGTGCACGGCACCGAGGGCGTGCACTTCTACACCCGCGGCAAGGTCGTCACCTCGCGCTGGCTCGACCCGTCCCACGGCGGCGTGAACCTGGGCTTCCCGACGAACAAGTGACGCCCCTCCCGTTGCGGTCTGCCCGGGTAAACTCCAGCGCAGACCGCAACGAGAAGGGGGCATCCTGTTGAACCGCCGCACACCCGCCCTGGCGCTGGCCGCGCTGGCCGTGGTGGTGTCCTCGGCAGGTGCCGCACAGGCGAGCCCCACCCCCAAACCCACACCGGCCACCGCCAAGCCGACGCCCACCCCCACCCAGAGCGACGGCACGCTCCAGATCCTCACCTACCGCGGCTACGCCGAGTACGGCGGCACGAGCCCCAAGGTCAACTGGACCGGCACCTTCGAGAAGGCCACCGGCTGCCGCATCGCCCGGCTCGACCAGGTCCAGACTCCGGGGGAGATGGCCGCCCGGCTCGGGGAACGTTCCTACGACGTGGTCTCGGCCGGTCCCGGGCTGGCCGGGCGCCTCATCGCCGACAAGCAGGTGCTGCCGATCGAGCTGGCCAAGGTCGACGGGTACGCCGAGCTGGGCAAGTCGCTGCGCGACCTCACCACCTCGGGCGGCAAGGTGTACGGCGTGCCGTACCTGTGGGGCTCCCACGAGTACCTCTACGACACGAGCCGGATCAAGGCGCCCGGCATGGACCAGGTCTTCGCCTCGCCCAAGGCGGCGCTCAAGGACGACCCGCTGGCGATCGCGGACGCGGCCCTGGCGGCCGGGAAGTCCGGCAGCCCGTACTCGCTGACCGAGGCCGAGCTGGACAAGGCGATGGAGATGCTCGGGCGGCAGGACGAGCGCGTCTACTGGGACGATCCTCTGGACGTGGTGACCGGGTTCGCGACGGGGCGGCTGGACTTCGCGCAGGCCACGCCGTACCTGCGGCTGCTGTTGCAGACGGCGGGCAAGCCGGTGAAGACGGTGCCGTCCGCGCGGACCACGGGGTGGGTGGACTCGTGGATGCTGGGCGCGTCCGGGGCGAATCTCGACTGCGCCTACCGGTGGCTGAGCTGGACGGCGTCGGCCGATACGCAGCGTGCCGCGGCGGCGTGGGTGGGGCTGGCCCCGGCCAACGACAAGGCGTGCAAGGGGAAGGCCAGGCGGGTCTGCGAGGCGTACGGGGTGGGCAAGAAGTCACGCTTCGACCGGATCGCCTTTGCCGTTCGGCCACCGGGGGATTGCCGTCCGCAGGAGCGGGAATGCACTGACTACGACACCTGGGAAGACAGGTGGACCGATCTTGTGAGCTGAGCGGGTGAATTCGGGGGCCCGCTCGCACATGCTGCGGGCGTGCCCGTCCCCCCGCTGGGCATCGCCTGCCTGAGGCGTCCCGGGCGTTCCCCCCGACCCGGGACGCCTCCCTTTTGCCCCTGCGATTGACTGAATGGCCAGTCAGTGAAAGAGTTCGGGCATGAGAATCCTCCTTGTCGGCGCCGGAGGCGTCGGATCGGCTGTCGTGCCCATCGCGGCCCGCCGAGATTTCTTCGAACACATCGTGGTGGCCGACTCCAAACAGGACCGGGCCGCGCGAGCGGTCGCCCAGGTCGACGACCCCCGGTTCAGCGCCATCCAGCTCGACGCCGCCGACCGGGCCCAGGTCGCCGAGGCGCTGCGGGCCCACGACTGCGACGTGCTGTTCAACGCCGTCGATCCGCGCTTCACCATGCCGCTGTTCGAGGCGGCGCTGGAGGCCGGGGCGCACTACCTCGACATGGCGATGTCGCTCTCGCAGCCGCATCCGCGCGAGCCGTACAGGAAGACGGGAGTGAAGCTCGGCGACCGGCAGTTCGAGCTCGACCCGCGCTGGCGTGAGGGCGGGCAGCTCGCGCTGGTCGGGATGGGGGTGGAGCCGGGGCTGGCCGACGTGTTCGCCCGCTACGCCGCCGACCACCTGTTCGCGCGCATCGACGAGATCGGCGTGCGCGACGGCTCCAACCTGGTCGTGGACGGCTACGACTTCGCGCCGACGTTCTCGATCTGGACCACGATCGAGGAGTGCCTCAATCCGCCCGTCGTCTGGGAGGACGGTGAGTGGCGCACGACCGAGCCGTTCAGCGAGCCGGAGGTGTTCGACTTCCCCGAGGGCATCGGGCCGGTCGAGTGCGTCAACGTCGAGCACGAAGAGGTGCTGCTCGTGCCGCGCTGGATCGACGCGCGGCGGGTGACGTTCAAGTACGGGCTCGGCGAGGAGTTCATCGGCGTGCTCAAGACCTTGCACAAGCTGGGGCTCGACAGCGCCGACAAGGTGAAGGTGGGCACGGCCGAGGTCGCGCCGCGCGACCTCGTGGCCGCCAGCCTGCCCGACCCGGCCACGCTGGGCTCGCGCATGCGCGGCAAGACCTGCGCGGGGACGTGGGTGAAGGGCACGGGCAAGGACGGGGCGCCGCGCGAGGTGTACCTGTACCACGTGGTGGACAACGAGTGGTCGATGCGCGAGTACGGCTCGCAGGCCGTCGTCTGGCAGACCGCCATCCACCCGGTCGTCGCGCTGGAACTGCTGGCCGGCGGCGCCTGGAAGGGGACGGGCGTGCTCGGTCCCGAGGCGTTCGACGCGGTGCCGTTCCTCGACCTGCTCAAGGAGTACGGCTCGCCGTGGGGGATGCGTCAGGCGGCCTGAGGCCTCATCGGGCCCGGAACGCCACCACGGTGGCCAGCGGCGCGGGCCGCAGCGCTTCCGCGCAGTCGTGGCAGGCCAGCACGGCGGTGTCGTCGGGGAAGCGGCCCACCCGCACCCGGGGACGCGGCCACCTCTTGTGGCAGACCACGCAGGCGTCCCCGTCACGCTGGGCCCAGCTCAGGCCGTCAGGGTCGAACGTCAGCATCGAACCCCAGTCCATCACTCTCCCCCAGGCGTTCGCCCACCCCTATACCGGATCCGTTATAGCCGCGCTCGCGCCGCCGGTCGGCTAGCGCAGCGTCAAGCTCAGGTGAAATCACGGCCGGATGGCGTGCGGTACACCAACAAAACAGGGCCATCCCCACCAAGGTGGATGGCCCGTTCTGTGGGGGTTCTTCTAAGAGAACGCCTTTTCCAGGATGCCGAGGCCCTCCTCCAGGAGGTGCTCGGGCATGACCAGCGGCGGCAGGAAGCGCAGCACGTTGCCGTAGGTTCCGGCCGTGAGGATGATCAGGCCCTCGGCGTGGCAGCGCTTGACGATCTCCTGGACGGCGGCCGGGTTCGGGTTCTTCGTCCCGGGCTCGACCAGTTCGATGGCGATCATGGCGCCGCGTCCGCGTACGTCGCCGATGATCGGGAAGCGCTCCTGCAACGCCCTGAGGCGGGGGAGCATGATCTCGCCGATCCGGCGGGCCTTGGCCACCAGGTCGTCCTGCTCGATGGTCTCCAGCACGGCGAGCGCCGCCTCGCAGGCCAGCGGGTTGCCGCCGTACGTGCCGCCGAGGCCGCCGACGTGCACCTGGTCCATGAGCTCGGCGCGGCCGGTGACCCCGGCCAGCGGCAGGCCGCCCGCGATGCCCTTGGCGGTGCAGATGATGTCGGGGACCACGCCCTCGTCCTCGCAGGCGAACATGTCGCCGGTACGCGCGAAGCCCGTCTGCACCTCGTCGGCGACGAAGACGATGCCGTTGGCGCGGCAGTACTCCGCGATCCTCGGCAGGAAGCCCTTGGCGGGCTCGATGAAGCCGCCCTCTCCGGCGATCGGCTCGATGACCACGGCGGCCACGTTCCGCGCGCCCACCTGCTTCTCGATCATGTCCACGGCCTGGGCGTACGCCTCGTCGGCCGGGTTCTCGCCGGGCCAGCGGAACGGGTAGGCCAGCGGCACCCGGTAGACCTCGGGCGCGTAGGGGCCGAAGCCCTGCTTGTACGGCATGTTCTTGGCCGTCAGGGTCATCGTCAGCAGGGTGCGGCCGTGGTAGCCGTGGTCGAACACCACGACGGCCTGGCGGCCGGTGGCGTAGCGGGCGACCTTGATGGCGTTCTCGACGGCCTCGGCGCCGGAGTTGACGAGGAAGGTGCGCTTCTCGTGCTCGCCCGGGGTGATCTGGTTGAGCTTCTCGCAGACCTCCACGTACGACTCGTACGGCGTGACCATGAAACAGGTGTGGGTGAAGTCGGCCACCTGCTTGCGTACCCGCTCGACCACGCGCGGAGCGGCGTTGCCGACGCTGGTCACGGCGATGCCGGAGCCGAAGTCGATGAGCGAGTTGCCGTCGGCGTCCTCGACCACGCCCCCGCCCGCGCGCGTCACGAAGACGGGCAGTGTGGTGCCGATGCCGGGGGGCACGGCGGCCTGCTTGCGGGCCAGCAGTTCCTGGGACTTCGGCCCCGGGATGGCGGTGACGAGACGACGCTCCTGCGGAATGCTCATGCTCTTGACGGTACGGCGGGTGATGACCTGCGCCGATACGTCGATATGTCACACTTGAGGGGTCTCAATCTGCCGGACTGGACAAAATGCCGCCTTCTCTGGGAACCGTGGTGCGACGGATGGGCCTTCGGCCCCTGACCGGGTCGCTCGACTCGGACGTGCGGTGGGTCGCGGTCAGCGAACTCGAGGACCCCACGCCGTTCCTGGAGGGCGCCGAACTGGTGCTCACCACGGGGATGCGGCTGAGCAGCGCAAGCGACTTTCCCGGATATGTCGGGCGGCTGGTGGAGCGGGGCGTCGCGGGGCTGGGGTTCGGGGTCGGGCTGACCCACGACGAGGTTCCGGCCGCGCTGGTGGACGCCGCTGCCGCCGCCGGGCTGCCGTTGCTGGAGGTGCCCCGCGAGACGCCGTTCATCGCCATCGGCAAGGTCGTCAGCGAACTGCTGGCCGCCGAGCAGTACGAGGAGATCACCCGCGCCTTCGCCGCCCAGGGGCGCCTGACCCGGGCGGCGCTCCGGCCCGAGGGGATGCGCGCGGTGATCGACCGCCTGGCCAAGGAGGTGGGCGGGTGGGCGGCGCTGGTGTCCGAGACCGGGGAGATCCTGCACGCCACCGCCGGGACACGGACGGACCAGGTGGAGTCGGCGCTTCGGCGCAGGAGCGGGCGGTTTCCGGCGAGTGTGGCCATGTCGGGCCCCGACGGGCAGGTGGTCGTGCAGCCGCTCGGCGGCGGGGCCAGGCCGCGCGGGTTCTTCGCCGTGGGGGCCGGGCGGGCGTTCTCTCCTGTCACGCACACCGTGATCAACGCGGCCGGCTCCCTGCTGACGCTGGCCGTCGAGCAAGGGGGCGCGCACAGGGA
This sequence comes from Nonomuraea sp. NPDC050540, assembly GCF_044457485.1. Taxonomy (NCBI): domain Bacteria; kingdom Bacillati; phylum Actinomycetota; class Actinomycetes; order Streptosporangiales; family Streptosporangiaceae; genus Nonomuraea; species Nonomuraea sp. NPDC050540. The sequence goes on from NZ_JBITHA010000031.1 coordinate 23,026, forward strand.
GGCCGAGCGGCGGGTGCGCGGCGCCGTTCTGGAACTGCTGCTGGCGGAGCTGGAGGGCGCGGCGCGCGCGGTGCTGGCCCCGATCGGCGCCCACCTGCCGGACGAGCCGGTCGTGGTCCTCGCCGCCGCCCCCGACGCCCTCGACCTCCTCGAACCCCACGGGTTCACCGCCCTCCACGACGGCGCCGCGGTCGCGGTGGTCTCCGCGGAGGCGGCCGGCCGGGTCGCCGGGAGGGTGGGGGTGAGCGGACCGGGCCCGTACCGGGACCTGCGCGGCGGGCTCGACCAGGCGCGGCGCGCGCTGCAGGCCAGCACGGGCACGCCGGTCCGCTTCGCCGACCTGGCCGGACAAGGGCTGCTCGCCCTGCTGGATCCCGCCGCCGCCCAGGCGTTCTCGGCCGCGCTGCTCGCCCCCCTCAGCCAGTACGGCTCCCGCGCCGACCTCATCGCGTCCCTGCGCGCCTACCTGGCCAGCAACGGCCACTGGGACGCGGCCGCCCAGCGCCTGGGCATCCACCGCCACACCCTGCGCTACCGGATGAAACGCGTCGCCGAACTCCTCGGCCGCGACCTGGACGACCCGGGGGTGCGCGCGGAACTCTGGATCGCCCTGGAAGCTACTTGTTGACCAGGTAGCAGCAGATGGTGGCCGTGGTGACCGCCTCATAGGTGCGGCCGTCGCGCAGGTGGCCCGCCCGCTCCAGGCTGATGGCGCCCTGGGCGGCGGCCCACAGGGCGTCGGCGATCTTCCTGGGCTGGGTCGGGATGAGGTAGCCCTGGGCGATGCAGTCGGAGATCACCCGGTCGAGGATGTTGAGGGCGGCGCGGGCCAGCGTACGGGCGCGTTCGCTGGGCTCGAAGCCGGGGATGGCGCGCTCGAACATCAGCGAGTAGTAGCCGGGCTCGGCATGGCAGGCCTGGCGGTAGGCGGGGCCGAGCGCGGTGAGGTACTCGAAGGGATCGCGCCGGTGCGGCACCGCGTCCAGAAAGCGGCGGAAGCGTTCGAACCCCTCCAGGTAAAGCGCCTCGGCCAGGCCCTCCCGGTTGCCGAACATCGTGTAGATGACGGTGGTGGTGCAGCCCGCCTCGGTGGCGATCCTGCGCATGTTCAGGCTTTCCGGGCCGTCGCTGTCCAGCAGGGCGACGGCCACGTCGAGCAGGCGCGAACGCAGCTCGTCCTGCCCGGCCCGCTCGCCCAGAAGGTAGGCACCCTGAAGCCCGAGCGGAGCCGAAGCATGCTGCTCGGTCACGGGGCCCACGCCTTTCTAGCTCGGGGGCCCGCCGCGCTGGAGACCCGCACACGATGACTTAGCCATGGCGGCGATCGTTCAAACCGCTCCACACGGTAAACATCCCGATTTAGTACTACTTCTGTTACACAGCGGGTAAACATGAGGGCCACGTGGCAACAGTGACGCCAAGCCCGGGGCGCCGATCGGGGAGCAGGCCTTACCCTGACTTGGGGTTAGAGATCTTACCCATGGCCTGATCGACGGCACCCTCTGACCATCACGGTTGCGAGTCGGCTTCGTGCCGGCGGCGGCGAGGGGTTGTACGGAACGGCGGAGGCCCGAGGTGGTCTTGTGCACCCCGGTGCAAATCACCGATCTTCCTGGTGGCATACCGTCATAGGTATGGACGTGCGTACCTTCTGGCTCGCAGGGCGCCCCGCCACCGGGGACGTCGAGCTCACCGTGACCAATCCCCACGACGGTCGCGAGGTCGGGCGATATTCGGTGCCGACCGCCGCGCAGGTCGAGGAGGCCGTGGCGGCCGCCGCCGCGGTGGCCGGGCAGGCCGCCGCGCTGCCCGTCCACGTGCGCGCCGAAGCCCTGGCCCATGTCTCGCGCCGCCTGGCCGAGCGGGCCGACGAGATCGCCCATCTGATCATGTCGGAGAACGGCAAGCCGATCATGTGGGCCCGCGGCGAGGTCAGCCGGGCCGTCGCCACCTTCCGCTTCGCCGCCGAGGAGACCCGCCGCTGGTCCGGCACCACGCAGCGGCTCGACACCGAGCCCGCCGCCGCCGGCCGGCTCGCCTACGTCACCCGCGTGCCCAAGGGGCCCGTGCTGGCGATCACGCCGTTCAACTTCCCGCTGAACCTCGTCGCCCACAAGGTCGCCCCCGCCATCGCGGTCGGCGCGCCGGTCATCGTCAAGCCCGCGCCCGCCACCCCGCTGTCCTCGCTCGTGCTCGGCGACATCCTGGCCGAGACCGACCTGCCGGCGGGCATGTTCTCCGTGCTCCCCATCGAGAACGAGCGCGCCTCGTCCCTGGTCGACGACCCGCGCCTGCCCGTGGTGTCGTTCACCGGTTCCGCCCCGGTCGGCTACTCCATCGCCGACCAGATCCCGCGCAAGCACGTCACGCTGGAGCTGGGCGGCAACGCGGCGGCCGTCGTGCTGGCCGACGCCGACCTCGACTGGGCCGCCCGGCGCATCGCCCTGTTCTCCAACTACCAGGCCGGCCAGAGCTGCATCGCCGTCCAGCGGGTGATCGTCGAGCAGCCGGTGTACGACGCCTTCGTCGAGCGCCTCCTGCCCGCCGTCGGCGACCTGGTGACCGGTGACCCGGCCGACGAGAAGACGCAGGTGGGCCCGCTGGTCTCGCTGGCCGCCGCCGAGCGCGTCGAGCAGTGGGTCCAGGAGGCCGTCACGAGCGGCGCCCGGCTGCTGGCCGGCGGCACCCGCGACGGCGCAACGGTCACGCCGACGGTGCTGGCCGACGTCCCGCACGACGCCAAGGTCAACGTCGAGGAGGTCTTCGGCCCGGTCATGATCCTTCAGCGCGCCGCCTCGATCGACGAGGCGTACGCGATGGTCAACGACTCCAAGTACGGCTTGCAGGCCGGCGTGTTCACCCGGTCGCTGGACGCCGCCTTCCGGGCCAACCGGGAGCTGGAGGTCGGTGGCGTCATCATCGGCGACGTCCCCTCCTACCGGGCCGACCAGATGCCGTACGGCGGGGTGAAGGACTCGGGCATCGGCCGCGAGGGCCTGCACTCGGCGATGGAGGACTACACCTACGAGAAGGTGATGGTTCTGACCGGGCTGACCCTCTAAATCCCGCAATAATCGGCGGCATGGCGAGGGAGTACCGGTATGCCGACGCCGTGCGGTTACTGGGCGGCGACGACCCGGCGGTCAGAGCGCTCGACACGGTTCTCGGGGTCGCCACTTTGGGGCTCTGGGACCTGATCGACGCCAAGGGCGAGCTGATCCGGGTGGGCAACGACCTGCTCGGGCGGTGGCGGGACTGGCGGGCGGGCAAGGAGTGGCGCGGCCGTACGGACCGCATCGAAGCGGCGCACACCATCCTGGTGCTCACCGCGTTCTTCGAGGCGCTGGACGGGATCGAACTGCCGTTCAGCGCCCGTGAGCTGCGCATGAGCAAGTCGGAGCAGGTCACGCTGCTGCGCGGAGTGGATCTGGGCAGCCCGGTCTGCCCGTCGCCGCAACTGCCGTTCGAGGAGGCCAAGAGCGTCATCCTCGTACGGTACGAGCGGCTGCGCGGCGCGCTGCGGAGCTTCGCGGAAGGGCTGAGCCTCTGGGAACGGCTGCAGGAGCACCAGCGGGAGTGGGTCTTCGACAGCTCACTCGCCACGGCGGCCATCCGCAGGTACGAGGACGGCTACCGCAGGCTGGCCATGGACGTGCCGGAATTCGGGTTCTGGTCGGCGATGGTCGAGCACCAGGCCACCCGGGCGCGGCTGGCCGATCTGGCACGGCTGCTCGACGGCCTGGCCCCGGCCCGCGCGCAGGACGCACAGCTGGCGGCGTTGGGCAAACTCCACCAGGCGGCGCTGCGCCGCCCGGTCGCCGAGACCGGAGACGTGCCCGCCGGGCTGGCGCTGCCCAGCCTGGGCGACGCCTACGTCACCCCGCGCTTCCGCTCGGGCCGGCCGGAGCGCGCGGAGGACCCCAGCCAGGAGGCGTGGTGGAGCGAGCGTGAGGTGCGCGACGGCCTGCCGCGCTTCCTCGCCGGCTACCTCACCTCGCCGGAGGCGGGCAGGACGCCGCTCATGGTCCTCGGCCAGCCGGGGGCGGGCAAGTCGGTGCTGACCAAGGTGCTCGCCGCCCGCCTGCCCGCCGACTTCGTGCCCGTCCGGGTGCCGTTGCGCGACGTGGCGGCCGGCGCGGACGTACAGGAGCAGATCGAACAGGCCGTCTACCAGCTCAGCGGCGAGCGGCTGCACTGGCCCGACCTGGCGAGGGCGGCCGACGGCGCGCTGCCCGTCGTGATCCTCGACGGCTTCGACGAACTGCTGCAGGCCACCGGTGTGCGGCAGTCCGACTACCTGGCCAAGGTGGCCCGCTTCCAGCAGCGCGAGCTCGACGCGGGGCGCGCCGTCGCGGTGATCGTGACCTCCCGTACGGCGGTGGCCGACCGCGTCGACTACCCCGAGGGCTCGCTGGTGACCCGGCTGGAGCCGTTCGATCTGGAGGAGATCGAGCAGTGGCTGGAGGTGTGGAACCACGCCAATGCCGCCTACTTCGACGAGGCGGGACTGCGGCCGCTGTCCATGGAGGTCGCCCGCGCGCAGCGCAACCTGGCCGAGCAGCCGCTGCTCCTGCTCATGCTGGCCCTCTACGACGCCTACGGCAACGCCCTGCGCAGGAACCTGGCCGACCGCATCGGCGAGGCCGAGCTGTACGAGCGCCTCATGCGCGCCTTCGCCGAGCGGGAACTGGAGAAGAGCCACCCGCGCGAGCGGATCCCGGCCCTGGTGGAGAAGGAACTGCTGCTGCTGGGCATCGTCGCGTTCGCGATGTTCAACCGGGGCCGCCAGTGGGCGACCGCCGCCGAGGTGGACGCGGACGTGGAGGCGCTGCGCCTGTCCGCCCGCCGCCCCACCTCGCTGGCCACCCCGCTGACCGCCGGTGAGCAGGCGTTCGGCCGCTTCTTCTTCGTCCACCAGGCCCAGGCCACCCGCGACGGCGGCGAGATCCTGCAGACCTACGAGTTTCTGCACGCCACGTTCGGCGAGTTCCTGATCGCCCGGCTGATCGGCAGGCTCCTGGACGACATGGTGGTCCAGGAGTCGCGCCTGGTCGTGGAGGAGGTCAGCGACGGCATGCTCGGCACGCTGCTGTCCTGGTCGACGCTCTCCACCAGGCCGCCCGTGATCACGTTTCTGCGCGAGTCGGCCGACCCGGCCTGGCGCGGGCTGGCCACCCGCCTGTTCGCGCTCGCCGACCTGCGCGACCAGCTCGCCCACCCCGGGTACCGCCCCTGGACCGCCGGACCCGCCCGCCGCAACGCCTACTACACGGCCAACCTGCTGAAGGTCGCCCTCGCCTGCGACCCCGCCCGCCTCCTCTGGTCCCGGGTACGGCCCGGCCACGAGGACCCCTTCACCGAGTGGCGGCGCTTCGCGCTGCTGTGGCGTTCCCAGCTGGCCAACGAGGAGTGGGACAGCCTGACCAGGGTGGTGCGGGCCACGTCCGTCGGCGGGGCCGCCGACGTCGGCGGCCCCGCCGACCTGGAGCTCGCCCTGGACACCGGTTCCACCTGGGACCTCACCCCGATGGACACCTCCTGGATCGCCCCGCCCGACACCGGCGCGTACCTGCGGGCCCGCCAGGGTGTGCTGTTCTCGTTCCTGCCGCACGAGACGCTTTTCCTGCACGCGCTGGAACCCGTGCTCGGCGCCGCCCTGTCCTGGAACGGCGGCAAGTCGCTGCTGCGCGAGATCCTGGAGATTCTGGTCCTGCGCGGCCCGAACGAGGACGGCCGCGCCCGCTCCTACCTGGCCCTGGCCGAGTACGTGCACTACCTCAGCGACCACGTGATCACCGAGGCCGTCATCAGGGCGATCGCCGGGGACATGGCCACGCTGCGGGAGAGCCAGGTGAGCGAGGTGGTCGACGAGGTCTCGCGCGGCTCGATCGCCGGACAGCGGCTGATGAGCCGGATCCTGCGCCTGCATTCCCGCTAATACACCTAGGACATGAAGGATGTCAATAGTGGATGACCACTGTCAATTCTATCTGTCCGGATCATTGAGCCTGCCCGCGATCGTGGGCGACAGTGGGCGCATGGAGCCGTCGTGGTCGGACAGCCACGCGCTCTGGCCTGGGGGAAGCCGTTGACCGTGCGAAACGGTCCGGCCTCACTGTGTGTGCCCGCGGGGTTGCCTGCCCGTACGGCTGGACCGGCACGTCGGCCTGGAACCCGCTGAGAGGTACTCGATGACCAAGAAGGTACAGAGTGTCCTGCTCGTCAACGCCGGCAGCGACGCCGATGTCTCCTCGATCGCGAACGACGGCACGTTCCCCGCTCTCGGCGTCGTCTCACTGGCGACGGTGCTGCGACGCGACCACCCCGACCTGGACGTGATCGCCGTCGACGGCCAGATCACGCCCATGGCGGAGATCGAACAGCTCGTCAGGGACCTCGATCCCGACATCCTCGGCGTGGGCGTGCTGGCCACGTCCTACGGAAACGCGCTGCGGCTGGCCGAACTCGGCAAGAACGCCGGCGCCGTCACGGTCTTCGGCAACGACCAGGCCACGGCCATGGCCGAGCGGATCCTGAAGCACCGCGAGGCCGTCGACTACGTGTGCGCCGCCGACGTCGGCGAGTTCGCCCTGTCCGCCCTGGTGAGCGCGGTGAAGGGGGAGCGCCCGATCGACTCCGTGCCCGAGCTCCTCTACCGCACGCCCGACGGGCTCGCCCACAACCGCCTGCCGGAGATTCCCCCGGACGAGATCAAGGGCAGCGGCGGCGCGTTCAAGACCATGATCCTGGACGCCATCCCCGTGCCCGACCGCACGTTGATGCCGGACAACAACTGGGAGCGGTACCTGGACAACTACCTGAACCGGTATGGCGGTTTCCACGACGACGAGGAGGTCACCGGCGTCACCACCATGAACCGCGCCCGAGGGTGCGCGCGGGTGAAGGCGCCCTGCCATTTCTGCGGCATCATGGACCTGAGCCTGCGCTTCTCCTCCCCTGAGATGTTCTGGAACGACGTGCGCACCGCTCAGGAGCAGATCTCGGCCTCGATCTTCTACGAGGCGTTCGACAGCATGAGCAGCTCACCGCGCTGGATCAAGGCCGTGGTCGACGCCAAACCGGACGACATCGGCGACCCGAAGTTCTTCGTGTACACGCAGGCGGCCGAGACCACTCCGCGCCTGGTCGAGCTCTACCAGAAGCTCGGCGTCTACCGGGTGAACATGGGCCTTGAGGCGGGCGACACCAGGATGCTCAAGGTACTCAAGGGCCCGCGCGACAGCCTGGAGAACAACCAGCGGGCCTGCCACCTGTTCCAGGACGCCGGAATCCTGATCCACGGCTCGCTGGTCCTGGGCGGACCCGGCGAGAACGCCGAAAGCCTGGAGAACACGGTCAAGTTCGGGCGCTGGCTGATCGACAACGAGATGATGGCCTCGCTGGAAGCCCAGCCGCTCTATCCCGACTTCGGCGCCCTGACCGGAAAATGGATGATGAACCCCGACCTCGCCAGGCAGGTCGCCAAGGAGCGGGGTTTCGAGATCTACGACGAGGAACTGCTCGACCTCATGCCCGCCAAGTACGGCACGAGCGACATCGTGGACTTCGACGAGGTCTCCAAGGACTGGTGCAAGATCTTCAGCCACTCGACCTGGGACGAGCTCATCGACGCCACCCACTCCATCCGCTCCTACGCGGAACGGGTCGGCACCGTCACCGGCTCCGGCCGCATCACCCAGGCCACCCTCGGATCGTTCTAGTGCTCTCACTGCTGGCCGCCACTGTCCTGTCCTGCGCCCTCGTCGTCCTGACCCCCGGGCCGGGCGTGCTGATGGTGCTCCACCTCGGGGCCAGTGGCGGCCGCCGCTCCAGCTTCGTCTTCGTGCTGGGTCACCTGGCGGGCGACCTGGTGTGGTCGGCGCTGGCGCTGGTGGCGTTGCGATGGGTGCGGCTGATCTCGCCCGTCTTCTTCGCCGCCCTGACCATGGCCAGCGCCCTCTACCTGATCTACCTGGGCGTACGGGCCCTGGCCGCCGCGGACACCCCGCAGCGGGCGGCGGCCTTCACCGGCAGGCGGGCGATGCTGCAGGGCGCCGCCTTCGGCATGACCAACCCCAAGAGCTACCCGGTGACCCTCGCCGTCTTCACCGCCGTGCTCGGCGACCGCATCGAACTGCTCACCGTGGCCACGATCCCGCTCTTCCTGGCCGCCGGTCTCCTCGGCTGCCTGGCCTCGGGCGCGCTGCTGTCCTGGATCTCAGGCCTTCCCGCGTTGCGGCAGGCGTACGGCAGGGCGGCCCCCGCGATCAGCCGGCTGGTGGCCCTGGTCTTCTTCGGCTTCGCCGCCTGGTCCCTCATCCACCTGTTGATTCGGTGGTGAGACGTCCGCTACTTGCCGCGCAGCGTGCCCAGCGGGCTGGGGTCCTGCTCCAGGGCGGTGGCCGCCGCCTTCCACGCGGTGTCCTCCGGGTAGAGGGCGCTGCGGAGGAAGGCCGTGGTGAGCCGCTGGATCAGCGCGACGCGTGCGGGGTTCTCGTCCGTCGTCTCGGCCGCCTCGTAGCCGGCGATGCCGCCCAGCGAGTGCTCCGCACCGAACAGTGTGAGGAGGCTCTTGTCCGCCGGGCTGTGGAGGAACGGGTCGACGAACCAGTCCGGTCCGCGGGTGGACAGGTGGGACTGGTCGTTGTCGCCGGCGACGATGAGGGCCGGTGTGGTCATGGTGTCGAAGGACGGCCTCATGAAGGGGAAGTGCTCGGCGGCGAACGGGACCAGGTCGTCGCCCAGACCGGTGAGCGCGAGCAGTACTCCCGCCTTGACGCGGGGGTCGGACAGGTCCTCGCCGGGGACGCCCGCGGCGTCCAGGACGCGCGCGCCCAGCAGCGTGCTCGCCGTCTGCGCACCCCAGGAGTGTCCGGCCACGGCGACGCGGTCGCGGTCGACGCGCCCACCGAGACCCGGCACCGAGGCTTCGAGGATGTCGAGCCCGTCCAGGACGCGGGTCAGGTCGTGGATGCGGATGCGCCAGATGTCCGGCGTTCTGGGGTCTTCGGCCGGGAGCGCGAGCGTTCTGGAGTCGAGGTGGGTGGGCCGCAGGACGACGAAACCGGCGGCGGCCCAGTGGTCGGCCAGGGGGGCGTAGCCGTTCATCGACGAGCCGAAGCCGTGCGAGAAGACGATGACGGGCAGGCCGCTGCCCGTGGCGGGGGCCGAGACGTGGACCCGCAGGTCCTCGCCGCGGCCGGGGGCGGGCAGGACGACCGGGTGCGCGGACACCACCGTGGCGTTCGGGTGGGACATGGAAGTGCTCTCCATTCGGATTGGCCGGCAGACCTCTGATCTGCCATCATGAGCAAAACGGAACACTGCTCCGCTAACAATACGGAACACGGTTCCGCTTTGCAAGTCTCTCGGAAGGAGTCCCGCCGTGAACGACAGCGCGACCGGGTCCAAGCGCAAGGACGCCCGCCGCAACCAGCAGGCCCTGCTGGACGCGGCCGCCGCGGTCTTCGTCACCGCGGGCGTGGAAGCACCGGTGCGCGACATCGCGGCCAAGGCCGGGGTCGGCATCGGCACGATCTACCGCCACTTCCCCACCCGGGCGGACCTCGTCATCGCCGTGTACCGGCACCAGGTCGACGCCTGCGCCGAAGCCGGACCGGCCCTGCTGGCATCCAGCCCGACCCCGCGCGCCGCCCTCGAAAGCTGGATCGGCCTCTTCGTCGACTTCCTGGTCACCAAGCACGGCCTCGCCGCCGCGATGCGGAACGACGGCACCGGCTTCGAGACCCTGCACGCCTACTTCCTCGACCGACTCCTGCCGGTGTGCGCCCAGCTCCTCGAAGCCGCCGCCGCCTCCGGTGAGATCCGCTCCGGCCTTGACGCGTACCAGCTCATGCGTGGCATCGGAAACCTCTGCGTCGGCGCCGAGACCGACCCCCGCTACGACGCCCGCCGCCTGGTCGCGCTCCTGGTCGCAGGGCTGCGCCGGCACGTAGGCTGAGCCCCGTACGTGACGGACGGGAGGTTGGGGTGGCCGAGACCACGGTGGCCGAGGTGATGGCCGAGCTGGCCGTACTCGAGGACCCGAAGATCCGCGAGGTGAACGAGCGACACGGCGACGACCACGGCGTGAACCTCACCAAGCTGCGCGCCCTCGCCAAGCGGCTGAAGACACAGCAAGAACTCGCCCGTGAGCTGTGGAAGACGGGCGACACCGCGGCGAGGCTGCTGGCGCTCCTGATCTGCCGCCCGAAGGCGTTCGAGCGCGACGAACTGGACGCCATGGTTCGCGACGCCGGCACGCCCAAGGTGCACGACTGGCTCGTGAACTACGTGGTGAAGAAGAACCCGCACGTCGAAGAGCTGCGCGTGGCCTGGTACGCCGATCCGGATCCGGTCGTGGCGAGCGCGGGCTGGGCGCTGACCACCGAACGTGTGGCGAAGCAGCCTGGCGTCCTCGACCTGGCAGGGCTGCTCGACGTCATCGAGGCGGAGATGAAGGGCGCCCCGGATCGCCTGCAGTGGGCGATGAACCACTGCCTGGCGCAGATCGGGATCGAGCACGCCGAGCACCGCGCCCGTGCCGTCGGCATCGGTGAACGCCTGGAGGTGCTCAAGGACTACCCGACGTCCCCGGGTTGCACGTCTCCGTTCGCGCCCGTCTGGATCGCCGAAATGGTGCGCCGCCAGCACGCCTAGCCGGGCGAGGCCGTCAGGCGTTCTGGGCGGTGGTGAAGAGGGCGCGGGCGGAGTCGCCGAAGTAGGGGCCGTACATGGTGCCCTGGTCGTCGGAGTACTTGAAGCTGCTGACCGAGGTCACCGTGCCCTTGCCGGTCGCGGGGTCGAAGCGGGTCAGCCACGGGCCGCCGCTTGAGCCCGCGGTCATGTCGCAGCCCAGGCCCTGGTCGCGGGTCTGGCCGTAGGGGTCGTTGCGCAGGCGGCCCGCGCAGTAGAACAGGCGCTCGCCGTCGTACGGGGGGTCGGCCGGGTAGCCGAAGCCATAGGCCTGGCCGCCTCTGCCGCCGTTGAAGGCGATCTCCTGGGTGCCGACCACGTCGGCCACGTGCTTGCCCCGCGAGGTGTTCAGGGCGACCATGCCCACGTCGTAGCTGTCGTCGCCGCTGCGCGACCACGGGCCGGCGACGAACATCCGCCTGGCCGTGTACGCCCCGTACGGCTGCCCCCCGCCCTCCTGGTACCCGGGTACGAACGTCCAGTTGTCCGCCCAATCCCCGGCCCCGTCCTTCACGCAGTGGCCCGCCGTGACGACGACGTCGCGGTTGGCGCTCCTGACGGTGCCGGCGGAGCACACGAAGTCGACGCCGCCCACGGTGAGGAAGACCCGGCCGGTGGTCTTGGACACCAGGCCGCCGGTCACCCAGCGGGAGCCGGAGGTCGTGGCCTGGGGCCTGGCCGACTGGTGCCGTGGAGTCGCGCCGCCCGCCAGCCCGGGGACCGCCGCCTTGCCGGGCAGCTCGCGGGTGACGATCTTGGCCGCGCCCCCGGCCACCTCGGGCGCCGTGCCGACGCCGGACCTGCTGGACAGTCCGCTGAGCAGCCCGCCGCCCTTCATGACGAGGCCGAGCATGTCGATCGGCAGAGCTCCGGCCATCCGCTGAGGTGTCCAGTAGCCGAGCACGCGCCGCTGGTCCGCGGGTGTGCGGGCGGCGACGTGCTCGACGACCTCGGCGCGGGGTGCCGCGCGCTCGACGCTGGTGACGGACGGGCGGTCGGCTGGCTGATGGGCGGGCGCGAGCGCCGTCGCGCCGATGAGTGCCGGTCCCACCAGTCCCGCGACGAGCGGTGCCGCCGCAAGCAGGGGGGTGCTCAGGGTCATGAACCCCGAGTGTGCACTACGACGGGTGTTCTTGTGACTACTTTCGGTAAATGCGTCAGAGGGCGTCGGTGCTCTGGGCGGAGTTGTAGACGGCCTGGGCTTCTGCCCCGAAGTATGGGCCGAACATCCAGTTGGGGGCGAAGTTGTATTTGAAGCTGTTGACCGAGTTGAGCGTGCCCAGCCCGGAACTCTCGTTGAAACTCTGGAACCATGGACCCCCGCTCGAACCACCGGTCATGTTACATGTCAGGCCGTGGTCGCGGGAGAGCAGGAAGTCGTCGAAGGTCCGCCCGGCGCAGTAGATCAGCTTCGACCCGTCGTACGGCGCCGCCGCCGGGTAGCCGAACGCGTGCATCTGCACCCTCCGGCCCTGGTTGAAGGAGATGCCCTGCCCGCCCACCACGTCCGTCAGGGTCTTGCCGGACAGGGGTGCGACGACCGCCGCGGCCATGTCGAAGTTGATGTCCTCACGGGCGTTCCACTGCGGCGTGGTGAGCAGTCTGGTGGCCGGCCAGGTGCCGTGGGGCCGCTGTCCGGCGTTGTAGCCGGGCACGAAGACCCAGTTGGTGTGGAAGGCGCCGCCCATCTTGACGCAGTGCCCGGCGGTGATGACGACGCTCTCGTTGGCGCTGGTCACGGCCGAACCCGAGCACGAGGCGTTGCGGCCCTGGTAGGTGAAGAAGACCCGGCCGGTGGTCTGCGCCACGGCGCCGCCGCGGGTCCACGGGGCGCCGCCGCTGGCCTGGGCCTGCTGCTGGGGGGTGCCGGTGGGCGGGACTCCCCAGGGGTTGCCCGTGGTCGGCTCGCCGGGGGTGCCGGGGCCGTGCTTGGCGTTGGCCTTGGGCGCGGGGGGAGTGAGCGGCTGCGCGTCCTCCATCTTCTGCGGGGTCCAGTAGGACAGGACCTCGCGCTGCTCGGACTTGCTGTCTGCGGCGGCTTTGGCGGCGGGCTTGGGGCCCGCCGTGGCCTGCGCCGCCCCGGCCGGGAGCAGGAAGCTCCCGGCCGCGAGGGTGACGAGGGAAAGCAGAGCGACTCTGCGGTGCATTACGTACCTCCCGAAACCGGACCTGGGGTTGGAAGGTAGCGGTGCCAATATCCCGATTTCTCAAGATTTACGCGAACAGATATAGCGATATTCGGGCATTAATGCCGTCGATTATCTGGTGTCACATCTGTAGCCGGTATTCGGCCGTGAAACCCAGCAGCCGCTCCGCCTTCGACAGGTCCACCGGGACCGTCCGGCCGGGCAGCGGAGCGCGTACCTCCGCGTCGGGGTGGTAGCGGCGCAGCAGGTCCTCGGTCGGCTCCTTCGCCATCGTCTCGGGCGCGCAGACGTTCACCACCTCCACGCCGGGACCCGGCACCCCCAGGGCCAGCACGCACGCGCGGGCGGCGTCGCGCGTCTCCAGGTAGGCCCAGTAGCCGCGGGCGTGCGCGCCGGGGTCGGCGGCGCAACGCGCGGCGAACGCGTCGAGCCGCTCATCGAACCCGCCCACGTACGGCAGGCGCAACGCCACGATCCCCATCCCGTGCCGCCGCGCCATCGTCGCCGCGGTCAGCTCGTCGACCTGCTTGGACAGCGCATAGGGGTCCTCGGACTGCGACGGCAGCCGCTCGTCCACCGGCACGTAGGCCGGATGAAGTTCCCGCGCCGCGAACGGCACCCCGTCGGCCGCCATCGAGCTGGCCAGGCACACCCGGCGCACCCCCGCCAGCCCGGCCTGCTCCAGCACGGTGAAGGTGGCCAGCGTGTTCAGCCCGAACACCTGCTCGGCGGGCAGCCACTCCGGCGTGGCGATGGCGGCGAGGTGGATCACCGCGTCCACGCCGTCCAGAGCCCGCCTGACGGCCGCGGGATCGGTCGCGTCGCCGGTCACCACCCGCGCGACGGGCAGATCGCCGGGGTCCGAACGTTCCAGCGCGACCGCCTCGACGCCCCGCGCCTGCAGCAGGCCGAGCACCGACCGCCCGATCCGCCCCGCGGCGCCGGTCACCAGCACGCGCTCCATCAGTAGGCCCTGACCGCGATCAGGTGCGCGGAGGGCGCCCCGTTCGACGCCTCGACGACGATCCGCAGCCCCTCCGCCGTCACGGGCTCGGGCAGCGGGTGCGCGATCCGCCTGCGGCGGTTGCCGCGGGTCTCGGCGACCTGCCGCCACCGCCCGCCGGCGAGCGCCTCGACGCGGTAGTCGCGCACGAGCGTCGGGATGATCTCGAACGGCGTGCGGTGATGATGCAGATTGATCAGATCCTCGTTGACGTCGTCGTCGGCGATGACCTCCACCCGCCCGATCGTCACCGGCTCCGGCCAGCGCAGCTCCAGTTCGGCGGGCAGCGTGGCCGAGACCCACATGTGCGGCCCGGCGTAGGGGCGCTGGTAGCCGTCGAGCGCCTTGCCCGGCGCGAAGGCCGCCGTCACCCCCGTCTCCAGGCAGAAGGTACGGCGCAGCAACCCCCGGTCACTCCACTCCCGCAGCGGCTGCGGCGACTCGGCCTGCGGCGGCAGCGGCACCCGCGTGAAGCACAGCACCCCGGGAGTGGCTTGGTCCGCCACGTGCAGGGACACCAGGGGATTGGCCTTGACCAGCAGGAAGGCGTTGCGCGCTGTCTCCGGGTGCCAGTCCAGGCCCAGCTCCGCCCACTGCTTCTCACCGGCCGCGAGCGCGATCTCCCGGGTGGCGACCAGCTCGCGCGGCACGTAGTTCTGGCCGAGCACCGGGTCGTGCAACTCGACGGTGAGCGTGGTGTCGCCGGCGGCGTCGAGCAGCAGCCGTACCCCGGTGAGCGACGGGTCCACCGGCAGCACGATCCCGGCGTCGGCGTCGAGCCGCCACGCCTCCTGCGGGGTGTCGGCCACGAGCCGGGTGAGGGTGCCGGACGCGGTGGCGGCGGCCGTGCCGCAGAGGTCGGCGGGGTCGTCGTAGCGCAGGCCGACGACGGAGGCGTCCTCGCGCAGCAGGGTGCGTTGCAGGTCGGCGACCGGCAGGTCACGCGGTCGCGCGCCCGTCGCGGCGCACAGGGCGGCGGCGGTGCCCGCGGCCTGGCCGATCGTCGCGCAGGTGGCCATGACGCGGGTGGAGCCGAAGGCCACGTGCGAGGCGGAGATGTTGCGGCCGGCCATGAGCAGATTGGGCACGTCGACCGAGTAGAGCGAGCGGTAGGGGATGTGGTAGATCCCGTCGGCGTACTGCTGCCTGGCCCCGGCCTCGGTGGCGTACATGCCCTGCGGCGGGTGCAGGTCGATGGACCAGCCGCCGAAGGCGACGCGATCCTCGAACGGCGTCTGGCCGAGCACGTCGTGCTGGGTGAGCACGTAGTCGCCGAGCAGGCGGCGGTACTCGCGCTTGCCGGGCAGCGCGCCCACCCATTCGAGTGTCATCGTGTCGGCGTCGAACTGGCCCGAGTTCTTGATGTGGTCCCAGATGCCGTAGATGACCGACCAGAGCTCGTCGCGGATGCGGTCGTTGTCGTGGACGGTGTCGAGTTCGCCGCCGAACTCGATCCACCAGTAGGCGCAGCCGTTGTCGCCGGCCTTGATGATGCGGCGCTCGGGGATGGAGGTCCGGGTGATGTCCTTGGCGAAGTCCGGCGGGACGTAGCGGACGGGCTCGCCCGCGTCCTTGGTGTAGAACAGCAGCGTGCTGCCGAGCGTGATGTCGTCGGGGACCTCCGGCGCCCACGGCTCGCCGTACTCCTCGCGGCCCTCGCGCCCGATGCGGTGGCTCGCGCCGGCGAGGTGGCCGACCAGGCCGTCGCCGGTGCAGTCGAGGAAGAGCCCGGACTCGAAGGTGATCTCCCGCTCCGAGCCCATCATCCAGCCGGTGACCGACTCGATGCCGCCGGGGCCGGCGGTGACGTGGCGGACGTCGGTGTTGAGGAAGACGGAGAGGTTCGGCTCGGCGCGGACGGCGTCGAGGATCGTGGTGTCCCAGAAGTAGGGGTTGCCGTGCGGGTTGCGGTACTGGTTCTCGACGAACAGCTCGCCCATGATGCCGCCCTCGCGGGCGTGGTGGTTCTTGCCGTGGCCGGTGGCGCCGCAGACCCAGACGCGGACCTCGCTGCTGGAGTTGCCGCCGAGCACCGGCCGGTTGTTGACCAGGGCGACGGTACGGCCGAGGCGGGCGGCGGCGATGGCGGCGCAGGTTCCCGCCAGGCCGCCGCCGACCACCGTGATGTCAGCTTTTATGGTTTCTTGTCGCATTAGCACAATCCGTAGTAGATGCGGGGCGCGCCGTCCAGAGTCAGCGTCACCTTGCCGTTCTTCACCGGGACCCGGGTCTCGCGGCCGATGCAGTCCACGACGCGCACGTGCGCGCCCTTGGCCGCCACGGTGAGCCGCGTCTTGGTCGGCCAGTGGTCCACCCACGCCTCCTTGTGCGGGTACCACTGGTCGGGGCCGTGGTCGGCGTTCAGGTGGTAGCCGTCCGCGCGGGTCCACAGGATGGCGAACCCGTCGAACCGCAGGCCCTTGACCTGCTGGTCCTTGAAGGTCATCCACGTGACGAACCTGGCGCCCTCCAGCGTCCTGGTGGCCGTGGCGAAGGCCAGCAGGGCCGCCTTGACGCTGGTGTCGCGGTTCATGAGGCCGAAGTGGTACTCGGCGTTGTTCGGGTCGGCCTCCTGCGGGTGGTGGATCGTGCTGTCGTGGGGCTGGTACCAGTTCACGCCGTCCACCCCCTCCGACAGCGCCAGGGCCAGCGTGAGCAGCACGTTCTCCGCCGCCTGCCGGTGGTTGTCGTTCCACCAGCGGTTGGGCCGGGTGCAGGCGTACGCCTCGGTCAGCCAGAGCTCCTTGCCGCCGCCGTGCGCGTCGACGGTCCTGCGCGCCTCGCGCAGCGCGCCGAGGAAGTTCCAGTACGTGCCGTTCTCGCCCTGCTGCCACTCCGACGGCGGCGGCGCGTAGTCCGGGGTGAAGTTGCCGCGCCCCGGGTGGAAGGCGAAGACGTCGATGAGCGGCCAGCCGCCCGCCTTGTGGAAGTTCGCGGTCCAGTTGACGTCCATGCCGCCGAGGCCGCAGTTCATGAGCTTGATGCCGGAGCCGTTCAGGCGGTCGTGGATCGGCTTGAGCCCATCGCGCACGTACTCGGCCGCCTTCTGACCGGACATCCACGGCTGGTTGAGCTCGTTGGCCACCTCGAAGTAGCGGGCGCCGGAGGCGCGGGCGATCGCCGCCTTCTCGTCGGCCCACTTGGTGATCTGCTCGGGCGTGCCGTTGAAGATGACGCCGCCGAGCTGCACGTTGTGCGGGATGCCGAGGGCGTCGAGCTCGGCGGGGGAGTGGCCGGGCGCGCCGTCATAGGCGATGCGCACCGACTTGACGCCGATCTTCTTCATCAGCTGCCCGACGGCCGCCTTGTCCGGGACGAGCATCCAGGTGTAGTTCGCGATGCCGAAGCGGCCCTCGGCCTGGTAGACGTGGTCCTTGAGCGTGGCCAGGTTGGTGCGGGCGAACACCTCGTCGGTCCCGGCGACCGCCTTGACCTCGGTGAAGACGATGCCCTGCGGGGCTCCCGCGACGGTGAACGACTCGTCCCAGACGGCGCCGGGCGCGAGGGTCCTGTTCAGGGTGCCGCCGCCGACCTGGCCGCCGTCGAAGTCGCGGGCCCACCAGGTCAGCGTCACCTGCCGTGGTACGGTGGCGCCGTTCACGACCTGGGCCTTCAGCGCCATGGGCGCGGCACTGCCGTAGAGGCCGAAGGGCTGCTCGCTCCAGACGTCGACGCTGAGCGGCGCGCCGGCGCCCAGCGCGTTGGCGGCGGCCGGACGCATCGCGCCGAGCACCAGCTCGACGTCGGTGGCGCCGTCGGCGCCGGCGGGGGCGTGGATCCAGCTCGCGTTCGTGAAGCCGGGCGTGGTCTTGGCCAGCCGGAAGTAGGCCTGCGTGTCGCTCCACGTCTCCTGGTAGAGCGCGCCGTCATTGATCTCGTACGGCACGCCGCCCCGGGCATCGCGCGTCCACTTGGTCGCGGGCACGTAGCGCTCGGGCGCCGAGGGCGCCAGCAGGGTCCTGGCGAACATGTAGCCGGTCGGGGTCAGCGTCGTGCTGCCCGAGACCTCCCAGCGCAGGCGGGCCCGGCGGGCGGCGACCGTGAAGATCCCGCGTACCGTGACCGCCTGGGCGGAGGCGGACATGACGTAGGCGATCTGGATGGCCTGCCGCCCGTCCACGGTGATCAGGGAGGGCGTGCCGCCGAAGGTGCGCTGCTGCCCTAAGACGCTGTCCTTGATCATGAAATGGGTGAGCTTGATCCGGTCGGCGCCGTCGCCGACCGTGATCGACCCGTCGGTCCCGGCGGTGAGCACGATGCCGTCGGCCTCGATCGTGATCGGCGCGGTGGCGGTCGGCGCGGTGCTCGCCCGCGCGGGCGAGGGCGCGAGGGCGGGTGCGACGGCGGCGGCGGCGGGTGCGATGGCGGCCGCGCCCGCGATCTGCAGGGCGTTGCGTCGTGAGACTTCTGGCAGGGGTGAGATGTCCGGCATGGGGGTGCCTTTCGCGAGTTGTCAGCCCTTGACGCCGGTGAATCCCAGACCGGCGACGATGTACTTCTGGAAGACCAGGAAGACCAGCACCGGCGGGGCGAGCGCCATCGCCATGGCGGCGATCAGCTCGTCCTGCGGCGCCTGCTCGGCCAGGTTGGCCAGCGCGACGCTGATCGGCTGCTTCTCCGGGTCGGTGATGGCCACGAGGGGCCAGATGAAGTCCTTCCAGCTGTGCATGACGGCCAGCAGGCTGATCACCGCCACGATCGGCCGGCTCATCGGCAGCACGATCTTGGTGAGCAGTTGCCAGGTGGTCGCCCCGTCGATGCGCGCCGCCGCGAACAGCTCGGCGGGCAGCGCGTCGAAGAAACGCTTGGCCAGCAGCACGTTGAACGCGCTCGCGCCCGCCGGCAGCCAGATCGCCCAGTAGGTGTCGACCAGCCCCAGGTCGATGACGGTCATGAACAGGCTGACCATCGAGACCGTGTAGGGGACGAACATCGTGGCCAGAATCGCCCCGTACACGTACCGGCCGAACCGGGGCCGCAGCACCGACAGCGCGAACCCGGCGGTCACCGCCACGAACAGCTGCACCGCCCACGCCCCGCCGACGACCTGCAGCGTGTTGAGCAGGTACCCGCCGACGCCCAGATCGGCCCAGGCGGTGGCGAAGTTCTCCGGGCGCGGGTCGGCCGGCCACAGCTCCAGCGGCTTGGCGATCAGGTCGGCCGAGGGCGAGACCGCGCCCTTGACCGTCATGTAGAGCGGCCCGATCCCCAGCGCCACCAGCAGGCCGAGCGTGACCCACTGGATCGAGCGCAGCGCCGCCCGTACGGCCGGCCGCCGCTCCTCCACCGGCGAGATCATCATGAGGCGCTCCAGCTCCGGGTGGCCCGCAGGTAGACCGCGGACAGGATGCCCAGGACGATCGCCAGCAGCAGCGACAGCGCGGCGGCCTGGCCGTAGGCGCCGTCCTGGAAGGCGTAGCGGAAGATCAGCAGCAGCACGGTCAGGGTGGAGTTCTCCGGGCCGCCGCCGGTGAAGACGTACGGCTCGGTGAACACCTGCATGGTGGTGATGAGCTGCATGAGCAGCAGCAGCCCGATGACCGGGCGCAGCTGCGGCAGCGTGATGTGCCAGATCCGGGCGCGGATGGAGGCGCCGTCCATCTGGGCGGCCTCGTACAGCTCCGAGGGGATGCCGACGATGGCCGCCAGGTAGATGAGGACGGCGCCGCCCATCCCCGCCCACGTCGACTGGAGCACCAGGCTGAGCATCGCGCTGCCGGGCGAGTCCAGCCACGGGAACGGTCCCAGGCCGGCCAGGCCGAACAGCTCGTTGAACAGGCCGTGCCCGGGGTCGTAGAACCACTTCCACAGCAGGATCGCCACCACCGGGGGGATGACGACCGGCAGGTAGACGAGGAACCGGTAGATGCCGGCCGCCCGCCGTACCGTGGCCATGACCGTGGCCAGCACCAGCGGGGCCGGGAAGCCGATCAGCAGCGCCAGCCCGACGAACAGCAGGGTGTTGCGGATCGAGACGCCGAGCAGCGGGTCGGCGAACAGGGCGGTGAAGTTGGCCAGCCCCACCCACTCGGCGGGGTCGACCAGGTTGGTGCTCTGGAAGCTGATCAGCAGCCCGCGCACGATCGGCCACCAGGAGAAGGCGCCGAAGACGATGAGCGCGGGCACGAGGAAGACCAGTGCCGTGAGCGTGTTCTTGCGGATCATCGCTGGGCGGCGGCGAGCTTGGCGTTCACGTCGGTCTCCGCCTTGGCCAGCAGCGCGTCGATGTCGGCGTCCTTGTCGGTGAGCACCGCCTGCACGACCGTGTCGAGTACCGCGTAGACCTGCTGGGCCTGCACGGGCGGCTCGGGCTTGAGCGTGAGCGCGGGCGTGCCCTCCAGCCAGGGCGCGAAATGCTCAAGCTTGACGTTCACGTGCGGCTTGACCGCATCGTCGATCTTGGCCTGCTGCGCGGCGTCGAACATCGGCAGGGTCGGCACCCCGACCGCCGACTCGGGGTCGGCGGCGAGCTGTTTGGCCCGCTCCGCCGCCGCGGCCGGGTCGTAGGCGGGCTGGGCGTAGGCGAACAGCAGCCACTTCACCGCCGCCGCGGCCTTCTCCTTGCTCACCGACTTGGGCACCAGATAGACGTCGCCGCCGGTCAGCGTGGCCTTGCCGCCGGCCTGGGGGAGCGGGCCGATGCCGAACGCGTCGGTGTTCTCCATGCCGTAGGTCATCTTGGCCAGGCGGTAGGTGCCCGGCGTGCCCATGTACATGCCGATCTCGCCGGCGGCGAAGCGCTTGATGACGTCGTTCTGGTCGTTGAGCTGGTTGCTGCCCATTGAGTCGTCGCTCCAGCGCATCTCCTTGAGCAGGGTCAGCGCCTTCTTGGCAGGCTCGGCGTTGAAGGCGGCGACGTACGTGCCGCCGCTGTCCTTCTCGATCTCGCCGCCGTGGGTGTAGGTGAGCATGGTGAGCTGCCAGCCGCCCTGGTTGCTCTTCGACTCGTGGACGAACCCGGCCTTGCCCGTCTTCCCGGCGATCTTCTTGGCGGCCGCGCGTACCTCATCCCAGGTGGCGGGGGGCTTGTCCGGGTCGAGCCCGGCCTTGGTGAACAGCTCGCGGTTGTAGACCAGGCCCTGGGCGAAGGGGGCCTGCGGCACGCCGTACACCTGGCCGGAGTCGTCGCTGAGCGGCTGCAGGACCTGCGGGTTGAACTCTTTGTAGTGCGCCCACTTGCCGAGCTCGGCGGTCAGGGGCTGCACCTGCTTGCGCGCGATGAGACCCTGCGGCTCGGTCAGGGGGACCTTGATGACCTCCTCGGCCCGCCCGCCGGCCAGCTTGGCGGAGAACGTCAGCGGGTCGAAGGCGGTCGTCGAGCCCTGAACCTTGATGCCGGGGTTCTGCCGCTCGAAGTCCGCGACCATCGTCTTGAACTGGGCGAGGCCGGGCTTGTCCGTGGCGGGCGGCATGCCCTGCACGCGGATCACGACCGCGCCGTCGTCGGCGCTGGGTGATCCGCACGCCGCGAGCGCCGTGGCGAGGACGGCGCAGCCGAGAAGGGCGGCGGTGTGTTTCATGATGACTCTCCCGCGTCGGGGCAGGTGGGGATAGAGGTACGGCGAACGCCGCACCTTCAGGAGGTTGGGGTTCAGCGCGGGGCGGGCCCCGTGGAGGCGCGCGGGATCAGGCGCGAGCCGATCTCCACCACGCGCCCCTCGCCCCTGCCCGCGATCGTGTCGATGAGCAGGTCGGCGGCCTGGGTGGCGACCTCGTCGGCGGAGATCCTGATCGTGGTCAGCGAGGGGGTGGACGTGGCGGCGAGCAGCGTGTCGTCGATGCCGATCACGCTGACGGCGCCGGGGACCTTGACGTCGAGCTTGGCGAGCTGGTGGAGCACGCCGAGGGCGACCAGGTCGTTGTGCGCGACGACGGCCGTGGCGTCGCCGGAGGCGACCAGGGTCGCGGCGTGCACGCCGGTCTCGAAGCGGGGCTCGTAGGGGCCGAGCTCGGCGAGCGAGAGCTCGTGCGCCTCGAACGACTCCCTGATGGACTTGCCGCGTTCGAGCTCGGGTCGCGAGCCGTTGACGAACACGCAGCGGGTGTGGCCGTAGGCCTTGAGGTGCTCGGCGGCCTGCGCGATGCCGGCCGCCAGTGAGATGCGCAGTTCGGGAATGCCCTCGACGTGCCGGTTGACCAGCACGAGCGGAATCTCCGCCGCCAGCTCGCGCAGCCGGTCCTCGCCGAGCATGGACGCCCAGAGCACCAGGCCGTCGACCCTTTTGGAGACGGTGGCGATGGTCTCGAGCTCGTCGAACTCCCGCTCGTCGGTGTCGGCGGCCAGGATCGTGTACCCCTGACGCCGGGCCCTGGCCTGCATGGCCTTGAAGATCGGCGGGAAGAACGGGTTGTTTATGTCGGGGATGATCAGCCCGAGCGAGCCGGTCCTGCCGCCGCGCAGGGAGCGGGCGGCCGGATTGGGCGCGTAGCCGAGCTTGGACGCCGCGTCGAGGATGCGCTGCAGTGTCTGCGGCTGCACCTGGTCGGGCGCGGTGAAGGCGCGCGAGACGGTCGAGACGGAGACCCCGGCGGCGCTCGCCACTTCCTTGATGGTTACCGCCACTCCGGCCTCCTCTTCGTTGGTAGCCAGGATGCTTGCAAACGTTACCGCCATGCGTCAAGAGTGATAAATCCAGATCTTTTGCAGATTACGCGGAGATGCCATGATGCGTTCTTGAGATTCTCGGGAACGTTTTCATAGGAGCACGAGTGAAGATCACCGGCTGGGAAGTGCTGACCCTGCCCGACCACGGCGACAGCATGATGCTGCTGGTCCTGGATACCGACGAGGGCCTGCACGGCATCGGCGAGGTGGGCATCCGCTCGCGCCAGAAGGCCGTGGCCGGCGCCATCGAGCACCTCGGCGAACTGCTCGTCGGCGAGGACCCGGCCAGGATCGAGCACCTCTGGCAGGTCATGTTCCGCCGCGGCTTCTTCCCGGCCGACCGCTTCGTGTCGGCGGCCATCGCCGCGGTGGACGTGGCGCTCTGGGACATCAAGGGCAAGGCCCTCGGCGTGCCCGTCTACGAACTGCTCGGCGGCCGGGTGCGCGACCACGTGCCCGCCTACATCCACCTGGGCGACGACTACCACGACCGCGAGCGCTTCCTGGCCAAGGCCCGGGACCTGGTCGCGGAAGGCTGGGGGCACCTGCGCTTCGCCGTGCCCCACGCGCCGGACGGCGTCCTTGACCAGCGCGCCTCCATGCGGGCGGGGATCGAGCTGTTCCACCAGGTCAGGGCGTCCGTCGGGGACGAGGTCGAGCTCATACTCGACGTCCACACCCGGCTCGACCCGCCGGAGGCGCTCACCCTGTGCAGGGAGATCGAGGCGGCGCGGCCGTACTTCGTGGAGGACCCGCTGCGCAGCGAGGGCCTGGACGCCTACCGCATGCTCCGCTCCCGTACGGCGGCGCCGCTCGCGGCCGGCGAGCAGTTCGGCTCGAAGTGGGAGTTCCAGCGACTGGTGGAGGCCGACCTCATCGACTACGCCCGGGTCGACGTGGGCGTGGCGGCCGGGCTCACCGAGGCCAAGAAGATCGCGGCCATGTGCGAGGCCCACTACGTCAAGCTCGCCACCCACAACCCGCTCGGCCCCGTCACCGCGGCCTCCTCGCTCCACCTCAACCTCGCCTGCCCGAACGTGGCGATCCAGGAGCACCAGGAGCAGCCGGAGCCCGAGATCGACGCGCTGTTCACCGCCCGGCCGAAGATCCACGCCGGCCGCGTGGAGATATCCGACATTCCCGGTATCGGGGTGGACATCGACCGGGACGCCGCCCGCCGATACCGGGCCGTCGCCGCGGAGCGGCCCCATCTGCGCGGCTCGGACGGCGCTTTCACCAACTGGTGAACAGGGCGGCACTCCCGGGCGGGAGAATGGAGCCGTGCATGCAGACATCTCCCGCCCCGTCGTCGTCCTCGGCTCCACCGGCTCGATCGGCACCCAAGCGCTCGACGTGATCGACGCCCACCCGGCCGGCTTCCACGTGGTGGCGCTGGCGGCCGGGGGCGGCAGAGCCGGACTGCTGGCCGAGCAGGCCGCCCGGTTCGGGGTCGAGGCGGTCGCGGTGGCCGACGCGGCGGCCGTACCGACGCTGAAGGAGGCGCTGGCGGCGCGCGGCGTCCGGCCCGAAGTCCTGGCCGGGCCCGAGGGCGTCGCCGAGGTCGCCACCTGGACACCCAGCGGATCCGGCGACCTGCCCGGGGCCGCCTGGGCGCCCGGCGCCACGCCGCTGGTGCTCAACGGCATCACCGGGGCGCTCGGCCTGACCTCCACGCTGGCCGCGCTCGACGCAGGCCGCACGCTCGCCCTGGCCAACAAGGAGTCCCTGATCATCGGCGGACCCCTGGTCAAGCGGCGGGCCAAGCCCGGCCAGATCGTGCCGGTCGACTCCGAGCACTCGGCGCTGCAGCAGTCGCTGTGGGCCTCAGGACCCTCCGGGTACGACCCCGAGGCGGTACGCAAGCTCATCGTCACCGCGTCCGGCGGGCCGTTTCGCGGCAGGCGGCGCGCCGAGCTCACCGGCGTCACCCCCGAGATGGCCCTCGCCCACCCCACCTGGTCGATGGGGCCGGTCATCACCATCAACTCCGCGACCCTGGTCAACAAGGGCCTGGAGGTCATCGAGGCGCACCTGCTGTTCGACATCGGCTTCGAGCGCATCGAGGTCGTCGTCCACCCGCAGTCGATCATCCACTCCATGGTCGAGTACGTGGACGGCTCCACCATCGCCCAGGCCAGCCCGCCCGACATGCGGCTGCCGATCGCTCTGGCGCTCGGCCACCCCCACCGCGTCGACGGCGCCGCCCGGCCGGTCGACTGGAGCACCGCCCACACCTGGACGTTCGAGCCGCTCGACAACGAGGCGTTCCCCAGCGTCGAGCTGGCCAGGCACGTCGGCACCGAGGGCGGCACCGCCCCGGCCGTCTACAACGCGGCCAACGAGGTCTGCGTGGACGCCTTCATGCGCGGGGCGCTGCCGTTCCTCGCGATCGTGGACACCGTGGCCGAGGTCGTCGCCGAACACCAGGTCACCCCGGCCGACACGGTCGAGGAAGTGCTCGCCGCCGACGCCTGGGCCCGTACACGTGCCGGTGAGCTCACCGGCGTTGCCTAGACTGGGTCCCGTGACTTCTGTAGCACTCGGCATTCCGACGGTCCGCCCGAAGCCGCTCGCCGAACGCCGGCACTCCCGCCAGATCATGGTCGGCAACGTGCCGGTGGGCGGCGACGCGCCGGTATCCGTGCAGTCGATGACGACCACGGTCACCGCCGACATCAACGCGACCCTGCAGCAGATCGCCGAGCTGACCGCCTCGGGCTGCCAGATCGTCCGCGTCGCGGTGCCGTCCCAGGACGACGCCGAGGCCCTGCCCATCATCGCCAAGAAGTCGCAGATCCCGGTCATCGCCGACATCCACTTCCAGCCGAAGTACGTCTTCGCCGCCATCGACGCGGGCTGCGCCGCGGTGCGGGTCAACCCGGGCAACATCAAGAAGTTCGACGACAAGGTCGGTGAGATCGCCAAGGCCGCCGCCGAGACGGGCACCCCGATCCGCATCGGCGTCAACGCCGGTTCGCTCGACCCCCGCCTCCTGCAGAAGTACGGCAAGGCCACCCCCGAGGCGCTGGTCGAGTCCGCGCTGTGGGAGTGCTCGCTGTTCGAGGAGCACGGCTTCCGCGACATCAAGATCTCGGTCAAGCACAACGACCCGGTCGTGATGATCAACGCCTACCGGCTGCTCGCCCAGAGGTGCGACTACCCGCTCCACCTCGGCGTCACCGAGGCCGGGCCCGCCTTCCAGGGCACGATCAAGTCGGCGGTCGCCTTCGGCGCGCTGCTGGCCGAGGGCATCGGCGACACCATCCGCGTCTCGCTGTCGGCTCCTCCGGTCGAGGAGGTCAAGGTCGGCGCCCAGATCCTGGAGTCGCTCGGGCTGCGCGAGCGCGGCCTGGAGATCGTCTCCTGCCCGTCCTGCGGCCGCGCCCAGGTCGACGTCTACACGCTGGCCGAGCAGGTCCAGGCCGGGCTTGAGGGCATGAAGGTGCCGCTGCGCGTGGCCGTCATGGGCTGCGTCGTCAACGGCCCCGGCGAGGCCCGCGAGGCCGATCTCGGCGTCGCCTCCGGCAATGGCAAGGGCCAGATCTTCGTCAAGGGCGAGGTCATCAAGACCGTCCCCGAGTCGCAGATCGTGGAGACCCTCATCGAGGAGGCCATGCGCATCGCCGACGAGATGGGCGTCGAGATCGACCTCGACGACGAGGACGCGCCCGGCCCGCAGGTCACCGTGGCGCGCTGAGCCAGCCCCACACCACCTCGGGCGTCATCGGGGTGCGCGTCACCCGCTCGGCGACCTCGGGCAGCGCCGCGGCGACCGCGTTGGCGATCGCCGCGGGCGGCCCGATCGTGCCCGACTCCCCGGCGCCCTTCATGCCGCCCGGCGTGATCGGCGACGGGGAACTGCGCAGCACCACCGTGATGTCCGGCACGTCGCGCACCGTCGGCGTCAGATACATGGCGCCCGGCTGCCCGTCCGCCGTGTAGACGACCTCCTCGGTCAGCGCCATCCCGATGCTCTGCGCTATGCCGCCGACCAGCTGCCCCTCGACGATGGCCGGGTTGACGACCACGCCGGAGTCGGCCACCGCCCAGTAGCCCTCCACCTCGACCTTCCCGGTCTCCGGATCGACGGCCACCGCCGCCGCGTGCGCGCCGTAGGCGTAGGTGGAGTCCGGCGGGTCGTAGGACACCCGCTCCTCCAGGCCGGGTGAGAAGCCCTCGGGCAGATCCCAGCCGCGCCAGGCGTGCGTGGCGATCTCCCGCAGCGTCAGCGCCGCATGGGGGTCGCCCTTCACCCGCACCGTCGCGTCGACCAGCTCCAGGTCCTCCGGCGCCGCCTCCAGCCGGTGCGCGGCCAGCGCGAGGACCCGCTCCTTGAGCCGGTCGGCCGCCTGCCGCAGCGCGCCGCCGCCGACGACCAGCGACCGGCTCGCGATCGAGCCGACCCCCGAGTACGGCGTGGCCGCCGTGTCCCCCAGCACCACCCGCACGCCCGCCAGCGGCACCCCGACGCGCTCGGCGGCGATCTGCGCCAGCGTCGTCTCGATGCCCTGCCCCATCCCGGCCACGCCCGCGGACACGACCACCGAGGCGTCCGCCTCCATGCGCACCACCGCGGTCTCGAACCCGCCCGCCCGCATGCCCATCCGCCGCATCACCTCCGACGGGCCGAGGCCGGTGCCCTCGACCTGGCAGGAGTACCCGACGCCGCGCAGCCGCCCGTCGTCCTTGGCGGGCGCCCGGACCAGCTCGCACAGGGCGCGCAGCGCGCCCGGATAGTCGCCCGAGTCGTAGGCCTGGCCCATCCGGCTGGTGTAGGGCAGTTCGTCCGGGCCGATCAGGTTGCGCAGCCGCAGCTCGACGGGATCCAGGCCGAGCCGCCTGGCCGCCTCGTCGATCAGCCGTTCTCTGGTCATCGCCGCCTCCGGCATGCCGAAGCCGCGGTAGGAGCCGGTCGGCACGGTGTTGGTGAGCACGCACCGCAGCCGCGCCCCCGCGCGCTCGAACCGGTACGGCCCCGGCAGCATCGAAGCGGTCACCGCGAACGGCGAGGTGCCCACGTTGGAGGGATGCGCGCCCAGGTCGCCGAGCACGTCCGCGTGGATCGCCACGAACCGCCCGTCCGCGTCCAGGGCCAGCCGGGCCCGATGCGTCGCCGCCCGCGCGGGCAGCGACGCCACCAGCCGGTCGCCCGGTGTCTCCGCCCAGGCCACGGGACGGCCCAGCCGCATCGCCGCCAGGCACACCAGCGCCTCGTCCGGGTACAGGTGCTCCTTGGAGCCGAAGCCGCCGCCGGTGTCGCCGGCGACCACCCGGATGCGGTCGAGCGTGAGGCCGAGCGCGTGCGCCGCGTGGTCGCGGACGTGGTGCGGGGCCTGGGTGGCGGTCCACAGCGTGAGGTCGCCGTCGGCGTGGTGGGCCACGACGCCGCGGGGCTCCATGGCGAACGGCGCGGCCCTGCCGTACCGGAAGGACATCTCCACGACGTGGGCCGCCGCTACCTCCAGCGCGTCGGCGTCGCCCAGCGTGAAGTCCGTGACCACCTCGCCCTCGCCGAGGTCCACGACCGGCGGCAGTTCGGCGAGGTCCAGGTCGATGAGGTCGGCGGCGTCGCGGGCGAGTTCCGGAGTGCGGGCCACGACCAGGGCCACCGGCTGGCCGACGTAGCGGAGCGTGTCGTCGAGCACCGGGTAGCTGGTCTGGGCCTGGCCGGGGGCGACGGTGACGCAGGGGAGCGCGGCGCCCGGTGCCTCGCGGGCGGTGATCACGTCCAGCACGCCGTCGAGGCCGCGCACCGCGTCCGCCGCGCAGCCGAGCAGGCGGCCGTGCGCGATCGGACTTCTGACCACGAACGCGTGGACCATGCCGGGCAGGCGCACCGCGCCCACGAACCGGCCCGTGCCCGTCAGAAGTCGCGCGTCTTCCCTGCGGGGTGTCCTGGAACCGATGACCATGTCGTGATTCTGGGTCGATTACAGAAGGCAATCAAGCGATTACACCATGGTAAGAGTTTCTCCATACCGAATGTAGTGGATCCGCCGCGGGCGGCACCATCGCAGTGCCGTACGACTAGAGCGGGGGAACAGCCGGGTGAAGCGGGTTGTCGGGATTGTCGCCGGACTGGCGGTGCTGGCCATGGGGGCCGTGGGGATGGGCGGCGCGGTGGCCGCGCCCTCCGAGGCGTCCTCCGGACGCGCGGACATCGTCTGGGAGAAGTGCGCGGACAAGAAGCAGGGGTCGGTCACCGGGAACGTGCTCGGTGGCACCGGGCTGGTCGACGAGGAGCCGCCGGGGCCGGGCGTCGAGTGCGCCACGCTGCGGGTGCCGCTCGACTACCGCGAGCCCATGGGGCAGGCCATCAAGATCGCCCTCAACCGGGTCAAGGGCAGCGTCTCACGTGACCACCACCACCTCGGCACGCTCCTGGTCAACCCGGGCGGGCCCGGCGCCTCCGGTCGGGAGCTGGCCGAGTACGTCGCCGCCGCGTTGCCGGGCAAGCTCGCCGAGCGCTTCGACGTGATCGGCTTCGACCCGCGCGGCGTCGGGTCGAGCGAGCCCGCGCTGCGCTGCGTCGACCCGGCCAAGTTCTACGCGCCGCCGCGGCCCGACGCGGTGCCGCGTACCGGCCGGGACCAGAACGTGCTGCAGGCCCGCGCCCGCGAGTACGCCGAGCGCTGCGGCAACCTGTGGGCCTGGATGCTGCCCCACATGACCACCGAGAACGTCGCCCGCGACATGGACACGATCCGCGCCGCGCTCGACGAGCAGGAGATCAGTTACCTCGGCTACTCCTACGGCACCTACCTCGGAGCCGCCTACGCCACGCTTTTCCCCGAGCGGGTCAAGCGCCTGGTGCTCGACAGCAGCGTCGACCCGGACGGCGTCTGGTACAAGGCCAACCTGGCCCAGGATCGCGGCTTCGAGCGCAGGCACCGCGACTTCCTCGCCTGGACGGCCAAGAACAACAAGGTGTACAAGCTGGGCCGTACCGCCAAGCAGACGAGCTTCGCCTGGTACGAGATGCGCTCGCGCCTGCGTGAGCGTCCCGCCGGGGGAGTGGTCGGCCCGAGCGAGCTCGACGACATCTTCACCGTCGGCGGATACACCAACACCATCTGGACCTCGCTGGCGCAGGCGTGGGCGGGCTATGTCCGCAAGGGCGAGACGAAGGACCTGGTCGCGGCGTTCAAGCGTTTCGGCGAGAAGGACGCCGAGGACGAGAACGGCTACGCCGTCTACCTGGGCGTGCAGTGCCGCGACGCCGCCTGGCCGCGCGACTGGAAGGTGTGGCAGTCCGACATGAGCCAGCTGCACCGCAAGGCGCCGTTCCTGACCTGGCCCAACGCCTGGTACAACGCGCCGTGCGCCTACTGGTCCGTGCCCGGCGGGAAGCCGCCCAGGATCCAGGGGGCCAAGGAACTGCCGCCGGTGCTCATGCTGCAGTCGAAGGGGGACGCGGCCACGCCGTACGTGGGGGCGTTGAACATGCGCAAGCTCTTCCCCACCGCCCGCATGCTCACCGAGTCCGGCGGCAACCACGGCATCTCGCTGGCCGGCAACCGCTGCGTGGACAAGGCCCTGGCCGCCTATCTCGCCGACACCACCGTGCCCAAGTTCGGCGCTACTTGCCCGAGTCTGCCCGCGCCGCGCCCGGCGGCTCGCATGTCGTCCGGTTTGCCCCAGGGTCACGAAAGGCTCACCGACGTCATTGCGAGATGAGCCAATCGGGGGGCGTTCGCGTAGTCTGACCGTGTGATGCTGCGTACATCGGCGTCGCGCGTGCTCGATGACAGCGATCGCGATGAGGTGCTCGACCTCCTGGACACCGATCCGGTCGCCAACGTCTTCGTCGCCTCCCGGGTGCGGACCGTCGGACTCAATCCGGCACGGCTGGGTGGTCAGATGTGGGGCTTCGGGCCGCGCGGCGGTCTCGTCTCGCTCTGTTATGCCGGTGCCAACCTGGTGCCCGTCAACGCCGGCCCCGAAGCCGTGCACGCCTTCGCGGACCGTGCCCGCAAGCAGGGCCGGCGGTGCTCGTCCATCGTGGGCCCGCAGGGCGCGGTGTCGCTGCTGTGGGAGCGCCTGGAGCCGCACTGGGGGCGGGCGCGGGCGATCCGCTGGGCGCAGCCGGTGATGGCGACCGCGCAGAAGCCTCCGGTTCCGGCCGA
Organism: Nonomuraea sp. NPDC050540; assembly: GCF_044457485.1. Taxonomy (NCBI): domain Bacteria; kingdom Bacillati; phylum Actinomycetota; class Actinomycetes; order Streptosporangiales; family Streptosporangiaceae; genus Nonomuraea; species Nonomuraea sp. NPDC050540. Next base: position 53,602 of record NZ_JBITHA010000031.1, read on the forward strand.
TCCGCTGGTACGGCGGGTGCGGCCGGAACAGTTCGAGCGGCTGCTGCCGGCCTGCGTGGCGATGTTCACCGAGGAGGTGGGGGTCTCGCCCAACGCCGGTGACGGGGGCGCGCTCTACCGGACCCGGGTGGCCGAGCTGATCAGGATCGGGCGCTCCTACGCCCGGATCGACGACGGCCGGGTCGTCTTCAAGGCGGAGGTCGGGGCGGTGACGCCGCAGGCCTGCCAGATCCAGGGTGTGTGGGTGGACCCGCAGCTCAGGGGGCAGGGGCACGCGGTGGCCGGGATGGCCGCCGTGGTGGAGGCGGCGCTGGCCTGCTTCGCGCCGGTGGTGACGCTGTACGTCAACGACTTCAACCGCTCGGCGCGGGCGGTGTACCGGAAGGTCGGGTTCCACGAAGTGGACACCTTCATGTCGGTACTTTTCTAACTATGTTGGTGTCCTTTTGGTTTGACCCGACCTGTCCGTATACGTGGATCGTGTCCCGGTGGCTCGTCGAGGCCGCCGACGTGCGCCCGCTCGACATCCGGTGGCGGCTGCTCAGCCTGGCCGCCCTGAACGAGCACCTGGAGGTGGACCCGGAAGGGGACACCGAGGGCTACCTGTGGTTCCCGGCCCGGGTCTGCGCCGCCGTGGAACTCGCCCACGGCTCGGCCGCGCTCGGCCGCTTCTACGAGGAGATGCAGAAGCTCGACGGCTGGGACTGGACGGTGGCCCTGGAGGCCGCCGGGCTCCCGCCCGAGCTGGCCACGGCCGCGCAGACCACCGGCCACGACGACCACCTGCGCGCCTCGACCGCGGAGGGTGTGGCGAAGGTCGGCCCGCACGTGGGCACCCCCATCATCGCCGTCGAGAACGGCCCGGCCTGGTTCGGCCCGGTGATCTCCCAGATCCCTCGCGGTACGGCCGCCGGAGACCTGTGGGACGCCACGCTGGTCATGGCCGCGACGCCCGGCTTCCATGAGCTCAAGGGCGGTCCGCACGCGGAGATCTAGGCGCGTAGTCCTGGAGGCCGCCGGCCAGGAGGGTGAAGGCGCGCTCGCCGTACCGGCGCACGTCGCCCGCGAGATCGCGCACGCGGTCGTCGGACAGGACGCGGACGCGGGCCAGATCCACCATCGCCCGGTGCACCCCGACCAGCGCGCCCGCCGCCACCCGGGCGGTGGTCTCGTCGCCGGTGTCCGCGGCGATCGCGCGGCCCAGGTCGGCGGTGAGCCGGGTGAAGGCCTGGGCCTCCCTGGCCTGCAAGGCGGTGCTCTCGGAGATGACCCGGTGGACGGCGCGGGCGCGGGAGAGCGCCTCCTCGTCGCCCTCGGCGATGGCCTCCAGCAGGCCCCCGGACTCCAGCAGGAACCGCCGCACGGCCGCGATCACGGGCTCGCCCGCCGCCCGCCCGGAAACGGCGGCGACCAGACGAGCCCCGAACTCGTCCAGGCCCGAGTAGAACAGGTCCTCCTTGGCCGGGAAGTAGTTGAAGATCGTGGCCGGACCCACCTGCGCCTCCCGCGCGATCTCCGTGACCGTCACCCGGTCGAAGCCGCGCTCGGAGAACAGCCGCCAGGCCGTCTCCATGATCTGCTGACGCGTCAGCTCCTTCTTGCGCTCCCGCAGCCCCACCCTCGCTCCAAACTTAGAATTGCTATAAGTCGATAGTAACTCTAGATTGAGAGTAAGTACACGATTCGAGCGAGGAGGACCATCATGTCCGCGGACGTTCTCGATCTGGTGCACCGCTGGGCCGCCGCCGAGCAGGCCAACGACGCCACCGCCCTCGACGGGCTCCTGGCCGACGGCTTCGTCGGAGTGGGCCCGCTGGGGTTCGTACTCACGCGTGAGCAGTGGCTGGTCCGGTTCGACAACGGCCTGGTCAACAGCGCCTTCGTGGTGGAGGAGCCGCAGGTGCACGAGCACGGTTCCGCCGCGGTGGTCGTCGGCGTGGACGCGCAGGAGACCACGTTCGGCGGGCGCGACAACTCCGGCCGCTTCCGGCTCACGCTGTCGGCCGTCCGGCAGGAGGCCGGATGGAGGGTCGCGAGCGTCCACCTCGGGCCGCTGCGGCAGATGGGCGGCTAGCCATAAGCGTCAGCATCGGGCTGACCAACTACTCGTCCACCCTCGGCTACCTGGCGGTCCACACCGGCCGCGTACGCCTGGGCACCATGGTCACCGCCGTCACCTTCCGCGAGTCGGCGCTGCTGGTCAAGGCGGTCACCACGGTCCACGCGCTCTCCGGCGGCCGGGCGTGGCTGGGCATAGGCGCCGTGTACTACGAGGAGGAGGCGCACGCGATGGGCGTCCCGCTGCCGCCGGTCGCCGAGCTCTTCGACCGCCTGGAGGAGACGCTGCGCATCGCCCGGCACATGTGGTCCGGCGACGAGTCCCCGTACGAAGGCACCCACTACCACCTGGCCCGGCCCACAAGCCACCCACGCCCCGAGACCCGCCCGAGAGTCCTGATCGGCGGCACCGGGGAACGCCGCACCCTGCCCCTCGTGGCCCGTTACGCCGACGCGTGCAACGCTTCGACATCCCCGTCGACGGTCACACCGTACGCAGGAAGCTGTCCGTCCTGGCCAGGGAGTGCGAGAAGATCGCCCGCCCCTACGAAGAGATCGAAAAAGCCCCTCTCCACCCGCCTGAACCCGGGCGAATCCGCAACCTCCTTCACCCGCCGCTGCGAACAGGCGGCCGCATGGGGCATCGACCACGCCGTCGTCATCACCGCAGGCCCCTGGACCCACGCCCCCCTGAAAACCCTCACCACGGCCGTCCGCGCCCTTGCCGGATCACCCTGACCCGATCGCGCGGTTGATCGGTACCCGGGTCAGAAAGCTGTCCGGCGACGACAGACTGGCGGCCTTCGCCGACACCGTGGCCCGCGCGCGCTCCAGCCAGTGGCCCGCCTCGTCCTTGCCGCACGCCTGGAGGACCTGGTAGTGCACGTAGTACACCTCCTCGGTCCGCAGCGCGGGCAGGGTTCCGGCCTCCTCCAGAAGCGTCACCGCGAGCGTGCTGGAGCCGAGCGCCGCGTCGATCTCGCCGCGCTGCAGTTCTACAAGCGCCTGCAGCGAGAGTGCTCCGACCTGGCTGCGCCGGAACCCGGTCCGGCGGCACTCCCGAACGGTCTCGGCACACAGACGACGGGCCCGTTCAAGGTCGCGGTGCCCGGGTGCCATCAGCGACTCGGCCAGGTAGGTGCGCAGGATGGGTGTGATGGAGGCGTGCCCGGCGCGCAGGACCCGCTCGTACCCGGTGTCGATCATCGGCCGAGCCTCGTCCGGCCTGCCCCACTCCAGATAGAGCTTGCCGAGCAATCCCTGGTTGTACCCCTGGTGCACGCTGAGATCGGCATCCTCGCGCAGGACACTCAGCGCCTCCTGGAGCACCTGCTCGGCCTCCTCGAACCGGCCGGTCGCGGTGAGCAACTGCCCCAGATAGTTGGAGATCATCGCGAACTGGTCCCGGGCGTGTGTCGCGTTCAGACCTCTGATGGAGCGGCGCAGGCCCTGCTCCGCCTCGTCGAACCGGCCGTCGTCGAAGGCGGCGACGCCGATGTGGCCGTGCAGCCGTGCGGTCTGCACGCGGAACAGTGGCCGGTCCGCAGGCGGGATCTCGGCCTCCGCGCACTGCTCTGCGATCCTGCGAGCCTTCTCGAGCGTGGCGATGCCGTCCGCCATGTCGAGCCCCACCAGATGATGTCCCAGCGAGGACAGCGCCTCCACACGGGCAAGAGGACGGCCGGACCGCTCCGCATGACCGACCGCCTCGCGGAAGCAGGAGACCCCCGCGTGCAGCCCCTCGGCGGCCAGGCGGTAGGCGCCGGCGCTGACGCCGGCCATGGCTTGGAGCGCGGGATCGCCGGTACGGCCCGCCGCCTCGACCGCCGCCTCGACCTGAGTGCGGATGGCGTCGGAAGGGCTGGTTGCCCACCATAGCTCGGTGGCGGTGAGCTGGAGGTGGCTGAGCCGTACTGTGAGTTCGTCGTCCTGCGTTCCGGCGGCCAGGCCCTCCTGGCAGTATTCTGCGACGCGGTGGTAGTCGCCCCGCTCGTATGCGGAGAGGGCAGCGCGAAGGAACCGGTCAGTCATCCTGGTGCTCCTCCTGCGACAACCGCGCGGCCTCTGCCTCAAGCCACGCCGACGGGATGAGGTCGGTGTTGCCGCGGGCGTGCTCGGCCGCCTCGCGCAGGAAGCCGCTCGCGGCGTTGGGCTGTCCCGCCGCGCGGGCTTCGACGGCCAGGAGCAGGGCCCGTGCCGCCTTCCCATCTCCGCCTTCGCCGGTCGGGAACGCGGCGACCGAGAGCTTCGCGGCAATGCGGGCCTCATCGATTCGGTCCAGCGTCCAGTGGGCCCACGCCAGGTTGTACTGGGTCATCCCGAGGATGCGGGGGATCTCCACCTGCTTGCCCTCGTCGTTGGCCTGGCGGAGTGACGACAGAGCCGCCTCGACCTGGCCGAGGCCCAGTTGCGCGATGCCCAGGACGTTGCGCGCGTAGCCGAGAGCCTCCGGCACGCGGGCGGTCTGGTAATCGGCGATGCCGGCAGCCGCGCTTTCGGCGGCGGCGGCCCACCTGCAGGCCACGATGTAGGCGGCGCTGCGGGCATCATGCGCACGCGCCCGTGTCATGGGATCTCCGGTCTCGGTGGCCAGGGCGGTGAGACGGTCGGCGACCTCCAACGCGGGCTCGATCCGCTCCAGGTAGGAGTACGTCAGGCTCAGGCAGAGCAGGGCATGGTCCTCGTGGAAGCGTTCGCCGATCTCGTGGGCGACGGCGACGGCACGCTCCAGGAGCGTGGTGGCGTCGCGCAGCCGCCGTGACTGCCGGAAGAGGTCGCCGAGGGCGAACAGCGCGCGGGTGAGCTGCAGTTTGCGGCCGGGAGAGAGCTCGGCCAGCCGGATCGCGGTCTCCAGGATGGCGATGCTGTCGTCGGTGGGGCCGCCGACATGATGGGCGAGTCCCTTGCCGACCAGATGGGCGAGCAGCGCCTCCTCGTTGTCGAGCCGCCCGTCGATGGCCTCGTGCATGCCGAGGACTTCGCGCACCGAGCCCTGCCAGAGCAGGAACTCGCCGATCTCGTCCAGCAGGAACGCCGCGGCGTCATAGTCCTCCGCACGGACGCGGTGCTCGAACTCCAGACGGTGCTGGACCAGATCGTCGGCGGAGGTCCAGGGCTGGGGGGCACGTTGAGTGGCGTACCAGCCGGCCACGCGGCGCTCCAGTACGCGGCGGCCCCAGGGGTTCTGGTCGTCCAGCGCGGCGTAGGCGATGTCGGCGTCCAGCGGGTGGAGGGCGAAGGTCCGCGATCGAGGGTGGCGCGTGACCATGTAGATGTCGGCCAGCCTGGCCAGCGCCCGCGAAGGGTCCAGGCCGGGGGAGAGGGGCCGCATCACCCACTGCACGGCTTCGGGTGGTGCCGGGCTGCGGAAGACCGCGAGCACGTCGAGGGTCAGGCGCTCCTCCTCGCTCAGCTCGTTGAGGTTGTGCTGGGCGAGCTGCTCGACGATGTTGCCCCGCGCGGAGTAGTCGCTGATGACGTCCTCAAGCGTGGGCAGCGTCAGGTGGTCGTTGACGATCGCGCCGATCGCCAGTTCCAGCGCCCGGGGGACGCCATGCAGGCGCTGCGCTGCGGCTTCGAGGTCGGCGCGTGAGGCCGCGGACAGGCCGGCCGCGCCGTCGTGGTCGAGTTCGAGCAGCAGGTCGGCGCTGTCGGAGACCGGAAGCCCCTCCCGAAGGTGGACGCGGGACTCGAAGCGCAGCAGCGCGGGATCGAGGGCCAGCGGAATCTGGGAGGTGAGCAGCACCCGGGGCGCGTTGGGCACGCGGAACACGGTCTCGAAAAAAGGCACCAGGTCGTCGTCGCGCAGTTGCCCGTCGCTGCGCAGGTGGTCCTCAAAGTTGTCGAGCACGACCAGGACGCCGCGCTCGTGTCCGAGGACCTCGAACAAATCGATCAGCTTGTCGTATGCCGACTGCTGCCGCCCCCAGAGCGACTGAAGCGCCTCCCGTTCGCCGGCCGGGACAAGCCGGCAGCAAGCGAAGAAGATGCGTTCGACGGTGATCGCGCCGTCGACCCTGCTGCTGAGGTTGACGAACCCGTGGAAGGTCGCGGCCTGCGCCGACAGGGTATCGACCACCTTCGCGCCAAGGGCGCTCTTTCCGATGCCCCGGCGGCCGAGGATGCTCACCATTCGGATACCAGGTCGCGCCAGTGCCTCGCACAGCCGGTCGAGTTGCTCGGTGCGGTCCTTGAACAAGTCAAGCCCATATCCGATGGGCGGTCCCACGACCGTGGGCGAAGGGGCCATAGATCCTTTTACCATGTCCCTGGACGTTCCCGTGGAAAAGGAGTTCGGGTTGGCCGAAAAGGAAATTCCGACCCGGCAAGAACGAGTTATGAAGACCGTCCGCGACAGAAGCGTACAGGTCCTCACCTGGGTGACCCTGTGTGGCGTTGCTTTCGTCGGTACTGGCTGGATCATGGACGGCGCGGCATACGTGCCAGGGCTTCTTCTGGAGCTCGGAGTTTCGCTCGTGTTGCTGGTTCCGTTGGCGCTTCTGGGTCTCATGCTGGAGAAACGGCTGCGCAAGACCGAAGAGCACATTCGCGATGCCACCGCGCGTCTTGACGCACTGAGCGCGGTGACGAGGGAGCGGCTGATCGAGCACCGTCGCCAGCGTGCCGACCTCTACCAGGACGCGGAGCGCAACCCCACGCAGGCTCTGCTGCGCGAGCTGCTCCAGGACGCGGTAGCGGTCGGCGCGGTCGCGAGGGAAGGGCCGCGGGTCCGTGTCGCGGGCACCACGTTACGGCTGCGCCTACGCATGCGGGCACAGGACCAGAACACACTCGAAGCCATTGTGGAAGAAGCCGGTGGCCGGGCAAGAAATCATCTCTCGTGGCCGGCGGGCGAAAGTGCCGAGGATTTCGCCGAACGACTGGCCGAGATATTGAGAACGGACCATCTTTATCCGGGTGACCAGGCCTACGACCCGTCCGACCTGCTCCTGCGGTTCGTAGAGCTTCTGCACACCGCCGTCGAGGCGAGGACCGGAGAAAGCGAGCACGACCTGGGAACCGTCCTGGAAATACCCAATACACAATGGGTGGTCAGTCGTGAGGGGCTTTACTGCCTGGATCGGCATTACCACATTCCGGCGGCACGGCTGACCGGCTTCACCGACTGGCCCACCTACATGGCAGGACAGGAATGGGCCGATCGTAGGCGGTTCGGCGAAGCGTTCCGGCTGGCCCGCTCACTGCTGAAGTGAGCGGGGGATGTGGACGAGGGTGGTGAGGAGGCGGTCGAGTTCGGTGTCCGGGTCGTCGGTGAGGCCGGCGTGGACGGGGCCCGTCTGGACGATGGTGCTTCTGGGGGCGGTCAGCCAGCGGAAGCGGGCGCCCAGGGGCTGGCTGGACAGGGGGCCGGAGGAGGCGTCGCAGGTGAGCTGGTAGGCGGCCAGTGCCTGGCGGAGCGCGGGGATGTCGGCGGACGGGTCCAGGGCGTGCAGGCGGGATTCGTCGAGGTCTATCCGGGCGCAGAGGTAGGAGCGGGGCTGGCAGTACAGGAGTACGCCGACGTTGATCTGCTCGCCGCGCTCCACGCGCGGGATCACGCGGATGAGGGCGTACTCGTAGGCGTCCCTGCTCATCGTTCGCTTCCTCGCCAGAACTCGCCGACCGAGGCCGGGCCGGGCTTCGTCCGGGGTTCCTCGCCGCGGATCAGCCACGTGCCGGGGCCGTGGGCGCGCTGGAGGAGGTGGTCGACGTAGGCCCGGCGGACGTCGGCGGCCGAGTCGAAGCCGGGCTCGCCGTCCAGCCACTCGTCGGGGACGAGGGCGGTGACCTCGCGCAGGAGGGCGGGGGTGATGCGGGCCGACAGGTCGGCGGCGGCGGCGTCGAGCTGGGTGGCGTAGGCGGCCAGGACGTGGTCGCCCGCGTCGAAGCGCCGCTGCGGGTCGGCGGTGCGCCAGTTGTGGTGGAACCAGAGCGCGGCGCCGTGGTCGATCAGCCAGACGGTGTTGTGCCAGACCAGGAGGTTGGGGTTGCGCCAGCTGCGGTCGATGTTGTGGATCAGGCCGTCGAACCAGACCACGCGCGAGGCGAACCCGGGGTCCGGCGGCCAGGCCAGCGGCTCGAAGCCGAGCGCACCGGGCAGGAAGTCGACGGCCAGGTTGAGTCCGGCGCTCTTGCGCAGCAGCTCCTGGACCTCCTCGTCGGGCTCGCGGTCGCCGAACTGCGGGTCCAGGTCGATGAGCTTCAGCTCGGGGGTACGCAGCCCGAGCCGCCTGGCCAGCTCGGCACAGATGATCTCGGCCACCAGCACCCGCCTGCCCTGACCGGCTTCGCGGAACTTGACGGCGTATGTGCCGAGATCGTCGGCCTCCACGACCCCGGGCAGTGACCCGCCCTCCCTGAGCGGCGTCACATACCTCGTCGCCACGACCGTTTCCACGTGATCGAGGTTACCGCCCTTTCCCTCCGTTACGGCTCGCGCCCGCCCACCCGCACCGCCGCCCCCGGCGCGCGCCCGTCGAGCGATGGTCGTGAGGGCTCACGGGCTTCTCGCCGTAACAACTCCGCCCCCGGCACGTGTGGGCGGACCCCTTCACTCGCCCAGGAGTTCCGCCAGTGCCAGGTCGACCAGGGCGGCCGTGTCCTCGTGCATGATGCCCAGCCGCCGCAGCGCCGCCACCCCCAGGTAGCTCGCGTATCCGGCCAGTACGCGGCGCTCCGCGGCCTCCTCGCCGATTCCCGTCTGGGCGACCGTCGCCGTCATGAACGCCAGGCGGCGCTCGTTCACCCGTCTGGCCACTTCGGCCACGGCCGGGTCGTCGGCCTCGCTGATCAGGCGGAACGACACCGCCGCCTCCGCCGCGTCGGCGAACGCGAGCTCCAGCAGGGTCCGGAGTCGTTGGCGGGGATCGGGGATCTTCTCCAGGCCCTGGATGATCTGTTCGGTGCCGCGTTCCCAGAAGGCGAGGGCCGCCTCGACCAGGGCCCGCCGGTTGGCGAAGTGCCAGTAGAAGCTGCCTTTGGAGACGCCCAGCCGTACCGCCACAGGTTCCACGGCGACGGCGGCGAGGCCGCCTTCGGACAGGGCCGCGAGCGCGGCCCGCGCCCAGTCGTCGGCGTTCAACTTACCCACCCGCCAAGCCTGCCATACGGTGGCGTATAGTCGGACCATACGCAGCCGTATGGAGGTCGTGACATGGTCTACAACGTGCATGAACGGGTCATCGCCGGCTCGGTCGAGGAGGTGTGGGCGAAGCTCGCGGACGTCGGGCGGATCTACCCGGCGAGCAGTGGGACCTTCGAGCTGCCCGAGGGGCTCTTCGAGGGCGCGCCGGTCCGGCACGACCGTGCCCGCTACCGGGTCGCGGTCGTGGAGCCCGGCCGTAAGCTCTGGTTCGACCTCGGCAAGACGATCAGCGGCGGGCACGGCTTCGAGCTGTTCCCCGTCGAGGGCGGCACACTGGTGCGCCATCACCTCAAGGGGCGGCTGTCGGGGGTGTTCGCGCTGATGTGGCCGCTGATCATCCGGCGGCATCACGACAAGGCGCTCGAAGGGCTTCTCGACAACCTTGAGCGCGAGGTCGCACATGCCGACGCTGGCTGAGGGGTTCATCCCGGTCCCCGACGCGTCCGAACGGCACGCGATCGTGATCGCCGCGCCCCGCGAGCGGGTGTGGGAGGCCATCAGGCGGCCCGACCCCTCCGACATCCGCCTGGTGAAACCGCTGTTCGCGCTCCGGAACCTGATCTCCAGGCTGCTGAACGGGCACGAGCAGCGGGACATGCCCACCTTCACGCCGCTGGCGGAGGAGCCGGGCCGCGAGGTCGTGCTCGGCACCGTCGGCCAATGGTGGCGGCTCGGCCGGTCGAAAGGGGTCGACGCGGTCGGCACCGCCGAGCAGTTCACCGCCTTCGACCGCCCCGGATACGCCAAGGGCACCTTCAGCTTCGTGCTGGAAGAGGCCGGGCCGGGGCGGATCAGGCTGGTGACCGAGACCAGGGTGGCGGCCACCAGCCCGGACGCCCGCCGGGCCTTCCTGCGCTACTGGGCGGTGATCCGGCTGGGCAGCGGGCTGGTGCGCTGGGCCATCCTGTCGTCGATCAAGGCTAGAACTTCGCGATGACCTCCTCGGCGAAGCGCTCCATGGTGGCGATCTTGAGTTCCAGGGTGCCTTCGCCGTGCTCGGCCTTCTCCTCGGGCGTGGCCAGCCACCACGGGGCGGCCATGGTGGCGGTGACGCCCTTCGCGGCGAAGCGCCGGTAGACGGCGGCGTCCGGCATCACCGCCAGCGGCGCGACGACCTCGAACGGGCGATCCTTCGGCAGCTTGGCCAGGACGGGGTCGAGCTGTTCCTCGGTGTAGATCCGGTTGCCGATCCACCCGTCGCCGAGCCGGGAGGCGCGGGTGAGCGCGGCCTCGCTGTCCCCGCCGACGTAGATCGGGACGTCCCCGGACGGCGTCGGGCAGATGGACAGCTCGGGCAGGCCGTCCAGCTTGACCGCGGAGCCCGTCCACAGCTCCCGCAGGGCCGGGATCATCTCGTCCAGGCGCCGCCCCCGGGTGTGGAAGTCCTGGCCGGTCGCCTGGAACTCCTCCTTGCACCAGCCCACCCCGACCCCGAACGTCACGCGCTCGCCCGACAGAACCGCCGCCGTCGAGACCTGCTTGGCCACGGTGAACAGGTCGCGGGCCGGCGCGATGTAGACGTTGGGGGAGAAGCGCAGCGTGCTGGTCGCCGCCGCCATCGCGCCGATCGTGACCCACGTGTCCGGCCAGTGGGTGCCGGCGTTCCAGCGCGGCCTGCCGCTCTTGGAATAGGGGTACGGCGAGGCGAAGTCGGCGTAGAAGATGTGGTCGGAGAGCGTCAGCGTGTCGAACCCGCAGCGCTCGGCGGCCCGCGCCAGCTCCACGAACTGGTCGGTGGGGACGAACGAGGCCCCCAGCCAGAACCTCACTGGAACTCCGGGATGACCTTGGTGGCGAACATCTCCAGGTTGCGCTTGACCGTGTCGAGCGGCAGCACGCCCTGCTGGCCCTGCATGTACAGGCCGAACCACTCCAGGTCGGGCATTCGGTCGAGCATGCGCTGGATGCCGCGCTTGACGTCGTCGGGGGTGCCGAACAAGGCCATCTCGACGTCGTTCATGCGCTTGGCGTCGCCCTTCTCCGGGGAGATGGGCTTGTGCTTCTCGTCCTCCTTCTTGCGCAGCACCTCCAGGTAGCCGAAGGGGCCGAAGAAGGCGGCGAAGTCCTTGGGGATGCTGCGGCCGAAGGTGTTGATGGCCTCCTCGGTCGTGTCCGCGATGCCGACGATCTTGAGGATGCCGGTGTGCTCGCCCAGCTTGTAGTCGCGGCCCTGCCGGGCCGACTCCTCCTGGTAGAGCTTGGCCTTGGCGGCGTGGTCGTCGGGGTTGGGGGTGAACATCCAGGGCAGGATGTTCTCCTGCGCGGCGCGGATGACCGAGCGGTCGGAGATCGTGAACGGCTGCCACAGCTCCGGGTGGGGGTTCTGGTACGGCCGCGGGCAGACGGAGACGGCCTGGACCTTCCCGTCCTCGTCGAGTTCCCCGGGCGCGCCGAACGTCTTCGTCCACTCCTGCGCCGGCCAGCCCTCGATGCCGTCGAAGGGGAAGGGCACCTCGTAGTCCAGCACGTCGGACTTGTAGCGCAGCGTCTCCTGGGTCCAGGCCATCTTCATGATCTTCAGGACCTCGCCGAACACGTCGAAGTTGCGCGTGTCCGACGCCGAGCCGTCCGAGCGGGCCGCGGCGGCGTGCCAGCGCTGGCCCAGGACGTTCATCCAGCGGTTCTGGTAGCCGCGGGCGACGCCCAGGCGCAGCCGTCCCTTGGAGAACTGGTCGAGCAGCGCCACGTCCTCGGCGGCCCTGATCGGGTCCCAGGCGGGCAGCACCATGCCGAGCGGGGCCAGCAGGATGCGTTCCGTGCGGGCCGCGAGGTCGGTGAGGAACATCAGCGGGTTGACCGAGAACTCCATCCCCTCCGAGTGGAAGTGGTGCTCGGTCATCATGAGCGCGTCGAAGCCGATCTGGTCGGCCTGGACGGCGATCTCCCGCACCTCGTGCAGCAGTCGCTGGTATGACTCGGTGTCCCGTCCGATGGGCCGCTTGGCTTTGGCGTTCTCCTCGGCGGCATATCCGGAGCCTGGAATCTGCGGGTTCAGGAAGATGGAAAACTTCACCGGGAGTCCTCTTTCCGCGGGGCGTTTCTCTGACCGGCAAGCTACTCTAAGAATCTTAGCCGAGCAATCGCTTGGTTGACATGGGAGGTCGGCAATGCGGCTGGGCGTCACGATGTTCTCCACCGATCTGGCGATGCCGGTGCCGGAGCTGGCGCGGGCCGCCGAGGAGCGCGGCTTCTCCTCGCTGCTCCTGCCCGAGCACACGCACATCCCCGTCTCCCGTCGTACGCCGCCGGCCGGCGGGCAGGCCGTGCTGCCGGAGGAGTACAAGCGCACCGTGGACCCGCTCGTCGCCCTCGGGGCCGCGGCCGCGGTGACCACGCGGATCCGGCTCGGCACCGCCATCCTGCTGGCCGCACAGCGCGAGCCGATCGTCACCGCCAAAGCCGTGGCCACGCTCGACCACCTGTCCGGCGGGCGGGTGATGCTCGGCATCGGGTTCGGGTGGAACGTCGAGGAGATCGAGAACCACGGTGTGCCGTACCGGGAGAGGCGGGAGGTCGCGCGGCGCAACGTGCTGGCGATGCGCGCGCTGTGGAGCGAGGAGGTGGCCTCCTTCGAGGGGGTCGAGGCGTCGTGGTCGTGGCCCAAGCCCGTCTCCGCGCCGCCCGTGTACGTGGGCGGCGCGGCGGGGCCCAAGATGTTCGCGCACGTCGCCGAGTACGCCGAGGGGTGGATGCCGATCGGCGGCAAGGGCATCAAGGCGGCCCTGCCCGCGCTGCGCGAGGCCTGCGAGAAGGCCGAGCGCCCCATGGCCGAGGTCATCCCGATCGGGACCCTGCCCACCCGGGAGAAGCTCGACTACTTCGCCGGGCTGGGCATCGAGGAGGTCGTGGCCACGCTGCCGAGCGGGCCGGCCGGCCGGGTGCTGCCGGTGCTCGACTCCTACGCGGAACGCTTCCTGTCATAATTACGCGCTATGTCGCGATTGGCGGAGCTTCGGGCGGGCGATCCGCGCCGGCTGGGCTCCTACCTGCTGGCGGGCCGCCTCGGCCAGGGCGGGCAGGGCGTCGTCTTCCTCGGCCGGACCCCGGCGGGCGCGCAGGTCGCGATCAAGCTGCTGCACGCCAGCGTGGCCGCCGACCCCGAGGTGCGCCGGCGCTTTCTCGGCGAGGTGGAGGCGGTGCGCCGGGTGGCGCCGTTCTGCACGGCGCAGGTGCTCGACGCCTCCCTTGAGGACGACCGCCCGTATATCGTCAGCGAGTACGTGGACGGCGTCTCCCTGCGCGACCACGTCGTGGCCAAGGGGCCGAGGACCGGCGGCTCGCTCGACCGCCTGGCCATCGGCACCGCCACCGCGCTGAGCGCCATCCACCGCGCCGGGGTCGTGCACCGCGACTTCAAGCCGGGCAACGTCCTGCTCAGCCTGGACGGGCCGAGAGTCATCGACTTCGGCGTCTCCCGCCTCATGGACAGCGCCGCCACCACCAACCAGATGCCCGTCGGCACCCCCGCGTACCTGGCGCCCGAGCGCATCGAGGGCGAGTCCGCCGGCCCGCCCGCCGACATGTACGCCTGGGCCCTCACCCTCGCCTACACCGCCAACGGCCGCCACGCCTACCGCGCCGACACCTACCAGGAGATCCTCGCCCGCATCCTGTACGGCCGGCCCGACCTGGGCACGCTGACCGGCCGGCTGCGCGAGATCGTGGAGGCGTGCCTGGCCCGATCGCCCGGCGAGCGGCCCCGGGCGGAGGAGGTCCTGAGCCTGCTGCTCGGCCACGAAGGCCACGAAGGCTACGAAGGCTACGAAGGCCGGGACGGCCGGGACGTCCTGACCTCGGGGGCCAGGGCCGCCGTCGACACCACCGACCCGAGAGCCGGCATGCCGGCGGGGAACGTCCCGGCCTCGGGCGAGGGCGACACCCTCCCCATCGGGCCGGAGGACTCCACCCCGACGGCACCCGGACCAGAGGATGCGCCCCAGCCCGGCCCCGGGGCGGGCCGCCCGGGGCGTGGCCGGCGGCGGGTGGCGAAGTGGCGGATCGCCGTGGCCGTCCTGGGGGTGCTGGCCGGGGCCGCGGGGTTCGGGTTGTGGCTGCGTGGCGCGCAGAGCCCCGGGCTGGCGGGGACCTGGACCGGGTCGGCCGATCACCCCAGCGCCGGCCGCGTGTTCCCGGTGGAGATCAAGCTGGTGGGCGAGGGCGACTCCGCCATGCGGTGGGGCGCCGACCTGCGCTGCTCCGGCCGCCTGGCCAGGACCTCCAGCGCGATGGTCTACACCCTCGACCACGTACGCGGCGCGGAGTGCTACCCCGGCACCCTCCGGATGTTCCCCAGCGGCGGCGACGCCGACCAGGCGGTGATCAGAGTGACCCGCCGAGGTGACACCGATGTCACCTACTCGGGCAAGGTGAGCCGCCCGTCCTGACCGGATGTGTCACGGTCGTGTGCCGATTGGGCGGCCCGCGTTGACTGCCCGGCATTGGTTGCTTTCAGTGGAATGAGTACCGGGTGGCGGCGAGGGGAGGCCCTTGTGCCTGACACGCAGCCGCTCAAATCGGGGGACCCGCGGCAACTGGGCGACTACACACTGTCCGGCCGGCTGGGCGAAGGTGGCCAGGGCGTGGTGTTCCTCGGGATGAGGGGCGAGGAACGATACGCGATCAAACTGCTCCACGGGCCGGTGGGGGACGAGCAGGCGGCGTTCTTACGCGAGGTGGAGCTGGCCAAGCACGTCGCGCGATTCTGCACCGCCCAGGTGGCGGACGCCGGGTTCGACGACGGCCGGCCGTACATCGTGAGTGAGTTCGTCGACGGCCCTTCGCTCTATCGGGAGGTCGCGCTCACCGGGCCCAGGAGCGGAGGCGCGCTGGAGCGGCTCGCGGTCGGGACCGCGACCGCGCTGGCGGCCATCCACCGTGCCGGGATCGTGCACCGCGACTTCAAGCCGCAGAACGTGCTGCTCGGCCCGGACGGGCCCCGGGTGATCGACTTCGGGCTGGCGCGGGTGCTGGACGCCGCGGCCACGCAGAGCGGGCGCGGGGTGGGCACGCCCGCCTACATGGCGCCGGAGCAGATCACCGCCGCGCTGGTCACCGGCGCGGCCGACGTGTTCTCGTGGGGCGCGACCATGTGCTTCGCGGCCAACGCCAGCGCGCCGTTCGGGCAGGACTCCGTGGCGCCGGTGCTGCACCGCATCCTCACCGCGCCGCCGGAGCTCGGGCGGCTGGACGGGTACCTGCGCGACCTGGTGGCGGCCTGCCTCGACAAGGACGCGCGCAACCGGCCGTCGAGCCGCGACCTGCTGTACGCGCTGCTGGGCGACTCCGACGGGGTGTCGGCGGAGGTGCTGCGCTCACCTCCGCCGCACCTGCTGCGCTCGGGGGCGGCCCCGATGGCCGAGCCCGAGACGACAGGGGCCGCCCCGGACGTCTACCACCTGCCCGCCGCGCCGGTCGCCGCCGCCGCGAGCGGCCCGGCAGCGGTGAGCCAGGGCACGCAGGACGTACGCGCCGGTCAGCGGGCCAGCGCCGCCAACCGCGCGGGCCTCGCGGTCTCCTGCGCGCTGCTGGTGAGCGCCGCGGTGCTGGTGACGCTGCTGGTTCCGGCCTTCCGCTCCGGCGACGGCCCGGCGCCCCAGGCGGCCGCGCAGCCCAGCGGCTCCGCGCCCGCGCTGCTCCTGCCGCAGCTCGCCGAGCCCTCGCCCTCGCGTGAGCGGCAGGAGTCGAAGGTACGCGGGGGCGCCACCGAACCGGCTCCGCCACCGCCGAGGGTGGAGCCGGCGGGGGTGGGGGTGCCGAGCCTGGTGGGGCTGGATCGTTCCGCGGCGGTGAAGGCGCTCAGGCGGGCCGGGCTCAGCGCGGGGACGTTCAACGAGGTGGACTCCAAGCTGCGGATCGGCCGCGTGCTGGCCAGCCGTCCCGCCGCCGGGGCGCTGCTGGCCAAGGGGGCGGAGGTCGATCTGGACGTGTCGGCGGGGCTGGCCGTACCGGAGCTGAAGGGGCTGGGCAGGAAGGCGGCGGAGCTCGCGCTCGGGCGGGCCGGGCTGGAGACCGGTGTGGTGAGCCGGGCCTGCTCGGCGCAGCCGGGCGGGCGGGTGCTGTCCTCGGCGCCCGCCGCGGGTACCCGGGTGGCGGGCGGGAGCGCGGTGGCGCTGGTCGTCACGCAGCACGGGGCCGAGGTTCCGGCGGTGATCGGCAAGGGCAGGGAGAGCGCGGTCACGGCGCTGAAGGCGGCGGGGTTCGCCGTGGAACAGCGGGTACAGATCGTGACCGAGCCCGGCGAGGTGGACACGGTGCTCGCGCAGAACGTGCCGGCGGGCCGGTGCGCCCAGCCCGGCAGGACGATCGTCATCACCGTCGGCGTCGAGGGACAGACCGGCCCGGATCCCGGTGAACCCGAGCCGGATCCCACCCCCACCCCGTCATAGCACCCGCTTCTCACGCGGCGGGCGCCTCGACGGCGGGGTGCTCGGTGTTGCCGCCGCGTACGCGCGCGGCGTTGACGAACACGGCGACGAAGGAGTAGAGCCGGTCGGCGTAGACCTGCCGCATGGCGCTGAGCTGGAGTCCGGCCTCGTCCGCGCGGGCGCCGACGGCGAGCGGCGGCACGGCCCGGGTACGGAGCCCGACCTTGGCGCCGCTGGTGGACGTGGCCTGGTAGAGCGGGTGGGCCTCGGTGTAGCCGGGGTCGATGTCGCAGACGATCAGCGTTCCGCCCGGCGCGAGCAGGCCGGCCAGACGCCCGAAGTCTGGCATCTCCGGCATCGAGGACAGGACGAGGTTGAGCAGGATCACATCCTGCGACCGGGGCGCGATGCGGTCGCGGACCCGGTTGATGTCCTCGACGAGGATCTTCGTGCGCTCGTAGAGCGGTTGACCCGCCAGATGGCGCTGGAACTGCTCGGCCATGCCCGGACAGAAGTCCACGTAGGTCCAGCGCATCGAGGTGTCGAGGAAGAAGTGCGTCGCGACGTTCTTGCCGGAACCGCCGCCCAGGTCGAGGACGCGGAGGCTGGGCTTGGCGTCGCGGAGGCTGACCAGCAGCCTGATGACCGCCCGATGGGTCTCCAGCAGGTTGGCGGAGTTGCGCTGGTCGTAGTTGGGGGCGATCGCCTGGTAGAAGTCGCGCGCCTGCGTGGTGTCGAAGAGCTGGACGGCCTCGTCGTCGTTCGCCGCCGCCGGGGCGAGCGCCTCCTCGCGCGGTCCCACCCGCGGCGGCCAGAACTCGATCGACCTGCCCTGCCGGTACGCGCCGACGAGGACGACCAGAACGATGGCGGCCACCCCGGCCACCAGATATCCCGAGCTGCTGCCCAGGGCGTCGAACACGTGCTTCAGATCCATCCCGGAACCTCCTTACCTGCGTCCATGAACGCTCGCGCGCGCCTGTCCCGCCAGAGCGGTGGACAAGATCGTGCTGGATCCGCGCCACGCGCGGATGGGACAGGACACGCGGGGACGCGGCCGCGGAGAATAGGTCAGGCTTTTCCCCGCGATAGCGGTCACATAAATGCGGAGTGGGTGCTAAGGGACGGACAATTCGCGTACTGTTGCGGACAAGCTTGGACAATCGCGGACAGCTCAATGAGGCGTTATGGGAGAAGAGTCGGTTGACCTTGTCTCTGCGGTGACAAAGGTCGCGACAAAGGAAGACTTGGCGCGACTTATGCGGATACTGCGGGCTCGCGCGGATATGCCGGCCTATCGCGATCTGGAGAAACGCGCGGTCTCCGCCGGTGGCTCGCTGCCCCGCACCACGCTGGGGGAAGTGCTCAACGGGCGTAAGTTCCCAACGAAGGCCTTTCTGATTACCTTTCTCAACGTCTGTGAAGTGCCGCCCACCGAGCAGATGACCTGGCTCGAGGTGTGGAATCGGCTGGCCGCCGAGTACAACGCCGGCGCCGTCACGGACGGCGCCCGCGCGGCCGACGGAGAGCTGCCGCTGAGGGAGGCCAGAGAGCTGGCCGACCGCCTGGGCGAGGACCTGGTCCGGGAACGGCGCCGGTTGTCCGAGCACGGCGCGCGGCTGGAGGAGATTGTCCCGATCTTGCATCAGGCGGTGTCCGTCCTCGCCGAGTCCGGACAACACGAACTGGCCGAGCAGATCTCCAGCGGCGTCGTGGAACTGTGCCGGGGCGCCGCCCGCGACAAGTCGCCCGCGTGCCTGAGCCTGCGCCACGAGCGGGCGATGATCCTTGCCCAGCGCGGCGCCCCCTCCGCCCCGTCGCTGCTGGGGGAACTGCTGGCCGACTGCAGGGAGACGCTCGGCGACGCCGATCCGCTCACCGCCACGGTCGAGGCCGCGCTCGCCCGCTACGCCACCGGTGCTCCGCCCGCGACCGGCATGCTGCCCACCGTCTGGAACGTCGAGCCGCGCAACCCCGAGTTCACCGGCAGGGAAGAGGTCATCGCCGAACTGGGCCGCCGCTTCCGCACCGGCGGCCTGGCCAAGGTCCAGGTGCTGCGCGGATGGGGCGGCGTGGGCAAGACGCAGATCGCGATCGAGTACGCCCACCAGTTCGCCGCCGACTACTCCGTCGTGTGGTGGATCGACGCCGAGGACCCGATGCTGATCGGCAAGCAACTGGCGGAGCTGTCGGTCCAGTTACGGCTGGCGATCCCCGACGTCGACTCCGGCAGCGCCGTCGCCCTGCTCAAGGCGCACCTGCGCCAGCACTCCGGCTGGCTGCTGCTGATCGACAACGCCGAGGACCCCGGGCTGGTCCGCCGGTGGCTGCCAGGAGGCCCCGGCCACGTGGTGATCACCTCCCGGGTGGGCGGCTGGGAGCACCTGGCCGTCACCGTCCCGGTGAACGTGATGGAACGTGCCGAGTCGGTCCAGCTGATCCGCAGCCACGGCCCGGACCTGCGGGGTTCCGAGGCGGCGGCGCTGGCCGCCGAGCTCGGCGACCTCCCGCTCGCGCTGGTGCAGGCCGGTACCTTTCTCGCCGAGACCGCGACCGCCCCGGCCGACTACCTGGGGCTGCTGCGCTCACGGCCGAAGGAGGTGCTGAGCGAGGGCGCGGCGGGCGAGTACCCGCACTCACTGGCCGCGGCCGTGGGCCTGACCATCGAACGGCTGGCCAGGCACGAACCGGTCGGCCTGGCGCTGGCCCGGATCTGCTCCTTCCTCGCGCCGGACACGATTCCCGTCGAATGGCTGGTCGGCGCGCACCCGGCCGCGGCCGGGAAGGGCCCGCTGGACGGCTTGACGGCGGCCGAGGACGACGCGCTCGCCCTGCGCCGGGGCGTCGGCTCGCTGAGCCGCTTCGGCCTGGCGGTCGGCGCGCGCGGCGGGCTCCGGCTGCACCGGCTGACAGAGATGATGTAGGTGAGCACCTCCCGCCGAGGTCTGACCCACCGACTGACTGACTTCGGGTCTTCAACGGGATCTGTCGGCT
>NZ_JBITHA010000032.1:0-73038 GCF_044457485.1 Nonomuraea sp. NPDC050540
CCCCCGACCTCGCCCTGCTGGCCGGCGACGTCATCGTCGTCGTCGGCACGGCCGAGTCCACCGCGGCGGTCGCCGAGATCCTCGCCACCGGATAGAAAAGACACCGCGTGCACCACACCGCCATCCTCATCCTCGAACTCGGCGCCATCATCCTCGGCCTCGGCGTGCTCGGCGCCTTAGCGGTACGGGCCGGCATCTCCCCCATCCCCCTCTACCTCGTGGCCGGCCTCGCCTTCGGCCAAGGCGGCATCCTCCCCCTGGCCACCAGCGGCGAATTCATCGCCACCGGCGCCGAGATCGGCGTCATCCTCCTGCTCCTCACCCTCGGCCTCGAATACAACGCCTCCGAGCTCGTCTCCTCCCTGCGCAGCAACGCCCGCGCCGGCCTGGTCGACCTGGTGCTCAACGCCGCGCCCGGCGCGATCGCCGCCCTGCTGCTCGGCTGGGGCCCGGTCGCCGCCGTCGCCATGGCCGGCGTCACCTACGCCACCTCCTCCGGCATCACCGCCAAAGTCCTGTCCGACCTGGGCTGGATCGGCAACCGGGAAACCCCCGTCGTCCTGTCCCTGCTGGTCTTCGAAGACCTCACCATGGCCCTCTACCTGCCCATCCTCACCGCCATGCTGGCCGGAGTCAGCTTCGCCGGCGGCGCGGTGACGGTCGGCATCGCGCTGGCGACCGTCAGCGTCGTCCTGCTCATCGCGCTGCGCTTCGGCCGCTACATCGAAAAGTTCGTCGCCAGCCCCTCCAGCGAGGTCCTGCTACTCAAAGTGATCGGACTCGCGCTCCTGGTCGCCGGCATCGCCACCAAACTCCAGGTCTCCGCCGCGGTCGGCGCCTTCCTCGTCGGCATCGCCCTGTCCGGCGAACTCGCCCACGAAGCCCGCACCCTGCTCGCCCCGGTACGCGACCTGTTCGCCGCCGTCTTCTTCGTCTTCTTCGGCCTGCAAACCGACCCCGCCGCCATCCTGCCCGTCGCCGGACTGGCCATCCTGCTGGCCGTCGTCAGCATGATCACCAAACTGCTCACCGGCGCCTACGCCGCCCGCCGCGCCGGCATCGCCAAAGCCGGCCAAGCCCGCGCCGGCATCGCCCTCATCCCCCGCGGCGAATTCAACATCGTCATCGCCGGACTGGCCGTCGCCGCGGGAGCGCACCCCGACCTCGGGCCGCTGGCCGCCGCCTACGTCCTCATCCTGGCCGCCTTCGGGCCGCTGGCCGCCAAACTCGTCCAGCCGCTGATCACCGCGATCGCCCGCCGTACCTGAAACTGAAAGACATGGGGCGGTTCGAACGGTGGGCGGCAGGCTACGACGACAGCCTGCCGGCCGCCGTGAGCGAGCCCGTGCAGGCCGCTCTGCTGGACCTGCTGGACAGCCATCGGCCGCCGCCCGGCGTACTGGTGGACGTGGGCTGTGCCACCGGGCGCCTGCTCCGGCGCGCGCGCGAGCGCTATCCGGACGCGCGCCTGATCGGGGTGGACGCCGCCCACGCCATGCTCACCGCCGCCCGCCCCCGCCCGTCCGGTTCCTGGCTGGTGCGGGCGCGGGCGGAACGGCTGCCGCTCGCCGACTCCGGCGCGGACGTGGTCACCGCCACCCTGAGCTGCCGCCACTGGCACGACCTGGCGGCCGGGCTGCGTGAGATCGCCCGCGTGCTCGCCCCCGGCGGGGTGTTCGCCTACGCCGACCTCACCCACCCACCGCCCCGCCGCCTGAACCCCCGCCCACGCCCCGACGGCCTGTCCCGCCACCTGGCCGCCGCCGGACTCGCGATCCAGGCGCAGCGCGTGATCAGCGGGACGGTGCTGTTCCCCTGGTTCCGCCTGGTCATCGCCGGGAGATGACGCGACACCGGCCTCTCCCCGGATCGGCACGGGTGGGGAGCGTCGTCCCACGGTCCTCGACGCGGCTGGGAGCAGGCCGTACCCACGAGGTGACGGTGACCTGCGAGGCGTTCTCCCTCGACGCGAAGGTGTCCGGCACCTTCGACGGCATCCTCTTCGGCTAGACCCGCCGGTCCTTCGCGGTTGCCTCAGCCTGACGACATGGCCTGGGGGCGCTCATGCTCACCGACGCCGGGAATCGCGACTCTCTCCGGGCGGCTGATGATTCCCAGGAGATTCGCGGCGGGCCGCTTCGCCGTACCGGCACGACTGGAAGGGTACGGCGGAGCGGCGCGGCCGTGACCTCAGCCCGCGAGCAGGCTGAGTGCCTTGGCCAGGGCGGGGTCCTTTCCGGTGCTCAGGTCCTTGGGCGTCGTGGGGACGTGGTGGTCGGGAGCCACGCCGATGCCGTCGATGACCTCCCGGTTGGGCCCGAGGTCGTGGGTGATGGGCAGGCCCAGGACGCTGTTGTCGTTCAGGAGCAGGGGACGCGCCGGGCCGGAGACCAGGCCGGCGGTGCGGGTGCCGACGATGGGGCCGAGCTTGAGGTCGCGGACGGCGGCGGCGGTCGCGTCGCAGGCCGAGGCGCAGTCGCGGTCGGTCAGCACGGCCAGGGGCAGGCCGAGCAGCGGAACGCTGTCGTCCACCTTGTACGGCGTGCAGACCTCCTTCTGGTCGCAGCCGTAGCGCCAGACCTTGCCGTGCACGAACGCGCCGAGCAGGCGCGGGACCTCCATGGCGGCGCCGCCGCCGTTGCCGCGCAGGTCCAGGATCAGGCCGGTGAGTTTGCCGCCCTCGCGCAGCTTCTTGATCTGCTTGAACACCTCGTCGGCCACGCCGCGCCCGAAGCCGGCCAGCTTGACGTAGCCGATGCCGTCTTTCAGGCGCTTGCCGGAGACGTACCGCACCGGCATGCTGAACAGCCCCGGCCGCACGGTGACGGTCCAGGTACGGCCGGTGGAGGGGCGCCGGACCTTGAGGCGCAGCTTCTCCTGCTGCGGATACTGCTGGTTCAGCCAGCGGGCCACGCCGGGCGAGAGCATGCCGTTGGCGAACGGCGGCACCCCGTTGACCGCCTCGATCACGTCACCGGGACGCAGCCCCTTCCCCGCGGCGGAGCTGTTGGGGCTCACCCCGGTCACGTGCAGCGGGGGCGTGGCGCGCTCCGGGCCGGACTGCGCGATGGCGCCGGAGGGCGAGGTGATGAGTCCCGTCCCGTAGAAGGCGGGCTTCGTCGGGTCGATGCCGGGCGGATCGACGTTCCTGTTCCACATGACGTGGTTGTCGTGCAGGCCGGCCAGCATTCCCCGCATGGTCGACTCGCCCACGGCCTGACGCGCCGCGGGGTCGTCCGGCAGGGAGTCGATGACCTGCTCGTACACCTTCTTGAAGGCGTCCCAGTCACGGTCGCGGTCACCGGACAGGACCGGCATGGTCGCCTCGGTCCTGTCCAGGCCGCGCCGGTGGAGCTCCCGTGTGAGCCCGGCGAACGCCCCGGTCAGCAGGTCGCGGTGGTTGAGCTTGGCGCCGGCGGCGTAGTGGGTGAACAGGCAGAAGTAGCCCTGGCCGACGGTGTCGGCCGTGGTCGGCTTCAACGGCAGCGGCTTCGGGGCCGTGGGTTCCGCGCACGCCGGTGGCCGGTCGACGGCCGCGGAGGCCGTGGCCGAGCTTGACAGAACGGCGACGGCGCACAGCGTCACGGCCAGCCAATTCTTCATGAGGGTGTCTCCTCGCATGGGATTCGAGCTGCACTTTCACGCTAGGGAGCGCCGGGAGCGGCGATCTCCCCTCCGGGGACGAAATGTGCGACGGGCCAGTTGGCGGGCGTCGTCCTTCCCGGGGATGAGGCCTACGGGCAGAGCACGGCGGCCGCCGCCTTCCGCATCCCCTCAGGATCGGACAGCGCGTCGCCGCGCAGCTTGTCCGGCCCGCTGAACGTGACGGAAAGGGCGAACTGCCGCCTGCCGTCCTTGGAGGAGACGGTGGCGCTGATGTAGCCGGGGAAGCTGCCCGCGTTCGTGTGGACGTCGCACTTCTCCTGCGGCCCGGTGGGCACGCCTTCCGGCGGGTCGGTGAGCACCTTCATCAGCTCCGGCGGCAGCAGCGTGCCCCGCAGATAGGCTCGGGCGAAGGCGCTGAGGTCGCGGGCCGTGGAGACGACGCCGCCCGCCGCACCGCCGAAGGACGGGTTCTGCCTGGTCACGTCGCGGAGCCTGCCGGAACGGTCGGGCACATAGCTGTGCGCGTGCCTGCCCTTGATGCCCGGCGCGGTGGACAGGTAGCTGCGCGTCATGCCCAGCGGCCTGAAGACCCGCCGGTCGAGCTCGCCCGGCAGTGAGCGGCCGGTGACCTTCTCCACGATCATGCCGAGCAGCGTGTAGTTGGTGTTGGAGTAGGAGAAGCGCTCGCCGGGCGCACCGGTGCGCGGCAGCCCGCTCGACATCTTGACCACCTCCAGCGGGCGGTAGTCGCGATGGACGTTCGTGAAGAGGTACCGGTCGGGGTCGGCTGCCATGGTGACCGACCAGTCCGGGATGCCCGAGGTGTGGCGCAGGAGCTGCCGCAGGGTGATCTCGTCCGCCTTCTTCACGACGGCGTCGCCGGCGACCACGGGCAACAGCTCGCTCAACGTGTCGTCCAGCCCGATCCTGCCTTCCTTGACCAGCTGCAGCACGGCCACGCCGATCATGAGTTTGGTCTGGGAGCCCGCCCGGTAGCGGGCGTCGGGCGACACCTTTCCGCCCTTGCCGTCACGCAGCCGGGATCCGGCCGAGCCGCGGCCGACCACGCGCCCGTCGACTCGCGCCTCGCCGATCGCGGCCAGCACACCCGGCCGCCGGGCCAGGGCGTCCAGCGCCTCCTGCACGTCGCCGAGCCGCTCCCGGTCCGCCGCCCGCGCCGTCGCGGGCAGCCCGCAGACCAGCACCACCGACAGCGCGGCCACCATGGTTCGCTTCATGTTTCGCTTCCCTTCTCACGAGGTCCTTTCACGCTAGGAAGCGGGCACGGCGCCGGAATCGGCCCCTGGAACCGGATCGGCGGCAGGCCGGTCGGCGGGGCTCTCACCCGCGAGGATGACGGGCCGGCTCACAACGGCCATAACAGCGGGTCCGTATCTTGGCCCGCATGGAATGGACGGTCGGGCTGGGCGACAGAGGCGTCACGCTCGGGCTGTCCGACCCGGCGCAGTTGTGGTGGCCGGCCGCTCTCCTGCTGGTCATGGTTGTGCTGTACGGCCTCGCCGTACGGCACCTCGCGGAGACGGCCGTGCTGGCGGCGGGGATCGCGGTGGCCACGACGGCCGTCGTGATCGCGGCCCGCGGCCACCAGCCCCAGGCCGTCGCCGGGGCGACGCTGCTGACGGCCGGGCTGGCGGCGTCGGCGTGGGCGCTGGGCCGCGCGTCCAGGCGGCGTGCCGCCCGCCGCCGCGCCCAGGCCGCGCACCGCGCCGGGATCCGGTCGGTGCCCGGGTTCGCCGCCGACACCGAACGGCTCAGGCTCGCCACCGAGCTCCACGACACCCTCGTCCACCGGCTCACCGGCATCGTGGTCGGCCTGTCCGCCGCGCTGCGCCTGCGTGACCAGGACCTGCTGGCGCGGGCCATGCGGAACGCCGGGGAGGCGGGTCGCCTGGCCGTCACCGAGCTGGACGCGCTGGCCACCGGCCGCCCCGTCCCGGTCGAGCCGGCCGCCGTCGACGCCCTCGTGGCGGCCTGGCCGCAGCCCGGCCTGTCCTACACCAACACCGCCGGCCGGATGCCGCCGCCGGTCGCCGCCCTCGCGTACCAGGTCGTGCGTGAGGCGCTGACCAACACCGCGCGCCACGCGCACGGCGGCCGGGCGCGGGTCGTGATCGAGGAACGCCGGCACGGCCTGCTGGTGACGGTCACCGACGAGGGCGGATCCGCGCTCGGCGGGCCCGAGGGCGGTCAGGGCCTGCGCGGGCTGGCCACGGTCGTCGCCGCGCGCGGCGGCAGCCTCACCGCCGGTCCCCGGGGACGCGGCTGGCGGGTGCGGGCGGTCCTTCCCCTGTCCGGGGAGGAGGCGCGGACCCCGATCCGGTCCTGGCGCGGCGCTCGCGCGGCCGACCACGCGCTGGTCCTGCTGGCCGTGGCGCTGTCGCTCGGCTCCATGCTCCTGCCCGGACGGCTGCCGCGCGTGACGGGCGAGCAGGTCATCGTGCTGGCTCCGCTGCTCGTCCTGCACGCCCTGCCGCTGGCCTGGCGGCGCCGCGCGCCCGGACCCGCTCTGGCGATGGCCCTGGCCGTCCATCCGCTTCTGCTTCTGTGGCCGGTCCAGCATCCCGGTGACGTCTTTCTCACCGGTTGCTGGGTCGAGCTCACGCTCGTCTTCACCCTCGCGGCCGTACGGCGGCGCGCGAGCCTCCCGGCGTCTCTGGCCGTCACCGTCGTCGCCGCCGCGACGCTCACGACCGGGCCCGGGGCGGCCTCGGGGGCCCTGCTGACCCTGCTGACCGCGGCGCTGGCGACGGCGGTCTGGGGTTTCGGCCTGGCAGCCGGAGCCGCCGGGGCGCGCCGCCACGCCGCCGACGCGCGCGAGCGCGCCGTACTCGCCGGACGGGCGACGGCCGCGACGCTGTCCGAACGCGAACGCGTGGCCGCCGGCCTGCGGGAGTCGGTGGCCACGCGAATCAGGACGGTCGCCGCCACCGCCCGGGCGGGATGTCCCGAAACCACGCTCGCCGAGGCCCGCGCCGCGCTCGCCGTGCTCAGGCAGGTGCTCGCGACGATGCGCGACCCGGTCGGCGGCGACGACCCGCCGCCCACCCTGCCGGGGATCGCCGCCCTCGCCGCCCGGCACGGCGTCTGCGCCCGCTACACCGGGATCCGCCGCGACCTGCCCGCTGCGACCGAGGTCACCGCCTTCCTCGCGGCCCAGGCGATCCTGCCTCATGAGCCGACCGTGTCCTACCTGCCCGCGGGCGTCACGGTGTCGGGCAGCGCGGGACACGACGCCCGGCGCCGGCTGCGGGAGCTGGCCGACGTCGCCGGCGGCCGGATGACCCGTTCCGACGGCGGGGTGCGCGTCTGGTTCCCGGCGTGAACGCCTTACCGAGGAGACTTCCGCGTCGTCAGCATCGTCCGCGTCGTCAGCGGAGGTAGCGGGGTGGCGGCGGCGGGGCGCAGCGCGTCCAGCAGAAGCACCAGGTAGCGCCGCCACCCCTCATTGGGCTCGCTGCCCAGGCTCCTGGCGCCGATGAGCAGGTCTCCGGGGTCGCTGCCCAGCCGCTGCACCGCGATGAGCATCGTGAACAGCCTGGGCACGTCCTCCCCTGTCAGGTCCGCGCGCACGAGCCCCGCCTCCTGCGCGCGGCCGAGCAGGACCGTCAGCGAGTCGAAGTACTGCGAGGCGAGCCCGAGGAAGGCCGCGGGACCTCGGGCGGCGGCGAACGTCGCCCTCTCCCCCGCCGCCACCTCCAGCACCGTTTCGAGCAGCAGCACGATCCCCGCCCAGGGATCGGGGTCGGCCAGCGCCCGATGCATGGCGGGTTCGACGTCCTCGTCGAATCTGCGCCTGACGATCGTCAGGATCAGGTCCTCCTTGCTGGCGAAGTGGCGATACAGCGTCGCCTGTCCCACCCCCGCCCGCCTGGCGATGTCGTCGAGTTGCGCCTCCGCGCCCTGCTCGGCGAACACCTCACGCGCGGCGGCGATGATGCGTTCGACGTTGCGGGCGGCGTCGGCGCGCAGTCTGCGCGGGGCTTCGGCGTTCACGGAGTACATCCTACCTGAGTGAGAGTTGGCTCCCAGTTGTGCTACCGTCGAAATCAGCCATAAACGAGAGTCGACTCTCACTCATGTTCGTGCGAGAAAGGACGACACCATGGCCCTCCACGTGCAACGCGACGGCTACCACCCCGGCGAGACCCTCTACCAGCTCCGTGACGAGGCCCCCGTCGCCGAGTACCGGCTGCCGATCGGCCTCCAGTCCATGCCCGCCTGGCTCGTCACCCGCCATGAGGACGTCCGCCGGGTCCTGAGCGACTCCGCCCTGTTCAGCAGCACCGGCGGGGCGCAGGTCGCGTACCTGGGCGAGGAGTCCGCGGCCCGGCTCAGCATGAGAGCTCCCGGCAAGTTCATCGAGGAGGACCCACCCGAACACACCCGCCTGCGCCGCCTGCTGACCCGGGAGTTCACCGTCAGGCGCATCCAGGCCCTGGTGCCGCGCATCGAGACGTACGTGGACGACCTGCTCGACACCATGGAGAGCAGCGGCGGGCCCGTCGACCTGATCGAGTCGTTCGCGCTGCCGCTGCCCTCCCTGGTGATCTGTGAGCTGTTCGGCGTCCCGTACGAGGACCGCGACGAGTTCCAGGAGCGCAGCAGCGCCCAGCTCGACTTCCAGCGCAGCATCCCGGAGAGGGTCGCCATCGCCGCCGAGTCGCATGCCTACATGGCCAAGCTGGTCGCCCTCCAGCGTGCGGACCCCGGTGACGACCTGCTCGGCATGCTGGTACGCGAGCACGGTGACGCGATCACCGACGAGGAGCTGTCGGGGATCGGCGCGTTGCTGCTGCTGGGGGGTCACGAGACGACCGCCGCCATGCTCGGTCTCGGCACGCTGCTCCTGCTCGACCATCCCGAGCAGGCCGACCAGGTCCGCGACCGGCCGGGAGCGGTCGAGCAGGCGGTGGAGGAGATGCTGCGCTACCTGTCCGTCGTGAGCATCCCCGTCATCAGGACCGCGACCGAGGACGTGACCCTGGGCGGCCGGCTGATCAAGGCGGGCAGCGCGGTCGTCTGCTCACTCGCCATGGCCAACCGTGACCACACGCTCGCCGAAAGTCCCGATGTCTTCGACATCACCCGCGAAGCCGCGTCGCACATCGCGTTCGGTCATGGCATCCACCACTGCATCGGCGCGCCCCTGGCCAGGACGGAGATGCGGATCGCCTTCCCGGCGCTGCTGCGCAGGTTTCCCGGCCTGCGGCTGGCCGTACCCAGGCAGGACATCGTGTTCCGCGTCAACTCGGTCTCACACAACGTGCAGGCCCTCCCGGTCGCCTGGTGAGCGGAGCCTTGACGGGGGAAGGCTCACTGTGGATCGCTGGCTGATCGACGCGCTCACGGGAGTGAGCCCCGGATGGCTGTACGTCGTCGTGGGCGCGCTCGTCACCGCCGAGTCGGTGCTGTTCGGCCTCGTCCTGCCGGGCGAGCTCGTCCTGCTCCTCTCCGGCTTCCTGGCCTACCACCAGAAGGTGAGCCTGGTGGTCATGCTCCTCGTCACCGGCGGGTCGGCGGTCGGCGGATACCTGCTGGGCTACGAGGTCGGCCGCAGGTTCGGGACGGGGCTGCGGACCCGCGGGATCGGGCGGCGCATCGGCGAGCGCCGCTGGAGGCGGGTCGACACCGCCCTGGCCACCAAGGGCGGCAGGGCGATCCTGATCGGGCGCCTCGTCGGCCTCCTGCGCGCGATCATGCCGGTCGCGGCGGGCATGACTCGCATGCCGTACAACACCTTTCTGACCTACTCCACGCTGGGTGGCCTGGTGTGGGCGCCGGGGTTCGTGCTGATCGGGTACACGGTGGGCGGCTCGTACCAGAAGATCGCGCAGGTGGTCGGGCCCGCCAGCCTGGGGCTTCTCGCCGCAGGCGTCGTGATCCCCGTCGGCGTCATGATCATCCGCAGGTACGCGCGCCGTGACAGCCACCGCGGGAGCGACAGTGGCTGACCGCAAGCCCGGTTCGATCTACTTCGGCGTGTTCGGCCTGATGCTCGGCATGTTCCTGGCGATGCTCGACGGCATGATCGTGGGTACGGCGCTGCCCATGATCGTCGGTGACCTGGGCGGGCTGGAGCACTTTTCGTGGGTGGTGACGGCCTACCTGCTGGCCACCTCCGCGACCACGCCCCTGTGGGGGAAGCTCGGCGACATGTACGGCCGCAAGGGCGCCTTCATGGCCGCGATCACGCTCTTCATGATCGGTTCGGCGCTGGCGGGGCTGGCCGCGAACATGGGCCAGCTCATCGCCTTCCGGGCGGTACAGGGCCTCGGGGCGGGCGGGCTGATGGTCGGCGCGCTGTCGATCGTCGGCGTGCTGGTGCCGCCGGGAGAGAGCGGCCGCCTGCAGTCGATCACCGGCGCGATCACGCCCATCGCCTTCGTCGGCGGGCCGCTGCTCGGCGGCCTGCTGACGGAGCGGCTGGACTGGCGCTGGACCTTCTACGTCAACCTGCCCGTCGGCCTGATCGCCCTGCTGATCATCGGCATCGGGGTGAAGCTGCGGACCGAGCGGATCAAGGCGAGCGTCGACTACCTGGGCGCGACCCTGCTGACCACCGCCATCGTGGCCCTGACGCTGGTGGCGGCCGGCACCGTCGCGTGGACCTCGCCGCAAGGCCTCGTCCTGTCCTTCGTCGCGGTCGCCGCACTCGCCGGGTTCGTGTACGCGGAAAGGCGCGCCGCCGAACCCGTCATCCCGCCCCGCTTGTTCGGCGACCGCGACTTCACCCTCGCCCAGATCCTCACCTTCGTCTTCGGCGCCGTCGTCTTCACCGTGACGAACTACCTCCCGCAGTACATGCAGTTCGTCCAGGGCGCCTCGCCCACCGCCAGCGGCATGCTGCTGCTGCCCCTGATGTTCGGCATGCTCGCCACCCAGCTCACCGCCGGCCATCTCATCGGCCGCACGGGCCGCTACCGCGTCTACCCGATACTCGGCGCGGTCGCGATGGCCGCCGGTTCCCTGCTCCTGCTTCTGCTCGACGTGGACACCGGCGCGATCCTCGCCTCCGCCCTCACCCTGGTCGTCGGCCTCGGCCTCGGACTGCTGATCCAGAGCACCATCCTGATCACGATCAACGGCGCGGCCCCGCGCGACATGGGCGCCGCGAGCGGAACCGTCACGCTGATGCGGACGGTCGGCGGTTCGCTGGGCATCGCGGTGTTCGGCGCCGTCTACTCAGGTCGCGTGGAAGGCGTGCTGACCGACCGGCTCGGCCCCGCGGCCGCCCACCGGCTGGCCACGGGCGGCGAACGGCTCACGCCCGCCGTCCTGCAGTCCTTACCCGGCCCCGTCCGCGAGGCCTTCCGCACCGCTGTCACGGGCGGCATGCACGCGCTCCTGATCGGCTGCGCGATCCTGTCACTCCTCGCCGTCGTCGCGGCCTTGTTCCTCAGGGAAACCCCGCTCCGCGAGTGACCCACCGGCGGCGCGGCCCGATCCCGCCACGGCCGTACCAGCTGATGGAAGGGAACCGACGCGGGAGCGCAGGCGGGCCCTTGCGCGGATCACAGCTGGGACAGGACGCGCTGCTCGGCCGCCGGGTCGGCCCAGGTGCCGGGGTCGGTCCCCGCCGGGTGGATCGGGGGGTCGCCTTCGGACTGGAGCCAGGCCCAGGTATCGGCGAGGGTGTCGCGCAGCGGGCGGACGGTCAATCCGGCGTCGAAGACCGCGGTGGTGTCGGCGTCGTGCATCCCGGCCGGTGGCGAGCCGTCGGGCATGTACATCGACAGCTCCTGGCCGAGTGGCAGCTTCTCCCGGGCCAGCAGGTCGCCGGGGGCCCAGACGAGTTCGGCGGTGGAGCCGGTCACGTCCATCGCGGTGGTCAGCATCTCCCGCGTCGTGACGGCGTGGGGCCGTCCGGTGACGACGAAACCGCCGCCGAGCCCGTGTTCCGCGGAGCGCAGCAGCCAGTCGGCCATGTCGCGCACGTCGACGTACTGCAGGGGTGTGTCGGCCGGGCCGGGGGCGAGCACACGGCCGCCCTTTTCCAGGCGGCGCAGCCACCACGGGATGCGGCCGACGTTCTCGTAGGGGCCGAGGATCATGCCGGCCCTGGCCAGCAGGGCGCGCTCGCCGAAGGATTCCAGGACGGCGAGCTCGCCGCCGCGCTTGGCCGCGGCATAGTCCGAGCTTTCGGCACTGGCGAGGTCGCCCTCGACGAGCGGGGCGCTCTCGTCGTCACCCGGCGACCAGGGCCAGCTGTACACGCCGCGGGTGGAGACGTAGACGTAGTGCCGCGCGCGGCCGGCCAGCAGGCGGGCGCTGTCGCGCACCACGCGCGGCGCCCAGTACCAGGTGTCGAGCACCGCGTCCCATTCGCCGTCGCCGAGGGCGCCGGCGACCGAGGCCGGGTCGGTGCGGTCGGCGATGAGCGCCCGGACACCGGGAGCAGGCGGACGGCTGACGCCGCGGTTGAGCGTGGTCACCTCGTCACCACGGCGGAGCGCGGATTCGACGACGGCACGGCCCACGTGATGGGTGCCGCCCAGAACGAGCAGTTTCACGGGCTTCCTCAGATCATGGAGGGGTCGAAGGGGATGGGAGCGAGCCGGTAGTCCTCCGGGGGCTCGGCGCCCATCAGGTGGCGGACCAGGAAGTCCCAGCACCGCCGGGTCACAAGGTCCCCGGTGTGGTCGAGCCGCAGGTCCCCGCTACTGGCGGAGGCCCGGACCTCACCGAGGCGGCCGTGGCAGAGCAGGTTCCCCTCGACGAGCCTGACGGTCAGCTCGCAACCGCTGGGCAGGTCGAGGGTCACCGCGACGCGGCCGGAGCCCGCGCTTGAACCAGGTGCGGGAGCTGTCCTTCACCGACAGGCGGCCGTCGGCGAACTCGACCGCGACGCGTTCGGCCGCGGCGACGTCGCTGGTGCCGGCCGGATCCCGCGGGCGTACCTCGGCGGTGGTCCGGGCGGACGCGCCCGCGCTGACGGTGACGTCGGCGGCGGCCACTTCGACTGTCACGCTGATCGGTCCCGGCGTGTCGAACGTGGGCATGAGGCGCTACATCCCCTTGCCGAACTCTGCCTTGACGAGGTCGAAGACGATGTCCCAGGTCTTCCATTCGGTGTTGGTGTGCAGGGAGATCGCATGGTCGCCGTCGGGGGTGGCGATGGTGCAGGTGTAGGAGCCCCAGAGGCTTCCGCCGGCGCCGCGCAGGGTGAGGCCGTTGGTGATGTCCCGGTCGAATTCGAAGACGCCGAGGCCGTAGCGGGCGTAGGGCATCCAGTGGCCGCCCTCGGTGGAGATGGTGGTCCACATCTTGTGGTGCTGTTCTTCGGGCAGGAGGCTGCCGGAGGCCAGGGCGTTGATGAGGCGGATCATGTCGGTGGTGGTGGAGACGACGTCGCCGGCCGCCCAGCCGAGGGAGGTGTTGAACTCGGTGACGTCCAGGGGCGGGGTGCCGGGGTCTTCCATCACCGTCTGCCAGTTGTCGGCGGTGACGGCGGCGGGGTCGGTGCCGTCTTTCATGAACAGGGAGGAGTAGGCGCGGGGATGGGGGTGGGGGTAGGTGGATTCGTCCTGGCGGCGGACGTGGGTGTGGGTGAGGGCGAGGGGCTGGATGACGGTGCGGTCGACCTCGTCGGCGTAGCTGTTGCCGGTGACCTTTTCGATGATGGCGCCGGCGAGGTAGAACCCGCCGTTGGAGTAGGTGAAGGCGGTGCCGGGTTCGAAGACGGGTGGCTGGGAGACGGCCAGTTTGAGCAGGTCGTCCTTGGTCCATTGGTCGAGGTGGTGCCGGGCGAAGCCGGAGCGGGTGGCGTAGCGGTGGCTGGCTTCGGGGGCCAGGCCGGTGGCGAACAGGCCGCTGCTGTTGCTGAGCAGGTGCCGGATGGTGATGTTGTTGCCGTCGTAGCCGTTGGTGAGGATGCCGGGTAGGTGGTGTTCGACGGTGTCGTCGATGTTCAGCCGTCCTTCGGCTTCCAGGGTCAGGAGCGCGGTGGCGGTGAAGGCTTTGCCGGAGCTGCCGATGTGCAGGTGTTCGCCGGGGACGCGGCGGGTGCCGGTGGTGAGGTCGGCGACGCCGGCGGTGCCGAACCAGGTGTCGTCGCCGTGGCGGATTTCGGCGACGATGCCGGGCACGCCGTGTTCGGTGACCGCGCGGTCGAGGGCGTTCTGGATGTCGGTGTGGGTCATGGGGTGTCCTTGCTTGACGGGTCTTTGCGACATCTCGAAAGTTACGTTGCATACACGGAATCGTCAATCACGATTCTGCGAATCATCATGCAAATATGCAGGTCAAAGCGATGATATCGTTGCTTGGCGACTGTCAGCTAATGCAACGATCGTTTGCATGCAGCTGGGCTCACTCGGCGGGACCGTGGGCAAGGTCAGGGCTCTGCCCGTTCTCCGGGGTGTGCGGGACGGAGCAGTAGGTTGTTCGTCATGCTCTGGGGAAGGCGGCGGGAGACCGCCGAGATCGAGCGGCTGGTGGCGGGCGCCCGGTCCGGGCGCAGCGAAGCGCTGGTCCTGCGCGGCGAGCCCGGCATCGGGAAGTCGGCGCTGCTCCGGCACGCCGTCGACGTCGCCGGTACCGCTCGGGTCCTGCGCGGCACCGGGATCGAGTCCGAGAGCGAGCTGCCGTTCGCGGGCCTGCACCCCCTCCTGCACCCGTACCTCGCCCGCGCGGACACGCTGCCCGGCCGCCAGGCCACCGCACTGCGCGCGGCGCTCGAACTGGGCCCAGGCGCGGACGGTGATCGGCTCCTCGTGAGCGCGGACGACGACCGATCCCTCGTGGACGCGGACGGTGATCGGCTCCTCGTGAGCGCGGACGACGACCGATCCCTCGTGGACGCGGACGGTGATCGGCTTCTCGTGGGCGCGGACGGTGATCGGTTTCTTGTGGGTCTCGCGGTGCTGACCCTGCTCGCCGACCTTGCCGAGGGCGGGCCCGGCGCCGCCACCAGCAGCGACACCATGACCGGCACGCCCGGCAGGAACACCGAACCCCACCAGAAGTACTCCAGCAGCACGCCGCCCACCACGGGGCCGAGCGCGGTTCCCACCGAGAAGCACGCCGTCGAGGAAATCCGGCAGCGCAGGCTTCGGGCATGTTCCTCTCCGGGACGCCCCCCGGAGAGGGTGACGCATTCTCGTCGCAGGCCCTGCGTCATGGCCTGTCGGATGCGCCCGCCGAAGGGAGGTGCGCCTGGCTGTCCGGGTGGGTCAAGGCCCGGACATGAGGAGACCAGGCGGGAAGCTCGGGCGCGGATGGAGCTTCAGGTCATGGCTTGTATGGGCGGTCGGTCGTCCGTGTTCGTGATGTGGTCCGCGCGCGCCTCCGGTGTGACGCGTGCGGCCTCCTCCAGGTAGAGCGTCAGTCGGCCGATCTGCGGCGTCGGGTCTGGGATCGGAGCCAGAACAGAGACGCGGTGATACAGCCGGTGGTGGTTGCTGCTGCGGCGACGGCGATAAGCCAGGGTGGGGCGGTGGCCAGCCAGAGCAGGATGCCGATTCCCGTGCCGGGGACGAGGCCGGCGAGCGCGATCAGCAGGATGGACAGGGCCGGTCCGAAAGAGGCGTCATCCCTCGATTCTGTGGTGATCGTGAAGCGCAGGTTCTTCAGGTCAAGATCAACGTTGATCTTCTGGCGGGCGGGCAGTACGTCCGCACGCGAGGTGGGCTCACCTTCCTCTTGCGTCAGATCTGTGTCGGCGTCGACTTTTGATTTACGCACTGGCGGGTGGCTTTCTGATCATTGCCTGCGCTGGCGCGCGGCAGGTAAACGAACAGCGACTAACCCCATCGACCAGCACACACAGTGCACCTCACGTGCCTGGGCGTGGTCTCCAGGCCGCACTGTAGCACCCAACATCACATCAAGGCCACATCACGCGCACATGATGAGTGGTTTACGTATGCCTGTCTGCAGTCTTCTGCACGTAAAACAGAAGCTAACATGCAGGTAATTGCTTGACGTACGATGTATGCCTGCGTACTGTGGTGCGCGTGCATCCCGACGAGTTAGTTGGAGGTCGTATGTCCCCGCATCCCTCGAAACGCAGGTGGAGATCGGTGCCAGATCTACCACCCACGTGACGCACCATCGTTCTACGAGCGCGCCGCCGGCGCCCCAGGCCCAGCGTGCCCCCCTCCGCGAGTGAAACCTTCCTCCGCGAGGCTTTGGGCGTTCGCGCCACCAAGAGCGCGCGCTGAATATACGCAGGTCGACTGCGCGATCGACCACCCCTCCCCACCAACCTGACATTTCAATCGTTCCCCCCGGACGCAGACAGACGTGTGAGCTCGATCCACGTTGGTCTGCCTGGCTGTGCGATGGCGAAGCAAGACACAGCCCCTTATCGCGAGGGATCACGAATGACCAAGAACGGACCTGCTGTCGACGGGACTCCCACCACTACAGCGAAGCTTGAGCGCGTAACGGTCAACCTGACCCAGCGCGCAGCCCGCGCACTGGAAGAGGCAGTGGAGTTGTCCGGCGACAGCAAGACCGACATCATCAACCGCGCTCTGCAGGTCTACGCCTACCTTGAGCGCATCGACCACGACGGTGGCAAGGTCTACGTCCATGACCCCGATCAGGAACACCCTGAGCGCCTGAGATTCTTCTAGGCCCGTCCTGTCTCCGCGTTCATCAGAGCCCGCCTTCTCGCCTGGTGAACCACACCCGAAAGCGAACCGTTGACGAGATCACTCAGACAACCACGGCAGCCGCCCTGAAGCGGCGTGTAGCCCGCACAACGATCGTCGCGTGGCCCGACATCACCTGACCGGGGTAGGTGAGAGTCGGGCCACGCGCATGTTCGAGGCCGATCTGCTGCCGGCGAGGTCGCGCGGCGGGTCGGCGGCGAGATCGTTCCCGGCCGGGCCCAGGACCGTGGCAGGCGTGATGCCCGGCGCTTTTGGTCAGGAACTGGACGGCGAATGGCCTGGGAACTGGCCGGCCGAAAGCTCGACACTCGGCAGGCTGAGCCGGCGACGCCGAACACCACGGCGCCGGCGGCGCAGTCTCCGTGTCGCTGAGGAAGGCTGATCAGATCGTGACTGAACGCGTACGCGTGGCCGTGCTGGCGGGTGGGCCGTCCGCGGAGCATGAGGTGTCGCTGCAGTCGGCGAACGCCGTGCTCGACGCTCTGCCGAGGGATCTGTACGACCCCGTCGCCGTCATCATCGACCGGCAGGGCAGATGGCCGGTGGAGCTGCGACGCGATCGGGTGGACGTGGTCTTCCCCGTGCTGCACGGGCCGTTCGGCGAGGACGGCGTCGTCCAGGGCCACCTGCAGACCCTGGGCATCCCGTACGTGGGCTGCGGCGTCCTGGCCTCCGCCGTGGCCATGGACAAGGTCGCGATGCGGCGCGCCTTCCTGGCGGAGGGCATTCCGGTCACGCCACACGTGTGGTTCACCGAGCACGAATGGCGTACCACCACCGACTCCTGGGGTCTGGTGAAGTCGCTCGACTGGCCGATGTACGTCAAACCGGCCGGCATGGGCTCCTCCATCGGCATCTCCCGTGTCACCTCCATGGAGGAGCTGCGCGCGGGCGTGGATCTGGCGCTGGCCTACGACCGGGTGGTCATCGTCGAGCAGGAGGTGGCCGCGCGCGAGCTCATCTGCAGCGTGCTCGGCGGCTACGACACTCCGGACGCGTCGGTGCCCGGCGAGCTCATCGTGCCCGGCGACTGGCTCGACTACGAGGCCAAGTACCTCAGCCAGGCCGAGATCGCCGCCATCCCCGTCGTGTTGCCGGAACGGGTGGCCGAGGACGTGCGTGAGCTGTCCCTGCGCGCCTTCCGGGCGATCGGTGGCTACGGCCTGTCCCGTGTCGACTTCCTCTATGAGGAGGGCACGGGACGCCTGTACGTGCTGGAGATCAACACCATGCCCGGCTTCACCTCCCGTTCGGTGTACGCCAGGACGTGGGCCGCGAGCGGTGTCCCCTACCCCGACCTGCTGCGCCGCCTCATCGACCTCGCGTTCGCCAGGAGCGGCTCATGATCCCCATGACCCTGGACACGATCGCGCGGGTCGTCGGCGCCCGCCTGTGCGACGTGCGCGACCCGCGGGCGACGGTGACGGCGCCCTCGGCGGTCGACTCCCGCGAGGTGGTGCCCGGCGGCCTGTT
Source organism: Nonomuraea sp. NPDC050540 (assembly GCF_044457485.1). NCBI lineage: Bacteria > Bacillati > Actinomycetota > Actinomycetes > Streptosporangiales > Streptosporangiaceae > Nonomuraea > Nonomuraea sp. NPDC050540. The sequence goes on from NZ_JBITHA010000032.1 coordinate 17,718, forward strand.
CGTCGCGACGGCCGGCGCCCACGTCGACGGGCACGACTACGCGGCCGGCGCCGTCGCGGCGGGCGCCGTCGCCGTGCTGGCCTCAAGGCCCGTCGGCGTGCCCGCCCTCGTGGTCGAGGACGTCCAGCTCGCGATCGGCCTGCTGGCCAAGCGCCTGCTCGAACACATCAGCCCGGCCGTGATCGGCCTGACCGGCTCGGTGGGCAAGACCACGACCAAGGACCTGCTGGCCCAGGTGCTCGAACGGCACGCCGCGACGGTCGCCACCGACAGGTCGTTCAACAACGAACTGGGGCTGCCGCTCACCGTGCTGCGTGCCGATGCCACGACCCGGTACCTGGTGCTGGAAATGGGCGCGGGCCGCAAGGGCGACCTGACGTACCTGACCGGGCTCGCGCCGCCCCGGGTCGGGCTGGTGCTCAATGTCGGCAGCGCGCACGTGGAGCGCCTGGGAGCCGGGCCGGCCGACGTGGCCGAGGCCAAGGGCGAGCTGGTCGAGGCGCTTCCGGCGGACGGGTTCGCCCTGCTCAACGCCGACGACCCGTACGTCATGGGCATGGCCGACCGTACCAAGGCCACGATTCTGTTGTACGGCAGGCCGGCGCAGGCACACGTGCGAGCCGAAGACGTGCGGATGACCGATCGCGCGCGAGCCGCGTTCGAGCTGGTGACGCCCTCCGGCCGCGCCTCGGTCGAGCTCGACCTCATCGGCGAGCACCAGGTGAGCAACGCCCTGGCCGCCGCCGCCGTCGCCACCGCGCTCGGCCTGGGCGCAGCCGAGATCGCCGATGGTCTGAACGCCGCCCGGCGGCGCTCGGCGGGCCGGCTGGAGATCGTCGAACGGCCTGACGGCGTCACCGTCGTCAACGACGCCTACAACGCCAGCCCCGAATCCATGCGGGCCGGGCTGCGGGCGGTGAAGGCGCTGGCCGGCTCCCGCCGTACCGTCGCCGTGCTCGGCGCGATGGGGCAGCAGGCGGACGCCTCCCGCGCCCGGCACGCGGAGATCGGCCGGCTCGTCGCCGACCTCGGCTTCGACGTGCTGATCGCGGTCGGGGCGGGGGATCCGCTCGCGTTGGCGGAGGCGGCGGAGTCCGCGAACCGGGGCGCGGCCGTCCATGCGGTCGAGGACGTGGCCGGTGCCCTCAGCCTGGCCACCGCGCTTCTCCAACCGGGGGACGTGGTGTTCGTCAAGGCTTCCAGCGAGATCGGCCTCGGTGTCTGCGCCCGCGCCCTCGCGATTCTTTGAAACGGAGTTTCATGCGCACGATCGGTCTCATCGGCGGGCTGAGCTGGGAATCGACGGTGGTCTACTACCAGATCATCAACCAGCGGGTACGCGAGCGGCTCGGCGGCAGCCATTCCGCCAACAGCCTCATCTGGTCGGTCGACTACACGACCGTCGAGGATCTCATCTTCGCCGACCGCTGGGAGGAGGTGAGCACGTTGCTGACCGGTGCGGGCCGGAACCTGGAGGATCTCGGCGCCGACCTCCTGCTCGTCTGCAGCAACACCTTCAGCCGGGTCAGCGACGACGTGGAGCGGGCCGTGAACGTCCCCGTGCTGCACATCGCCGACACCCTGGCCGACGAGATCCGCGCCAGCGGGATGCGCAAGGTCGGTCTGCTGGGCACGCACTTCACCATGGAGCAGCCCTTCTACCGCGATCGGCTGGCCGCCCACGGCCTCGACGTGGTCGTCCCACGGCGTGAGCAGCGGGAACTGGTCCATAACGTGATCTTCGACGAACTGGTGCGCGGGACGCTCCGGGACTCGTCCAGGGACGCGTACACCAAGATCATTGACGACCTCGCGGACGACGGCGCTGAAGGCGTCATCCTGGGCTGCACGGAGATCGAGCTGCTGATCGGTGCGAAGGACAGCTCCCTTCCGGTGTTTCCGAGCGCCCGGCTGCACGCGGAGGCGGCGGCCAGTTTCGCGCTCGCCGACTGACGCGTCCGCGGCGGTTCAGGTGCCGTACAGCTCCCGGTGCCACAGGCCGGCGCGGACCCGTTCGATGCCGGCGGTCAGATGGCGGCGGTAGGTGGTGAGAGGAAGGCCGAGCCGTTCCGCGGCCAGCTCCTGGGTGGGCGTGCCACGCAGGAACGTGACCGACAGCGCCCGGTGGAGCTTGGCCGAGCGCGGGTCCTCACCCAGGTCGTCGATCGCCTGGCGGAGCAGGTCGCCCAGTGCCGTGGCCGGGTTCTGCCCGCCCCGCTCGGCGATCAGCCTGGTACGCGTCAGCGGGGAGCCGGCCAGCGCGTCCTTGCGCGGCAACTGGCGCAACGCCTGGCGGACCGCCTCGGCGAACTCCGCCTGGGACAGCACCTCCAGTGCCGCGACGGCGGGCCGCTGGTTCCTCCCTTCCAGCCACGCCCGCGCCGGCACCGCGCGCCAGTCGTGCGCGAACAGGGTGTGCGCGTCGTCGGAGACGGCCCGCATCCCGTAGCGCTCCGCGTTCTCCAGGTAGGACCATGCCAGCCGCTCGGACCGCAGGCAGTCGCCGATCGCCCGGCACCGGATCAGGTCCATCACCGGCGAGTTTCCGCGATACGGCGGCAGCGCCCAAGTCCGGCTGATCGCCACGTGCTCACCGGCGCGCAACGGCGTGGTGGCACGCGCGTGCGCCCACGCCATGGCCACGACGGGATCGGCCGCCAGTTCCTCCTCGTCGGGTTCCGACAGTCGCAGCCACGCCGTGAACGCCACGGGCTCGCCGGTCTCGGCCCGCCGGTACAGCCGGAACGCCTCCGGCCGGCGTTCCGCCCAGAATGCGGCGCCCTCCGTTCCGGCCGCCACCCGGAGCAGCGTGCCGACGTCCTCCTCCCGCAAGGGCTCTTCCCGGAACCGGTCGTCGGCCGGCTCTCCGTGGTCGCGGTGCAGGTAGAGCAGCGCCGCCACCGCGCCGGGCACGTCCGCGTCGCTCACCGTGCGCACCCTGTCCGCGAGATGCGCGTGGATGCGGTCGTGCATCGCCGCGTACCCCTGGGGATCCCGCCAGCGCAGGTCCGCTTCCAGGACCTCTCGCACCACGTCGAGCGGAAACAGGCCGAGCGGGCCGGACCGCACGAACGGCAACCGCCGCAACCAGCGGAACAACGTCCCGGCGTCCTGCGGCAAGGCCGCGCGCAGCAGGTCCTCCGTGGTCGTGTGCGCGTGCGCGCAGATCTCCAGAGCGTGCCGGTGCGCCGCCGACGGCACCTCGCCCACCAGCTGATCCAGCAACGCGGCCACCACGTCCTGATGCGGCGTCCACCGACCGCCGTCCTTCACCGCCACGGCCGCCCCGAGCAGCAGCGCCAGCGGATGACCACCGGCGAAGGCCAGCAGCGGCTCGCGCGCCTCGGCCGGCACCCCGCTGGAGTCCAGCAGGGCCCGCGCGTCTCCGGGCCGCAGGCCGCGCAGCGGCAGCACCTCCAGCGCCCCCGCCCATCCGGGATCCGCCCGCCACCGCAGGTCAGGAGGGTTGCGCCCCGCGATGACCACCAGCGCTCCCATGGGCACCCGCGGCAGGTACCACTCGCGCAGCCATTCCTCCCAGTCCCGCACGCGTTCGACGTTGTCGACGAGCAGCACCGCGTCCGCCTCGCGGACAACCGGCATGCGCCCGTCCACCATGGACACCGGCCGGCCCGCCGCCTCGGCCTCGCGGGCGAATCGCCGCAACAAGGCCGTCTTCCCCATGCCGCCGGGACCGTGCACGTACAGGACGCTGCTGCCGCCGCCGTACAACGCCGTGGTGAAGACCGCGAGCTCTTCCTCCCGCCCCGCGAACGCCGTCTCGCGCGCTGCTCGCAGGCGGCGTCCCAGCAGTTCGTCACTCCCCGCTGACATACCGGTTCCCGTACTCGCTCATGTGGGCCACGCCGGGGTGAGGTCGTCGTCGTGGTGGTATGCCGCAGCGCTGCGGGTGGTGCTCGAAGTGCCACCACTCGTTGTCGTACATGCGGTAGAGGTCGTAGCGGGCGCCGTGCTCCTCCAGCCATTGCGCGCCCTCGTGAGGGCGCACGTCCAGCGCGATGCCCTTGACGTGGCAGGATTCCGCCGGTGGCAGCACGAGCATGCGTGCCAGGGCCGGGGAGCCGGTGCGGCGTACCTCGTCGTCGAACATCCGTTGCTGGACGACGGGGTCGCGGTGTCCCGAGGTGAGGCCGATGAGCTGGCCGTAACGCCAGAACGCCTCGGTGCGCGCCGCGGTGAACGCCGCCAGCGCGCCCTCGGCGAGCCCGGTGAGGTCCTCGGCGGGAAAGCGCATCCGCAACGCCCAGCCGCAGGCCAGTTCGCGGGCCCGGCCGGGGTCGCGGGCGAGCGCCACGGGCAGCAGGAGTACGGCGAGCACCTGCGTGACCACGGCGAACAGCCGATCTCGGGGCCGGGACGGGATGGTGCGTGGTTCGTCCATGACGAACTACGATTGGCGCCGAATGTGTGTGCGTCGTCTGTCGTTTGTCACCGTTTGACGACGGCGGCCACCGCCGGCGTGACCGTGACACAACCATGACATGGCACGGACGAGGCGGGGACATGACCGGCCGACAGTGGATGGAGTTGACCGGCGGACGAGTTACGGAGCGTGCTGTGGTACTCGGCGGCGTGTCGCGAGTGTTGTTGATCGAGGATGACCCGGCCGTGCGGGAGGGCCTTGAGCTGGCCCTGACCCGGCACGGGCATCGGGTGGGCGCGGTGGAGTCCGGCGAGCAAGGGCTGGACCGGCTGCGTACAGACCCTCCCGACGTCGTCGTGCTCGACCTGATGCTGCCCGGCATGGACGGGTTCGAGGTCTGCCGCCGCATCCGGGCCATCGGGGAGATACCGATCATCATGCTGACCGCCCGCGGCGACGACATGGACGTGGTGGCCGGGCTGGAGGCGGGCGCCGACGACTACGTGGTCAAGCCGGTGCAGCCCAGGGTGCTTGAGGCGCGCATCCGCGCGGTGCTCCGGCGGATCGGCCGGGACCAGGCGGAGCTGGAGCGGCACGGGGACCTGACCATCGACCGGGCCGGCCTGGTGGTCGCCAACCGCGGGGTGCCGGTCAGGCTCACCCCGGCCGAGCTGCGCCTGCTGCTCGAACTCTCCGGTACGCCGGGCCGGGTGCACAGCCGCCAGCAACTGCTGGACTCGGTGTGGGAGCACGGGTACTTCGGTGATTCGCGTCTGGTGGACGCGTGCGTGCAGCGGTTGCGCGCGAAGATCGAGGACGACTCGGCGGCGCCCGTCTACGTGCAGACGGTGCGGGGGTTCGGGTACCGGTTCGGGCCGGTGTGAGCCGCCGATGACGCCTCGGCCGAGCCTGGGGCTGCGTGCCCGGCTGCTGTCCGCGTTCGCGCTGCTGTGTGTGGTCACCACGGCGGCGGTGGCCGGCGGGATCTACGTCCAGGCCCGCAACGACATCCTGCAGCGGGCCCAGGACGCCGCTTTGCAGGCGATGAAGGGCCGCCTGGAGGCGCTCTTCCCGTTGCGCACGTCGACGCCGGACCAGACCGAGCTCGGCAGGATCGCCGAGAACATGACCGAAAGAAACAGCGCCACGCTCGTCATCTACCAGAAAGCGTACGCGCAGGTCGGCCCGCCGGAGGGCCCACCGCCCGGCGCCCCGCCGGGCCCGCCGTGGGGCAGGGGGCCGGGCGGGAACACGCCGCCGTCTCTGGGTCCCGGGGACGTCTCACGGGGGCTCCGGCAGGAAGTGGCCGGCGGCGACATCGCGTGGCAACGCGTCGTGCGGGAGGGCAAGCCGTTTCTGATCATCGGCGCGCCGTTGCTGATCGTCGAGCGGGACGGGACGCGGAACTCCGGCATCGAGGTCTACACCACGCGCAGCCTGCTTCCCGAACAGCGCAGCATCGACTGGCTCGCCACGAGCGCCTGGCTCATCGGCGGGGCGGCCATGGCGTTCGCGGTTCTTCTCGCGTTGCTGGCCACCCGTAGCGTGCTGCGCCCGGTGCGCGAACTCGGCCGGGCGGCACGCCTGCTGGGAGAGGGCGAGCTGCGCACCAGGATCGCGGTCAGCGGCTCCGACGAACTGGCCGACGTGGCACGTACGTTCAACAACACCGCCGCGGAGCTGGAACAGCACGTCACGCAGCTGCGTGAGATGGAGGCCGACGCCCGCCGGTTCGTGGCGGACGTGTCCCACGAGCTGCGCACCCCTCTGGCCGCGCTCGCCGCGGTCGCCGAGATCCTCGACGAGGAGGCGGCCCGGCTGCCCGAGACCGCCGGCAAGGCCGCCAGGCTGGTCAGCCGGGAGACGCTCAACCTCACCGAGCTGGTGAACGACCTCATCGAGATCAGCAGGTTCGACTCCGGCGTCGCGGCCCTCACGCTGAACGAGGTCGACGTGGCCGAGCTGGTGCCCGCGACCCTGCGTGCCCGGGGCTGGACGGAGCAGGTGCGCACCGAGCTTCCCCCCGCGGTGACGGCCCGGCTGGACCCGCGCCGGGTGGACGTCATCCTCGCGAACCTGGTCGGCAACGCCCTGCGGCACGGCGCGCCTCCGGTGTCGGTACGGCTTTCCGCCGACCCGCACTGGATCACTCTCGAGGTCCGCGACCACGGACCGGGGCTGGACGAAGCGGTGCTGCCGCACGCGTTCGACCGCTTCTACAAGGCCAGCGCGGCCAGGACCAGGTCAGAGGGCAGCGGCCTCGGCCTGGCCATCGCGATGGAGAACGCGCGGCTGCACCGGGGCGACCTCACCGTCGTCAACGCCCCGGACGGCGGCGCCCTGTTCGCCCTGCGCCTGCCCCGCCGGGCACCCGACCCGGAAGGAGACTCCGCATGAGGGCCGGGCTCTCCCGCCTCGTGCTGGCCGCGGGCCTCGTGTCGTTCGTCGCCGTGGCCGGCTGCGGCGTACGACCCAGTGACGCCATCTCCGCCGGCGAACCGCCGAGCGGAGGCGTCGCGCTGACCAAGACGATGACGCTCTACCTGGTCAAGGACGGCCGGCTCAGCGTGGTGACGCGGCCGCGTATCCGTCCGATGTTCCTGACGGACACCCTCGCGCTGCTGGCGGAAGGCCCCACCGCGGAGGAACGGGCGCGCGGGCTCACCACCGACGTCCCGCCCGAAGCCGGCCCGATCGCGGCGACCGTCAAGCCGGGCGACCGCCTGGTGCTGAACCCGTCCGTTCCGGGCGACGAACTGTCCCCTCTGGCCGTCCGGCAGATCGTGTGCACCACCGCCGCGCTGCAGGAGGGCATTGCCCAGATCACCGTCGTCGGCGCGGGGAAGAGCATCGACCCCAGGGACTGCCCGGAGTAGCGGCAGCGCGGATCAGGTCGCCGAACGTCTCCTCCTCGGCTCCTTCGCCGTTGGGGGCCAGCAGGTGGGCGGCGTCGCCGATCAGCGCGCGGGGACGAGCATCGTGCCGCCGCCCGCCGGGCGATCCCAGGACGGCGTCGACCTGCGCGGCGCGTTCGTCTGGGGACTGCTCGACGGCTGGGAGGTCTACGGCGCTACGCCTGACCCGGGTCGAAGGACCCGTCCGGAGCGCTCCGGACGGGTCGTGCTCGTTCCGCGGTCAGACGCAGTTGGTGACGCCCCAGCGGGTCGTGTCGGCGGGCGGGAACTTGGACGGCGGGATCTCCCACCACCTCGTCGCTCCCGGCGCGACCACGTAGCAGTTGCCGACGTAGGTGTAGGTGCCGTCGAAGGCGACGGCGTGGCTGTTGGGGGTGATGACCGCGGAGGCGCCCCCGCAGTTCCGGTAGTACACGGTGATCGTGGTGCCGTTGCCGCCTGGCTGCGCGATCGTGGTCCAGCAGTTGACGGCCGCCACGGCCTTCTGCGTGCTCTCGCCGCTCCTGATCTCTTGGCCCGGCGATGGAGGAGCCGCCGCGGCGGAGGCGCCGCCCATGGGGGCGAGAAGACCGAGGCCGGCGAGGGAGAGCCCGGCCAGGACCCTTCTGATGCGCGATCGGTGTGCCATGAAGCGACCTCCTGGGTCGGCTGCGGGGGGTTGGGCACGCGGCGTCGATGAGTCGCCGCCGGCGTCCAGCGCTGCACTATAGTTGTGCGAGCAATACAAGGGACATAACCACGCCAACAGACAGCAGTCAACCATTGTGCAGTGGCGTTGATTGTGATTCACAATAGTCAACCAAGGATGATCGAATGGCCTCGCCGGCAGACGGCCGCAAGAGCTTCGCCGACAAGCTGAACCTTCTCTTCGAGACGGTCCGGCCGCCGGACGCGCACAGGGAGTACACCAACAGCGAGGTCGCCGCCGCGACGGACGTCTCGGCCAGTTACGTCGGCTACCTCCGCAAGGGCGTACGGGACAACCCGTCGGTGGAGACGATCCAGGCCCTGGCACGCTTCTTCGAGGTGCGCCCCAGCTACTTCGTCGACGAGGATGTCGACGAAGAGCACGCCGCCGCCGTCGAGGCGCGGCTGAAGCTGGTCCAAGCCCTGAACGATCCGGGGATCAAGCGCCTGGCCATGCGCGCCATGGAGGCCGAGCTGTCCCCCGCCGCCCTCGACGCGATCACCGCCATGATCGATCAGGTGCGCCGGCTGGAGGAGACGATCGCGCCCAGGCCGCCCCGCAAGCGTGACCCGGACCAGTCTTGACCGGTCGAGATCTTCGGTCAAAACTGAGGTCGTGGCGTCGGGGGAGCTCATGTGCGCTGTTCGCGGGCGGCGGCAGGTAGGCGCGTTATGCCGTCAGTTCGAGGCGCTGCTCGACTCCCTGGGATTGCCGGGAACGTTCACGATCCCCGAGTTGTGCCGGCGGATCGAGGAACGCCGCGACCGCTCGATTCACCTCATCGCCCGAGAGCTCCCGGTGCGCGCACCGCACGGGCTCTGGGTCGCCGGCGAACACGCCGACTACGTCTTCTTCGACAGCTCCATCGGGCCCGTCCGGCAGTACCAGATCATCGCCCATGAACTGGGCCACATGCTGTTCGACGACGACACGGCCGCCGCGGACGTCCGCGAACTCCTGGCGATGCTGAGCCCGGAGATGGACCACTCGACGGTGCGGAAGATCCAGCAGCGCAACAGCTACGCGGAGCCGGCCGAGCTGCGGGCGGAGTTGTTCGGCACGGTGACGGTGCGGCGCGTGCAGACCTGGTCCTCGTTGTCCTGGAGCCGGACGGCCGCTCCCGAGCAGTTGGCCCGGCTGACCGAGACGCTGGAAGGCCGAGCGTCCCGGCCGTGACGCCGGTCCAGGTGGCCCAGCTGGCCGTGGCGCTCGCCTGCTGGGTCATGACCGCGATCAAGATCGCGCATCTGGTTCACCGGCTGCGCGACCGGCCCCTGATCTTCATGTGCCTCACCCAGACGGCGATCACGCTGGCGTTGACCGTCCAGCCGATCGCCCCGCAGCTCGACCAGGCGCTGGGAGTCCTCGGTGTGAGCCGGGCGCTGGGGAACTGCCTCGCGCTGGTCGCGGTCGCGGCGGGACACGCTCTGATCATCCTCCTCACCGCGCAGGACCCGGCCGCGCTCCGGCAGGTCCGCCACGACCTGGCCCTGGCGGCGGCCTCCGTGGCCGCCATCGTGGCCGTGTTCCCGCTGGCGCCCGCGCCGTACGACCTCGCCGATCATTACGTACGCAGCATCGCCTACTACACCGCCACGCCGACACCGGCCGAGGCCCCGCACACCGTGCTCTACCTGATCTGCCTCGGCTGGTGGGTGGTGCATCTCGCGATCGCCGCCACCCGCTACGCCCGCATCGCTTCCCGCCCGCTCCTGGCCGTCGGCACCCGGCTGATCGCCGCGGGCGTGCTGATCGGCCTGGCGTACGTCGTGGCCAAACTCGCGGCGATGATCGCCGCGAGCGTGGGAGCGTCCACCGTCGTGCTCGACCAGCTCGTTCTCGCGCTGTACGTCGTGGCGATCCTGACGGTGCTCATCGGCGGCACCGTTCCCGCCTGGGGCCCGAGGGCCGGCGTCGACCGCCTGCTCGACAGCCTCCTGGCCCGCCGCGACTGCCGGCGCCTCAGGCCGCTCTGGCAGATCATGCACGACGCGGTGCCGCAGATCGCGTTACGGCCCCGCCCGGTCGAACCCCGGCTACGGCGCATCCGGCTGACCGTGGAGATCCTGGATGGCTACGTCCTGCTCAGCCCGTGGATGTCCGCGGGCGCCGAGCAGGAGGTACGGCGGCACGCCTCGGGCAGGCCCGATCCGGAGGCCGCCGTCGCCGCCAGGATGCTCACGCTCGCCATCTCCCTCAAGCGCGCGGGCCGGCCACCGGTGGACGACCCCGCCGCGATCCGGAGCTTCGTCGACGCGGCGCCCGGGGAGCACCAGGCGAACGCCGCGGCGCAGGTGCAGTGGCTGGCCCGGATCGCACGGGTAATGCGCCGGCAGGCGGGCATCCGCGTTCGACAGCCCCCGTGATGACCAGCTGATCACCACGTTTCGTGGGTCCATCCCTTACGCCAGCTGCCATAGGTCATGCCGCCCGCGTTGCAGCCCCCGCTGTAGCAGAGCTGGGTGCGCTTGGTGAGCCGGCTGACCTTTCCGGCGTCGATCCCGTAGTAGATCTCCTGGATCGTCTTGGAGCAGACCCGTTCGACACGGGCCTTCACGAAGCCTGTTTCGCGTCCCAGGGTGTACTTGTAGTTCCCGACGGACCAGGTTCTGATGAAGCTCCCGCCGTACGAGTGCCGCGGAATGTCCTTGCTCGGGATATGGGGAGGGCTGACCTTACAGAGGTTCGCCGTGTTCCGGTAGTACAGGTAGTAGGGCGGTGACGCGCTCGTGGCTCCCGCTGCGACGGCCGGGAGCGCGGTGAGGGCGGCCGCGACGACTAACGCGAGCTTGGCAACCGATCCAGTCTTCATGTGACCTCTTCACGTCGGAATGTTGGCCCGAAGCTATAGATCACGGCTTTTGATTTGCTTTTGCGCGACGTTGGCGGGATCGCGGCTGCCAGGAGGCGGTCGGGCGACGGCTGCGGCCGGTGTGGTTCTGGCAGCCGTCGCCGGACGGGCCCGCCCCGCAAGCCGGTTACATGGTGGCGGAGGTGTTGGTGAAGCCGGTTCTGGCCACGATGTCCGCGTAGCCGTTGACGTTGAAGTCCTCGGTGTAGAAGTAGGTGAAACCGCCCGGCCCGGCGCTGACCGCGGTGGCGAACTGGTTGCCGACGGTGTTCGGGTTCATCCGCTCGGCGGGAAAGCGTCCGGTCGCGGATCCGTCGGCGTTGAAGCCCTTGGCGTACACCTCGTGCGTGCGGTCCTGGTTCCAGATGTCGGTCTCGGTCCAGCCGACGACGAAGCTTCCGGACGGCTCCGCGGCGATCGACGGCGTCCCCTGCACGGCGCAGACGTTCAGGTGGCAGAGGGGCGGGTACTCCAGGTTGCCGTCGGCCTGGTCACCCAGGGTGTAGCGGCCGTTCTTCACCGGCTTCTCGGCGAACCGGCCGGCGAGCGACGGGGTGAATCCGCGGGCCCGCACCCGCCAGATGCCGCCGAGGTTGTCGCTCCAGGCCACCACGCTGTTTCCTGACGAGGTGGTCGCGACCGCGGGTGCGAGGTGCTGGCCCGCGTTGTTGGCGTTGATCTGGGTACGGCCGGCCACCACGGCCCCGGTCGTGCCGAGCCGCTTGCCGTACACGTGAGGGGCCTGTTGCCAGACCACGGTGGCGACGCCGGAGGCGTCCACCGCGACGTCGGGCCGGTTGCCGGCGCCGACCTCGTCCGGGCCCCAGAGCCGGGTGACGGTCGAGGAGTATCCGGCGGCGCGGACGGTCGAGGTGTGACCGTCCTCCCAGGCCACGGTGAACGCTCCGGCGCCGGTGACCGCGATCCTGGGCCGCGTCTGGTCACCGCGCCATTCCGGCTGGTTGACCCAGATCGTGGCGCCGAGCTGGCCGGTGACGGAGAGCTTGCGCACGGCGATGTTGTGCTCGCCGCGGCAGTCGCCGTCCTCGGCCCAGGCGACGTAGGCGTTGCCGCCGTCGTCGACTCCGGCCGCGGGCTGGACGTGGTTCCAGCCGGTGGCGCAGCCCGCTCCGCCCATGTCGACGCGGATCGGGCCGGTGACGGGCTGGCCGTACCGGAAGATTCTGGCGAAAATCCGTGCGCCGCTCTCCCAGGTGAGGGCGGTGTAGCCGTTGCGTTCGGCCGAGGCTCTGGGGTTGCGCTCGTCGGCCGCGTCGTTGGCGGCCATCCGCAGGGCGGCGTTCGGGTAGGCGGCGGGCACGACCTTGATGGCCTGCGCGTACAGCAGATCCATGGTGGCGGTGTAGGCGGCGTAGATCGCGGCATCGTCGATCTTGACGAAAGAGTCGTCGGCCGTGGTCAGCGAGCCCATGTTGATGTTGTGCGAGCCGGTGTAGACGTACTGCCCGCCCAGCGCGTCCTCGGTCAGCATGATCTTGGAGTGGAGTGTACCCACGTCGCAGGTGGTGACGGGCTCGTGGCAGCCGCCGGGGCGGAAGGTGTGGACGACGAGGCCGTCCTTGGCGAGTTCCTTGGCCACGTCCGTGGTCTGGTTGCCCTCCGGTACGAAGATCTGGATCGAACAGCCCCGCTTCTTGCGGTTCACCAGCGCGGTGCGGACCGCGACGCGGTCGAGCGCGAACTGGGAGTGCGCCAGCCGGATCGAACCCGGGCACTCGACCGCGTCGATCGCCTCCGCCATCGGGTCGTCGGCGCGTGGTGTCATCCAGACGGTCACCTTGCCGCTGTCGGAGGTGAAGGAGCCCGACCAGGTGTGGATCTGCTGCGACCACAGCTTGTCGAAGACGCCGCGATATCCGGCGGCCAGCCCGGCGTCGCCCGAGCTGACCAGCATGTTCTGGTGGGCGCCGAACTTGGCGTCGAGGTTCTGCGAGCTCTGCGCCACCACGTCGGTACGGCCGTCCAGCAACCGGCTGAAGACGGCGAACTTGTGGTGCATGACATCCTTGGCGGTGCTGTTGCAGGCGTCCGCGCACAGCACCACGCGGCCCGGACCGAGATCGTTGGCCAGCTGGTCGAGAAGGGGGTTGTGCCCGGTCTTCTCCGCCACGACCCGGACGTCCACGCCGCGCCCCGCGGCCTGGACGAGCTTGTTCTTGATGACCGCCCGTTCGAGCACGAACGTGGCCAGCCGGAGGGTGGAGCCCGGCGCCGCCTGGTCGATCAGCCCGGTGAGCTGGGTCTCCAGCGAGTCGTCGGTGGGGCCGGTGACGCCCGGGGCGGCGAAGTACGCCTCGAGCTGCGGGGTGGCTGCCGCCTGAGCCGGTACGGCCAGGCCGAGCAGCATGACTAAGCTGGCAAGAATCTTGAGCATGTGACCTCTCTCGCGGGAAGAAGCACCGGCCGTGTCAGTTCGTCCCCCGAGCCGGACGGGTGCGGAGGATAGTGGGGGGTGACCGGTTCGAAGGTGGCGGACACAAGATCGTCTCTTAGCGCTGATCCCCGAAATCGCATTTATAGTGGACTCCACAATTAATAACCGTCAAGAGGGGATCAACGCAGTGACCCTCGCTGTCAGCGGTGGCGACCTCCAGCGACTGCGGCGGCTCAACGCCCTCGCCGTCGTCTCCGCCCTGCGCGGGGCCGGGCCGCTCCCGCTCACCCGGCTCGCCGAGCACACCGAGCTGGCCAGGGCGACGATCAAGGAAGTGGTCCGCGACCTCATCTCCATGGGCTGGGTCGCCGAGATGGATCCGAGCACCGGCGGCGGCAAGGGCCGCCCCGCCCGCCGCTATCGCTTCCGCGCCGAGAACGGCCGGGTGCTCGGCCTCGACATAGGGGCGCACAAGGTCCTGGCCGCCATCAGCGACCTCGACGGCGAGGTCCGGCACGTCTCCCGCGAGCCGATCACCCCCGGGCACACCAGGCGGGAGCGCCTGGCCGCCGTCGACCGGGCCGTCGACGCGTGCCTGGCCGCCACCGGCACCTCACCGGCCGACGTGTGGATCACCACCGCCGGGAGCACCGGCTACGTCGACAACGAGGGCAACGTCGTCATCTCGCGCGCCATCCACGACTGGTCCGGCGTGCCCCTGGCCGGCCACCTGTCCGGCCGTCTGGCCGGTGAGGTCCTGGTGGACAACGACAGCCGTCTCGCCGCGCTCGCCGAATGCCGGCGCGGGTCCGCCCGCGACGCGCGCAACATCGTCTACCTGCACATCGGCCGCCGGGCCGGCGCGGCCATCATCCTGGACGGCGTCCCGCTGCGCGGCTCCACCGGAGCGGCCGGTGAGATCGGCCTTCACCCGCTGTTCCACCTGGCCGACTCCAGTGACGTGCTGACCGCGGGGAACTCGGGGCAGGCGGTCTTCGACGCGGCCCGGCGCGGTGAGGCCGACGCCCTCAACGCGGTCCTGCGCTACGTCAAGGTGCTCGCCCTGGCCACCGCCGCCATGGCGCTGACCGTCGACCCCCAGGTGATCGTCATCGGCGGCGGGTTCTCACGCTCGGCCGACGTCCTGATGCCGCCGCTGCGCGCCGAACTGGAGACGATGTGCCTGCGCACCCCCGAGCTGCGCGCCTCGACGCTCGGGGACGAATGCGTGGCCATCGGGGCCGTCTGCCTCGGGGTCGAGCACCTCAACCAGCGGTTCTTCAACCCGGAGGACGGACCGGTGGCCCCGCTTCGTTAATTATGGCCTCCACCATATATAGCGATCCGTGCGCGAAATCGCTTCAAGTCTTGTCTTTTCAATCACCATTAGGCATCTTGATCGCAACGGCATCACGCCTTGACGACTCAACGTGATGGAGAGGCCGACAGAGCATGGACGATCTCCGCATTGCCGCCATCGGGCTGGGACAGAGGCGCAGCCTCGCCGTCGCCGCCCACCGAGAGTCAGGCCGCGGATCGCGTGTCACCGCCGTCTGCGACCTGGATGAGACCACCCTCCGCGCGGAGGCCGGCTTCTTCGGCGCGAACGCCGCCGAGACCGACTACCGCCGCCTGCTGGACCGCGACGACGTCGACGCGGTGCTGGTGGCGACCCCCGACCACACGCACGCCCGGGTGGCGATCGACGCGCTGCGCGCCGGCAAGGCCGTCTACCTGGAGAAACCGATGGCGACGACGGTGGCGGACGCCGACGCCGTCCTGCGTGCCGCCAGGGAGTCGGGCTCCCGGCTGTACGTCGGGCACAACATGCGGCACATGGAGGTGGTACGCCTCATGCGCCGGCTCGTGCTCGAAGGCCGGATCGGCACCCCGAAGGCGGTGTGGATCCGCCACTTCGTGGGCCACGGCGGCGACTACTTCTTCAAGGACTGGCACGCCGAGCGGTCCAAGGTGAACAGCCTGCTGCTGCAGAAGGCCTGCCACGACCTCGACGCCATGCACTGGATCGTCGGCGGCCACACCGAGGAGGTGCAGGCACTGGGCGGGCTGACCGTCTACGGCGACCTGCCGCGGCGCGCGGCCGGGGTGCCCAAGGCGGAGAACTGGCTGAGCCTGGAGCACTGGCCGCCGTCGAGTCAGCGTGACCTCAACCCGGTGATCGATGTCGAGGACCTGGCGCTGCTGAACCTGCGCCTGGGCAACGGGGTGCTGGCCGCGTACCAGCAATGTCACTACACCCCCGACTACTGGCGCTCCTTCACGGTGATCGGCGACGCCGGGCGGCTGGAGAACTTCGGCGACGAGCCGGGCGGCACGATCCGGGTGTGGAACTCGAGCCGTCGCGGCTACGATCCGGCCGGGGACGCGGAGTTCCGCATCCCGGGGCCGGTCGGCGGGCACGGCGGGGCGGACGCGAAGGTGATCGAGGAGTTCGTCCGGTTCGTGCGTGAGGGCGGTCGTACCGACACCTCGCCGGTGGACGCGCGGACGGCCGTGGCCGCCGGTGACCTGGCCACCCGCTCGTTACGGAACGGCGGCGCCGTACTGCGGGTTCCCGAGCTGGAGAAGTCGCTGCGGGCCTACTTCGACAACGGACAGGTGGAGGCGGCATGAGCGGACGTCAGGACCGGTTCGACCTGAGCGGACGGGTGGCGCTGGTGACCGGCGCGGCAGGAGGCGTCGGCCGGGTGACGGCACGGCGGCTGGCGGCATCGGGCGCGGCGGTGGCCGTCACCGACATCGACGAGACCGGAGCCGTTGACCTCGCCCGGGAGATCACCGCCGGCGGTGGCAGGGCGCTCGGTCTCCGGCTGGACGTCACGTCCGCCGAGAGCGTGTCCGCGGGATTCGCCGCGGCCGCGCGGGAACTGGGCGGCCCGGTGGACGTGCTGATCAACAACGCCATCGTGGCCTGCCCGGTGCCGCCCCGCTTCCACGAGGGGCCAGAGCGGCTCTGGGACACCGACTTCGACGTGATCGTCAAGGGCGCGGTGCGCTGCGTACAGACGTCGCTGCCCGAGATGATGGCTCGCGGCGACGGCGTGATCGTGAACGTCGTCTCGGTGAACGCCTTCGCCTTCTTCGGCCACCCCTCCTACAGCGCGGCCAAGGCGGCGATCGTCTCGCTGACGCGCTCACTGGCCGTCGAGTACGGCGGGCACGGCATCCGGGTGAACGCGATCAGCCCCGGCACCATCCGCACCCCGGCGTGGGACGAGCAGATCGCCAAGAACCCCGCCACCTTCGACGCGCTCAAACAGTGGTACCCGCTGGGCCGGGTCGGGGAGCCGGAGGACGTGGCGGCGTCGATCTGCTTCCTGGCCTCCGACAGCGCCGCCTGGATCACCGGGTCGGTCCTGACGGTCGACGGCGGGCTCACCGCGGGCAACGCCCTCATGGCCCGCTCCGTCGAAGGCAACTGACCCCTCGACCCCACAGGAAAGGACGCAACGCATGCGTGTCATGCATCTGGTGCAGTGCGGCCCCACGACCGGTGGAACCGTCAGCCACGTCGCCACCCAGGTGACCCACCAGATCGCCCGCGGGCTGAAGGTCGCCGTGGTGGCCGGGAGCGACGGCGTGCTGACCGGGCACTGCCGCGAGGCGGGCGCCGACGTCTTCGTCGACCCGACCCTGCTCCCGGTGCCGGCGCCCGGACAGCCCGGCGACCCCGCCGCTCTCCTCGCCGCCGGCGCCGGCTGGCGACCGGACCTGATCCATGCCCACCTGATGCACGCCGGCTTCCGCGGTGAGGAGCTCTCCACGGCGATCGGGACGCCGTTGCTGTACACGCAGCACATGTACAAGCCGGTGGACCCGTTCCTGGAGGCCGCCCTGGCCACGGGAGCGGGCTTCCCGGTCATCGCCGTCGCCGAGTTCGCCCAGCGGGCCATCGGCAAGTTCCTCGGCGACGCGGGCCGCGTCCACTACGTGCCGAACGGCGTCGACGTCCCCGCCCCGTCGGGCTTCCGGCTGGAGCGGGGCGCGGGGCCACGGGTGCTGTACTGCGGACGCCTGTCGCCGGAGAAGGGCGCGGATGTCGCCGTCCTCGCGTTCGAGCTCATGCTCGGGCAACTGCCCGGCGCGAAGCTGCACCTCGTGGGGACGGGCCCCGACGAGACTCTGCTCCACCGGCTGGTCTCGGCTCTCGGGATCGCCGAGCACGTACGCTTCCACGGCAGCGTGTCGGGCGCCCTGACCGCCGAGATCGGCGCGGACGTGCTGCTGGCCTCGTCCCGCGGCGACGCGGCCAGCCTCGTCGTCCTGGAGGCGATGGCCTCGGGCGTCCCGATCGTGTCGACGGCGGTGGGCGGCATCCCCGAGCTGGTCCGGCACGAGGTCGACGGCCTGCTGGTCGCTCCCGACAACCCGCACGCCCTGGCACGCGCCGCCCTGAACGTCCTGGCACGCGAAGACGGCGGCGCCGCTATGGCCGCCCGCGCCCGCGACCGGCACCGGGAGCTGTACACGGCCGCCCTCATGGTGGAACGCACCTGCGCCGTCTACGAAACCGTCACGCGGTGAGCGGTGGCAGAGGGCGGTTGATCTGGCAGTCCGCTGCGCTGGTCCTCCTGCTGGCCTCGACCTGGCTGGTCGTGGAGGCCTCCCTGCGCGACGCGAGCACCGGGATCGTGTCGGCGGGCCGTACCGCGTTCACCGTCCTGGGCCTGGTGGCGCTCACCTGGTGGTCGCCCGCCTCCGCGTCGCCCGCCTCCCCGGCCACGGGTTATCGATGGTGGCAGATCGGGCTGCTGGCGCTGACCGGTGTGACCGCGTACACGGTGCTCTCGACCGTCGCGATCAGCCTCGCCGGACCGGCGCTGCCCGCGCTGACCCTCTCCCTGACCCCGGCCGTGGTGCTGATCGCCGAGAGCGTCATGCTGCGCACCCGGCCCTCACCACGCACCATCGCCGGAACCGTGATCGCCGTCGCCGGCGCCGTGCTCTACACGGTCCCCCGGCTTGCGGGATCGCTCGGCGACGACGTGGCGCTCGGGGCGCTGGTCGCGCTCGCGGCGATGTTCTCCATGGCCTTCTACGGTCTCTACTTCAGCAGAACGAACCGCGGCTACCAGGGGGCGATGGCGCCACGCATCCTGCCGATCTTCGCGGTCGGGACGATACCGCTCGCCGCTTGGGCGGCGACGGACGTCGCGGCCGGCGAGCGGGTCAGCTGGCCGGTGCTGGGCATGCTCGTGCTCCTGGGCATCGTCATCTACGTGCCCGTCTACCTCCTTCAACATCGCATCCTGCTGACCGGCGGGCCGTCCTACTCCGCTCTGCTCGGCCTCGCCGTACCGCCGCTGGTAGGGGTCAGCTCGGCGCTGCTGCACCTGGCCGGGGCGCCGACGTCGATGCAGATCGCCAGCATGGGGCTCACGCTCGCCGGGATGGCACTCGTCATCCGGAGCAAGCTGGCTCGGGAGAAGAAAGATGAGCCCGCGCACGCCGCGTCTTCGTAGAGTGATGCGAGACTCACGCCTTGCCGCCCTGCCGCCGGGAGGACCAAGCGGCCGTCCCCCGGTGGATGAAGATCACGAAAATCGACGGGAGAGCCGCCCCTCTCGTACGCTCCCGGCTGGGCGTGCACGATGCCCGGGGACGGCTCCTCAGCCGGCATGGTCGAGCCGGAGGTCGAATCCGTCGGCCGCGAGCTCGGTCAGGAACGCGATCGGGTCCACCATCTGCTCGATGTGCCGGACGCCGGGTGGTTGCGCGGGCAGGTCGCGGATGAGCAGTGCGGCTGCGCGCCCGGTGACGCGGCTCTGCCGTCGCCCGCTGAAGGACGCCCCGCCCTTGCCCGAGGTGACGGTCACGGCGAACCCGTCGCCGCCATAGTGGAACCTCGCCAGCGCGCCGAGCAGCAAGGAGCGGACCCCCTTCCGGCGCAGCAGGCGCGCGGCGGCGGGCCGGCCGGCCACGGCCAGCAGCCTGGTGAGCAGCCGGGAGTCCAGGCACAACCCGGTCCGTACGGCGGGCACGCCGAGCGTCCCGGGCAGCGTGTACTGATCCGAGAACGGAAAGCGGTGGACGACGCGGGAGCCGTACGGCAGGGGAAAGTCCATCGTCCAGGAGCCGTCCAGGGCGCCCAGCCCGTCCAGGGTCCAGGCGATCGCGGCCGGGCCGTGGTGTTCACCGGAGCCGAGCAGGACGCCGACGCGCAGTTCCGTGGCCGGTGAGCGCTCGGCGCAGACGCGGGCCAGCAGGTTGGTGACCCCGGGGACCAGGCCGACGCTGAGCGCGGCGGTCGCGCCGGACGCACGGGCCACGTCGTCGAGGCGGCCGATCTCGGCCAGCAGGTCGTGGGAGGCCGACACGTCCACGTAGTCGATGCTCCTCTTCAGGCAGGCGTGGGCGACGCGGGCGTTGTCGATCTCGGCGCACATCAGGACGGTCGTGACCCCGTCCAGCGCCCTGGCCAGGTCGGCGGGGTCGGCGGCGTCCACGCGCATCGCGGCGATGCCGGGAACGGGCGCCGCCCGGCCGGGGTTGCGCCCGGCCACGATCACCCGGGTACCGGGAACTCCGGTGAGCGCGGCGGCGGCTTCCCGGCCGACCGCGCCGTAGCCGCCGAGAATGAGGACGGTGTTCATCTCTGACTTCCTCCTTGCCGGCGAACTGTTTGGCTGAGCGCGCCGGGCGGGTGCGGGCTAGGGGGTGACGACCGCGCGTCCGCCCGCCATCACGAGCAGCGGGTACTCGAGGTTCTTCACGCCGGCGTGCCCCTTGCGGATGTCCCCGGCGGCGGCGATGAGGTCGGCGGGCGCGCCGGGCCGCAGAGTGCCGAGCGGCGCTAGCCCCAGGTGCTCGCCGGCGAGCGAGGTGGCCGCGGCGAGCGCCTGCTCCAGGGAGAGCCCGGCGTACATCATCAGGCTGAGCTCCTGGGAGTCGAACCCGTGCGGGATCTCGGGATGGGCCATGTCGGTGCCGTAGAGCAGCCTGCCGCCGTGGGTGACGAACTCCTTGGCGTTCCTCATGGCGCCCTTGGTCCTGGCTTGGGTGTCGAGGGTGCCGATCATGCGTACACCCTGCCGGACGGCCTTTTTGAGCAGGTCGGCCGGCAGCGGGTCGGCGGGGCTGTGCGCCCATTCGTCCACGCCGGCCGCCAGCGCGAGGCGGGCCCCACGTTCCTCCCCGATGTGCGCGCTCACCCCGCGTCCGCGCCGGTGCGCCTCGCGCACCACGGCGAGCACCGTCTCGAGCGACGGCATCGGCCACGGCGGAGGCGTCGTGGCATGCTCCCCGCCCCACGGCGCCCCGGACTCCCCTCCGGGCTCCAGCGCGATCTTGATGACGGCCGCTCCCTGGTCGACGAGCTTGGAGACGGTACGGCGAGCCGAGTCGGCCCCGGTGACCACGGCGGCCAGCCCCGTCCCCCAGGTGGGGATCGGATAGCCGCGCGGCGCGGTGACCAGCGGCCCGGAGCCCAGGTAGCGCAGCCGCCCGGGTCCTTGCGGGCCGCCCCGCACGTGGCCGCCGAGGTCGCGGACCGTGGTCACCCCGTGGCGCAGGATCCGGTCGAAGGGCACGTGGTTGTGGGTGGCGTGCACGTGAAGGTCGATCATGCCCGGCGCGATGGTCGCCGCCCCCAGGGCGAACCTGCGGGCCGAGGGCGCGCCCACCGCCCGTGCCGGGCCGGACCGCACCACCTTGCCGTCCCTGACGAGCACCGCGGCGTCTTCGACGAAGCGCCGGCCGTCGAACATGAGGTCGGCGGTGACGAGTACTTCCTTGCCGGGGGCGAAGGCCGCGCCCGGCACGGCGACCAGGGCGCCCAGCTTGATGCTTTCGCGTCTGTTCATCTCACCTCATTTTTGTAGTGTGACTATAAGAATGTTTTTGTAGTGCTGCTACAGTCAAGTGGATGGGAGAAAGATCACAGCAGACGGACGGCCGCACCGCACGGGCGCAGGCCACCAGGGCACGCGTCGTCGCGGCGGCGGCCGACCTGTTCACCGGCGCCGGCTACACCTTGACCAGCATCGGCGCCATCGCCGCCGCGGCCGGAGTGAGCGAGCAGACCATCTACTACTCCTTCGGCACCAAGAAGGCGGTCCTCGCCGCCGCGCTCGACCGGGCCGTCGCCGGTGACGACCAGCCGATCCCCACGCTGGAGCGCCCCTGGGCACGGGAGGCGGTCGCCGACCCCGACCCGCGCGGGCAGCTCCGCCGCCAGGCCGCCGGGGCGGGCGACATCTACCTGCGCGCCGCGCCGCTGCTCGACGCCGTACGCAGCGCGGCGCCCACCGATCCCGACCTGAGCGAGCTCTGGGCGACCAACCTGCGGCAACGCCTGACCGTGCAGCGGGTCTTCGCCCGAGCCCTGGCGGGCAAGACGCCGCTGCGCGACGACATGGAACCGGAGACCGCCGCCGACATCGCGCTGACGATCTTGTCTCCCGAGACCTACACGCTGCTGGTCGCGGAGCGCCGGTGGAGCCACGCCGCCTGGCAGGCCTGGGCGGAGAACGCCCTCACCCGAATGCTCACACTCCTGTGACTCCGCGCGCTGCTACGCTCGTACTAGTACGATCGTAGTGAATGCGAGGGAGGACTCATGCGGATCGCGGTGGTCGGTGCGGGGCTGGGGGGAGTCGCGGCGGCGGTCGGGCTGCACCGCCAGGGTCACGAGGTGAGCCTGTACGAGCGGGGCGCCGAACTCAGGGAGGCGGGCACCGGGGTGGTGATCATGCCGAACGGCACCCGGGCCTTGCAGCGGCTCGGGCTGGACGGCTACGTCCGTACGCTGTCCCTGCCCCCCACCGACGCGGGCCTGCGCGACTGGCGCGGACGGCCGCTGCTGGTCACCGACTCGGCCCAGGCGCAGCAGGAGATCGGCGCCGCCGCCGTCGTCGACCGGGCGGAGCTGCACCGGTCGTTGCGCGCCCCGCTGCCCGACGGCCTCGTACGCACCGGCATGCCCGTCGAACGCCTGGACCCCGGCCCCGGCGGAGTCACGGTGATCAGCGAGGGGCGTCCCGTCGAGACGGTCGACGCCGCGATCGCGGCCGACGGTGTACGCAGCAAGCTGCGCGCGCACCTGTTCCCCGGCCACCCCGGGCCGAGACGGACCGGCCGGATGGACCTTCGCGGCACGCTCCCCCGAAGCCCGGAGGCGGCGGAGAACGGCCTGCTGGCCGCCATCATGGTCGATCGGCGCACCGGGGCCGGCTTCGGCCTCTTCCCCCTCGGTGACGACGCGTTGTACTGGTACACCGACACCCCGCAGGACGGCCCTCCCCCCAGCCCGGAGGAAGGGCGGCGGGAGGTGCTGGCCATGATGGCCGGATGGCACCCCGGAGTGCTCAAGGTGATCGCGGACACTCCGGCCGAGGCCATCCACGTCGATCCGATCGTCAAACTCGCCGAGCCGCTGACCTCGTACGTGTCCGGCCGGATCGCGCTTCTCGGCGACGCCGCGCATGCCATGTCACCCGACCTCGGGCAGGGGGCCAGCCAGGCCTTCGAGGACGCGGCGGCGGTGACCCGGCACCTGACCGGCGCCGAACCGGGAGAGGTCGTCCAGCGACTGCGCCGCTACGACGCCGAGCGCCGTCCCCGCGCCAACCGCATCCTGCTGGCGGCCGCCCGGCAGTCGCGGCTGACCTCCCTGACGGGCGCGCCGGCGTGGGTACGCGACGCCATGCTGCGCCTGGTCCCGAAGCGGCTGGCCACCCGACAGCTCGCCGCCCTCTGGCACGCTTAGAGGCGGCCCGCTTCAGTCGGGACCCGCGACCACCAGAACGACCATCATCCCGGCGATGGCCAGAAAGACGAGCACGGCGAGGGTGGTGAGGACGGCGACGACCACGCGCCGCCATCCCCTACGGGGATCCATGCCGGATACCCGCCTCCGCGGCGATCAGCGCCTCGATCCCGTCGAGGATCAGCCCCAGGCCGAAACCGAACTCGTCCTCGGCCCCTTCTTCGGCGGGCGCCCGGAACACGCTGGAGGCGAACAGCTTGGCCGCTTCGGGGAAGCGGGCCGGCTCCACCAGCGGCGAGAGGGCCGTCCCGTAGTCCCGCTCGCTCTGCGCCTGGTCGAGTCCGCTGCCGAGGCGGCCCTGCGCGAGTTGCTGCTCCAGGGCGCTGACGGTGCGGACGTATCCGCCCAGGAGGTTCAGGATGCCGAGTTTCGCCGGCCAGCCGAGGCCGGTCTCACGGAGGGCGCGCAGCAACGCGTCCATCCAGCCGATCGCGTTCGGACCGACGGGCGGGCCCGCGATGGGCAACTGCGCCAGCCAGGGGTGACGCCCGTAGACCCGGCGGCTGGTCAGCGTCCACCGCCGTAGAGCCTCCCGCCAGCCGACGGCCTCGTCGACCTCGGGCGCCGGGCCGATGGCCAGGTCGCCCATCAGCTCGCACAGTTCGTCCTTGGAGCCCACGTGGCGGTACAACGACATCTTCGTGAACCCCAGCGCCTCGGCGACCTTGGGCAAGGTGGCGCCGCCCAGGCCGTCGCGATCGGCGAGCTCTATCGCCTTGCGCACCACCTGCTCCACGTCGAGCTCGGCCGGACGCCCGCGCTGGCGTCCCGGAGAAAGGCGCCACAGCCGTTTGATGTGCGCGGAAGCCTGCGCCGACTCGTCCTGCATACCTATAGTCTCCCATAGATAGTATATGGAGGACACTAATCGAACGGAAAGGAAGACGCTGTGTGGGTACGGGTGGCCACGGACGACGTTCCCGCGCGCGAGAGGACGGACTGGTACCAGGACGTGGTGGCACAGACCATCGCGCCCCACCGGCTGAAGATCACCGACCCCGCGGGCTTCCAGGCATCGGCACGCGTGCTGCGCCTGGGCCGGATCGAACTGTCCCAGCACGTGCAGTCCGACCATCTCGCATGGCGTACGCCGCACCTGATCCGCCGTGGCGACCCGGAAGACTACCTGCTCGGGCTGATCACCCACGGGCGGAAGGCGATCTCCCAACGGCGCACCGTCAGCGTCATGGACCCCGGGGACGTGGTCCTGTTCGACACCTCGCACCCCTACTCGGCCGGATCGCCCGCCCCCCGCGGCACAGCGGTCACCCTCCTCCGCATCCCCCGTGGCACGATCCCCCTCCCCCAGAACCGGCTCGACGCGGCTCTCGGCCACCGGTTCGGCACCCGCCAAGGACTGGGCGCCGTCTTTCGCCGGTTCCTGACCTCCATCGACGCCCACGCCGCCGAATGCACGCCCTTGGGCTTGCGGGTACTGGAACGCACCGTGCTCGACCTCGCCGCCGGCCTGCTCGCCCAGGAACTCGCCAGATGGCGGCACCTTCCGGAGGAAACCCGCCGGCAGGTCCTGCTGCACCGCATCGACGCCTTCATCGACCACCATCTGGCCGACTCCCGGCTCACACCCCAGGCCGTCGCCGCCCGTCACAACATCTCGCTCCGCACCCTCTACGCCCTCTTCGAAGGCCGCGGCGACACGGTGTCCGCGCTGATCCGGCGACGCCGCCTCGAACGATGCCGCGAAGAACTGGCCGACCCGTCCAGGCACCGGCATCCCATCCAGGCGATCGGCGCCCAGTGGGGCTTCCCGAACACCTCCTCCTTCTCCCGCGCCTTCCGCCGGGCCTACGGCATCACCCCCAGCGCCTACCGCCAGTCCCACCTGACCCCGGCCGTTCCACCGGCAGGACGACGCCAGACTCCATCAGAGGGGTGAACCACCAGGAGGCCCGGCCGGCGTGGACGTGCCGGCGAGGGGCGCCGACGCGGGTCAGCGGTCCGGGGGGCGGGCCACGCGTCTGGCCCAGCGGGCGATGCCCCACAACCGGTCGCCGCCCGATCGATCCGGGTCCGCCTCCGCCTCTGTCGCCGTCGCCGCGGGGGCGGCCTGGCCGAGGAAGTACTCCGTGAGCCCGATGGCCATGGCAAGGTGCCTCATGCCTTCAACGTAGGTGGCATCTGGCTCAGAGATATAGTCCAGATTTATGCGAGATCAATGGTCCAGTTCGGGGTTGGATCTTCATCTTCAGGCAGGCACGGGTGAAGGGCTGAGAGCCGGGCTCGAGCTCGCTCTGCGTGAGGCCGTACGGAGCGGACGGCTCGCGCCGGGAACGCGGCTGCCTTCGTCGCGGACGCTCGCGAACGATCTCGGGGTCTCGCGTGGCACCGTCACCCAGGCCCTGGACCAGCTGGTCGCCGAGGGGTATCTGGAGTCGAAGCCGCGCTCGGGCCTGCGCGTGGCGCCGCAGCCCGCTCCGCCCATCGAGTCCCCGCGCCCGTCGCGCGCGACGCTGCCGGCCGTACCGGGGATCGATCTCAGGTCGGGCTTCCCCGACCTGGCGGCGTTCCCGCGACGTCAGTGGCTCGCCGCCACGCGCCACGTCCTGCGGACCGCGCCCAACACCGCGTTCGGCTACCGGGATCGGACCGGCGCCGTCGAGCTGCGGCAGGCACTGGCCGAGTACCTCGGCCGGGCACGCGGAGTCGCCACCACCCCCGCCCACATCGTGGTGTGCGCCGGATACGCCCAGGCGCTCCGGCTGGTGTGCCAGGTCCTGAGCCACCACGCCGGTCCCGGGAGCGCGATCGCCTACGAGGATCCGACCGAGCCCGACTACCCCGCCCTCACCGAGCAGCTGGGACACCGCGCGCGTCACATCCCCGTCGACCAGGACGGGCTGCTCGTCGACCGGCTCACCGACGAATCGGCCGCCGTCGTCACCCCCGCCCACCAGTATCCGCTGGGGGTCACGCTGAGCCCGGCCCGGCGGGTCGAGCTCGTCTCCTGGGCCAGGCGGTCCGGCGGACTCATCGTGGAGGACGACTACGACGGCGAGTTCCGTTACGACCGCCGCCCCGTCGGCGCGCTCCAGGGAATGGCCCCCGACCGGGTCATCTACGTGGGAACCACCAGCAAGACCATCGCCCCCGGCCTGCGCCTCGCCTGGCTCGTCCTGCCCGGCAGCCTTGTCGACCCGCTACACGAGGCGACGCGCTGGGACGAGTCGTACGTCAACGTGATCGACCAGCTCGTCCTCGCCCGGCTCATCCAGACCGGCGAACTCGACCGGCACATCCGCCACTGCCGAACCCGCTACCGCCGCCGCCGCGACCTCCTCGGCCAGGCGATCGCCGGGCAGCTGCCGTACGCGCGGCTGTCGGGCGTCGCCGCCGGGCTGCACGCCGTGCTCCAGTTCCCCGCGCATACCGGCTCCGAGGCTTCCCTGCTCGGCCACCTCGAACGAAGCGGCATCCACGTCGAGGGCCTGTCGCCCTTCTACCACCGGCGGGAGAACACGCCGCCGGCCATCGTGATCGGCTACGCCACCCCCGCCGAGCACACCTACCGCCACGCCCTCGGCGCCCTCGTCGACGCCCTCCGCGCCGCTCCCACATGAGAGCCCTTCATCGGTCCGGTACGGCTCCCGCCTTCCTCGGCGGGAGCCGTACCGGATGACAGGTCAGGACGGGGACGGGAGGGTGATGTCGAGCGTGCGTTCGCGGCCCCGGGTGACGCGGACCGGGTCCGCCCCCTCGAAGGCCGCCGCGTCCTCGTGCCAGCGGAAGCCGCGGCCGGACGCCCAGAGTTTGATCTTCACGTGCTGGCCGGCGAGCCCGCGGAGGGTGTAGGCGCCGCCGTTGCCGTACTCGGCCGGTCCCGCGACATCGCCGGTGCGGGTGTTGTAGCTCCACAGGTCGACGAATCCGGAGTAGACGGTGCCGTCCTTGTTCAGGGTGCGGCCGGTCAGCGTTCCCCCGCTTCTCAGTGCGGCGTCCGCGGTCACGCTCTGGCCGGAGGTGACCTTGACCGGTACGGCCGAGCGTCTGTCGGCGGCGCGCCCCGACCATTCCCAGGCGTAGTACTTGGAGAAGAGCTTGGCCGTGTACTGGATCGGCCAGGCGTAGGGGCCGAGGCCACGGAGTTCGAACGTGCCCTCGGCCGTGGTGCACGTTGCTCCGCCGACGCTGCTCTGCCCGGTGCGCAGGGGGAGGATGGTCACGCAGGCGTTGCCGTGCCGGATGGGCTCGCCCGTGTCCGCGTCGGTGATGGCGCCGGTGACGGTACCGGCCTGGTCCAGCCGAATCTGGCTCGCCCGCGTGGCCGATCCGACCACCGCCTTGAGCCGCTGGGCGCGGTACTGGCTGCCGGTGCCGCCGGAGGATCCGACCCACTGGATGCCGTGGTCCAGGCCCGGCACGGCGAGCAGGGAGTAGGTGCCGCTGTCGAGTTCGCCCACGACCACCGTGCCGTCGGCGGCGCTTCGGTACTTGCAGTCCTGGTAGCCGACCTGACCGAAGTAGCGAGGCAGGGCGATGACGCACACGCCCTGAACCGGGCTTCCCGTCACCCGGTCGCGCACCACCGTGGCGATCGCCGCCGACGGCGCCAGGCGGATCTCGACGTCGGTGGTCTGGCCGAGGACGGTGGCGACGCGCCGGGTCACCGCACGGTGCAGCCCGTCGGGGGCGTTCACCTCGACGTTGTGCTCGCCACCGGGAAGGTCGGTGAACGTGAACAGCCCGCCCGCCTGGTCGCACACGCGGTCGATCCCGACGGAGACGCAGGCCGAGCTCACGGGGTTTCCCGAGCGGTCGTCGACGAGCTTGACGTTCAGCACCGCGCCGGGCAGCAAGGTCTCGTCCACCACGGTGGTGGCCCCGGCGGTGACGGTGAAGACGGCGCCGTCCTCATAGGCGATCTTCTGGGGTACCCATTGATAGCGACCCTGGTAGCGGATCTGGAGCTTGTAGATACCCGGGCGGAGGTTCGGACGGGAATAGCTGCCGTCGAACTGGGTGAAGACCTCGCCCTGACCGATGCCTGTGGCGGCGTCCGTCAGAGCCACCGCCGCGAACCGGGCGGGCGCGCCTTCGGCTGTAACGATCTTGCCGGTGATGGCTCCCGTGTCATCAGCGGCGTGGGCGGGCTGGGCCAACGCCCAGCCGGGTAAGAGGAGAAGGGAGATAGTGGCCAGGATCTTGCGCATCTTGCTCCTATGCGTTCGGCGTTCTAGCTTTCAAGATCCTTATACCCCGGCAAATCCGAATTGTCAGCGACGGCCTGGCTACGCGGGCCTTCGTAAGTGAGGAGCATGGCGCCGGAAGCGAACGGGCGCGTGTGAGTCAGGCGGAGTTCAGCTCTGGGAGACACGGCGTCGAACAGCCGGGTACCACCGCCGAGCAGGACGGGATTGACAACAGGACATTGACCGCGCGGCCACGCCCGCCTCCTCGTCGCCCTCGTGCAGGCGCACACCCGAGGCTCACCGGTCGAGCCCGAGCAGGCGCATGCCCTCCTCCCGCATCTCGACCTTGCGAATCTTGCCGGTGACCGTCATCGGGAACCCGTCGACGACGTGGACGTAGCGCGGGATCTTGTAGTGGGCGAGCTTGCCCGCGCAGAACTCCCTGACGGCCTCGGCGGTCAGCGGTGCGCCGCCCCGGCGAAGGACGATCCAGGCCATGAGCTCCTCGCCGTACTTCTCGTCGGGCACCCCGACCACCTGCACGTCGGCGACGTCGGGGTGGCGGTGGAGGAACTCCTCGACCTCGCGCGGGTAGACGTTCTCGCCGCCCCTGATGACCATGTCCTTGATCCGGCCGACCACGTTGACGTAGCCGTCGGCGTCCATGGTGGCCAGGTCGCCGGTGTGCATCCAGCGGGCGGCGTCGACGGCCTCGGCCGTCTTCGCGGGCTCGTTCCAGTAGCCGAGCATCACCGAGTAGCCGCGGGTGCACAGCTCGCCGGGTTCGCCGCGTGGCACGGTCAGCCCGGTCTCCGGGTGCGTGATCTTGACTTCGACGTGCGGCATCACCTGTCCGACGGTCTCGGTGCGGCGCTCCAGGCTGTCGTCCGGCCTGGTCATGGTGGAGACGGGCGAGGTCTCGGTCATGCCGTAGCAGATGGCGACCTCGGCCATGTTCATCTCGGTGACGACGCGCTTCATCACCTCGACGGGGCAGGGCGAGCCCGCCATGATGCCGGTGCGCAGGCTGGACAGGTCGAAGCGGGCGGCCAGCTCCAGCTCCGCGATGAACATGGTCGGCACGCCGTACAGGGAAGTGCATCTTTCTTCCTGTACGGCCCGCAGCGTCGCATCGGGGTCGAAGCCGGGCGCGGGGATGACCACGCACGCGCCGTGGGAGGTGGCGCCGAGGTTGCCCATCACCATGCCGAAGCAGTGGTAGAAGGGCACGGGCAGGCAGATCCGGTCATCGGGGGTGTAGCCGAGCAGCTCGCCGACGAAGAAACCGTTGTTGAGGATGTTGTGGTGCGAGAGCGTGGCGCCCTTGGGGAAACCGGTCGTGCCCGAGGTGTACTGGATGTTGATCGCGTCGTCGGCGCCCAGCGACGCCATGCGCTCGCGCAGCCGCTCCTCGGGGACGGTCCGCGCCAGCAACGCGTCCCAGCCGGGCTCGCCGAGGTAGACGACGTCGGCGAACCCGATCTCCTCGACCATCGCGCGGTAGTCGCTGCCCTTGTGCGTGAGCGCGCTGATGAGCAGGCGCAGGCCCGACTGCCTGACGACGTAGTCGAGCTCGTGGGCGCGGTAGGCGGGGTTGACGTTGACCAGGATCGCGCCGATCTTGGCCGTGGCGTACTGCACGAGCACCCACTCGGCGCAGTTGGGCGCCCAGATGCCGATCCGGTCGCCCTTGGCGATGCCGGAGGCCAGGAGCGCGAGCGCCAGCCGGTTCACGTCGGCGTCGAGCTCGGCGTAGGTCCAGCGACGGCCGGAGGGCGCGTCCACCAGGGCCTCCCGGTCACCGAAGCGGGCCACCGTACGCTCGAAGTTGTCGCCGATGGTCTCGCCCAGCAGCGGGGCCGGCGCTACCGCGCTCGCGTAGGACCGCATGTCAAAACCTCCGTAGAAGATCAAGTGGCCAGCCTGGATCGCCGGTGCGGGCGAAGCGGACCCACGCGGCGTGCATCGCGTCGGCCAGTTCCTGGGGCGCGTCCGGCCCCGCGGTGCGTTCGACGCCGGGCGCGTCGAGCACGTCGAAGACGAACGGCAGGTCGAGGTTGTGCACCGCGCCCACACGTCCGCCGCCGGCCGGGCTCTCGACGGGCGACTCCCACCGGAACTCGTAGGCGTAGGCGGGCCTGGCCTCGCGGATCCAGCGTGTCTCGCGGGCGAACAGGTGCTCGGTGAAGGCGCGCCCGACCCGCTCGGCGGGTGTGAGGCCGGCTTCGCCGACCTGGACGCCGAGGTGGTCGAGCAGAGCCTGCGCGGAGGCCTCGTCGACGTCGGCGGCCATGCGGCGGACGAACACGTCGGCCTCCTGGGAGGTGCAGCCGACCAGCAGCGGAACGTGAGCGCTCGCGGGCAGGGCGGCCAGCGGGACGGCCGGGATCAGGTCGCCGTCGACGACCGGCTTGATCGGCACCGACTCGTTGAGCCCGCCGGAGCCGCCGGCCAGCGGCGGCGGCTGCTCGGCGACGAGCTCCGAGGGGGACAGCCGGGCGAAGGCGGACCTCGTCGGCGCTATCCCCAGCCGGGTGGCGAGCGTCTTGGCGTAGTCGCGCGCCTCCTGCTCGGTGGCGACCAGGCCGGCCGAGCCGCTCATCACGATCGCGCGCCGGAACAGCCCTTCCGCGCGGGGCATCGTCAGCAGGGTCGCGACGGCGGCGGCGCCCGCCGACTGACCGGCGATCGTCACGTTGCCGGGGTCGCCGCCGAAGGCCGCGACGTTGTCGCGTACCCATTCCAGCGCGGCCAGCCAGTCGAGCACGCCC
Organism: Nonomuraea sp. NPDC050540; assembly: GCF_044457485.1. NCBI lineage: Bacteria > Bacillati > Actinomycetota > Actinomycetes > Streptosporangiales > Streptosporangiaceae > Nonomuraea > Nonomuraea sp. NPDC050540. The sequence continues at coordinate 48,656 of NZ_JBITHA010000032.1, forward strand.
CGGTTGAGCGGGGCGTCCTCCAGGGCCAGGAAGCCCTCGAAGCCGAGCCGGTAGTTGATCGCCACGCAGACCACGCCGTCGCGGGCGAAGCGGTGGCCTTGGTGCCAGGCCGCGCCGTTGCCGCCGATGGAGAACGCGCCGCCGTGGATCCAGACCAGGACCGGCAGGCCGGTCCCGCCGGGCGACGGGGTGCGGATGTCGAGGTGGAGACAGTCCTCGCCGGGCTCGAAGACGTCGGGCGCGTACAGGCCGACGTCCTCCCCCGCCGCCTGCGGGGCGGCCGGGCCGTGGGTGACGGCCGGCCGTACACCGTGCCAGGGAAGTGCGGGAGCGGGCGGGCCGAAGCGGTGCTCGCCGAAGGGCGGGGCGGCGTACGGCACGCCGAGGAAGGCGAGCACGCCCTCCTCGGCCTTGCCCTCGACCAGCCCGGCGGTGGTTCGCACGATCATGCCCGGCGCCATCCGGCCGTCCCTTCGACGATTCTGATCGCCGCCCGGGTGAGCGGCTCAAGGCTGGGCTCGTGCACCTTGTCGAGGGTGTCGGCCGAGTCGAACAGGTACATGGGCGCCGACAGGAAGTGCACGAGCGGCACCCCTTCCGGATGGAAGAAGGCCCCGTCGGTGGGCGGCATCGGGGAGAACACGTCCGGCGGCAGCACGAACGAACGTTTCAAGTCCTCCGCGACGAGGGCGCTCGCCACCAGGCTCTCCAGCTCCGGCTTCCTGGTGGTGAACCACCAGCCGGGTTCGGGATCGCCGGTGGGCACCAGCTCGCCGTCCACGACCACGCACCGCCGCGCGGCGTGCTCCAGGTGGAGTTGGAGAACGACGTCGCCCAGCAGGTCGCGGTGGGTCTCGATGAAGGCCCGGGTGCCCGCGGCGTGCGCCATGTGCCCCGCGGTGAGCAGGAAGATCAGGTTGTGCGGCCGGTCGTGCTCGGGCACGCCCGCCCAGTGGCGGGCGGCGGCCAGCACCAGCGCGATCCCCGAGGCGTCCTCGACGGCGGAGGCCCAGGGCGCGTCGTGGTGCGAGCCGATGATCACCCACTGATCGGAGCGGCCGGGGAGCGTGCCGATCACGTTGTGCGAGACGGCCGGACCCGTCTCCGACTCGACCGTGAGCGTGCCCGTGCAGGGGCCGTCGTCGACCAGGTCGAGCACCCGCCGCGCGTCGCCGCCCGACAGCCAGACGGCAGGGAGGTCGCGGTGCACGGCGTCGTAGGGCACGTAGTAGTCGCGGGTCTCCCACGGCACCCCGGTCAGCGCCCCCGCGAAGGCGGCGGCGCCGCCGTCCATGACGCCCTGGATGACGTCGAGGTAGTCGAGCTGGAACGGCAGCGTCTGGACCAGCTCGTCGAAGACGCCCTCGGGGTCGTGCACGGCCGTCGCCAGATCCCTGACGAACGACTGCGGCAGCTCGGTGAAGGTGTACTCGGGCACGACGATCGCGCCCGGCACGACCTCACGGCTGACCGGGGCGCTCACGACCGCCTTCGGTGTGGTGTACGGCAGCGCCGACGCCGCCACCCGCACGACCCGGGACGGATCGGCGTCGAGGCGCACCTCCAAAGAGGCGGAGACCGGCCGCCAGACGGGCAGCTCGACCGGCTCCAGCCGTACGTCATGGAGCCCGAACTCCGTGAAGCGCTCGGCGGCCCACGCGGCGGTCCAGTCGTCGGCCGGGTAGCCGGGGCGCCTGATGCCCTGCGAAACGATCGTCTCGATCCAGTCCATCATCGCTTCAGCCCTCCGAAGGTGAGCCCCGCCACGTAGTAGCGCTGCAGCGCCACCATCAGGATGAACGGTGGCACGGCGGTGACCAGTGCCGCGGTGGTGGTCAGGTGGTAGGTGATGCCGACCTCGCTCTGGAAGTTGGCCAGTCCCACCGGCAGCGGCCACAGCTCCTGCTCGTTGGCCACGATCAGGGGCCACAGCAGGTTGTCCCACTGCGCCAGGAAGTGCACGAGGAACAGGGTGATGAGCGCGGGCTTGAGCAGCGGCACGGCGATGCGCGCGAAGATGCGGAACTCCCCCGCGCCGTCGACCCGCGCGGCCAGCAGCAGTTCCTTCGGGATGCCGAGGGCGAACTGCCGCACCAGGAAGACGCCGAACGCGCTGATCATGCCGGGCACCATCATGCCCTGGAAGGTGTTGACCCAGCCGAGTTCCTTCACGATGAGGAAGACGGGGATGACCAGGACCATCGGGGTGAGCGCGAGCGTACCGACCACCAGCGCGAACAGGACGCGGCGGCCGGGGAAGGACAGCTGGGCCATCGCGTATCCGGCGGCGGCCGAGAAGATCACGTCCAGGAGGCCGGTGCCGACGCACAGGATGAGGCTGTTGCGCAGGTAGGTGGGCAGGTTGCCCGCGCCGAACAGCACCTGGATGTTCTCGGGCAGGTGGAAGCCGTTGAAGACCAGCCCGCGCAGGTCGGTGTCGTCGGGCGCCGAGGCGACGACGAGCATGACGTAGACCGGCAGCAGCATCGCCCCGACCGCGGCGATCAGCCAGGTGGCGCGCAGAATCCTCATTCGTCGCCGCCCTTCAGGAACCCGAACTGCAGCGCCGAGACGATCACCATGGCGACGAGCAGCACCATGCCCATGGCGGCGGCGTAGCCCATGTGCTCGTAGGGGAAGGCGTTGGCCCAGATGTAGTACGGCAGGACCTGGGTGGCGTCGGCGGGCCCGCCGCCGGTGAGCAGGAAGGCGGGCACGAACGCCTGCATCGATCCGGCCACCGAGATGACCAGGACGAACAGCAGGGTCCTGCGCAGCAGCGGGAGCGTGATCCGGGTGAACGTGGTCACCGCTCCCGAGCCGTCGATGGCGGCGGCCTCGTACACCTCGCCGGGCAGGGCCTGGAGACCGGCGGTCAGGATGATCACGAACAGTCCCATGCTCTTCCAGACGACCATCACGACCAGGGCCCAGATGGCCAGGTCGGAGCTGGTCAGCCAGGACTGCGGCTCGATCCCGGCCAGGCCGGCGAGGGTGTTGGCCAGGCCGCGGTCGGAGTAGATGATCACCCAGACCATGGACGTGGCGGCCAGCGGCATCACGGCCGGGATCATGACGAGCGCCCTGAGCCAGCGGTTGAGGCGTCCCGGCTTGCTCAGCGGCACCGCCACCAGCAGGGCCAGCACGATCGTCGGGACGACCGTGCAGACCGTGTAGACGACGGTGATCCACGCCGAATTGAGGAAGCCGGGGTCGGCGAACATGCGCTCGTAGTTGGCGAGGCCGATCCAGCTGGGCGTCCCCGCCATCTCGTAGTCGGTGAAGCTGAGATAGATGGCGGCCAGGAACGGGACGAGCCAGAACACGACGAAGAAGACGGCCACCGGGAGGGTCAGCGCCACCCCCGCCGTGGCCTGGGGCCGGGTTCTCATTGGATCAGTCGCACGGCGGAGTCGAAGGTCGCCGCGGCCTGGGCGGGGGCCGACTTGCCGTGGGCGACGGAGTCGATGGCGCTCGCCGCGGCCTTCGCCAGTTCGAGGGTGCCGGGGATGATCGGGCCGAAGTCGACGTGCGGGAGGCTGTCGGCGACGATCTTCATGATCTCGGACTTGCCGCGCGGCCCGGCCTCGCGCCAGCCCTTGGTCGGGATGATGATGCCGTTGTCGAGGTTGGCGGTCACCGACGGGGCGCCCTGCAGGTAGTTGACGAGGTGCCAGGCGGTGAACTGGTTGGGTGAGTCCTTGGCCACGCCCCATCCCCACGTGTAGGCGGGTACGACGGACTTGCCGCCGTCCCAGGCGGGGATGGGCGCGACGCCGTACTGCTTGCCGAAGGTGAGTTTGTCCTTGCCCAGCTTCTCCAGGGCGGGACCGAGGAAGGCGCCGCTGACGACCATGGCGGCCTCGCCGGAGTAGAACAGGCCGAGCGCGCCCAGCGGGTTGGAGAGCTTGGGGTTGCCGATCCCCGACATGTACGTCAGGGCGTTGACGCCATGCTCGGTGGCGAGCGCCGGGAACGTGCCGCCCTTGCCCTGGATGAGGGCGGTGAGCATCATGAGGGCCCACTGCGGGTCGCCGTAGAGCCACTGCAGTCCGACCCGCCTGCGGTCCCCCGAGGTCAGCTTGGCGCTGTACTCGGCGACCTCCTCCCAGGTCGCCGGGGGTTTGTCGGGGTCGAGTCCGGCCTCCTTGAACCGGTCCTTGCGGTAGTAGAGCATGCAGGGGTTGAAGTCGATGGGCACGCCGTAGGGCACGTTCTGGTAGGTGAGCGGGGTGGTCGTGCCCGGCTCGTAGTTCTGCAGCGGGAGCGCCTTGGTGTCGACGGGCGCGAGCCGCTTCTTCTTGGCGTGCGCGGGGAAGCTCCAGTGGCCGATCTTGAAGACGTCGGGCGGGGCGCCGCCGCTGAAGGCGGTCAGCAGTTTGGCGTCGAGCTGGCCCACGGGCAGGTAGAGCAGTCTCACGTCGATCTGGAAGTCGGCCATGTAGCGGTGCACGAGTTCCTGGAACTGCCGGCCGGTGTCCTGCGAGCCGTGCAGCCAGACGTTGACCGTGCCCTGCGGCTTGCCGTCCGCGGCCTGCTGCCGAGGCTGGTCGTCGCCGCATCCGGCGAGCAGGGTGAGCGCGCCGGCGGCGAGGAGCCCACGCCGCGTCAGATCCGCCATGGTGGTTCTCCTAGGTGAGGTTCTTGAGGGCCTGGTTCTGCCAGGCGGTGTTGGTGGGGAGCTCGGGGGTGGCGCCGGCGAACGCCCCGCGGGCCTGGGTGTCGGACTGGAGGCGGTATCTGAGCCAGGCGGTCACGTAGCCGAGGAAGGCCCCGCCGGTGTTCTGGATGTCGTTGTGTCCCGCGCCCTTGAGCAGCGCCTTGCCCGCTCCGGCGGTGGCCTGGTCGTAGTGGCCCTGCACGGTCGCGGCCGAGGAGATCAGCCAGTCGTTCGCGCCGCTGAGGAAGAGCACCGGGCAGGTCAGGTCGGCGACCGAGAACTCGTCCCCCGGACTGGCCATCCACGGCGCGGGCACGGCGATCGGCACGACGGTCTTGATCAGCCCGGCGGAGTCGTTGGCCGCGTTGATGGATCCGCCCGCGCCCTGGGAGTGCCCGACGGCGGCGACCTGGGCGGTGTTGAGCTTGCCGTGGAAGACGCTGGCCGGGTCGGTGTTGAGACCGGCGAGGTGCTGGGCGGCGGCGAGGATCTCGGCGCCGGTGCCCGTGGTCGTGTCGGTGGAGGCGACGACCGCGAAGCCCCAGGAGGCGAGGTGGTTGAGCAGCCCCGGGTAGTTGTCGGGAGTGGCCCACGAGCCGTTGCCCCAGGTGACGATCGGGTGGGTGGCGCCGCCCGAGCCCAGGTTCGACGGGTAGTAGAGCCGGTGCCCGCCCGAGGTGCCGGTGGCGACCGGCCACGGACCCGCTGCCTTGTAAATCGTTTCGATCGTGGAGGCGGCGGCGCCGGCCTCGGTGGTCGACGACAGGAATCCGGCCGACATGAGGCCGAGCGCCCCTGCCCGTAATGCCTGCCGACGGGTGAAGTTCTCCATGGTCACCTCGTAGATTATTTGGAGACGTGAACGTCTCCCAACAGAGGGAAGTACGATCGGTGAGCGATGTCAAGACATGAACAGAAGGAAGTTCCGGCGGCCCGGCCACTCCCCAGGGGGCGGCACGGACTCTCCCCCGACACAGTGCGCACCTCCCAGCGGGAACGCCTCGTGGAGGCCATGCTGAAGCTCGTCGCGAGGCGTGGATACACCGCGACGAGCGTGCCGGACGTGATCGCCGCCGCGCGGGTCTCGCGCAACGCCTTCTACGCCCAGTTCGCCGACAAGGAGGCGTGCTTCCTCGCCGGATGCGAACGCGACCTGCCCGAGATGATCGACTCGATCTCCACGGCCGCGTCGGGTGCGGGCGAACGCTGGAACGAGGCGCTCCGGCTCGGGATGAACGCCTACCTGCGGTGGTGGCAGGAGCGCCCGGAGTACGCGCAGGCGTACTTCGTGGAGTTGCCGAGGGCGGGTGAGCGGGCCGTCGAGCAGCGTGAGGCCGCCTACCGGCCCTTCCTCGACATGCTCGCGGCGCTGGCCGCGCGGGCCAGGCTGGAGGATCCCTCGCTGCCGCCGCTGCGTGCCGCGGTGCCCCGCCTGATCGTCTACGGGACCACCGAGTTCATCGCCTCGGAGGTGCGCGCGGGCCGCGTCGCCACCCTGACGTCGTCGGCCGGCGACCTCTACCACTACACGGTCGCCCTGCTCGCCGGCCCCGATCACGGCATCGCGACCACCCCTTCCGCCTGAACCCGCCAGCCTTCCGGGAAGCACTTCGACGCCGCCATGTGGGCGACGGCGGCCAGCAGGCCGCCGTTGCCCGGCAGGTAGAGCGGCAGCAGATCGGGCCACTGGTGGTTGTGGCCGCTGGCCAGGTAGGTGTTCTTCGGGGCGTCCATCAGCAGCGCGTCCACGGCGGTGCCGGGCTCGCCGAGCCTGGCCGCGCACATGGCGAGCATCGGATAGTCCCAGCCCCAGGTGCTCTCCAGGTCCCAGTCGGCGAGCACGTCGTGCAGGGTGGCCCGCATGATCTCGGGGTCGATCAGCGGGGTCGGCGGCACGAACCCGAGCGCGCCGGTCATCGAGGGGTGATCGGTCCTGATCGTGTACGGCTCCACGCCGACGGCCGCGTAGACGCCGTCGCGCACCGTCGGCCGGGCCAGGCCGCGCAGGACCCGCGCCCACTCCGGGTCGGGATCGAGGCCGAGCAGGCCCCGCCACCGCTGGGCCGTCTCCAGCCCCCACCACCAATAGGCCAGCTCGAACGTGGGATCGCGCACCACCCGCCTGGACTCGTGGTAGGACTCCTGCGCCGGGACCAGCGGCGGCCCCAGATGCCCGCCGCCCGCGAAGGAGGCCATGAACGCGGCCGTCTCGAACACCAGGTCCCGGTAGTCCTCCAGCGCCTCCGGGCGCACCCGGCGGAGTAGCTCGGCGAAGTAGATCAGGTGCGGCTGCTGCCAGACGATGAAGGCGCCGATCTCGCTCGGGCTCTCCCTGCCCTCCGGCCCCACCTGCTTGGGCCAGCGGGCGCCGCGGAACCCCTGCCGCGCGGCCGTGGCCCTGGCCGCCGGCAGGATCTCGCGGTACCAGGGCAGGCTGCGCTCCAGCAGTTCCGGCCTGCCCCACAGGGCGAAATGGGCGGCGTGCCACCAGTGCATCTCCAGGTGGAACTTGCCGCTCCAGGAGTTGACGGCCAGGCCCGTCTCCTGCGGCGGGGTGGAGCCGGCGCAGTTGACCGCGGTGAGGTACTGCGAGAGCACGACCCGGCGTTCGAGCTCGGGCGCCCGCGGGTCGGCGCTGCCCTCGAAGCTCACCGCTCCCCCGCTGGTCCAGAACCTCTCCCAGTGTTCCTCGGCGGCCGCACTGACCTGGGAGAAGGACGGGAGAGCGCCGCTGACGGGACGCGGGGAGAACTCGACGACGAGTTCCTCGCTCTCGATCAGGTACACGTGAGGTCCGGGCGAGGTGAGCCGCGCCGGCCCCGCCCACCCGGCGGCCACGTGGTAGCGGTCATCGTCCAGGATCCGGACGAAGTCGCAGCGCGAGCCGTCCTGCTCGTGCGTGGTGGCGTGCCTGCCGGGTTTGTCCCAGTCGGCGGTGGTGTGCCAGCCGTCGCTGGCGTAGGGGAAGGCGATCCTGATCATCGCGCCGCCCGCGACGCGGATGGCCAGCAGGTCCCGCTCGGGGTGACAGACGGTCTCCACCTCGTACGGCACGCCGTCCAGCTCGAAGGAACTGGACAGCAGCCCGGTCCACAGGTCGAGGGTCTGCTTCGACCGGCCGAGCACGGCTGCGGGGCCGGCATCGAGGCCGATCCGGCCCAGATGCAGGCGGTGCGGATTCACGTGCAGCCAGCCGCCCGCCTCGGTGGCCGGATACAGATCCGGATAGCCGACGCCGTCGTAGTCGGTGAGCGCGTCCTCCAGCACGTGGCCCCTGGGGTTGGGCATCGTGTGCCAGCCCCACTGCGCCTGCGTGCCCAGCGGCGCGAAGGTCTGCAACCCGGTCGCGTCGGCGGTGAAGGCGAACTCCCCGTTTCCCACGGTGAGCGGACACCCGGCGTCGGCGATGGTGTGCCGGCGCACGAGCGTCCTCCTGTCTATGCTCACGCACACCCCGGCGTACCGGAGGCGCGCTGCTGGCGCATGGCGGTCACGTCGCCCGCGACGGCCGACTGGGCCATCGGGCCGAGGTCGAGCACGACGTCGGTGAAGGCGAGCGACGCCTTGCGCATCGCCGGCAGGTCGATCGCCTCGGCGCCGAACTGCGGCGAGAACAGCGTCTTGGGCGCGGCGATGGGCGAGATGACGGGCAGCAGGTGCTGGTTGTACGGCGTGCCCTCGCCACCGAAGCCGCAGTGGTGCGGCACCGTGCCGAGGTCGGCCGCCGACAGGCCCTTGAGGACCGCGGTGCGCTTCACGTCCCAGTACTGGACGTGGCCCTTGACCAGTTCGCGCAGCGGCGTGCTCTCGCTGACCGGGACCATCAGCAGTTCGGTGAGGGTGGGGCTGGCGACGAGCTGCTTGCCCGGCAGGCCGTTCGGCCTGGCGACCGCGTCGTAGCGCTTGGCGCCGAGGTGCTCGAGCACGACGACGGAGGAGACCCCGCCCTGGTCGTACTCGGCGTCGAGCTGGGCGGCGAGCTGGCCCGCGCCGCCTTCGCGCACGTTGGGACCGGTCAGGTGCTGGTAGAGGTGGCCGGTCACGAACGCGAACTGCACGGTACGCGGACGGCACTCCACCGGGAGCGTCGACAGGTAGCGGGCCATCTCGATCATGGTGAGCGGGCCGTTGTCCCACACCGGGCTCATGCCGTCGGTGTGGCTCTCCACGACGATCTTCTGGGCGCTCCCGCCGGGCAGCGTCGCGAGCAGGGTGCGGGTGGTCGTCGGCGTCCAGGCGGCGTTCACGGTCAGCTGGGCCTGGACCGGCTGACCGGCGGCCAGCGCGTCCTTGATCTGCTTGCCCTGGTCGGCGCCGACGTACGCGCCCGGCACGCCGTACGGCAGGCCCTCGTAGGGCGCGTACATGCCCTGGATCTGGGCGTGCGGGAGCTGGCTGACCTCGATCACGCCCACCGCGCCCGCGGCGGCGGCCGCCTTGAGGTCGGCGTCGGCCGCGGCCGGGGCCTCCATCGACTCCGAGCCGAGCAGGTTGATCGTCATGCCCGGGTCGTACATGGAGTAGCCGAGGCCGAGCGGATAGAAGAGCAGGTTGGGCACGTTGGTCCAGGGCAGGTCTCTGACGACGATCTTCCCGGCGGCGTTGGCGGCGGTGATGTTCGTGCCGGCGGCCAGGTGGACGAGCGGCGCGGTGACGCCGCCCGCTCCGGTGGAGGAGGAGAACGGCACGGGGGCCGCGACCTGCACGGCCGTGCCGCCGACGGTCAGGCCGGTGCCGAGGCTGTCCCAGCGGTCGATGTCGTAGGGCAGGGAGGAGAACTGGAGGCCGGGGATGGCCGCCATCTCGTCCTCCAGCCAGTCGACGTAGCCGGCGTGCGCGGTGGAGCCGGTCGGCCTGGGGCCGAACGCCTCCTGCTGCTCGGCCAGGGTGTTCAGGCGGGCCTCGGAGGCGAACGCGGCGGGGTCGACCCTGACCGGGCAGGCCAGGGCGGCGGACGTCTGAGCGTAGGCCGGTTGCGCGGGCGCGACCAGCGGGAGGAGAAGGGCGAGGAGAGCGAGTCGTCTCACGTGGGGGGTCCTTCCATTGAATCGTTTTAACGCACGGCATGTGACGGCCGGAACGTTTTTCTGCGTGGGCCGCGGCAGTCCCCCGGCATGCGGCCCGGTTCTCAGGGGCGAGGCGGTCCGGTGGTTCCGCGGACGATCAGCGTGGGCGACACGGACGAGGTCACCGAACGTGTGCGCCCCTCGATGCGTTCGACGAGCAGGCGCGCGGCGGTCGCCCCGATCACGTGCCCGTCCTGGTCGACGCTGGTGAGCGAGATGCGCTTCAGCGAGGCGATGCCGATGTTGTCGTATCCGGCGACGGAGAGGTCCTCCGGCACCGACAGGCCCGCCTCGTCGGCGGCGCGCAGCACGCCGAGCGCCGCGATGTCGGCCCCGGCGAAGATCGCCGTGGGCCGGTCGGCGCGGGCGAGCAGCTCCCGCGCGCCCTCGAAGCCGCCCACCTCGGTGAAGGAGGTGGCCAGCACGTCGTCGGCGAGCCCGTGGGCGCGCATCGCCTGGCGGTAGCCTTCGGCGCGCACCGTGTGCGGCAGCCCCTGGGCGCGGGCCCGCTCCAGGTGGGTGATGTGCGAGATCCGGGTGTGCCCGAGCCCGACCAGGTGGTCGACCACGAGCCTGGCCCCCATCACGTCGTCGTCGACGACCGCGTCGTAGGCCGCGGCGCCGCCGTGCCTGCCCACCACGACGACCGGGGTGGCCGTCGCGATGGCGGCGAGTTCGGCGTCCGTCATGACCGGCGAGATCAGGATGAGCCCGTCCATGCTCCGGTCGATCATGGCGTCGGTCATCCTGGCCTGCGTCTTGGGCTCGATCCCGCCGGGTCCGAGCAGCACCTGGTACTCGGTGTCGCCCAGCCGGCCGGTGACGCCCTCGATGATGTCGGGGAAGAACGGGTTGCGGGTGTCGGAGAGCATGACGCCGAGGGTGTAGGTGCGACCGCGCAGGGCGCGGGCCGCGGCGTGCGGACGGTAGCCCAGCTCGTCGATGGCCTGCGTTACCTTGGTCTGCATCTCCGCGCTCACGCCGTAGGCCCCGCGCACCACCTTGGACACGGCGGCCGTGGAAACCCCGGCCCGCCTGGCCACATCGGCGATCGTCACCCGTCCGCTCGTCACACGCCGTCCTTCGTCGAGTCTTCGTAGAACGATTTCTAAAAATGGAGGCTAGCTCTCCACCGCTACTCAGGTCTACCTCTTGACGGGCTATTCTCTCATGCCCTACCAATGGAGAACGTTCTACACGAAGACTACCCAACATGAACAGGAGGGCGGGCGTGAGAGCACCATCCCGTCTGCTCGGCGCGGCACTCGGCGCCGTCCTCGCCCTGTCACTCTCCGGCTGCGGATCCTCCGCCCCGGAGGGGACCGGTCAGGTGAAGCTGACCCTCTGGCACAACAGCGCGGACCCGGCGCCGCTGCTGGAGATGTACAAGAAGTTCGAGAAGCAGTCCGGCCACAAGATCGAGCTCGTGTCGATCCCGTCCGACGGCTTCGAGGACACCACCCAGACCAAGTGGGCCACCGGCGAACGCCCGGACATCCTGGAGTACCACGCCACGGTGAGCGGCCTGCTCGCCCTCAACCCGGCCCAGAACCTGCGCGAGCTGACCGGCGAGTCGTACATCGCCAGGTCCGGCGACCTCTACCAGGCCGCCGGATCCGTCAACGGCAAGGTCTACGCCGCCATCACCGGCTTCCCCCAGGTCTTCGGCCTCTACTACAACAAGACGGTCTTCACCAAGGCCGGGCTGACCCCGCCCACGAACTTCGCCGAGCTCGCCGCCGCCTGCCCCAAGCTCAAGGCCGCCGGGGTCACACCGGTCTTCGAGTCGGGCGGGTCGATCTGGCCGGTGCAGATCCTGCCCATCCTCTACCTGGCGGGCGCCAACCAGTCCAACGCGTACGGCAAGGCCATCGCCGGCCACAGCAGCACGCTGGCCGACGCGGGCTCCCCCTTCGTCTCCGGCCTGACCGCCTACGCCAAGCTGAAGAGCGACGGCTGCTTCAACAAGGACATCGTCACCGCCAAGTTCGAGGACTCCATGAAAGCCCTCGTGACCGGCAAGGCCGCCATGGTCGCCCAGCACTCCGACATGCTCCCGGCCCTCCTCGCGGCCGCGGGCGGCGACCAGAAGACCGTCGACGAGTCCGTCGGCTTCGTCGGCCTGTCGAGCGACAAGCCGCTCGTCACCTACGCGCCCGGCCCGATCGGAACGTTCTACCTGCCGAAGACCGGTGACGCGGCACGGGAGAAGGCCTCGCTCGACTTCGTGCGCTTCATGACCGGCCCGGCCTACGCCGAGTACATCACCGCGTCCAAGACCTTCCCCGTCTTCAAGGACGTGCCCGACCCGCAGGGCGTCTCGTCCGTGCTGCGGGACGTCAAGAAGGCCTACGACACCGGCGCGGTCATCGCCTTCAACTCCGACATCCCCGGCATGGGCGGGCTGGCCCAGCTCATGTCCGAGCTGATCGCCGGGCAGAAGGATCCGCAGAAGGCGGCGGCCCAGCTCCAGGGCCAGGTCGAGCAGGCGGCCAAGGCGGCAGGGCTGCCCGGATGGTGATGCGGAACCGGGCGGCCTGGCTGCCGTGGGCACTGCCCGCGATCGTGCTGGTCACGGTCTTCTTCGTCGCCCCGTTCCTGCTCAACGTCCGGTTCGCGTTCTCCTCCTGGACGAGCTTCCGCGCCGAGATCACCTGGAACGGGCTGGACAACGTCCGCACGCTGATCGACCAGGACCTGCTGGCCAACGCGGTCACCGTGACCGTGCTGTACGCGATCCTGTGCATGGCGATCCAGAACACGGTCAGCCTCTCGCTGGCCCTGGCCCTGCAGCGGACCAGCCGGATCAACACCGTCTTCCGCTCGGCGTTCTTCCTGCCGACGCTCATCTCGCCGCTGGCCGCCGGATACATCTGGCGCGGGCTGCTCGCCCCCGACGGGGCAGTCAACTCCTTCCTCGGCCTGGAGTGGGCGTGGCTGGGCGAACCGGCCACCGCGCTGGTGGTGGTCGCGTTCATCGACGCGTGGAAGTGGAGCGGGCTGATCACCCTCGTCTACATCGCGGGACTCAACTCCATCCCGAAGTCGCTGCTGGAGTCGGCGACCGTCGACGGGGCCGGGCCGTGGACCCGGTTCCGGCGGGTGGTGTTCCCGATGCTCGCCCCGGCGCTGACCTTCAACGTGGCGGTCACGCTGGTGGGCGCGCTCAGCGCGTACGACGTGATCGCCGCCACCACCGGCGGCGGGCCCGGCGACCACACGCGGGCGCTGAACGTGGTGATGCGCCAGCAGTGGGGGCAGGGCTTCTTCGGCTCGGCCAGCGCGCTGGGGTTCACGGTGACGTTGCTGGTGATCGCCACCGCCGTTCCCCTGGTGTGGTGGCTGCGGCGCAGGGAGGTGACGGGATGAAGGCTTTCGTGAAGTACGCGGCGCTGACGCTCTTCGCCATCCCGTGGGTGATCGTGCCCATCTGGCTCGTGGTCGTCAACTCGTTCAAACCCGCGGGCGAGGCCGCCGAGCTGGGCCTCGGCCTGCCCAGGACGTGGGCGATCGCCGAGAACTACGGCGTCGTGCTCGACCGGGGCGGCTACCTGATGGGACTGCTCAACAGCCTCAAGGTGACCGTGCCGATCGTGGTGGCCGTGGTGCTCCTGGGCGCGGCGGCGGCGTGGGCGTTCGGGCGCAGCCGGTCGCGGTGGCTGCAGGCGGCGTACTTCGTGATGGGATTGTCGATCCTTCTGCCGCCGTCGATCATCCCGACCGTCTACCTGCTGCGCGCGCTGTCGCTGGACGGCGGTTCGCTCGGCTACGTGCTGACGATGACCGGCTGCCGCCTGGGCATCGTGATCTTCCTGGCGACCGGGTTCGTGCGGGCGTTCCCCCGCGACCTGGAGGACGCCGCCGCCATCGACGGCGCCTCGCGGCCGCAGGTCTTCGTCCGCGTCCTGCTGCCTTTGCTGCGCCCCGTGCTGTTCGTCGGCGGCGTGATCCTGATCATCAACGTCTGGAACGACTTCTTCTTCGCCCTCTTCCTGCTCCAGGGCAGCGCGAACGCCACGCTGCCGCTGAGCCTGTTCCAGTTCGCCTCCGGCACCTTGCAGAGCCTGAACTGGAACCTCGTCTTCGCCCACGTCCTGCTCACCACGCTGCCTCTCGTGGCGGTGTACGTCGTCGCGCAGAAGCGCGTCCTGGCCGGTCTTACGGAAGGTGCACTCAAGGGATGACCACTCACGACTTCGCGCTCGACTGGGTCAGGCGCGAGATCAAGGCGGGGCGGCTGCCGTGCGCGGTGTTCGGCGCCGCCACCTCCGGCGGGATCCAGGTGCTGGAGGCGTTCGGGGAGCACGACGGGCGCCCGACCAGGACCGACGACCACTTCGCGTTGTTCTCGGTGACCAAGCCGCTGATGGGGCTGGTCGCCCTGCGCCAGGTCGAGCGCGGGCTGCTGTCGCTGCGCCGCCCGCTGCGCGACGTGCTGCCGCGCTTCGCCCGGCCCGACGTGACGCTCTGGCACCTGCTCACCCACACCAGCGGCATCGCCGAGCAGACGCTCACGCCCGACAGCCTGGTGGAGCACCTCCTCACCGCGCCGTCGATGTTCGAGGCGGGCACGCTCAGCCAGTACTCCAACCTGGCCTTCGCCGGGATCGCGGAGATGGTCCGTGACGTCACGGGCCGCGACGTGGCCGACGTGATCGACTCCGACCTGAACACGCTGGTTCCGGGCGGCGGGCGGATCACGTTCGATCCCGCTTGCGATCCGGCCGAGGTCCACGGCCTCGAGTTGCTCGGGCCCGGCTTCGACTTCGACGCGTTCGTACGGCTCCGCCACCCCGCGGGAGCCTTGTTCTCCCGCGCCGAGGACCTCCTGGCGCTGGGCGGGGCGCTGCTGCGCGGCGACCGCGAGCTGATCCACCCGACCACGCTGGCCGCCATGACGACCCCGCAGACGACGGGCCTGGTCAAGCTGCAGCCCGACCCGGTCAACGCAGGCCAGGACTGGGGCCTCACCTGGAACCTGCGCAACGCGGCCCCCGGCCTGCTGGAGCGGCGGCTGTACGGGCACGGCGGCGCCTCCGGCTGCCAGTGGTGGATATACCCGGAGCAGGACGCCTGCTTCGTGCTGCTGATCAACGTGATGGCGCCGAGCCTGTCCGGCGTCGACGTCGACGGCCTGCACAACGCCTTCACCACCGGGCTCGATGCGTGAACCGGGATTCGGGGGTCCAGGTCTCGGGCGCGCAGACGCCCTACATCCGTCCGGCTCCGCCCGGAGCGCGGGCGGGCCTGACGTGTGGTCTGGCGGATCCGGTGGGCGTGGACGAGCCCAGGCTGTCATGGGACGCCCGGCTGCCCGCGGCGGCCGCCGTCACCGTGTCCGCGGACGGGCGTGAGGTGTGGCGGTCGTCCGTGCCCGCCGGGTCGAACGTCGTGGACGTGCCGGGTGAGCGGCTGGATCCGCTCATGCCGTACACGTGGAGTGTGGAAGGACACGCGACCGGCGCGTTCACCACGGGCCTGCGGGGAGAGTGGACCGCTCCGTGGCTGGCCGGAGACCCGCGGGCGGCGGTGAGCCTGCGCGGGTCCTTCACCTGGCGGTCCGGGCGCGCGTGGCTGGCCGCCACCGCGCTGGGCCTCTACCGGGCGCTGCTCAACGGGGTACGGCTGGGCGAGGAGGAACTGGCCCCCGGCTGGACCGACTACGGGCACCGGACGCGCTATCGGCTGCTGGAGCTCACGGATCTGCTCGTACCCGGTGAGAACGAGCTGGAGCTGTGGCTCGCGCCCGGCTGGTACGCGGGTCACGTGGCCGGCGGCGGCCCGCGCCGCTACGGCGACCGGCCCGCCGCCAGCGCCCAGGTGCTGGTGCGGGACTCCGGCGGGGTCCGCCGCGTGGCCGCCACGGACGCCACCTGGACCGTGCGTGATCTCGGCCGTCCACGTGCCGACCTGGTGATGGGCGAGACCGTCCAGGCCCCTTCCGCGCAGGCGGGACCCGCCGTGGAGATCCCCGCCCCGGAGATCGTGGTGGAGGCCGACCCCGCTCCCCCGGTGCGGGTGACGGGCACGGTGCCCGCCGTGTCCGTGACCGAGCCCGTGCCGGGCGTCCAGGTGGCCGACTTCGGGCGCAACGTCGTCGGGCGGGTACGGCTGCGCGTCGACGCGCCCGGCCCGGTACGGATCGTGGTGCGGCACGGGGAGGAGCTGACCGCGACCGGGCGGCTCTACACCGACAACCTGCGCACCGCGGACCAGCGTGACGAGTTCGTCCTCGGCTCCGGCTCGCACGTCGCGGAGCCCGCGTTCACCCTGCACGGGTTCCGCTACGCGGAGGTCACCGGCTGGCCGGGCACGCTGACGCCGGACGACCTGGAGGCGGTGCTGCTGTCCTCGGCTCTGGCCGTCACCGGCTCGCTGACCGTGAGCGACCCCGCCGTACGGCAGTTGGTCGCCAACATCGGCGCGTCGGCGGACGGCAACCTGGTGAGCGTGCCGACCGACTGCCCGCAGCGCGACGAGCGGGCCGGCTGGACGGCCGACATCTCGGTGTTCGGCTCGACGCTCAGCTTCCTGCGGCACACGCAGGCGTTCCTGTCCGGCTGGGTGACGACGCTGATCGACGGGCAGCGGGCCGACGGCGCGGTCCCGCATGTCGCGCCGGTCCTGCCCGAGTACGGCTACGACTCTCCCGTATGGTCCGACGCCCTGGTCGAGGTGCCGTGGCTGCTGTGGCGGCGCTACGGCGACGACCGTACGCTGCGCCGCGCGTACGACCCGATGCGGCGCTGGGCCGACTACTGCCTGGCCCAGGCCGAGGGGGGCATCAGGCCGGGCCGGGCCCTGGGCGACTGGCTGGCCCCCGGCACGGTCGAGACGCCCAAGAGCCTCATCGCCACCGCCGCACTCGCCCGCAGTCTCCGCCTGGTCGCGCACGTGGCCGACGTGCTCGGCGAACCGCACGCGCCGGAGTACGGCGAGGCCTTCACCCGCGTGTCGGGCGCCTTCCAGCAGGCTTTCCTCAACGGACCGAGGCTGCACACCGAGACGCAGACCGGCTACGCCGTCGCCCTCGCCTGGGACCTGGTCCCGCCCGAGGACCGGGCCGCGTCGGCGCAGGCGCTGGGCGAACTGGTCCGCGCCGACGGGCACCGGCTCATGACGGGCTTCGTCGGCACTCCGCTGCTGCTGCCCGTGCTGTCGGAGACCGGCCACCACGACCTGGCGTGCCGGATCTTCAACCAGGAGGGCTACCCGTCCTGGCGCTACCAGCTCCGCGCCGGGGCGACGTCCATGTGGGAGCGCTGGGACGCCTGGCACCACCGGCACGGCCTGCAGACGCCGGCCATGAACTCCTTCAACCACTACGCCTACGGCTGCGTGGGCGACTGGCTGTTCCGGCACGTGGCGGGCCTGGGCGACGACCCGCGCGGGACGGGTGGCGGCTTCGGCGAACTGCTGCTGCGTCCCGGCCCCGTCCCGCTGCTGCGCCAGGCGCACGCCCGCTACGCGAGCGCGTCGGGGACCGTCGAGTCGGGCTGGCGGGCCGGGCCCGACGGGGTCCAGTTCACCTTCGATGTGCCGGAGGGCGTGAGCGCCCGCGCGGTGCTGCCCGTGCGGGGCGCCTGGGACGGGATGACCGTCAACGGCACCTTCCTCATGGGCCTCAGCGAGCAGTTGCCGACCACCAGGCTGGCCGACGGGGGCTGCGCCCTGAACCTGCCGCCGGGCCGCTGGTCGTTCACGGCCCCCGCGGCGGCCACGGCCCACCTGCTCCAGGAATGGGACGACCTGGGCCGGTGAGGGGTGGCGCGTCCGCCTGAAGTTCGGCGACCACCAACCAGAGTTGTGGCCTCCGCCGCGACGTGCCCGAAGCTTTCGGTGTAGCTGGTCGCGCGGGCTCCGTCCCGCGTTCCGTTCATCCTGTTCCATCGCATGGCTCGGCCAGAAGTGCGTCACCTGTCACGGAGAGGGTGTGGATCAGGTGCACCGTACGGGCGCGTTGTGGAACCACGATTTCCGGGCACTGTGGCTCGCCCAGGCCGTGTCCGGTCTGGGGAGCACAGCGTCCGGTTTCGCGCTGCCGCTGCTGGTCATCACGGATGGGCGCTCGGCCACCGCGGCCGGTGTGCTGATGGCGGTCATCGTGGTGGCCACCATGGCGGCCCGGTTGCCCGCGGGGTTCGTCGCGGACCGCTACGACCGCCGCGTCCTGATGGTCGGCTCCGACGTGGCGCGCGCGGCGATCATGGGCGCCTTCGCGCTCGTCGTGGTCGCGGGCGACGGCGACCTGGTCCTGTTCGCCGTGATGATGGCGGTGATCAGCGCGTTGTCCAGCCTGTTCACCGGTGCGGCGGCGGCCGCGCTGCGCCGGGCCGTACCCGATGAGGATCTTCCGACCGCGGGCGCCTTCATGCAGGGCAGGCTGGCGGTCGTCACCCTGGCGGGGCCGCCGCTCGGCGGGCTGCTCTTCGCGCTGTGGCCGGCCGCGCCGTTCCTGCTGGACGCCGTGGCGTGCCTGGCGTCGGCGGTGTTCGTGTCCCGGCTGCGCACTCCGCAGCGCATAGCTCCGCGACGGCGGCCCCGCCTGCGTCCGGGCGAGGTCGTGGCCGGACTGGTCTTCCTGGTGCGCGAGCCCTTCCTGCGTCCGGCGGTGATCATCGCGGCCACCCTGAACCTCGCGTTCAGCGGCGTGTACGTGGCGGTGGTCACGGCCACCGCCGCGGCGGGCGTCTCCTCGGTGATGATCGGGATCGTGGTCGCGGTGCCGGGTCTGGGGGCGCTGGCGGGAGCGGTAGTGGCCGCCCACGTGCAGAAGCGGATGCCGCCCGGCCGCGTTCTGCTCGGGGTGAGCTGGCTGTCGGGCATATTGATCGCGTTGCTGGCGACCACGCTGAATCCCGTGCTGATCGCGGTCCTGCTCGCTTTGAGCAGCGCGCTGGCGCCGGTCGCGGTGGTCGTCGCCGGTTCGGCGCAGGCCCTGCGCACCCCTGACCATCTGCAGGGACGGGCCCAGAACGCGTGGGCGCTGGTGGCCGGCTCGGTGGCCCCGCTGGGGCTGTTCGCCGCGGGCGCGCTGGCGGACGCGGGTGGCCACGCCCTGCCGTTCCTGGTCCTCGGGGGGACGGTCGCCGCGCTGGCGCTGGTGCTCACCGGCTCGCGCGCCCTGCGCGGCGCCGGCCCGCTCGTGACGATGAAGCCCGAGGTGAGCCGATGAGTTCCGTGCTCGACGCCGACCTGCTGTCGCCCCGGGTCCTGGCCGACCCGTACGCGTTCTATGCCGGGCTGCGTGAACGGGAGCCGGTCCATTGGAGCGAGCGCATGGGCTGCTGGCTGATCAGCCGCCACGCCGACTGCGTGGCGATCCTGCGGGAGCCGGAACGCTTCACCGCCGATCCGGCCGCGGCGGGCTACGCGATGGACGAGGCGCTGGCGAGCGTGCAGAACCTCGATCCGCCCCGGCATGGCCCGCTCAGGAACCTGCTGATGACGGCGTACCGGACGCAGAACCACGAGGCGCTCGCCCGCGAGCTGACGCGACGGGCGGACCACCTGGCCGGCCGCCTCATGACATCGACACGGCCGGACCTGATCGGCGACTTCCTCGCGCCGCTGGCGATGAGCGCGGTCGGCGAACTGCTGGGGGTGCCCGAAGGCGACCTGGCCGAGCTCGGCGCCATCGCGGAGGCCGTCGCGTACAGCATGGACACCCACCTCGACGCCGAGCGCGCGCGGGCGGCGGCGCGGGCGCGCGGCGAGCTGAGCGACCTGGTGGGCAGGCTGCTCGACGGCGCCCGCCCGGACGCGCCCGGACTGCTGGGCGCCCTCAGCCGCGATCCCGCCCCCGCCGGGGTGATGCCTTCGTGGGTACGGCACAGCGTCCGGATATTTCTGTCAGCCGGATACACCTCCAGCTACGCCACCGCCGCGAACGCCTTCGTCGCCCTGCAGGAGGCCGGCGTCCATCCGGCACGGGCACTCGACGGGACGGCGTTGAACGAGCTGCTGCGCTACGCCGGACCCGTACACGGGCTGGCGCGGATCTGCGCCTGCGACGGCGAGGTCGGCGGGCGCGTCGTACGCCGCGGTGAGATCGTCCTGCTCCTGCTGGCCGCCGCCAACCGCGACCCCGCCCGCTTCGAGCGCCCGGAAGAGCTGATGCTGGATCGCGCGCAGAACCCGCACCTGGCACTCGGCTGGGGCCCGCACGCCTGCCTGGGTTCGCTCACCGCCAAGGCCACGCTCTCGGCGGCGCTGGACACCGCGGCCCGCCGGTTGCCGTCGCTGCGGCTGGAGACGCCGGTGCGCTACCGGCCGCAGGCGACCGTGCGCTGCCCGGAACGGCTTGTCGTCACCCCGACGGGAGCGGTGTCATGATCGAGCAGTTCACCCGGTACGCGCTGTTCTCCCAGGCCGATGAGACCTTCTACGAGGCACCCGAGCATCTGGACGACGACGACGACCGGTTCGCTCAGGCCGACCGTCCGCCACCCGGCTGGCAGTTGTCGCACAGCGGACTGTGGGTGGAGTTGTTCCCGGGCGGCGAGCCGCTGCCCGACCAGGGGTGGAAGGTCCACGTCTCGGCCACGCTCGCCGACGCGCACACGACGGTGGAAGAGGTCTTCGACTACTGCGTGCGCCGCCGGCTGGCGTTCAAGTTCCTGCGCGGCCGCCGTGCGCTGCACCTGACCAACGCCAAGTACGCGCCCCGTTCGTCCAGCGGCAAACTGATCACCGTCTACCCGCCGGCGGCCGAGCTCCGGCGAACCCTGGAAGAGCTGTCGGCTCTGCTGCGCGACCGGCGCGGCCCGTACATCCTGACCGACCTGCGCTGGGACGAGGCGCCGGTGTTCGTCCGGTACGGGGGGTTCCGGCAGCGCCACTGCGTCGGCGCCGACGGCCGGACCGTCCCGGCTGTCGAGGATCCCGGCGGCCGGCTGGTGCCCGACTCCCGTGAGCCGTGCTTCCGCCCGCCGTCCTGGGCTCCGGTGCCCGGGTTCCTCACCAGCCGCATGGCGGAGCGGGACGCCGGACGCCAGGACGACTTCCCCTACCAGGTCGACCAGGCATTGCATCACTCCAACGGCGGAGGCGTCTACGTCGGCCGGGATCGCCGCACCGGCACGCGGGTGCTGCTGAAGGAGGCGCGCCCGCTCGCGGGCCTGGACGGCGGCGGCGCGGACGCCGTCACCCGGCTCCAGCGTGAGCACGACACCCTGCGCCGTCTCGCGCCACTGGGGTTCGTCCCCGCCGTGTACGACTACCGCACGTGGTGGGAGCACCACTTCCTGATCATGGAGTACATCCCCGGCAAGTCCCTGTACACCACCTTCAACCTCCGCTTTCCCGGCATCAAGCCCAGGGGCCACGCGCCCGGCGGGGCCCGTTCATACACGGTCTGGGCGCTGGAGCAGGCCCGGCGGGTGGAGGACATGCTGCGAGAAGTGCACGAGGCCGGGATCGTCTACGGCGACCTGCACCCGCACAACATCATCGTCCGGGCCGGCTCCGGCCTGGCGTTCGTCGACTTCGAAGCGGCCTTCCCCGTGGGCGAGACCCAGGCGGCGGTGATGGGCGCGCCGGGCTTCGCGGCCCCGCCGTACCTGCGCGGGCCCGACATCGACCGGCACGCGTTCGGGCGGCTGCTGCTGTGGTTGTTCGCGCCGCTGACCATGCTGCTCGACCGCGACCCCGGCAAGCTGGAACAGCTCCTGGACGTCGCCACGAGCACGTTCCCCCTGCCTGAGGGCTTCGCGGAGCGCGTCCGCGATCATCTGCCGGCGTCGGACGGCCGTAGCGTGGCAGCGTCCCCGCCGGTCGCGGACCCGCCCGGCTGGGACGCCGTCCAGGCGTCCGTCGCCCGGGGCATCCTCGCCAGTGCCACACCCGGCCGCGACGACCGGCTCTATCCCGGCGACCCCGAGCAGTTCCACGACGGCGGCATCGGGCTGGCGCACGGCGCGGCCGGTGTGGTGCACGCCTTGCACGCATGCGGCGTCGCCGTACCGGATGATCATCTTGACTGGCTGGCCCGGCGCGCGCTGCGCCTCGAACACCCTCGCCCCGGTCTCTACGACGGCCTGCACGGCGCCGCCTGGACCCTGCACCGGCTGGGCCGTCACCACGACGCGCGACGCGTGCTCGACCGCGCCCTCCGGCTGCCCATGACGACGCGTCATCTGTACGGCGGGCTCGCCGGAGCCATCCTGTCCCTGGTGTACTTCGCCGAGGAGGGCGGCGAACGCGAACTGCTCGGCCACGCGCTCGCCGCGGCCGAACAGCTGGCCGGCACCTCCGCGCGGCCCGCTGTCCCCGGTCTCATGCACGGCGGCGCCGGTGAGGCCATGACGTTCGCGCGCCTGTACGAGGTGACCGGCGACGCCGCCTGGCTCGACCCGGCGGCCGCGGCCATCCGCCGTGACCTGTCGTCCTGCGAGCGCGACGGCGCCGGAGCCCTCCAGGTGAACCACGACGGCCGGCTCCTGCCCTACCTGGCCGGCGGCAGCGCGGGCCTCGCCGTCGCCGTGAACCGGTTGCTGCGTCACCGCGCCGACGAGGAACTGGCTCAGGCCGGGCACGACCTGCGCCGCGCCTGCGACGTGCCGATGACCACGCACGCGGGCCTGTTCACCGGCCGGGCCGGCATCATCCACGCTCAGCGCGCCACCGGGGACGGCGAGGCCGATCCCGCCGGTCTCCTCTGGCACGCGTCCGCCTGGGAGGGCCATCTCGCCTTTCCCGGAGACCAGCTTTTGCGACTGTCCATGGACCTGGCCACGGGGTCGGCCGGCGTGCTGCTCGTCCTGCCCGCCGCCACGCCCCGCGAGGTCCTCCCCCTGCTCGGGCCGGTCACCACAGCGACCGGTCCGCTCCCTGCCCACGCGTGAAGGAGGTGAACAACATGGCTCAGGTCCTCGAACTGCAGACCCTGACGACGGAAGCCACCTCGGTCGAGGTGGTGTTCAGTTCGTTGAGCATCCTCGCGTACTGCCACTAGAACGCGCTCACGGGCGGGCAACGTCCCGGGGTTGTCCGCCCCGCACCACCGCGAGCCCGGCCGCCACGCAGACCAGCGGGATGGCCGGGACGACGTAGCGCACGTCGAAGCCGGCGGTGAAGAGCGGGGCCAGAATGAGCGCGGTGGCCGCGAGCGCGGGCAGCAGAGCGTCGTGGCGGCGCCGTATCAGCGCCGTGGCCAGGGCGCCGGCGAGCAGCACGAGCAGCAGCGGGATCGGCAGGTAGCCGAAACGCTGGTAGGCGCGGAGCAGGCCGGCGTACGGCTCGGCGATGCGCGGCCGGAGCGGTTCGCCCTCGTAGGCGGCGGCCGCGCCGTCCTTGAGCGGCCGCGGCTCGAAGGGGAACCAGTACGGGTTGGTCTTCCTGACGGCGACGCTTCTGTCGGTGGTGCGTTCCCAGCGCAGCAGCCAGCGCATGTCCCTGCCGACCGCGGCGAGGTAGTCGCCGGGCTGGGCGGCGAGGGCCGTACGGGCGAACTGGCCGGCCAGGGCGTTCCTGTCCTCGCCCGGCACCTTGTACAGGGGCGACGCCGGCTGCCACAGCCAGAACGGCGCCGCCGGTCGCTCGCCGACGGGCTGGTCGGGGCACAGGACCGCCAGCCGGGGCTCGGGCTTGATCACCGAGCAGTCGGCGAAGCTCATCGTGCGCGACCACAGGAAGATGCCCTCGGACTTGGTGAGCCCGAAGGTGCCGCTCGTGGCCGCCATCCAGCAGGCGTAGGCGAGGAGCGGCGCGCCGGCCGCGAGCAGGTGGGGGATGAGGGCCTGCCGGCCGCGCCACAGCAGGTAGGCGGCGGCGAGGAGCAGGACGACCGCGCCGATCGTCCTGGTGAGCGTGGCCAGCGCGAGCAGCAGCCCGGCGCAGGCCCCCGACACGGGCGTGATCCGGCGCAGCAGGAGCACGATCCCGCCCGTGGCCAGCACGGTGAACAGGGCGTCCGCCATGATCATGTGCTCCAGCAGGATCAGGAACTCGTCGTACAGCACGGGCGTGACCGCGAGCGTCGCGCCCCAGCCGGGCAGGCCGTGCCGGCGCAGCAGCGCGTACGCCGCCACCGCCAGGCCCAGGCCGAGCAGGTGCTGGACGGTCGTCACCAGCGCCAGGCTCTGCCCCGGGCCGAGCACGGCCAGGAATAAGGAGTATCCGAGCGGCCGGAACGTTCCAGGGACGGGTTCGGCCGCGGACCTGAGATAGGTGAAGGAGTCTGCCCAGAAGAACAGGGCGGGCGGGTAGCCGTGGATCGCCAGTCCCCGTAGGGCGATGGCGGGCACCAGCACCGCCAGAAACGGGATATGTCTGGACATGGGCAGCAGCAAGCTCGGCACGAGGCTCCTCGGGGGTGCCGGAGTAAGCCTTCCGGCGGACTCCAGGGCGGCATGGCGGCTGCCGACGGGGCGAGCGTTCACGGGCGGCCGCGATCGGCCCTCTTCCGGTACGGCTCGCCGACGTCTTCAGCCGGGTGCGACTTGCGTAACTCCAGGTCAGTTCTACCTCAGACAAACCTGGAGTCACAACCCTCAAGGGAACATAGTTTCGAAAAGGCTGCCTGATATCGGCCTTAAGGTCGATACAGAATTGGCCGCGGGCTCAGGACCAGCTGGGCGCGAGGAAGATCAGCCAGGTGAGCAGGGGTGCGATGACGATCATGCTGAATCCCCAGCGCATGAGGCCGCGGAAGACGT
>NZ_JBITHA010000033.1:0-67675 GCF_044457485.1 Nonomuraea sp. NPDC050540
CCGCTACGCTGGCCACGAGGTCTCCGGTATGTGGTGCTTCTTGGTCGTTGGACCATTTACCGGAGACCTCGTCGTATGTCGATCACTTCCATGCGACCAGCCTCAAGGCCTTTTGAAACACGCCTTAGAAGCCTTCTTCTCCGGTACGGCGGGCGGCCCGCCGTACCGGAGAAAGCGAGCGCGGGAAGGCCGGTCACTCCTCCACGGCGTCGAACTTGTAGCCGAGACCGCGCACCGTGAGGATGCAGCGAGGGTTGGACGGATCGGCCTCGATCTTGGCGCGCAGCCGCTTCACGTGGACGTCGAGCGTCTTGGTGTCACCCACGTAGTCGGCGCCCCACACCCGGTCGATGAGCTGGCCACGCGTCAGGACGCGGCCGGCGTTGCGGAGCAGCACCTCAAGTAGCTCGAACTCCTTCAGCGGCAACTGGACCTGCTCTCCGCGGACCGCGACCACGTGCCGGTCGACGTCCATGCGGACCGGGCCGACGGCCAGGACGGCGCTCTCCAGCTCCTCCACGACGTCACCCTGGCGGCGCAGAACCGCCCGGATGCGGGCGACCAGCTCACGGGAGGAAAAGGGCTTGGTGACGTAGTCGTCGGCGCCCAGCTCCAGCCCCACCACCTTGTCGATCTCACTGTCCTTGGCGGTCAGCATGATGACCGGGACCTTGGAGCGCTGGCGCAGCGAGCGGCAGACCTCGGTGCCGGGCAGTCCGGGGAGCATCAGGTCGAGCAGGACCAGGTCGGCGCCGTTGCGGTCGAAGGTGTCCAGTGCTTCGGGGCCGGTCGCGGCGACGGAGACCTCGAAGCCCTCCTTGCGGAGCATGTACGAAAGGGCGTCGGAGAACGACTCCTCATCCTCCACTACGAGAACTCGGGTCATTGGACTGCCTCCAGGGGAATCGAAGGTGGTACGGCTACCGCCGTCCCGCCGAACGCGGGCAGGCGGAGGGTGAACGTCGAGCCGGAGCCTTCCTTGCTCCACACGGACACCTCGCCCGCGTGGGCGACGGCGACGTGCTTGACGATGGCCAGGCCCAGGCCGGTGCCGCCGGTCGCGCGGGAGCGGGCGGCGTCGACGCGGAAGAAGCGCTCGAAGATGCGCTCCAGCGCCTCTTCGGGGATGCCGATGCCCTGGTCGCTCACGCTGATCTCGACGGAGTCGCCGGCCGGCCTGACGCTGACGACGACCCTGGTGTGCTCGGGGCTGTAGGCGATGGCGTTGGAGATGAGGTTGCGCAGGGCGGTGACGAGAAGTTCGTCGTCGCCCCAGATGCGCAGCCCTTCCGTGCCGCCGGAGACGAGGGTGATGTCCTTGGCGACGGCCTTGGTGTTGCAGTGGTCGATGGCGTCGTTGACGGCCTCGTCGATGGCGACCTGGCCGGGGGTGGGGATGGGTTCCGCGCCCTGGATCCTGCTGAGCGTGATCAGGTCCTGGACGAGGTAGGTGAGCCGGGCCGCCTCGTGCTGCATGCGGCCGGAGAACCGGGTGACGGCCTCGGGGTCGTCGGCGGCGTCCTGAATGGTCTCGGCCAGCAGGCTGAGCGCGCCGACGGGGGTCTTGAGCTCGTGACTGACGTTGGCGACGAAGTCGCGGCGCACCGCCTCGACCCGCCGGCGTTCCGTCTGGTCCTCGGCCAGCACCAGCACCTGTCCGTGAGAGCCCAGCGGCGCCACGCGTACCGCGAAGCAGGTGATCTCCTGGCCGAACTTGTGGCCGGCCACGTCGATCTCGCTCTCCCGGATCTCGCCGTCGCGGCGGACCTGGCGGGCGAGCGCGAGGAGTTCGGCGGCCATCAGGCGGTCGCCCTTGACCAGCCCGAACGCGCGGGCGGCCGAGCTGGCGCGCAGCACCCGGTCGTGGGCGTCGAGGACGACGGCGGAGGAGGGCAGCACCGCGAGGACCGAGGCGACGCCCTGTGGCAGGGCACCGGTCTCGGTGTCTTCGGTGTCCTCGTCTCTGGCGCGCGTCTCGATCTGGTTGCGATAGAAGAGGACGGCCACGGCTCCCACAACGAAGCCGGCCAGGGCCGCGAAGCTCAGGGCCATCTCACTCATGTCTTCGATGGTAGGTGGCCCAGGAGACGTAACAGACCCTCTACCTGCGGATGAACGGTCCTTTCCCGGAAAGTTCACCTTGCGGTCGGGGTTCGTTCACAGATCTACACGTACCGTGACGACATGCGCGACGCGTACCATGAAGAACTCGACTCCCTCACGGACAAACTGGTGGAAATGACCAGGCTTGTCCGGTCCGCCATCTCGCGGGCCACCACCGCCCTCCTCGACGCAGACCTGCAGCTGGCCGAGAGCGTCATCTCCCGTGACGAGGAGGTGAACAGGATCTTCGCGGAGATCGAGACCAGCATCTTCGAGCTGATGGCACGGCAGCAGCCCGTCGCCGTCGACCTCCGCATGGTGATCACCGCACTGCGCATGGGCACCGACCTGGAACGCATGGGCGACCTGGCCGGGCACGTGGCCAAGGTCGCGCGCCTGCGCCACCCGGACTCTGCCGTACCGCCGGAGATGCGCGCGACCATCCTGGAGATGGGCCAGATCGCGGAGAACCTCATCACCAAGGCCGGCAGCTCCGTCGCCTCGCGCGACGTGGAGTCGGCGCTGGAGCTCGAGCAGGACGACGACGCGATGGACCGGCTGCACCGGCGGCTGTTCCGCAAGATCCTGTCCAAGGACTGGGCGCACGGCGTGGAGCCCGCGATCGACATAACGCTGATCGGCCGCTACTACGAGCGCTACGCCGACCATTCGGTACGGGTCGCCCGCGACGTCGTCTACCTCGTCACCGGTTCCCGGCCCGGCTAGGAACCATATCGGGGCTACCCGGCTCGACGGGTAGCCCCTTGGACGGTTCAGCGGCCCTGGTTGGCCACGGCCTCGATGGCGGCCTTCGCCGCGTCCGGGTCGAGGTAGGTGCTCTTGACCGGCCTGTAGTCGGCGTCCAGGTCGTACACCAGAGGGATGCCGGTCGGGATGTTCAGCCCCGCGATGTCGGCGTCGGAGATGCCGTCGAGGTGCTTGACGAGCGCGCGCAGCGAGTTGCCGTGCGCGGCCACCAGCACGGTACGGCCCGCCGCCAGGTCCGGCACGATCTCGTCGTACCAGTACGGCAGCATGCGATCCACCACGTCCTTCAGGCACTCGGTACGCGGCCGCAGCTCGTCCGGCAGCTGGGCGTAGCGGGCGTCGCCGGCCTGCGAGAACTCGTCGTCGTCGGCGATCGGCGGCGGCGGGGTGTCGTAGGAGCGGCGCCACAGCATGAACTGCTCCTCGCCGAACTCCTCGCGCGTCTGCGCCTTGTTCTTGCCCTGCAGCGCGCCGTAGTGGCGCTCGTTCAGCCGCCAGGAACGCTTGACCGGCAGCCACGCCAGCCCGGCCGCGCCCAGCGCGAGCTGCGCGGTCTGGATGGCCCGGACGAGCAGGCTCGTGTGGACCACGTCCGGCAGCACGCCGGCCTCGGTCAGGAGGCGTCCGCCGCGCCCGGCCTCCTCTTCGCCCTTGGCCGAAAGGCTCACGTCCACCCAGCCGGTGAACAGCCCCTTAGCGTTCCAATCGCTCTCGCCATGCCGTAGCAGTACCAATGTCGCCATGGCGACAATCTTAGGAGCCGGGGTCGGCGAAGTGGGCGAACGCCTGGAGGTTCTTGAGCGACTCGCCCCGCTTGACCCGCCACTCCCACTCGCGCTTGATGGTCGAGGCGAAGCCGAGTTCGAGTGCCTTGTTGAACCAGTCGTCGGAGTAGGTCAGGACGCAGCCGAGCAGCCGGTCGATCTCCGGCTCACTGACGGCGTCGAGGGGGATCCGGCCGACGAGGTAGACGTCGCCCACGGGGTCCAGGGCGAAGTGCACGCCGTACATGCCGCCGTTCTTCGACAGCAGGAAGCGGTAGAACTCGGCGTGGTTCTCGTCGGGCTGACGGCAGAAGAACGCCTCCACCAGCATGGCCTGGTCGCCGACGACGAACCAGGTGACGGTGGCGAGCTTGCGCTTGCCGGGCAGGGTGACCACGAACGCGCCCGGCCGTTCCTCCTCGAAGGGCAACTCGGCGGCCTTCAGCGCCGCCTCCACAACCTCGCGCGCGTCCATCAGGTCACTCACCCTCCTCATTCGCTACGCGGACCGCTCCCTCCGGTCGCGGGCCGCTTCGCTCACTGCGTCGGGTTCGCTCCCGCCCCCACACCCTACGAGTTGACGGCTACAGGCATCCGGTGGAGGTGGGCCATCGCGCCCGCGTACACCTCCATGAGGCGCGAGGCGGTGGACTGCCAGCCGAAGGCGGCGGCGTGGGCGCGCGCGCCGGACGCGAGGCCGTCGCGCCAGCGTGGCGCGGTCACGAAGCGCCGCAGCGCCAGCGCCCAGTCGTGCGGGTCGTGCCCGTCGACGAGCAGTCCGGACACCTCATCGCGTACGGCGGTGCGCAACCCGCCCACCGAGGCCGCGGCCACCGGGGTGCCGCAAGCCTGGGACTCCAGGGCGACGAGGCCGAACGACTCGCTGTAGGAGGGCACCACGGTCACGTCGGCGGCGCGGTACCAGTCGGCCAGCTCCTCCTGCGGAGCCGGCGGCACGAGGCGGACCACGTCGGCGATCCCCAGCTCGGCGGCCAGGTCGACGAGGACGCCCGGGCGGGCCAGGCCGTTGCCCGACGGGCCGCCGACGCAGGCCACCACGAGGCGCTCGCGCAGCGACGGGTCCTCGATCAACATGCGGGCCGCGGCGCGCAGGAGCACGTCGGGGGCCTTGAGCGGCTGGATCCTGCCCACGAACAGCAGCAGGTGCGCGTCCTGCCGCACCCCCAGCCTGCGCCGGGAGGCGCCCTGGGAGGCGGGCTGGAAGACGGTGAGGTTGACGCCCGGGTTGACGACGGCCACGCGGTCGTCGGGCGCGCCGTACAGGTCCTTGAGCTCGCGCGCCTCGTCGAAGGTGTTGGCGACCAGGCGGTCGGCGACCTCCACCACCTGCTCCTCGCCCAGCACGCGGGCGGGCGGCTCGGGGCGGTCGCCGGCGGCGAGCAGGAGGTTCTTGACCTTGGCCATCGTGTGCATGGTGTGGACGAGCGGCACGCCCCAGCGTTCCTTGGCCAGCCAGCCGACCTGGCCGGACAGCCAGTAGTGGGAGTGGATGACGTCGTAGCGGCCCGGGTCGTACATGGCCTCGGTCCGCAGCACGCCCGACAGGAACGCGCAGAGCTGGCCGGGCATGTCGGCGCGATCCAGTTCCTCGTACGGCCCGGCCGTCACGTGCCTGACCGAGACGCCCGGCGCGATCTCCGCCACCGGAGGCAGGGCGCTGCCGGTCTGCCGGGTGAAGATCTCCACCTCGACGCCCAGCTCCGCCAGTCGTTTGGCGGATTCGACGATGTAGACGTTCATCCCACCCGCGTCACCGGTGCCCGGCTGGTCCAGGGGGGATGTGTGCATGCTGATGGTCGCCACGCGGTTGACCCGTCGACGCCTCAACGTCACCACCTCCAACCTGGCTACAACCAGGAGGACCTAAGCCGCATTCCCGACAAACACCGACAACACCACATCCAGGCCAAACCCAGGGGCACCCCTGCTCCCCCTTGAGAACCCCCACCCCAAACCCACCCGAACCCCGCCGCCTCCCGACGCCCGGCCCCACCCTCGGGAAGCCACATGCCAAGCAGCCCACACCCCGCGACATGGCACACCCCGTGGCAGGTGAGGCGTGGCAGGTGAGGTGTGGAGCGCAGCCCGCGGAGCGCGGCCCACGGCCCGCGGGCACCGGGGCGCGGGGTGCGAGGTGCGGGGTGCGGGGTGCGGGGTGCGACCCGTGGGCCCCACCCGTCGGGCGCCGCCATCGGTCTCGACGCCGCATCGGGCGGCGGACACCCCCACCCGCTCCCGGGGCACCGCGCGGACGCCGCTTGCCGCATCCGGAGGAGCCCGCGTCCGGGCCGCCTCTCAGGGAGGGGCCGGAGCGGGATGCCGGCTCTCGGGGTCGCGCCGTGCCGTCCCTGGGCTCCCGGAGTCCGGAGGGCACCGGGTCACGGGAGGGAGGCGGGGCGGGGCAGGGGTGGGAGTTCTGGGGCCGGGTGGGGGGTGGGGGTGCGTGGAAGGATGGGTGGCATGACGAAGACGGCAGTGGTGACCGGTGCGAGCAGCGGCATCGGGGCGGCGACCGCGCGGCGGCTGGCCGCGGAGGGGTACGAGGTCGTGGCGGGCGCCAGGCGGCTCGACCGGCTGGAGAAGCTGGCCGCCGAGGTCCCCGGCATCCGGGCGCTGGAGCTGGATGTCACCTCCGGCCCTTCCGTGGACGCCTTCGTGGCCGGGCTGGAGCGCTGCGACGTGCTGGTCAACAACGCGGGCGGCGCGCTCGGAACGGAGAGCGTGGCCGAGGCTCGGCTGGAGGACTGGCAGAACATGTACGACACCAACGTCCTCGGCTCGCTCCGGGTGACGCAGGCGATCCTGCCGAAGCTGGTCGAGTCCGGTGACGGGGTGCTGGTCATGCTGACGTCCACCGCCGGGCTGGTCTCCTACGAGGGCGGCGGCGGCTACTGCGCGGCCAAGCACGCCCAGACGGCCATGGTCGAGACCCTCCGCCTGGAACTGGTCGGCAGCCCGGTGCGCGTCGTCGAGATCGCGCCGGGGATGGTGCGGTCGGAGGGGTTCGCGGTGACCAGGTTCCGGGGCGACTCGGAGGCCGCCGCCCGCGTGTACGCCGGTGTGCCCGACCCTCTTTCCTCCGACGACGTGGCCGACGCCATCGCCTGGTGCGTCACCCGTCCCGCGCACGTGAACGTCGACCGCCTCGTCATCCGCCCCCGCGCCCAGGCGGCCCAGCACAAGGTGCACCGCGTAAGTGCGTAGGCCGGTCGGGGAGATCACCAGAGGGACGACCGGGTTCAACCGGCTGCGCAGGGCCGATCGCTGGCTGGCCGCCGTGCACGGCAACGTCCTGCGCGCCGCCGCCCGCCCGCTGGTGGTCGATCTCGGCTATGGGGCCTCGCACACGACGACGCTGGAGCTGTTCACCCGGTTGCGCAGGATCCGCCCCGACGTCGAGGTGATCGGCATCGAGATCGATCCGGCGCGGGTGGCGCTGGCGAGGCCGTACGAGCGCGAGGGGTTGTCCTTCCGGCTGGGCGGCTTCGAGCTGCCGGTCCCGCGCCCGCCGGACGTGGTGCGCGCCTTCAACGTCCTTCGCCAGTACGGCGAGGCCGACGCGTGGCACTACTGGCAGGAGCTGTGCGCCAAGCTCGCGACCGGCGGCATGCTGGTGGAGGGCACCTGTTCGGAGGTCGGGCACCGGGCGGTCTGGGTGGGCCTGGACAGGAACGGCCCGCGGACGCTGACGTTCTCGGCCAGGTTCGACGCCTTCGAGCGGCCCTCCGACCTGGCCGACCGGCTGCCCAAGACGCTCATCCACCGCAACGTGCCCGGTGAGCGCATTCACGCCTTGCTCAAGGACTGGGACCACGCCTGGGCGGTCAGCGCCCCGTTCGGCGCGCACGGCCTGCGTCAGCGCTGGCTGGCGGCGGTGGAGACGCTGGGTGCCACCTGGCCCGTCCCCCAGCATGCGCCTCTGGGCGGACGGACCAGGTGGCGGCTGGGGGAGCTGACCATCCCCTGGTCCGCCACTGGCTGATCTTCCCCAGCCCCTCCTCACTCGACAAGTCGTGAGATGTCACGATTTCCTGGCAAATTTCATAATCAAGTCGTTGAAGGTGGTGTAAGCGGCGGCGTCGAAGAGCACGAACCGCACCTCCACCACCGACGTCTCCGCAGCCGAGACGGTTTCCAGGGCGATCCTCGCGGCGTCGGCCATCGGCCAGCCGAAGATGCCCGTGGAGATCGCCGGGAACGCGACCGTACGCGCGCCGAGCTCGTCGGCCACCCGAAGCGACTCGCGGTGGCACGAGGCCAGCAGCGCCGAGCGGTCCTCCCCCGGCGCGTACACGGGCCCGACCGTGTGGATGACCCAGCGGGCCGGCAGCCGTCCCGCGGTCGTGGCGACGGCCTGGCCGGTGGGCAGCCCGCCCCCGTAGTGGGAGGCGCGCAGCCGCCGGCACTCCTCCAGGATCTCGGGACCACCCCGCCGATGGATGGCGCCGTCCACTCCGCCGCCGCCCAGGAGCGAGGAGTTCGCGGCGTTCACCACGGCGTCGACCTCCTGCGTGGTGACATCTCCCTGTACCAGAGTGATGTCCATCTCACCGGCCTCCCGAATGGCTGCTCGACAACCTGTAGTACTACGCTGGAGCGTGTGAAGGGTCTTGGCGAGCTAGAGCGCAGCATCATGGACATCCTCTGGGCGCAGAGCAGCCCGCTGACAGCCCGCGAGGTCGGCCGGCTCATCGCCGAACGCGATCTCGCCCCCACCACGGTCATGACCGTTCTCGACCGTCTTACCCGCAAGGGCTTCCTTGAGCGCATCCGCGACGGGCGCGCGTGGCGTTACGAACCGGCGGAAAGCCGCGACACGTACATCGCCGAGCTTATGCTGGAGGCTCTGGAAATGACGGGCGACCGTTCGGCCGCCCTGACCCGCTTCGCTCAGGCGGTCCCCGCCTCCGAGGCGGAGATCCTGCGCAAGGCCCTTACGGAGCTGGAGGACGAGTGATCACCGCCGCCGCGCTGGCTGCGCTCGCGACCGCGTGCGCGCTCGGCGCTTGGCGTTTCACCTCCGCGCGCTGGACCTACCGCGCGCCCCGCGTGGCCATCGTCCTGTGGCAGGCGCTCGGGCTGGCCTGGGGGCTGGCGACCACGGGCTCGATGCTGGCGTACGCCGTCCAGCCCTATGACCGCGGGCTCCTGCACGGGCTGATCGCCGTCGCCCAGGGCCGCGAGCCGGTGGAGCCTTGGGACGGGCCGCATCTGTTCGCGCTGGTCGCGGGGCTGACCGCGCTGGCCGTACTCGTGGCCGTGACACTGACCGCGGCCGCGCAGGCCCTGCGCGCCCGCCGCCGTCACCGCACGCTGCTGGCGCTCATCGCGCGCGACGACCCGTTCGTGCCGGGCGTGCGCGTGCTCGACCACCCCGGCGCCGCCGCCTATTGCGTGCCCGGCCTGCGCTCGCAGGTCGTGATCAGCGCGGGCGCGATGGAACTGCTGTCCGACGACGAGCTGACCGCCGTGCTCGCCCACGAGGCCGCGCACGTACGCGAGCGCCACGACCTGGTGCTGCTGCCGTTCGGCGCGCTGCGCCGCGTGCTGCCCTGGTCGAAGGTCGTGCGCGACGCTCAGGCCCAGGTCGAGCTGCTGGTGGAGATGGCCGCCGACGACCGTGCCCGCCGCTACTGCTCCCCCCGCCGTCTCGCCACCGCCCTCCTGCGCTTCGGTACGGCCGGCGCCATGCCCACCCCGCACGGCATGCTGGGCAGCGTGACCGCCGCCAACGTCATGGCCCGCGTGAACCGCCTGGTCAAGCCCGATCCCGAGCTGAAGCCCCACTTCCGCTACGGCTACCTCGGCCTGTCGGCCGCACTGCTGGTCTCCGCCGCCAGCCTCTGGGTGATCCCGCTCTGAGTGCTTGCATCTGCTAGCCCCGCGTTTGCAATAGCAAGCACTTTGGGGCAGACTACACGCATGGCACTACCCAAGGTCGGCTCGATCGGCGAGTACATCCGCGAGCAGCGGCAGCAGGCGAGAATCTCGCTGCGCCAGCTTGCCGCCGCGGCGGGGGTCTCCAACCCCTACCTCAGCCAGATCGAGCGCGGGCTGCGCAAGCCGAGCGCGGAGATCCTCAACCAGATCGCCAAGGGTCTCCACATCTCGGCGCAGGCGCTCTACGTGCAGGCGGGCCTCATCGAGGACAAAGAGCCGCCGAGCGACGTCGAAGCGGCGATCCGGGCCGACACGCACATCACCGGGCGGCAACGCCAGGTGCTCATCGATATCTATGAGTCGTTTCGCAAGGAGAACCACGCCGGGGACGAGCAGACCTCCCAGAATGCCCATCCCCAGCGTGACCCGGAATCGGACGACGAACCGCTGCCCGAGGATTTTCTCGCCGCCCTGGAGCCCTTCGCGGCGAACCCCGGCAACGGAACCGTCACCCAGGAAACCAAGGAAGGTTAACCCATGACGCTTGCAACCGAGGTCAAGAAGCTGACCGAGTCCAAGCCGTTCTACGCGGTCGCCGGCGCCGGAGACTACGCGGTGGAGAAGCTGCGTGAGCTGCCCGAGCAGTTGCAGAAGCTGCAGGCCCGCCGCACCGAGATCGCCAAGGACCTGCCCGAGCGGGCCCGTGAGCTCTCCGGCAAGGCCGAGGGCTTCGCCAAGGACTTTCCGGAGAAGGCCCGCGCCTACGCCGGTGAGCTCGGCCACAAGGCCACCGAGGTCTACGAGGAGTTCGCCAGCCGCGGCCGCAAGGTCGTCAGCAAGGTCAGCGGCGAGGCCGCGCTGGAGCTGGAGGAGGTCTCCGAGGCCGCCGAGCCGGCTGCCGCCGCCCCCGTCACTCCCGCCAAGAAGACCACCCGTACCCCCAAGGCCAAGGCCTGAGCGTGCGGCGCGATGAGCCCGTCCCGTTCCGGGGCGGGCTCTTTCGTTGCCCGCGTGCCCGAGTTGCGCACTAGGCTGGGCCCGACAACGCAGCCTGGGGCGGAGCCAACATGAGCATGATCAACGGCGTTCTCAACCTTCTTTTCCTGGTGCTGGCCACGGGCATCTTCGGCATGTCGGTCTATGCGCTGATCCACGCGGTGCGGGTGACGCCGAACGCCTTCGTCTCGGCCGGCAAGCTGCAGAAGAACCTGTGGCTGCTGATCCTCGGCCTGGCGACCCTGTTCTCGGCAGCCGGGGCCTGGTCCTACTTCAACGCCTTCATGGTGGTCGGCGGGGCCGCGTTCATCGGCATCGGCCTGGGCATCTTCTCGATCCTCGCGGTGATCGCGGCCACGGTGTACATCGTGGACGTCAAGCCCGCCGTGAAGGGCATGGGCGGCAGGGGCGGCAACAACGGCCCCTACGGCCCCTGGTGAACCACCGCCGGTCCCAGCGCCGCCGACAGCCACCGGGCCAGGCGGGCGTGGCCGGCGAAGGTGGGGTGCACGCCGTCAGGGAGCAGGACCTCTGAGCGGCGGCCGGTGACCCAGCGTTGCTTCAGCGGGTCCAGGAACATGACGCCCTCGCGGGCGGCGACCTCGGCCAGGGCGTCGCGCACGGCGTAGGCCTTGGGCGGGGCGTCGGCCAGCCAGATCGGGCCGACCATGACGACGCGGGTCTCCGGCCAGCGTGCGCGCGCGGTCCAGAGGAGTGTGGCGGCGGCCCGCCGTACACCCAGGGTGGGCCAGCGGCGGTCGTTGTGGCCGCCGGAGATGACGAGCAGGTCGGGGGCGGGGCGCCAGGAGAGCTCGGCGTCGAAGGAGTCCTGGAAGCTGCGGCCGACGCGGCCCTTGTTGATGTAGCCGGTGCCGCCCGCGCCGGCGATCACGGGCTGCCAGCCGAGCAGGCGGGCGGTCTCGGTGGCGTAGGAGCTCCAGGTGGGGACGGGGCCGGAGCCGACGGTGAAGCTGTCGCCGACGAACATGAGCACCGGCGCGGACTTCTGCTGAACCGGGGTCGGGTCCGGGCCCGCGGTCTCACCCGCCGCACTGCCACATCCGGAACAAAACGCCATCATCAGGGCGGCCGGTGCGATCAACTGTCGATGCATCAGGCCGCGCATGACCACCTCATGGGCTCTAAGCTGCCGGACATGAGCTCCGACCTCTACGGGCGCACTGAGCGTCTCGAGCTGTCCGACCAGAACCTGCGCGAATTCGAGGCTGTCGTGCTGGACTCGACGCCCGACGGGATCGTGTTGAGCAGGTCGGCATTCTATCCAGGCGGCGGCGGTCAGCCGGCGGATCACGGAGTTCTGCTCTGGCTGGGCGTGGAAACCCGGATCGCCGGGGTGCGCAAAGGCGACGATCTTCACCTGATCCCGGCCGAGGGCGATCCGGTGCCCCCGGTGGGCACGGTGGTGCGCGCCGCGGTGGCCGACGAACGGCGTTCCGCGCTGATGCGCACGCACTCGGGGCTGCACGTGCTGTGCGGGGTGGTCTTCCGCGACTACGGCTCGCTGGTCACGGGCGGGAACATGGAGCCGTTCACCGCGCGCATGGACTTCAACCTCCCCGAGGTCCCGCCGGGCTTCAAGGAGGCGGTCGAGGACGCCTGCAACGCCGAGGTCTCCGCCGACCGGCGCATCGACATCCGGGTGCTGCCGCGCAAGGAGGCGTTCGACATCCCCGACATCATCCGCACCGCCACCAACCTCGTCCCGGAAGAGGTCGAGGAGGTACGCATCGTGGACATCGTGGGCCTCGACACCCAGGCCGACGGCGGCACCCACGTGGGCTCCACCGCCCAGATCGGCCGGATCAAGGTCACCAAGATCGAGAGCAAGGGCAAGGGCTTCCGCCGCCTGCGCATCGCGATCTCCGACTGACCTCACGCCTCCGGGACGTAGGACAGCAGGTCGCCCGGCTGGCACTCCAGCGCCGCGCACAGGCGGACCAGCGTGGAGAACCTGATGGCCTTGGCGTGGCCGTTCTTGAGTATCGACAGGTTGACGACGGTGATCTCCACGCGGTGCGACAGCTCGGTGAGCGTCATCTCGCGCTCTTTGAGCACCTCGTCGAGTCGGATGCGGATCGGCATGTCAGATGGTGGCCTCGACCTCTTGGAGCAGGGCCAGGCCCCGGCGGACGATCTCCGCGATGCCCAGGGCCGCCGCACCGGCCACGACACCGATCAGGCCGCCGCCGGGAAGCGGCTGGAACATGAAGCTCTCGGCGAGCAACGTGGACGACAGTAGCGTCTTGGCCAGCCAGCCGAGGAACGCGGTGGCGATCGATCCGGCGATGAGGACCCAGCCGAGCGTGCGCAGGTGGCCGGCGACCGCGGGCGAGGGGCCCACGTGCCGCACCGTGACCTCGGCGCCGGAGCCCACGTAGGCTGCCCCCTCGGCCAGCATGCCGGCGGGCAGGGTGCCGGGGACGTTGAGGTTGACCCCGATGCCGCCGGCCGTGCCGCCGAACGCCATGACGGCCGCCTGGACCAGCACCGCCAAGGCGCCCAGGCAGCCCAGGACGAAGCCGAAGCTGAACGTGATCTCGAGTCTGGCGATCCATCGCATAACGATTATCGTAAATAACGAAAGTCGTTATGTCGAGGGTTCGATGAGGGTCGCCAGGCCGTTCAGGAGCGGGGTCAGGCCGAACTCGAAGAAGGCGTCCAGGTCGAGGTCGTAGTCGTCGCCCAGCCCGGCGACGACGGCGGCGAAGTGCGGGTAGGCGCCGGAGGCCCGCAACTCCTCCAGGCCGGGCCCCTGCGCGTCCATCCACTCGTCGTCGCCCATGCCGGTCGCCGCGTCCTGCTGGGCTTCCCGCTCCAGGTGTACGGCCACGCCCTGCACGTAGTTGTAGATGAGCACATGGATGTTCTGCCTGGTCAGGGCGTCGAGCCCGTAGCCGTCCAGGGAGGCCAGGGCGTATTCGGCGTGCCGCATCAGGTGGGGCAGGATCAGCGGCCGGGTCAGCGCGGTGACGTGCGGCAGCCAGGGATGGCGGCGGTACAGGGACCACAGGCCGCGCGCCGACAGCTCGAAGCGGGCCCGCCAGCCCTCGGGCAGCGGCTCAGGGTAGTCGAACTCGCCATAGGCGGCGTCGGCCATCAGCCGCACCAGGTCCTCCTTGCCGCCCACGTGGCGGTAGAGGGACATGGTGGCGGCGCCGGTCTTGGCGGCGATGCCGCGCATGGACAGGGCGGCCAGGCCCTCGGCGTCGGCGATCTCGATGGCGATCCTCACGATCCGCTCGCGGGTGAGGTCGGAGGGGGTGGGCGGGCGGTCCCGGGCGGGGCCGGCGCCGGCGACGGTGCTGCCGACGCGGGGCTCGGACGTGATCACGCCCTCCTGGGCCAGAAGGGTCAGCGCCTTGGCCGCCGTGGCCAGCGCGACGTTCCAGTCACGGGCCAGGCCGCGAGTGGACGGGACCTTGTCACCCGGCTTCAGCTCGCCTTCTGCGACGCGCCGCTTGATGTCGGCCACGATCCGAATGTAGGGCGGGGTCATGGGGCCTCCTGTTCTAGTACAGAAGTTAGCAGAAACGCCTGTTGCATGAGCTGTGCGTACTGTGTACATTCAGCTTGCGTACAGCGTCAACTACTGAATGGGAGCACCATCGTGAACGTCCTCGTCTCCGGCGCGAGCATCGGCGGCACGATCCTGGCCTACTGGCTGCGCGAGCGCGGGGCCCGGGTCACCCTCGTCGAGCGGGCCCCGGCGCCGCGCGGCGGCGGGCAGGCCATCGACATCCGCGGCGCGGCGCTGACCGTCGCCGAACGCATGGGCGTCCTGGAGGCGGCCAAGGCGCTCAAGACCGAGATGCTCGGCATGTCCGTCGTGGACGGGAACGGCGACGAGGTCATGCGCTCGGAGGAGTCGACCTTCAGCGGCGGCCGCCTGGACAGCCCGGACGTCGAGATCATGCGAGAGGACCTGATGGGGCTGCTCCTGGGCGCCGTCGAGGGCGTGGAGATCCTGTGGGGCGACTCGATCGCCTCGCTCGGCGACGACGGCTCCGCCGTACACGTGAGATTCGAGAAGAACGCGCCGCGCACCTTCGACTGGGTGGTCGGCGCGGACGGCCTGCACTCCAACACCCGCGGGCTCCTGTTCGGCGAGGAGGAGCAGTTCGTGGAGCATCTC
Organism: Nonomuraea sp. NPDC050540; assembly: GCF_044457485.1. Taxonomy (NCBI): domain Bacteria; kingdom Bacillati; phylum Actinomycetota; class Actinomycetes; order Streptosporangiales; family Streptosporangiaceae; genus Nonomuraea; species Nonomuraea sp. NPDC050540. The sequence goes on from NZ_JBITHA010000033.1 coordinate 14,686, forward strand.
GGCATGTACCTCGGCCTGTTCCGCGCCGAGAACTTCCTCGACCTCGACCGCTGGCAGGTGTGGCACCGCGAGGGGGCGGCCGGGTTCGGCCTGTACCCGGCCAGGGGCAACGGCGAGCTGGTGGTGAACATGGGCTTCGAGTCGGGGCCGATCGCCTACGACCACCGCGACACCGAGCGGCAGAAGCGGCTGGTCGCGGCGGCCTGCGCGGACCTGCGCTGGGTCGCGCCCAAGCTGCTGGAGGCGATGTGGGCGGCCGGCGACTTCTACTTCGACGCGATGGCGCAGGTCCACCTGCCCACATGGCACAAGGGCAGGGTCGCGCTCGTGGGGGACGCCGCCTACTGCGCCTCGGTGAAGTCGGGGCAGGGGACGAGCCTGGCCATGGTCGGCGCGTACGTGCTGGCCGAGGAGATGGCAGCGGGCGGCGGGTTCGGGCGCTACCAGGAGCGGATGCGCGAGTTCGTCGCGCTCAACCAGGCGCTGGCCAAGGAGAACCCGGCCGGGCCCGCCCCGGACGAGAGCGTGCGGCGCGCGGCCGACGCGATCACTCTGTGAGACCGCGCCACGTGGGGTGGCGCAGGACGCCGTCCCTGGTCCAGCCGGCGTACTCCACCTCGCCGGCCAGCTGGGGCTCCACCCAGTGGGCCGGCTCGGGGGCCACCCCCGCGAACGGCGAGGCCGGGCGGGCCAGCGGCGCCATGCGGGCCGCGAGGTCGCGCAGCATGTGCTCGGTGAAGCCGGTGCCCACGTGACCCACGTACCGCAGGCCGCCGGCCGAGGGCACCCCCACCAGCAATGACCCGATCATCCCCGACCGGCGGCCCTCACCCGGCTTCCAGCCCCCGACCAGCACGTCCAGCATCAGCGTGTTCTTGACCTTGATCCACAGCTCGCTGCGCCGTCCCGGCAGGTAGGGCGAGTCGAGCCGCTTGCACACGATGCCCTCCAGACCGTGCTCGCGGGCCACGCCCATGACCACGCGGGCGCTGCCGGGAAACGACGGCGGCACCCGCACCCGTCCCCGATCCAGGGCGAGCTCCTCCAGCAGCGCCCGCCGCCGCTCGTACGGCAGCCGCAACGTCGAACGCCCGTCCAGGTGCAGCACGTCGAACGCGTGGTACATGACCGGCACCGTGGCCAGCAGCGACCGGCTCGGCGACCGGACGTGCATGCGCGACTGGAGCCGCCCGAAGTCCGGCGCTCCCGACGAGTCGAGCGCGACGACCTCGCCGTCGAGCACCATGCTCCGCTCACCGGCCAGGTCCGCGCGGAGCTCCGGATAGGCGCCGGTCACCTCGCGGTCGTTGCGCGAGAGCAGGCGTACCTCACCGTCGAGCAGGTAGGCGACGGCGCGTACCCCGTCCCACTTGAACTCGGCGGCCCAGGCCGCTTCCTGCGCGGCGACGGGCAGCTCCCCGCTGACCGCCAGCATCGGCCTGATCAGCATCATTCCCCCTGGTCAGAGGCATACCCCTGCCAGACATAGGGCGAACCGATACGATTTGCCGCCATGACCGGAATCAGGCTGACGCTGGCCTTGCTGGGCGCCGCCGCCCTGACACTGACCGCGGTGCCCGCATGGGCGAGCGCGGCCGCCGCGCCGATCACCGACCAGGTCAGCCTGGAACTGCGCAAGGACGGTGTGCTCCAGGTCAGCGAGAAGATCGGCGGCACGGGCGAGGTCAAGCGGACCTTCCTCACCAGGACCCGCTACGACGACGGCAACGACCGCGTCTACCAGATCGCCAACGTCAAGGGCGGCCAGCTCGCCGGTGACGTGCTCACCGTCAAGGCCCCCGCGACCGTCACCTACGAGGTGAAGGGCGCTGTCACGCCGTCCGGCGGCGTGGAGGAGCTGCGCTGGTTCGCGGTCAACGGCTGGAACGTCCCGGTCTCCAAGGCCACGGTGAAGGTCACCGGCGCCGGCATGGTGCAGAACCTGTCGTGCTTCGCCGGCGAGCTGACCTCGGCCATCGGCTGCACCAGTGCCTCCATGGACCACGGGGCCACGCAGGCCGACTTCGAGCAGGAGAACCTCGCGCCCGGCGAGGCCCTCACCGTCGTGGTCGGCTACCCCAAGGGCACCAGCTCCGGCGCCCCCATCCTGGAGCGGCGCTTCTCGCTGGCGGCCGCGTTCACGCTCAACGGGATCACCGGTGGCGCCCTGGCCGCGCTGCTGGTGCTGATGCTGGGCGGGATCGGGCTCCTGTACTGGACACGGGGGCGGGACGCGCGGATCGCCGGCCAGGAGACCGCCGTCGACCCCGTGCAGAACGGGCACTTCTCGCCGCCGGACGGGGTGCGTCCCGGTCAGATCGGCACGCTCGTGGACGAGCAGGCCGACGTGGTCGACGTGACCGCGACGATCGTGGACCTGGCGGTGCGCGGATACCTGCGGATCGACGAGCAGTCCAGGCAGGCCTACGACGCGCCGGACTGGACGCTGGTCAGGCTGCCAAGCGCGCCGGTCGAGGCCTTGCTGCCGTACGAGAAGGCGTTGTACGACGCGGTGTTCGAGGGCCGGGACGCCGTCCTGTTGTCGGAGTTGTCCGGATCCTTCGCGAAAAATCTCGGGAAAGTGCGGGATGAGCTGTACGCGGATGTCGTGCGGCAGGGGTGGTTCGCCCGGCGGCCCGACACCGAGCGCACGCGCTGGACCACGGCCGGCTTCGTCCTCATCGGCGCCGGGATCCTCGCCACGGTGGGGCTGGCCTGGTTCACCACCTATGGGCTGCTGGGCCTGGCCCTGATCATCGCGGGGGCGGCGCTGGCGGTGGGCGGGCAGTTCATGCCGGCCAAGACCGCGAAGGGGTCGGCCGCTCTGGCGCACACGCTGGGCTTCCGGCAGTACCTCTTCTCCGGCGAGCTGGAAAATGTCCCCGAGCAGCACCGAGTCGAGCTTTTTTCGCGATATTTGCCCTACGCCGTGATTTTTGATGGCGTGGAGCATTGGTCGCGCGTGGTGGCCTCGGTCACCGGCAACGGCCACCAGGCCGACAACCTGTACTGGTACCACGGGCCGGCCGAATGGGACCTGTCCAAGTTCGCCGGGTCGATGCGTACCTTCACCACGACCACGTCCGGCGCGATCTCCGCCACCCGGCAGCTGCGCTCGTTGTGAACGCCGAGGAGCTGGAGCGCCATCGCAGGGAACTGCACGTTCACTGCTACCGGATGCTCGGCTCCTTCCACGAGGCCGAGGACCTGGTCCAGGAGACGTTCCTGCGCGCCTGGCGCAAGCGGGACGAGCCGCCGGACAACCTGAAGGCGTGGCTGTACAAGATCGCCACGAACGCCTGCCTCGACTTCCTGCGCGCCAACCCCCGGCGGCCGGAGCCGCTCGACACGCCCATGGCGGCCGACGCGGGGATGCCGTGGCCGGTCTCCACCCACGTGCCCTGGATCAGCCCCTACCCGGACAACCTGCTCGACTCCGTCATCGAGCGCGAGACGATCGAGCTGGCCTTCCTCGTGGCGATCCAGCACCTGCCCGCCAAGCAGCGGGCCGTCGTCATCCTGCGCGACGTGCTCGGCTGGTCGGCGCCGGAGACCGCCGCGGCGCTCGACACGACCGTTACCGCGGTCAAGAGCGCCCTGCAGCGTGCCCGGCCGGTGCTGCGCGAGCACCTGCCCGCCCAGCGCATGAGCTCGGGCAGCGCCGACGAACTGGCCGTGGTGCGCACGTACATTCACGCGCTCGAACAGGGCGACCCCTCGGTCCTGCCCGCGCTGCTCGCATCGGACGTCTGGCAGACCATGCCGCCCACGCCGGGGTGGATCCTCGGCCGCGAGGCGTTCGTCTCCTCGTGGGGCCCGCAGATGTCCGGCGAGGCCTCGTGGGGCGACTGGCGTGTGCTGCCCGCCCGGGTCAACCGCCAGCCCGCGATCGCCGCGTACCTGCGCCGGCCGGGCGAGGAGGTCTTCTCGGCGTCCTGGCTCGGCGTCTTCCGCATGGAAGGGCCGCTGATCAGCGAGATCACCACCTTCGACCACGAACTTTTCCCGGAGATGGGTCTGCCCGATTCCTTTTCCGGCGATGCCTCGTCATATGGGCATGACTGATCTGCAGAAGAACGTTCAGGCCACGATCGACGAGCTCGTGGAGACCGGGGTGGAGCGCGGCGTCCAGGTCGCCGTGTACCGAGGGGGCGAGCTCGTCGTGGACGCGGTCGCGGGTCTCGCCGACCCCGCCACCGGCCGCCCGATGACCTCGGACACCCCGGTCTACGTGACCTCCACCGGCAAGGGCATGATCGCCACGGTCGTGCACCTGCTGGCCGAGCAGGGCGTGATCGCCTACGACACGCCGATCGCGGAGTACTGGCCCGCGTTCGCCGCCCATGGCAAGGAGCGGGCCACCGTACGGCATGCCCTCAGCTACCGGGCGGGCGTGCCCGGCGTGCCCGTGGACACCACGCCGGCCGACATCGCGAACTGGGACAAGATGTGCGCGGCCGTCGCCGACGAGAAGCCCTGGTGGGAGCCGGGCACCACGATCGGCTACCACCCGCAGTCCTGGATGTACCTCATGGGGGAGATCGTCCGGCGGACGTCCGGCAAGACCGTCTCCCAGATCCTGCGCGAGCAGGTCGCGCTGCCGCTGGGCGTCGCGGACGAGCTCTTCCTGGCCGTGCCCCCCGCCGAACTGCCGCGCCTGGCCGTCATCGAGGACCCCGAGGGCCCGCCGATGGAGCTGACACCGGAGATGACGGCGCAGATCCCGTTCTTCCGCGTCGTGGACGGCTACACCGCCGCGCCGATGGCGGCCCTGCCCGACGCCGCCTTCAGCAACCGTCCCGACGTCCTGACCAGCGACGCCGGCGCCACGGCCACCGCCAGGGGCCTGGCCCGCATGTACGACGCCCTGCTCAACGGCCTGATCCCGGCCGCGCGGCTGGCCGAGGCCACCTCGGTGCAGGCCAGCGGGACCGACGAGGTCGTCGGCATGCAGGCGACCTGGGGGCTCGGGTACTCCGTCGGGCTGACCCAGGTGCTCGACCGCCCCACCTACTTCGGCATGGGCGGCAGCGGCGGCACCGCGGCCTTCGCCGACAAGGCCACCGGGCTCTCGATCGGGATCACCAAGAACCGCATCGGCGCCGGTGACCCGTTCGGCACGGTGGACAGGATCGGGCAGGTGATCCTATAGACGGATGTGGCCGAGCTCGACGGCCTTGCTGACGGCTGCGGTCCTGGTGTCGACGCCGAGCTTGCCGTACACGTGATTGAGGTGGGTCTTGACCGTCGCCTCGGTGATGAACAGGGCCTTGGCGATCTCCTTGTTGCCCGCCCCGCGGGCCAGGAGTTCCAGGATCTCGATCTCTCGGGTGGTCAGCGCCGGGCCGGGGTCGCGCATGCGGCGCATCATGCGGGTCGCCACCCTGGGTGAGAGTGCCGTCTCGCCCCTGGCGGCGGCCCTGATCGCCTGGAACAGCTCGTCCGGCGGGCAGGCCTTGAGCACGTAGCCGGTGGCGCCCGCGTCGATGGCGCGCACGATGTCGGCGTCGGTCTCATACGTCGTCAGGACCAGCACCTGCGGCGCGTCGTCGAGCGCGCGCACCTTCCTGGTCGCCGCGACGCCGTCGGGGCCGTCGCCGAGTTGCAGGTCCATGAGCACCACGTCGGGCCGGCGCAGGGCGATCAGCCGGAGCGCGTCGTCGGCGTTCTCCGCCTCGCCCACGATCTCCATGTCGGCCTCGCCGCCGACCAGCGCGGCGATGCCCGCCCTGACCACCGGATGGTCGTCGACCAGGAACAGCTTCATACCGGAATCCTCGCAGCCACCGCCGTGCCCTCCCCCGGCGCGCTCTCCACCGTCAGCGTGCCGCCCACCTCCGCGACCCGGTCGCGCATGGCCCGCAGACCGTACCCGCGCCCCGGGCGGGTCACGGCCATCGTCTGGTCGAAGCCCACCCCGTCGTCGTACACGTCCAGCGTCACCTCGTCGTCGAGATAGGCGAGCGTCACGATCACCCGGCTCGCGCGGGCGTGCTCGCGCGCGTTCGCCACCGCTCCCTGAGCCACTCTCAGCAGTACGGCCTGCGTCCCGTCGGCCAGCGGGAACTCCGTGCCCTCCAGCCGGAACTCCGCGCCCAGCGCCGTCAGCGCCTCGGGCAGCGACCGCACGGCCAGCGGCGCGGGCCCGAGGTCGCGGACGAACCGGCGGGCCTCGTCGAGGTTCTCCCCCGCCGCCTCGATCGCCGTCCTGACGTAGGAACGGGCCTGCGCGGGGTCGGACTCCCAGACCCGCTCGGCCGCCTGCAGCAGCATGCGCTGGCTGGTCAGGCCCTGGGCGAGGGTGTCGTGGATCTCTCGCGAGAGGCGCTCGCGCTCCTGCATGATTCCCGCCTTCCTCAGCTCCCAGAAGATCACGATGGTCATGGCCGCCACGGCGATCGGCGCCAGCACCAGGCTGGGGTCGAACCGGTCGGACAGGCTGATCTGCGCCACGATCACCGCGACGGTCAGCACGGCCGCGGCGACCAGCGTCATCCGCAACGACAGCAGCCGCAGGCACAGATACAGCAGCGGGATCGCGCACCAGGCGAACGACGGCGCCAGCTCCACCAGCACCAGCCAGCACCCGAGGACCACCGCCAGCCAGACCAGCCGGCCCCTGCGGCCCAGGCGCTCCCACAGCAGAACGCCGCCCGCGTACACGAGCGCCAGCAGGCCGGCGTCGGCCAGGGCCGCGACGGTCGTGAGGTCCATCGCGTGGCGTACCACCAGGCGGGAGGCGGAGGCGGCCAGCAACAGGAAGAAGCCGGCGTGCATCGCCCGGTTGAGCCAGATCCGCTCCATCTCACCCCCTCGCCGTGGTGCGAGCGTAGGCGGGGCCCCCGGCGCCCGCATCAACCGATCGGTTGACCCGCCCCTCGACCGATTCTCTCCCACGCATCGACCGCTCTCCCGATGGCGTGGCCGGTTCGTCCCGGCAGTCTGGAACTCGTCGAACCGACCACTGACCTGGAGGAACACCATGAAGCTCCGCACCCGCTTCGCCGCCGCCTCGCTCGCCGCCCTCGCCGTCGCCGGTGGCGTCACCAGCACCGCCGCGCAGGCCGCCGCGCCGGACGCGCCCGCGGTCGTCCAGACCAACGTGCTGTCGGCCGACGCCGCCCTCAAGATCGCCGACGCGGTGCAGAAGGAGGCGGCCAAGCAGAAGCAGCGCGTGACCGTGGCCATCGTGGACCGCTCGGGCGCCACCCGCCTCATCCTCAAGGGCGACGGGGCCGGGCCGCAGACGGAGGAGTCGGCCAAGCGCAAGGCGTTCACCGCGGTGTCCTTCGGCCAGCCGACCAGCGCCCTGGCCAAGAACCAGGCTCTGGCCGCCATTCCCGGCACTCTGCTGCTGGCCGGCGGCGTCCCGGTCGCCTCGGGCGGCGCGCCGATCGCCGGGATCGGCGTGGGCGGCGCGCCCAGCGGCGACATCGACGAGGCCATCGCCCAGGCCGGTCTCAAGGCCGTCCAGGGCCGACTGGGCTGATGCCGCCGACCCCTTTCGCGGGATATATCCCGTTCTGTCCAAAAAGGTGAAAAAGGGAGAGAGGATGGGGGCGTGGGTGGGGTTGGCAGGCGCGGGCTGCTGCTCGCGGGTCTAGGGCTCGTGGCGGCGGCCTGTGGTGGAGGCGATGGCCGGGCGGTATCGACCGCTCCGGGCGTTACCTCCCGAACAGCCGTGAAAGGATCAGACGTGCTTGACGAACAACTGCTTACCGCCGCCGCCGCAGGTGAGGCCGCCGCCGTGCGCGAGGCGGTCACCGAGGGGGCCGATCTCGAGGCCCGTGACGGGCGCCGACGTACCGCTCTGCTGCTGGCCTCGGCCGCCGATCACGTGGAGGTCGCGCAGATCCTGGTGGCCGCGGGCGCCGACCCGAACGCGCTGGACGCCCAGCACGACACCCCATGGCTGGTGACCGGTGTGACCGGCAGTGTGGCGATGCTACGCGTCCTGCTGCCCGCCAACCCGGACCTGACGATCAGGAACCGCTACGGCGGCGTCTCCCTGATCCCGGCGTGCGAGCGCGGTCACGTGGACTATGTCCGCGAGGTGCTGAAGACGGACATCGACGTCAACCACGTCAACGACCTCGGCTGGACCGGCCTGCTGGAGGCGGTGATCCTGGGCGACGGCTCGGCCAGGTACCAGGAGATCGTCCGCCTGCTGCTGGCCGCGGGCGCCGATCGCGAACTGGCCGACCGGGACGGGGTGACCTCCTTGCGGCATGCGGTCAAGAAGGGCCAGCGGGAGGTCGCCGACATCCTGCGCGGCTGAAGCGCCGCCCTATGGGCGCACGCGGACCTCGCCCACAGGGCGGCCGCCGCCGTACAGGACACCCGTGGCGAGGACGTCCAGGTCGGGGCCGGACAGGCCGAGGCGGCGCAGGGCGGCGACCGTGACGGGCGTGCGGGCGCGCGACGAGCCGTCCTCGATCTTGACGGTGCCGGCCCGCCCGTCCTCGAAGACGAACGCGTCGAACGCCTCCGCCCCGGACTTCAGCATCAGTCCCGGTACGGCCCGCATGAGCTTGGCCTCGTCCCGGTGCGTGCCGGACGTCCACTGCGGGTAGGCGCGCATGGCGTCGAAGACCCGCCGCTCGTGGCTGCCGGGCCCGCCGAGCGGCAGGGCACGGAACGCCCTGGTCACCCCCAGCATGGACACGAAGAACAACGGGGCCCCGCACCCGTCGACCCCGGAGGCGGCCACGCGCTCCCCGGTCAGCTCCTCGACCGTCGCCCGGACCGCCCGCTGCAGCGGATGCCTGGGCTCCAGGTACGAGCCCAGCGGCCAGTCGTTGAGCACACAGGTCGCGAGCATGGCGGCGTGCTTGCCCGAGCAGTTCATGTACACGCGGCCCCGGTCGGTGACCGTCCGGTCCTCGGGATAGTCCTCGGGACACAGCAGCGCCGACTCCTCCAGCCCGGCCCCGGCCAGGATCTTGCGAACCCCGTCCACATGGTACGGCTCGCCCGCGTGCGAGGCGCAGGCCAGCGCGAGCAGTTCACCCTCCAGCGAGAGCCCGTTGCGGAGCATGCCCAGCGCCTGGAGCGGTTTCATCGACGAACGCGGCGAGGCGGGCACGTGGACCGCGCCGTGCGCGTCGACCGGCGTCCCGTCGGCGTTCACGGTGAGCACCCGCGCCAGATGCGTGGACTCCACGAACCCGGACCGGACAACCTCGACAACGAGCGACATTCCCCGCCCCCCTTCAGCAGGAGTCTACGGATCGGCGAGAATGAGTTCCCATGCGGGCGGTGGTGCAGCGAGTAAGTACGGCCTCGGTGGTCGTGGACGGTCAGACGGTGGGCGCGATCGACGAGCCGGGGCTGCTCGTGCTCGTGGGCGTCACCCACACGGACACGGCGGAGCAGGCGCGCAAGCTGGCCGCCAAGCTCTGGGGGCTGCGCGTCCTCGACGGCGAGAAGTCCTGCTCGGACGTCGGCGCGCCGCTGCTGGTCATCAGCCAGTTCACCCTTTACGCCGACACCAGGAAGGGCCGCCGCCCCACCTGGCAGGCGGCCGCCCCAGGGCCGGTGGCAGAGCCGCTCGTGGAGGCCGTGGTGTCCGGGCTGCGGGCGCTCGGCGCGCACGTCGAGACCGGCCGCTTCGGCGCCGACATGAAGGTCTCCCTGATCAACGACGGCCCCATCACGCTGGTGATCGACGTCTAGGGTGGGGCTGGCCCCACCCACAACCGGCCATCCACCGCCATGTCCCCAGACGGGCGGCGCTTCCTATCGTGCTGGTATGCGAAAGATCCTCTGGGCAGTGCCGGCCGGGGCCGCGCTCCTCGTCGCCGCGCTGGCCGTCCAAACCTTCGACCGTGAGCCAGGCCCGGCGCCCGTGCCGCAGACGGAGACGACGTTCGGCTACCACGAACTCCCGGGGGCCGATCTGGCCATCGAGGCCGACGGGCCCATCCGCCTCACCGTCGTGGCCGGGGGACGGCAGCGGGTCGCCATCAAACGGGAACTCAGCTGGACCGGCGCGCGCCACCACGAGGAAGCCTGGGAGGACGCCCGGCGGCTGCGCATCGCCTACTCGTGCGACGACGGGTGCGCGGCCGACTACGTGCTGACCGTGCCCGAGTCGACCCGGATCAAGGTCACCGGCGCGGCCGGGGGCCTCAGCTGCGCCGCGAAGGTGACCTGCGCTGAAGGCTGAGCCCGGCCCCTGCCGTACCGGGCAGAACTAGCGGATGCGGCGGCGCATGGCCGGGTCGATGCTGACGTTGCGGCCCGCGTCCGGCGGGACGATGATCTCCTGCGTGGCGGCGACGCCGCCCGCCAGCAGCGGTGCGTCGACCGGGACCGACCGCTTGACCACGGCCAGCGCGATCGGCCCGAGCTCGTGGTGACGGACGGACGAACCGACCGCGCCCACCTCCTGGCTCTCGAAGATGACCGGCGCGCCGTGCGGCGGCAGCGTGTCGACGCTGCCGTCGAGGTGCAGGAAGACCAGGCGGCGGGGCGGGTGGCCGAGGTTGTGCACGCGCGCGACCGTCTCCTGCCCGCGGTAGCAGCCCTTGGTCAGGTGTACGGCCTCGCCGATCCAGCCCACCTCGTGGGGAATGGTCTTGTGGTCGGTGTCGAGCCCGAGGCGCGGCTGGTGACGCTCGATGCGCAGCGCCTCGTACGCCCAGATCCCGGCCATGCGCCCCAGACCCGCGTTGAGCTCGGCCCGCGGGATGTAGCGGTCGCCGTCGGCGGTGGAGATCACGGCCAGCTCGTCGTCGGCGCTGGAGACCTCGACGCGCAGCATGAAGCGCATCTTGTCGAGGTAGTCGATCAGCGCCTCGGAAGTGCCGGGCTCCACGTGCGCGAGAACGGCCTCGCCGTCGTCGACCAGCGTGAGGTGGTGCTCGACGCGGCCCTGCAGGTCGAGGATGAGGGTCTGGGTCCACTCCCCCGGCTTGAGGGTGTCGAGCTTGTTGGAGGTCAGATCGTTGAGCCATTTCAGCCGGTCTGCCCCGGAGACGCGGACGATCTCGCGATTGCTGCGGTCGACGACCGCCTCTCCCTTGATCAGCGCGCGCTGCTCGGCGAACAGATCGCCGTAGTGCGCCGCCACGTCGGCGTCGGGGGCATCGGCCGCGACCGCGCCGGGGAGATCGAGCAGAGGGCTACGCATGCCCTCCAGGCTATCTGCAGTTGCGGCACAGCCCGAAGACGGTCAGGTGATGGACGTCGGCGACGAACCCGAGCTGGTCGTCCAGCCCCTTGACCAGGCCTTCCGCCATCTCTGGCCCCACCTCCCCGACCTCGCCGCACCCCCGGCAGACCAGGTGCACGTGGTCGGCGTCGGCCGCCAGGTGGTAGGTGGGCGCGCCGTGGCCGAGATGGGTGTGGGTGACCATGCCCAGCTCTTCGAGCAGTTCCAGGGTCCGGTAGACGGTGGAGATGTTCACCCCCCGCGCGGTCTCACGAACCTTGACGCAGATCTCCTCCGGGGTGGCGTGCTCCAGGTCCTTGACCGCTTCCAGCACCAGCTGGCGCTGCGGCGTCACCCGGTAGCCCTTGGCGCGGAGTTCCTCGTGCCACTGCGTCTCCGTCATGCCCCGAGAATAATCGCTTGCCCGGGTTCGGGAGCCTCGCATAGCGTCGTCTGCACGCGGAAAGGAGGTGGTCCAAACAATGGTGATTCATAGTTGGGCTAGCGAGGTGGTTGTCCGCTAACGAAGCGGACTCCATTGTCTCGCGTCGTTTCGGCGAAATTCGAGGCAACCACCGGGGCCCCGAGGCTGCTGGGGGGCGGGAGGTCCATCCCGACCCATGGCCCATCCAGCCCGCCCGCTCGAGCGGGCGGAACCTGCCCGGGGCCCTTTGCCTTTTCCGCCTAGTGCTCGGCCCGCCAGGGGATCCCGAGCTTCTCGCAGGACTCGCGGTAGAGCATCACCACCGCCTTGCGCACCTGGGGACGCTCGGTCAGCGTCTCCCCCCACGGCACGTCGAGCTTCTCGCCCCCGTCGATCGTGAACTCGATCGCCTGCGCCGTCACGTCACTCGTGACCGCCTCGGTGGCCTCGGGCCGCCCGCCCAGCCCGCGCACGATGATGAGCGCGTCGTCGGTGTGGTCGTCGTTCATGTGGCGCTTGATCGCCTCGACGACATCAGGGGTGAAAGGGGTAGTCATATCCGCTCAAGCTACCTTCTTCAGCTCCGCCGACATATGGGACGTCAGCGGGTGTCCGACGGCGGCCATGTCATAGGCCCACATGAGGTTCCCGTTGACCAGCCCGTAGATCCGCTGCCCCGCCGTGTACTCCTTGGCCGACTCCGTCCGCGCCACCACATCGGTGCGCAGCTCGATCTTGTGGAAGACGACCTCGCCCAGGTAGATCTCCACGATGCCCGTGGGATGCGCCAGCACCACCTCGAGCTGCCGCTCGGGCCGCGCCCGCCAGTAGCCCGACTCGGTGGCCAGGGGCCGCACCCGGTTCCCTTCCTCGTCGAGCAGCCAGGTCCGGCTCACGTACTCCAGGAACGGCTTGCCGTTGTGCCCGAACTCGATCTCCTGCCCGAAGTTGAAGCTCTCGATCGTGGGATAACCGCCGACTCCCGCGCCTTCCCACCTGCCCAGGAGGAAGGAGATGTGCTCAAGATCGGGGTGCGCCTCAGGGGTTTCCATGCCGCCCAACATTACTCTCCGTCGCCCGCCGTTCCCGGGGTACCGGGCGAGGTTCTGAGGTCCGGTGGAGGAGGCGTAGGGTGGCCTGCATGGCACGATCACTGGTGATCAAAGTGACCGCTGGGGCCGACGCCCCCGAGCGGTGCAACCAGGCCTTCACCGTCGCCGCCGCCGCGCTGGCCAGCGGTGTCCCGGTCTCGCTCTGGCTGACCGGCGAGGCCTCCTGGTTCGCGTTGCCGGGAAGGGCCAAGGAGTTCAGCCTCCCCCACGCCGCTCCCCTGACCGACCTCCTGGACGTGGTCCTGGCCGCCGGCCGGGTCACGGTCTGCACCCAGTGCGCGGCCCGCCGCGAGATCACGGTCGACGACCTCATCGACGGCGTACGCATCGCCGGCGCCCCGGCCTTCGTCGAAGAAGCGGTGGCAGAAGGCGCCCAGGCCCTGATCTACTGACCCAGCGCCGCAACCGCCGCACGCCGGTAACGATCGTCCAGAAACGCGTCCCGCGAACTCACCCGAGCAGGACCGAAGGCGATCGCCCGAAGCGCGGTCACAGGCCCACGTGTCAACGGGGCAGGACCGCGGAGAGGCGTTCGGTGCGCAGGGCCTCGTACCAGCGGTCGTCCAGGGGCGGGAGGTCGCCGGCCGACCAGGTCAGCAGGAGGTCGGCCAGAGCGGGGTTGCGGGCGAGGGCGGGGCCGTGGAGGTAGGTGCCGACGACGTGGCCGGCGTAGCAGCCTTCGAAGCCGTTGCCGTTGCCCACGCCGGTGACGACCTGGGACAGCGGCTTGACGCCGGGGCCGAGCTGGGTGACGCCCATGTGGTTCTCGAAGCCGGTGAGGGTGGGCAGGTTGAGCGCGCTGTCGACCTCGGCGACGAGTTCGCCCACGGCGCGGGCCGGGCCGCGGGTGCTGCTGATGTCGAGGAGGCCGATGCCGTCGACCGGCTGGCCCTCCTCGCCGCCGAAGGTGGATCCCATGATCTGGTAGCCGGCGCAGACGGCCAGCATGGCCGCCCCCCGGGCGATGGCGCGGTGGAGGCCGCCGTCGCGGCGCAGCCGTTCCGCGGCGAGGATCTGGGGGCGGTCCTCGCCGCCGCCGATGAGGTAGATGTCGCCGGTCTCCGGTACGGGGTCGGCCGAGCGTACGTGGACGACCTCGGCGTCGATGCCCCTGCGGCGGGCACGCTGCTCGAGCACCAGCGCGTTGCCCTGGTCGCCGTAGGTGCTGAGCAGGTCGGGGTAGATCCAGACGATGCGCAGGGTGCTGTCAGACGGCACGGCCGAACTCCGATCGGATCTGCTGGAAGGCGGTGTAGTTGGCGATCACGTCGACCCGGCCGGGCGGCTGCGCGCCGAGGGCCTCGGCGAAGGTGTCGGCCAGCGCGAACGGTACGTCGGCGACGTCGAGCCGCAGCGCCAGGTCGAGCCGGCGCTCACCGGTGACGAACACGGGCCGCCCGCGCAGGATGCGGTAGTCGACGTCCCAGAGCCAGGAGGTGTCGCGGCCGTCGGGGCCCTGGGCGTTGACCGACAGGATGATCGGCAGCGCCGGGTCGGCGACGTCGAAGGCCTCCAGCCAGCCGGCCGGGTTCTTGGCCAGGAGCAGGCGGGCGTGGCGGCCGTCGCGCTCGACGGTGGTGTAGCGGCCGGCCACGGAGGTGACCTCGCGCAGCCTCGGCAGGGCACGCTCGACCGGCAGGCCGAACGCCTCGGCGACGGCCAGGGCCATGGCGGCGTTGGAGCGGTTGGCGGAGCCGGGCAGCTGGATGTCGAGCACCCAGCGCTGGCCGCGCGGGTCGATCACGGCGTCGTCGTCGAGGATCCACTGCGGCTCGGGCCGGTGGAAGGTGCACTCGCGGCAAGCCCAGTGCCTGTCTTTACGGTCAAGAGGCCCACCGCACTCGGGACAGCACCAGCTGTCCTCCTTCCAGCGCTGGCCGCCGGAGACCCAGGTGACCTTGGCGGCGGTGGAGGCGCCCCAGGTGACGAGGGGGTCGTCGCAGTTGGCGATGACGTGGGTGGGTTTGCCGGACAGGGCCCGGCGCCACTTCTGGGCCAGCAGCCAGATCTCGGCGGCGCGGTCCATCTGGTCGCGGCTGAGGTTCATGAGGCAGACGACGCCGGCGCCGGTGGTGTCGAGCACCTCGGGCAGGTACTTCTCGTCGACCTCCAGCACACCGTAGGGCGCGTCCTTGTGCTGCGACAGCGCGGAGACGTGCCCGGCGGGCATGTTGGCGCCGTAGGCGTTGGTGGCCACCTCGCCCATCTCCAGCAGCGCGGAGGTGATCAGCCGGGTGGTGGTGGTCTTGCCGTTGGTGGCGCTGATGAGGGCCAGCCTGCGGTCGCGCGCCAGCTGGCGCAGCAGGTCGGGCTCCAGCATGAGGCCCACGCGGCCGCCGATCACCGAACCGTCGCCACGTCCGGTCATCCTGGACAAGGTGGCGGCACTGCGCCCCAGGGCACTCGCGAGCTGAGCCCGCAGGGGAAGCTGGGTCATGGTTATGGATCCTAGTCAAGGCTGGCCGGTACTCGGCGTTACCGCCGAATTCCCGCCGTGGACGGGCGGCCGGGGATCGGGGCAACCGCCCCACAAGCCCCTCTTTCCGGTACGCGCCTGCTCCGCCCGCTGCCGGAACTCCTTCTCGTACGCCACGTTCGGCCACACGCGAAGAAAGAAGGCGTTCCCCTCGGCCAGCTGGCTCTCGTTCACCAGCACCCCCCGGGCATTCCACACGTAACGCAGCTGCCTCCGGTAGTCATCGAATTTCCGCGTGTCGAAGGCGATGGTGACGATCGACCCCCGAGGCGCCAGCTTCAGCAAGGCGTCCGCCGACTGCCTGGCCCAGCACTGCGGCGACGGCCGCATCTCGGGCGCGTCGATCCCGATCAGCCGGACGCGCTGCTCACGCCCCGCGTACTCCCCGTCGACCGGCGCGACCACCATGGTGTCGCCGTCGTTCACCCACACGACCCGCGCGCTCTCGACCGGCGGCGGGCTCGCGGGCGCCAGCCCGGTGATGGGCGGCCTGACGAAGGTGTCGGCCAGCACGTACACCGCGCCCAGGGCGGCTACAACCAGCAGTATTCCAATCACGGTCAGTCGCACACGGGCAGACCTACCCAGACTCGGCGAAGGTGATCTCGGGGGCGCCGCCGTTCTCGAACGGCAGCACGAACCGCCGCGGCCACGACAGCACGCTCTCCAGCCACCCCGCGCCCATCATCTGCCCGACGTGCCGCAACCGCGCGGCGGCCTCGATCCCGATCGCGACGGTCATGATGTCGCGCTGCACGGCCTCGTTCTCGTCGTCGCCCAGGATGACCCGCCAGGCCAGCGCCCGGTTGTGGTCGATCTCCATCGACAGCGGGTGGTGGCGCAGCGCCTTGGCCCGGTGGCCGAGCAGCTCGCTGCGCACCAGTTCGGTGGCGGCGCCGGCGCCGAACAGCGCGTACTCCAGCGCCGGCGCGGGCGCGCGCAGGTCGGGAGCCGGATGCCCGAACGGGAAGAGCCTGTCCACCTCGTGCAGCCACCGCACCTGCGGGATCACCCACGAAGGACCGGGCCGCTCGCCACCGCCCTCGGCCGCGTTCAGCAGCTTGGCCGCCGTCTCCGCGGCCTTCTCCACCAGCAGCGCCGGGTCGAACCAGCTCCGCAGCGCCCACGCCCGCCTGCTGACGGCCCGCTCGACCAGCGTGGCCAGCAGGCACTCGCGCCGCCTGGCCGGAACCTCGGCCCAGACCCCGGCCAGCGCGCGCGGCACCCCGGGGAGCGGCCGGTTGCCGACGAAGGCCAGCACGACGGTGTCGCACCAGATTCGCAGCCACGCCCACTCGGGCGCGCCCGCGAGCACGTCCGCCTCGCGCAGTTCCACGAGCGTGCACGCCTGTCCGGTACGGCACGCCGCCCCGCAGGCCGCCGAGCGCCGCCCCCGGATCGGCGGCGGCGGCCCCGGCAGCACCTTCTCCCGCGACTCCCCGAGCGGCACCATGATGCGCAGCGGCCGGTCCATGCCGTCGGCGAACACCGCCGCGGCGCCCGGCTGCAGCGAGACGACCTGGCGGGACTGCTCGTCGCTGAGGTTCATGGCGGCGCCGACCAGCTGCCTGTCGTCCTCGGCGGGCAGCCGGTGCACGACCTTGAGCGCGGTGTTCTTGACGACGTCGGACACGAGTTTGGTCGGGATCTGCTCGGCCACGACGATGCCCTCGCCGTACGCGCGGATCTCGGCGAGCATTCCGGCGAGCAGTTCGACGGCGTGGGTGGAGGCGCGGCCCGCGCCGCGGTCGCGCAGCAACCGGTGCGCTTCCTCGATCACGATCACGTGCCGCAGCCCGCCGGACTTCTCGCCGCGGGCGCGCATCCGCAGGTGCTCCACGATCCGGATGATCAGCGTGCCCATGAGGAAGGCTTTGTCCTCGTCGTTGGCGACGTCCTCGATGGCCAGGACGACGTTGCGTTCGAGCAGCCCGCCGATGTCGGCCGGGTGGCCGCCCTCGAAGAAGCGCCCGGCCGAGCCGACGCGCAGTGAGCGCAGCCGCAGGGAGATGAAGCCCTCGACGTCGGCCTGGACCTCGCGGCCGTAGCCGATCTCCCGGATCACGTCCATGGCGTGCTGCTGCAGCTGCTCCAGGGTCGGCACGCTGGGCGGCACCTTCGAGCCGGGCACCGCGCCGCCGGTGACGACGTCCCAGCCGGTCGCCTCGTAGACCCGCTGCAACGCCAGCGACATGATCTGCGGGAACGGCTCCTCGGCGTCGAAGGCGGCCATGAACAACGCCCGGATCATGTCGATGTGCGCCTGCACCGGGTAACCGGGCTCGGGCTCCAGCGGGTTCACGCTGAACGGCACGCTGTCCGGCGCCGACGGGTTGATCACGGTGACCGGGGCGTCGATCCGCCCGGCCATGGCCTGGTACTCCGACTTGGCCGGCTCGATGGCCAGCCACGGGATCCTGGCGGCGCTGAGCTGTTCGAGCAGGTGCCGGACGGTCTGCGACTTGCCCGAGCCGGTCGCGCCGGTGACGAAGGCGTGGCGGTTGAGCGTGGCCAGCGGCACCCGGAAGGCGCCCACGCCGCGGTCCTGGCCGTCGAGGATCTCGCCCAGGTCGAGCTCGCCCGCCTCGGAGGCTTCCGAGGTGACGTCGAAGAATCCGGCGTCCAGCACGCGCAGGCCGGGCACCTCGCGCCTGGGCAGCCCGGCGAGGGCGGCCAGCGCGCCCGCGGTGGCCGCGAACGGCGCGGCGGCGCCGTCGCCCGGGTCCTGGAGGTTCAGGCTCAGCGCCTCGGGCAGCGCGTAGACGGCGCCCGCGGCGCTGCGCAGCCGGTAGGGGTGGTGGCCGATCTCGACCGAGCCGACCAGGACGGGCGCGAGCTGGCGCAGTTCGTCGGCGGTGGCGGCGCCGGCCAGCGCCCTGACGTTCCACAGCCCGGCCTCGCGGAAGGCGTCGAGCTCCTGCATGCGGCGCTCGGCGCGCTCGGCGTCGAACCTGGAGCGCTCGGAGGCGTCGCCGTACTGCCTGAGGACGTTGAGCTGGGTGCGCAGGTGGGCGACCTCCGCGTCGAGCAGGTCGGTCGGCTCGGCCACGAGCAGCCAGGCGAACGGCCGCGACATGAGCGTGACCAGCGTCGACTCGAACAACGTGGGCCGCTTCAGCTCGTCGGGGTCGTACTCCCTGCGCGCGTTCAGCGGCGGCGCCTGACGTCCCGGGCAGGGCATCCACACCAGGTCGGACAGGTCGGCCAGGCACTCCTCACCCAGCTGCACGCCCCTGGCCCCGCCGGGGAACAGCAGCGGCTGAGGCCCGCGCGCGCCCTCTGGCCCCGGCGCGCGGCGCGGCTGCCGGGGCGGCGACAGCGGTCCGGCGTTGGTGATCAGCTCCAGCGGCGCGCCGGAGCCGCGCGAGAGCCAGCCGATGACGAACGGCCGCTGCCGCTGAGCCGCCGAGAGCACGGCCGGCAGGATGGAGACGAAGTCCCACTCCGCCGATGAACTTCGCGAGGGTGCGGCGATCGACTGGATTCTGTACCAGGGTCCGCTTAGCTGCATCTCATCCCCCCACAGATGGTTCTTAGTAAAGTCCGCCTCCATTCGGCGTGTGGACCGGCCATTGGGGAGGTCCTTACCTCTCCTTGCGCCAGTCCAGACGCGGCGGGGGCGGGCCGAGGTTCGGGGGTGGCTCTTCGCCGGGGTTCTCGTTGCCGTTCTGCGCCAGTACGGCGTCGCGGACGTCCTCCAGCTCGCCAAGCGTGGTTTTGGGGAAGGTCAGTATCGCGGGATTGGCGTCGGCCAGGCGGACCCGGCGGCCCTCGGCGGTGGCGTCGGTGACGATCACGGACGTCGTGGGCAGCTGCTGCAACTGGTGCGGCTCGACCAGGAACTCCCGCGAGCGCTGCAGCACCCGCTCCTTCTCGCCGATCTTGGTCGCCGTCCTGCCCCACTCGGTCGATTCGGTGATGTCCCCGGCCAGGTCGGTACGGTTGTCACCGCGCTCCTCCGTCGACTCCTCCACCTGGGAGATCGTCGAGGTGTAGCCGCCGTCGAGCCCCGGCACCGAGGCGCTGATCGTCTCGGTGAGCTGGGCCAGCTCCAGCCGGTGCTCGGTGCCGACGTGCTCGCTGGCCACCCGCGCGTCCTCGGCGTTGCCCAGCCGCATGAACGCCACCGCCGCGTGCCCGCGGCCCAGCCGTTCCCTGACCGTGGGGGTCAGCGAGCGGTAGGTCAGCACGAGGCCGGTGCGGGAGGTCTCGCAGGCGTCCATGAGCCGGTCGAGCACGTCGCCGCGGAGCTTGTCCGCGCCCGCGACGATGATCGTGTGGTACCAGGGCCGCTCGGAGGCGGGCGACTGGCGCAGGATGTGGGTCAGCGCCGTGGCCACGTACGTTCCGAGGACCCGGTTGCCGAACACGCCCGCCTGACGGTCCATGCTCACCACGCGCAGGCGCGCGGGCGGGAGCCGGACGGCCTGGGTGCCGAGGGTTTCGAGTTTGCGCAGCTGCGACTCCAGCGCCCACGCCCGCTCGATCACCACGCGGTCGCTGACGCCGCGCCCGAACAACGTCCCGATGCGCTCCAGCTGCGTCGCGGTGATCAGCCCGAACCTCAGGTCGTCGCGCGGGTCGCCCACCTGGGCCAGCGCCCGCAGGGCCGCGGTGACCTGTCTGATCGTGGCGTCCTCGCCCAGGACCTCCAGCACGCGCTCCAGGATGGCGTTGTCGAAGCTGAGGTCGCGGGTGGTGCGGTGCTCCTCGCTGACGCTGACGACGTGGGCCAGCACGTCGGCGAACGCTTCCGGCTTGAGCGTGGCCCCCAGGTCCAGCCGGGGCAGGTCGACGGGCAGCACCCAGACGAGCGGGTCGTCGCCGCCGCGCCTGGCCAGCTCGATGAGGTCCTTGGCGATGGCGCCCTCGGACAGGTCGAGCACGGTCAGGTGCCCGCCGCTGTAGAGCCGGGTGGCGCCGATCAGCGTGATCAGCGCCGACCATCCGGGCAGCGTCCCGCCGGCCACGTCGATGCGGTCGATCTCATCCGGTACGGCTACCGCGTACCAGTTGACCTGCCGGTCGTGGCGGTCCTTGACCTCCTGCCACTCGCGGTAGCGCTGGGCGTGCTCCTCCTGGGCGCGGAACAACTCCTTGTCACGTTCCTGACGCACCCGGTCGTCGCGCGCCTGCTGCTCCAGGACCCGGTAGCGCACCGCCCGGTCGCCCTGCAGCAGCGCGTAGCTGCAGATTCCCGCGACGCCGCCCGCGGCCACGAACCCGATCAGCGCGAACGACCAGTCGAGGTAGCCGAGCAGGGCGAGGGTGAAGATGAGCAACGTGAGAAAGATCATGAAGATCCGGAAGATCCGGACCGGCCGGTTGAGCAGATCCTCCTGGAGCTTCTCGCGCCGCAGCAGCTCGGTGTCGACCCGGGCCTGCTCTCCGGCGTCGGCGGGCTCGCCGGTGTCGCCGATGGGCGAGGGCCGCTTCGGCGGCGGGCCGGGGTCGGGGTGCAGCAGGACGTACTGCCAGCCCAGGTAGATCCGGTCGGCCTGGAGCTGCGCATGCTCGGGATGCACGTCCGTCACGTGACCCTCCGGCTGCGATATGTCCTTGTCCCGCGGCGACCTCGTCGTCGGCCGCTCGTGACAGCGTAAGAGCTAGAACCCCTATTCGGGCAGGGTTCCCGCCAAATCCATCACAGGGATGGGACCATTGCGGCAGATGGTACAAGCGCGACCTATTACCATCCATACCCATGACGGAACCCTCCGGCGCACCAAGCACCCCCAAACGCCCGGTTGTGGTGCCCGCGATCGGCTTGGTCATCCTCACCGCCCTCGGCATCACCGCCCTGCTCGGCGGTCTGAACACCGCGCCCGACAAACCGCCGCCCCAGATGGCCGCCGGCCAGAAGATCGACCAGGGCCTGTACGAGACCGAGTTCGTGGAGGCCAAGATCACCGTCCAGCGAGGTCCCGGCGAGTTCGCGGAGGACCGGCGGTATCTCGACATCCTCTTCAAGGTCACGAACAAGAGCGACACGACGATCACGACCGGTGCGGGCTCCAGCGCCACCGGCGCCGGCAGCGGCTTCGCCGGGACGCTGATCAAGATGACGCCGGAGATCAAGTCGCAGTGGGGCGCGCAGGCCTTCATCCCCTCGGGCGAGGACGGCAAGAGCTCCCAACTGCATCCCGGGGTCCCGTCGAACGTGACCGTCCGCTACGAGCTGGACAAGGCGGCCCAGGCTCCGCCAGAGGTGGCCCTGAGCCTGTCCAAGCTGGAGAAGAACGAGAGCCCCATCTCCGGCACGACGGTGTGGATGCCCGTCGACAAGGAAGACCCCTTCACCCGGAAGCGCGCCGTGGAAGTGCTCTACACCATCAAGGCCCCTGTGAAGCAGGAGGCGACGCAGTGACGGCGACCGACCAGCGGCCGGCGGCGCCGCGCAGACGCCGCGCGCCCGCCCGCGGGGGCGGTTCCAAGGTTCTCGGCGCCGTCGTGGGCCTCGCGCTGGCCGCGGCCGCCGTGGGACTCCAGACCCTGGGCCTGAGCGACGACGACCTGTCGATGCCGCTCGCGACCACGGGAGACACGGGCGAGGAGGTCGCCACCGGACGGTTCACCATCCGCGTGGACGGCGTGAAGACGGCCAAGTCCATCCGCGCCGGGGACAAGACCGCCGTCACGGGCAACATCTTCCTGGTGGTCGAGACCTCCGCGACCGTACCGCTGGAGCCCACGAAGATCCGGCCGCCCGTTCTGGTCGCCGAGGACGGCCGGCGCTTCGACGCCACCGACAAAGTCGACAGGAGCAAGACGCTGGCGAACGTGTGGAGCCAGCCGGGCTGGTGGGCCTCGGGTGTGTTCGTGTTCGACGTGCCCGCCGACGTGCTGGCCGGCGCCCAGGCCTCGTTCGTCGCGCCCACGAGCGCCTTCTACGGCGAGCCGATGCCGCCGGCGGCCGAGATCGACCTGGGCATCGACGAGACGGCGGCCAAGCGACTCGCCGCCGCCCCTCAGGACGTGTACACGCTGGGCGAGAAGAAGTAGACGATGAGCACGCACGATTCAGAGCGCGACTGGTTCGCCCCGCCCGCCGGCCAGCCCCCGCAGCGTCCGCAGCCGCCGGCGCCGCCGATTCGGCGTCCGGGGCGCCGGGCCGCCGCCCCGACGCCGCCACGCCCCCGGCCCGCGATCCACGCCGACCAGCAGGTGTGGCCGCCCGCTCCCGCCGAGCCGGCCGGCAGCTCGACGCAGCCCATCCCGGCTATCCCGAGCGCGGGGCCGTTGCCCCCGAGGCCGCCCCAGCCGCCGTGGACCCCTCCGGAGGAGACGCCGCCCGCCGCCACGCCGCCGCCCAGGCCGCGCCGTCTCCTGCTCGGCATCGGGGCGGTCGTCGCCCTGGTGGTGGCCCTCGGCGTACCGACCGCCGACCGGTACCTGTTCTACAAGAGCGGGCGGCCCAGCCCGACCGTGCACCTGGCGGGGCCCGGCCAGACGCTCACCTACGAGCACGTGTCCTGGAAGTCGGCCATCGAACCGGCCACGGCGCCCCCGGGCAGCAGGCACAACACGCCCGACAAGCAGTGGTTGAAGATCACCGTCACCCGCTCCGCCACCGACGCCACCGGCGCCGTGCTCACCGCCAAGCCGAAGCTGACGCTGAAGGACGCCGCCGGGCGTGCCTGGATGGCCGAGATCTACGAGGACAACACCCCGACCGAGAAGCACGAGGTAGGCAAGGAGTACAGCTACCTGGCCATGGCGGTCGTCCCGGCGGCGGTCGGCAAGGAGGTCCAGCTGAACCTGGAGCCGGACATCACCTACCGCATGGACACCCCGACGGAGAAGCTGTTCGAGGCGAACGAAGAGGACACGGAGAAGTCCCGCCGCAACGATGTGATCGTCTTCAGGCGGTGATGTCCTCGCCGCGGGCGCGGGCCCTGGTAGCCGCGATGTCGAAGGTGGCGGCCAGCAGGCAGTAGGTGAGCACGGTCACCAGCAGGTTCTTGACGAAGTCGACGGGCCAGCTGACCCACAACCACATGTACGGCGTGGGCGACCCGATGAACGTGCTGACCGCCCTGTCCAGATAGTCCGCGCCGACCCGGATTCCCACGAACAGCAGGCACATCAGCCCGAAGAGCGTCGCGCCGCCCTTGACCGTGACGCGGAAGGCGTTCACGACCGGGACCCAGCGTTCCTGGAACCCGCCGACTATGCGGTTGACCGACCGCTGGGTGACCTCGTGCGAGCCCTCCAGCCTGTCGACGCTGCCCGCCAGCCGGGTGCCGCGCAGCGCCCGCCGGGTGTCGTCGACCGTGCCGCCGAACACCAGAACGGCGACGGCCAGCCAGGTGAGCGGCATGACCAGGGCGTCCACGATGAAGGGCCAGGCCTCGCCCACCCAGCCCCAGAACGCCTCCAGCCCGGGAACGCTCTCCTTGGCCTTGGTGACGATGTCCCCCGCCTCGGAGACCACGACGCGGTGCTCGGCCCAGTCGGCGCGCAGCGCGCTGAAGGTGAAGACCGCGTTGAGGCCGCAGAACATGAACGCGAACTCGGCGAAGGCGGTCGCGACGCCGGCCAGCTTGCCGGCTCCGCGCTCGACCTGCCGCTCGAACAGCATCCGCAGACCCAGCGCCACCGCCATGGCGGCCAGCGACACGCGCCAGTCGAGACCGACCAGCCCGGTGGTGAGCGTGGTCTCTTCCTTCGTGCCGTTGGCGATGTTGTTGAAGATGACGTTGTAGAAGTTGTCGTCGAGGTTGTGCAGCAGGTCCATCGCCACGAAGGCCCTGGCGTCGGGCTTGTACAGCTCCCAGGCGAGATAGATCACCGCGAACGCGGGGGCGATCCGGTTCAGCGAGGACCAGAACGACTCGTCCTCGGCCCCGTCGGCCCGGCGGGCGGCGTTCTCCCACATGGCGGCGCGCAGGGAGAGCATCATCCCGGTGATGACGGTCATCGCCAGCATGACGATGACCGTCATGAGGGTGATGGTCACCACCAGGCGGGCTTGGCGGAAGTCGCCGTGGGAGATCTCGGTCGCGATGTAGAGGAGCGCCCATCGGGCCGCCTCTCCCGCGGAGAACCACAGGACCAGCGGCAGCGCGCACTTGCCCGCCAGACGCAGGGTGTGCAGGGGCAGCGAGTACGGCGAGGGCACTCGCTGAGCCGGTGTCGGCCCGGGTTGAGGGGGTGCCACCACACCAGACGATCCGGACATCTGCAGAATCGTAGCGGTCTGTCCAGGATGGGCGCATCCACATCGCGGAATGCCGCCAATCAGTTGATTGTTCAACCGTCCATGACGCTTCTCAACGAGATCGAGCGTTACCGCTACGCCGAGCGGTTGCTTGGCCAGCGGGATGCGCTCGGAGCCCTGTACATGCTGGAGCCGCTGCTCGACGAGCACGGCGACGATCCCGGCGTGCTCCTGCTCGCCGCCCGTGCCTACTTCCACTCCGCCCAGCTCGGCCGTGCCCAGAAGGCCCTGGGCACGCTGGTCGAGCGCGACCCGAGCGACCACTATGCCCGGTTCCTGCTGGGCCGGACGCTGGAGCGGGCGAGCAAGCCGGAGCAGGCGCTGCCGCACCTGCGGATGGCCGCGGCCATGGCCGCCGAGCCCGACTACGCCGACTCGGTGACGCGAGTCGAGCGGAAGCTGTCCTTGTAGTTCGTCAACAGGTGGAACGCGCCGCCCACCAGCAGGCCCCAGAAGGCCGAGCCGACGCCGAAGAAGGAGACTCCAGAGGCGGTCACCACGAAGGTGACGGCGGCGCTTTCCACCCCGGCTCTTTCCACCCCGGCCCTGAACGCGGACGCGATCGAGGCGGCCAGTGCGCCGAGCAACGCCAGACCCGCCACCGCCTCGATCAGCACCGGCGGCGCCAGCAGGACCAGCGCCACCGCCAGGCCCGATCCCAGGCCCAGGACGACCATGCAGATGCCCGACGTCAGGGAGGCGACCCAGCGGCGCGCGGGGTCCTCGTGCGCGTCGGGCCCGGCGGCGAGCGCCGCGGAGATGGCGGCCAGGTTGATGGCGTGGCCGCCGAGGAAGGCCCCTGCGGCGGTGCCGGCCCCGGTGGTCAGCAGCACCTCGCCGAAAGGCGGGCGGAAGCCGTACCCGGAAAGGACGGCCATGCCCGGCACGTTCTGGGAGGCCATCGTCACCAGGAAGAGGGGCAGTGCGATGCCGACCATGGCGGAGCCGGTGAAGGCCGGTACGGCCGGCGCCACCACGGGCACCGCGTCGAACGTGAGCGAGGGCGCGGTCACCACGATCGCCACGACGGCGGCGGCCAGCGCGCCCGGCACCGCCCACATGCGGGCGAACCGGTAGAGCAGCGCCCAGATCACGATCACCGGGATCGCCATGAGCGGTACCTGCGCGACCGCGGCCACCGGCGCCAGGCACAGCTTGAGCAGGATGCCGGCCAGCATCGCGCCGGCGATCGGCTGCGGGATGCGGGCGATGAGGCGGCCGAGCGCGGGGAACAGCCCCGTGGCCATGATGGCCAGGCCGCAGACCAGGAAGGCGCCGATCGCCGCGGTGTAGCCGCCGTCGACGGGGCCGGTGGACAACAGGAGCGCCGCCCCGGGAGTCGACCAGGCGGCGGTGACGGGCATGCGGTGCCGTACGGAAAGGACGATGGTCGTGATGCCCACGGCCACGCAGAGGACGAGCAGGCCGGAGGCGGCCTGGCGGGAGTCCGCGCCGACGGCGCGCAGGCCGGCCAGCACGATGGTGAACGAACTCGCGAAGCCGACCACCGCGGTCACGATGCCGGCGATGACCGGTCTCAGGGTAGTTCGTTCCATTTATGGAACAGTAGTGAAGTCGGCGGCGAAAGGGCAAGATGGGCGGCATGGATTCCCGGCCGGCGCTCGACGGCGACCCGCGCGAGGTGGGTCAGCGTGTACGCAGGCTACGGGAGGCACGCGGAGTCTCCCTGTCGGAGCTGGCCAGGCGGGCCGGGATCGGCAAGGCCACACTCTCCGGCGTCGAGACCGGTCAGCGCAACCCCACCCTGGAGACGCTCTGGGCGATCACCGCGCAGCTCGGCGTGCCCATCGGCGCCATCCTCGACACCCCCGCGGAACCCCAGGTCATGTACGGCACCGCCGTCGAGGCCACCCTGCTGGAGGTGTTCGAGGACCAGGAGGTCACCTACGAGCTCTACCGGCTGCGCGTCCCGCCGGGAACCACCCAGTCCTCGCCCGCCCACCATGCGGGCGTCACCGAACACCTCACCGTCTTCCACGGCACCCTGATCGCCGGGCCGGCGTCCGCGCCGATGACGGCGGGCCCCGGCGACCACATCAGCTGGACGTCCGACGGGCCGCACCTCTACCGGGCGCAGGGACCCGACGTCGTGCAGGCCAGCCTGCTCATCCGCTACCCGGGACGGCAGACCTTGCAGGGCCGGTAGCCCTCCCGCTCGGCCTGGTCGAGGGTCCGGAAGCCGACGCGGTGCGCCGGGGTGATCCGGCGGGCGTTGTGGCAGGTCGGGAAGCAGACCACGCCCGTGGTGTCGCTGCCCAGGTAGAAGACGCTGGAGGTGGCCAGCTCGCGCATCCGCGCCAGGTCCACGCCCTCACCCGCCAGCACCTCCTCCTTCGCGCCGGCGCCGAAGACGTACTCACCCGGGACGCCGTCCGAGCGGGTCACCCGGTGGCAGGGGATCAGCAGTGGCACCGGGTTGTTGCCCAGCGCGGTACCCACCGCCCTGACCGCCTTGGGCCGGCCGATCCTGGCGGCGATCCACGCGTACGGGCGTACCTCGCCGCGCGGGATCGTCCGCGCGGCCAGCAGCACGTCGCGCTGGAAGTCGCTGATCCCGCGCAGGTCCAGTTCAAGCCCGGACGCCTTCCCCGTGCGCAGCGCGGGGACCAGTCCCGCCGGCGGGCGATCTGCCCGCACCAGCGGGCGGCCGAAGCGCCGCCGGAACGTCTCGGCGAAGCCGTCGCCGTGGTGCACGTACGCGATGCCGCGATCGGTGAAGGCCACCGACAACTCGCCGATCGGGCCCGGTACGCGGGTCCAGCGGGCGGCGATCCGGTCGTAGAGGTCGTGCGGCGGCTCCGCGGCCAGTGCCGCGAGTCCGGTGATGATCGGGTCGTGGGTCATCGGGCACCTCCCAGTGTGCGCAGCCGCTTCAGGCCTCGTGAGATATGCGATTTGACGGTGCCCTGCGGGATCCGCATGACCGTCGCGATCTCGCTGACCGGCAGGTCGACGACGTGCCGCAGCACCACGGCGGCGCGCTGGTCGTCCGGGAGCTGGACGAGCAGGTCGGCCAGTTCGTCGCCGGTCTCGTGGCGCAGGGCCGCCTCCTCCACTCCCTCACCCGGGTCCAGCGTCTCGACCGGCTCGTCGAGCAGGTGTGGTGGTGGCTTGCGGGACTTGTGCCGGGCGCAGTTGCGCCAGACGTTCATCACGATCGTGACGATCCAGGCGCGCGGCTGCAGCGCGGAGATGCGGTCGTGGTCGTAGTCGGCGAGCGCGCGGTAGGCACGCAGGAACGCCTCGGCCGTCAGGTCCTCGGCGTCGGCCCACTTGCCCGTCAGGCGGAGCGCGGTCGAGAACACCAGACCGCGGTAAGCGTTGAAGAGCTCGGCGAACCCCTCGTCGAGGTCGTCGAGCAACGCTTTGCGCACCGGATCCAGGCATTCCATGTCAATCACGTTCTATAGAACACCATCGGGGTGCGGACGGTTGCGGGGCGGTAGCCGTACCGGAAAGGAAAGGACCCGCGCCGCAACACGGCGCGGGTCCTTCCGAGGGGGACCTAGACGGCGACGGCGAGCTGCGAGACCTCGCCGAGGCGCGCGGAGACGTGGACGTCACGCGTGACGCCGCCACCGGCGATGATGCGGACGGTCCAGTCGCCGGGAGCGGCGAAGAAGCGGAAGATGCCCTCGTCGGACACCACGACCTCGCCGGTAAACTCGCCCGAGTGGTCGAGCAGCCGCGCGTAGGCGGTGCCCGCGCCGGTCACCACGCCCTGGATGACGGCCTGGGTGGACAGGTCGATCCCGGCGGGCAGCGTCGCGGTCTGCTCCGGCGCCGCGCAACCCTGAGACACAACAGACATCAGCGGGCCTCTCCCAGCTCGATCGGCACGCCCACGAGCGAGCCGTACTCGGTCCATGAACCGTCGTAGTTCTTGACGTTGGCCTGGTCGAGGATCTCGTGCAGCACGAACCACGTGTGCGCCGAGCGCTCGCCGATGCGGCAGTAGGCGATGGTGTCCTTGCCAAAGTCGACGCCGGCCTCCCCGTAGAGGGTGCGCAGGTCGTCGTCGGACTTGAAGGTGCCGTCGTCGTTGGCCGACTTCGACCACGGGATGTTGCGGGCGGTGGGCACGTGGCCGGCGCGCTGGGCCTGCTCCTGCGGGAGGTGCGCGGGAGCCAGCAGCTTGCCGGTGAACTCGTCGGGCGAGCGCACGTCGACCAGGTTGAGCTTGCCGATCGCGGTGACGACGTCGTCGCGGAAGGCGCGGATGGAGCTGTTCTGGTCCTGGGCCACGTAGGTGGTGGCGGCCTTGGCCGGCACGTCCTTGACCAGCTCGCGGGAGTCGAGCTCCCACTTCTTGCGACCGCCGTCGAGCAGCCGGACGTTCTCGTGCCCGTAGAGCTTGAAGTACCAGTAGGCGTAGGCGGCGAACCAGTTGTTGTTGCCGCCGTAGAGCACGACCTGGTCGTCGTTGGAGATGCCGCGCTCGGACAGCAGGGCCTCGAACCCGGCCTTGTCCACGAAGTCGCGGCGGACCGGGTCCTGCAGGTCGGACTTCCAGTCGATCTTGACGGCGCCACGGATGTGGCCCTTGTCGTAGGCGCTGGTGTCCTCGTCGACCTCGACGAGTACGACACCGGGCGTGTCGAGGTTGGCCTCGACCCAGTCGGCATCCACCAGGACGGCGGAGCGGCTCATTGGGGAACCTCCATTTTGGCGGCGGGCAGTAGACGGCGAATCAGCAGATACATCTCGCAGCCAAGACAGAATCCGAAGGCTGCGTTGAGGAGGGCGGCGAGGAGGGCCGCTGCCGTCGCCCCCAGGGCGAGCGGCGTGATCCCGGTGAAGAAACCGATCAGCCCGGCACCCGCGAAGACCAACCCCACCACCTGCGCGAAACGCGGCGGGCGGGCGTCTTCCGTCTCCTTCGGAGCGCTCTTGACGAGCGCCTTGAAGAGCATGGTGTACGGCGAGCGACCCGCCGTACCGAGTGCGAAAACCACCGCCTGGGCGGCCAGGAGCCAGGGGCTCTCGGTCACCAGGACGAGGATCAGGACCAAGGTCGTTATCGCGGCGCCGAAGCGCAGCGCTCTAGGGTCGGCACGCATCGCTGGATGCTCCTGAAGGGGTCGGGTTGGGGCGGACCTGAATGTCCGCGAGACCGTCCTCAGGCAGCGCGACAGAGCGCGGTGGCCACGCGGCAGAAATCAACCGCGCGCCGCTTCGTCAGCAGCTCTGTCGTGGGGTTCATGTCGATGAGACTACATCGACGTCTCGCCATCTGTCACATCTCGTCCGGCTCCTGAGACACCGCATGGCCCAAAGCCGCGAGCACGTCGGCCTTCCTGGGCTGCCCCGACGCGGTTTTCGTGATTTTTCCCGACCGATCCAGAACGAGGACCGTAGGGGTGCGCAGAATGTCCAGTTGGCGTACCAGATCCAGCCGGGACTCCGCGTCGATCTCCACGTGCGCCACGCCCGGCACGAGATCGGCCACCTCGGTCAGAATCCTGCGCGTGGCACGGCACGGCTGGCAGAACGCCGTCGAGAACTGCACCAGCGTCGCCCGTTCCCCCAGCGGCGCGCCGATCTGCCCTTCCGTCAGCACGTCTGTCGGCCTGTCAGTGGCCGTTTCGCGCATCCTTCCATCGCGGCGCAGTCGTACCACCCCGATCACCAAGCCCAGCGCCAGTGTGCCGAGCGCCACCCACAAACCCGTCATCGCTCATGGCCAACCATCGCGGGGCCCGGGTTCTTCCCTACGTCACGGTCTTGGTGTGCACCAGCAGCTTGCCGTCCTGGTCGACGATCCTGATGAACCGGATCGACTCCAGCGGCAGCTTCGTCGTCAGCTGGAAGACCGGGGGCTTCTCGTAGTTCTCCCGGCTGACCTCCCAGCCGTCGAGCGTCTCGCGCTCGCCGCCCTCGCCGAGCACGATCACGCGGCATTGGGTGCCGACCGCCACGCCGGAGACGGTGAGGTTGAGCTCGGTGCCGCCCTCCGCGGGCATCGCCATGACGGTGGCCTGCCTGGTGCCGTTGGCGCCCTTGAACTCCTTGCCCGCGGGGGCGTTCATCGTCGAGGGCGACTCCGTCGCGCTCTTGCTCGCCGCGGTCCGCGGCTCCGGGCTCGCGCTGGTGTCGAAGCCGTACTCCGGCTGGGTGGCGCTGTCCGGTGCGGCCGCCTTGCCCTGATCGGCATGCTCCGCTCCCGCGGCCGTCGAGCTGGTGCTCTCGCCGCCGGTCGTGGCCGTCCAGATCGTGCCGCCGACGGCGATCACCGCGGCGGAGGCTGCCACGGCCAGCAGGAGGCGGCCGCGCCTGCTGCGCTTGGCACGGTCATTCAGCAGCCGGTCAAGCACCTGGCGCGGGGGGCTGGCGACCAGTTCCACGTCGCGCTCGGAGACCTTGCCCAAGAAAGCGGAGACGCCTTCGAGCTCCATGAGCTCGGCGCCGCACGCCTCGCACGTGGCGAGGTGGGTGTCGATCTCCAGCGCCTCCTCGGGGTCGAGCGCGCCGAGCGCGTGGGCGCCCAGCGACAGCCGTACCTCCTCACAGGTCATCCTCACGGCGCCAACCCCCGCTCTTCCAGCGCCAGCTTCAACGCCCGCAACGCGTAGTAGGTGCGGGACTTGACCGTGCCCGGCGGAATGCCGAGCGTGGCCGATGCCTCCTTCACGGACTTCCCCCGGTAGTAGACCTCCATGAGCACCTCGCGGTGCTCGGGCCGCAGCGCCGCCAGGGCCTCGGCCACGGCCCACGACTCGACGGCCTTCTCCAGCTCGTCGTCGGCGGGGATCACGGCCAGCGCGTCGTCACCCGTCTCCGGCGGCCTGGCCCTCCTCGCCCGGTGCTGATCGACGACGAGGTTGCGGGCCACCGTGAACAGCCACGCGCGGATCGGACGCCCGGACAGCGCGTCGGGATGCCGCCAAGCCCTCAGCAGCGTCTCCTGCACGACATCCTCCGCCCGGCCGGAATCTCCGGTAAGTCGCAACACGTAGCCATACAGCGGCCCGGCGTGCTCGTCGAAGAGGGTGCGTACAAGCTCCTCGTCGGCGGTGCCAGCTGGACTCACGCCCTCATCACGTACGGCACGGCCAGGCGGTTCACCGGCGCCTTCGCCCCGGGGCGGATCACCCGCGGCTTTGTCCTCATCCACGGAGCGGCACGTTCTTTCCCTCGGCCGAGAGCTCCAGCCCGTCGGCCACGCTCTTCACACCCGTCACCTTCACGTCGAACGGCAGCTTGCCCTTGAACGGGATCGTGTAGGTGACGAACTGCGCCAGCTGGCTCGGCACTCCCTGGATCTTCGTGGCGGCGAGCTTGATGCCGCCGTCGGTCAGCTCCACCTTCAGCTCGGCGCTGAACTTCACCTTCTGCCCGCCGAACGGCACCTCGCCCGAGGCGACCAGCCGCTGGCCGTTGCCCGAGATCTTCACGCCGTCGGGGGCGAACTTGTCGATCGTCGCCCTGGTCACGGTGCCGCTGACGGTCAGCCGTTCGGCGCGGACGTCCGCGGTGTTCTGGATCACGTCGGACAGCGGCGCGGTGACCCCGTAGGCGACGCCGCGCAGGTTACGGATGGGCACGCCCCCGTAGGTGAGGGTCCCGAGGTCGAAGCGGACCTCGGGATAGCGGCCCGCGAGCGCCTGGGTCAGGAACGGGATGCCCTCGATCGTCACCGTGGGCGTGCCACTGAGGTCGGCGGCGGCCCCGATCCGGTTGGCCAGGTCACGCTGGACGCCGGCCACCGCGACCCGGTCGACCGCGACAAGGAGAACGATCAGCACGATCAGGAAAATGACCAGCTTGCGCATCGGGCTCCTTTGGCACGGGGGACATTGAGCTTACCGACCAATTCCCTGAAAAAACCGGAGATCACCCGCCCGCGAACGGCGGCAGAACCTCCACCGTCACCCCCTCACCCAGCACCACCTCGTCATGCGCCCGCCGGCCGACCGGATCACCGTCCACCAGGAACGACGAGCGCCTCATCACCCTGGCCAGATCGTCGCGCCCGGCTGTGATTTTCGTCATGAGTTCGCCAAGAGTGACGGCGTCGAACGGCTCCTCCGCGACCCCGGCCGCGTCCTTCGCCGCCGCCCAATAACGAACCTTTCCCGTGGCCATAGGCTCCTCACAATCGTGTCGGTCCATTGTGCGCCCCTGTTAACACGCGTGTTTCGCTGTTCAACAGGTGGACGCACAATGAACGCGAGATTCCCTTGGGTTATCCTCACGTATGGGACCTGGGCGACGTAGCCCCCGGGTCCTTGCGCGTTTTGGGGAGGCCGTGATGAGCAACCTGCTCCTGCTGACGAACGCTCTGGAGCCGTCGGCCGAGGTGCTGCCCGCTCTCGGCCTGCTGCTCCACTCTGTCCGCGTCGCGCCGGCCGAGGCCTCCGCCCTGATCGACGCCCCGCCCTCCGACACGGTGATCGTCGACGCCCGCAAAGAGCTCGCCCACGCGAAGAGCCTGTGCCGCCTCATCAGAACAACAGGCATCGACGTCCCCCTGCTGGTCATCGTCACCGAAGGCGGCCTGGCCGCGATGACCGCCGAATGGGGCGTGGACGACGTCCTGCTCGACAGCGCCGGCCCCGCCGAGGTCGAGGCCCGCCTGCGCATGGCCACCGGCCGCCTGTCCCTGGCCTCCACCGAGGACGCGCCCGACGAGATCCGCAGCGGCGAACTGTCCATCGACGAGGCCACCTACACGGCCCGCCTGCGCGGCCGCGTCCTCGACCTGACCTTCAAGGAGTTCGAACTCCTCAAGTACCTCGCCCAGCACCCCGGCCGCGTCTTCACCCGGGCGCAACTGCTGCAGGAGGTGTGGGGGTACGACTACTTCGGCGGCACCCGGACGGTGGACGTACACGTGCGGCGGCTGCGGGCGAAGCTCGGAACCGAATACGAGTCACTGATCGGCACGGTCCGCAACGTCGGCTACAGATTCGTCCCAGAACGCGGCGACTCATCCCTGGTCTCGTAGCCGCGCCGGCGAAGGCCTCCAGATCGTCTTGGCCGTTCGTCAGTGACGGTCAGGTTCCGAGGTTGCGGCCGCCGTCGACCACGATGCGCTGGCCGGTGATGAAGCCGGCGCCTTCCGAGGCCAGGAAGCTCACGGCATGGGCGACGTCGTCCGCGGTGCCCATGCGGCCCGCGGGTACCGACGCCCGGTAGGCGCTCCTGATCTCGGCCGCTACGCCGGCATGGCGCTCGACCGGGATGAAGCCCGGGGCGACGGTGTTCACGGTGATGCCGTCGGGCGCCAGTTCGCGGGCCCAGCTGAGGGTCAGGCCGATCTGGGCGTTCTTGGCGGTCGCGTAGGCCGACCGGCCCGGGGGTGGCCGGTGGGCGACTTCTGAGTCGATCTGGATGATCCGGCCGAACCCGCCTTTCCGCATCTGTTCGATCACCAGGCGGCCGAGAAGCACGGGGCTCTTGACGAAGAACTCAAGCTGGGCGAGGTGGTCCGCCCAGGTGACGTCGGTCAGGGGAGCCTCGGGCTGGGGTCCGGTGGCGTTCAGCACCAGCACCTCGATGGGACCCAGGGTGGTGGTGACGGCGGCGACCAGTTCGGCGACCTGCCGCTCGTCGGTGACATCGGCGAGAATAGCGTCGGCGATGCCGCCGCTGTCGCGGACGGCGCGAGCGACCTCGCGGGCCTGTGCGTCGCCGGGCGGCCCGTTGACGACGACGGCCATGCCGTCCTCGGCCAGCCGCCGCACGATGGCCCTCCCCAGCCCGCGCGAACTACCGGTCACCAGCGCGACACGCCGGCCGCTCCCGCCGGTGTCACCTGTGGTCACTTGTGTTCCTCCACTAGGACATCCCGAGCCGCATCACCTGATTGTCGTGGGCGGTTCGGCCGTCGGTGACAAGATCCCATAGGCGAGACCGCGCGTGGTCCTGTCGCGATCACCACCCGGATTTCCGGTCGCCCAGCCATACTCACGAACACGCACCTGAATGGGGAACCACATGAGCGAGGTCTTCTTACTCACGAGCTGGACCATTCCGGCCATCGTGCTTTTCTTCATTGTCTACCGGGCCGTGCGGCCGGCCATCCGGCATGAGAGGTACCGGCAAGAGGGCCCGAAAGTCTGAAAGCCGGCCAAGTTGCTCGTTCAATCTTGGCGAGGGCCGTCATCGTGCGGGTTTTTCGACGGACACCACAACCCCAGGGTTCGACGCGCTCACGCTCCCGGCGAGGGCCCTCCTCGATCAAGCTACTCAGTGTGCAACGAGAGGTGGAACCTGGTGTAGTGCTCGAATTCGGCCACCGCGCCGAACCCCAGCCGCTCCAGAACAGCCACGCTCCGGTCATTGCCGTGCGTCACCCCGGCGAACACATCCGTCGCCCCCAACCCGGCCCGAGCAAAGTCGATCAACGCCCCGCAAGCGGCCGTCATGTAACCCCTGCCCGTCACACCTTCATCAAGCCAGTAACCCATCGAGTACCGGGGCGGATCAACCGGATTGAGATCCGCTCTGCCAACAAGCTGATCCTCGAACCAAAGGCCAAACCGCAGATTCCGGTCGAGTGGGCTCGCAAAGTCCCGCGCAACCGCCTCCCGCGTCGCGACCTTCATCTCCTCATAGTCGCCGTGGCGGGTCAGGTGCTCGCGATTGCGCACGATCAGCTCGTAGTACGCCTCCATCGCGTCGGCCGTAAGCGGCCGCAGGGTAAGCCGGGGCACGGAGGTCGGGAGAACGGGCAGCGCCAGATCATCATCCACAACGAGCGACCATAGCAACCCGCTCTCCGGCCACGACGAGCCACGCTCCACGGGCAGCGTGCCGCCGGTGGCTGGCGCCGATCCCACCCCACGGCGATCATCCGACCTTGGCGAGCTGGTTCGCCCACGCCTTAGGCGGTCGACGGGGCGGGGCGCTCGCGGGGCGGCAGCCCCTCGATCGAGATCAGAACAGCCTGAGCCCCTCATGCGCGTAGCGCCCAAGGGCGAAGACCGAGCTTTGGGCGGGGTGCCCCACAAAGCACAGCCTGAGTCCCCAAGCGCGAAGCGCCCCACAGCGAAGCCCGAGCCTTTGGGCCGCGCCGCCGCAAGACACAGCCTGAACCCCAAAGCGCGAAGCGCTCAGAAGGGAAGACCGAGCTTGCAAAGCGACGCGGCCCCACACATCTAGTCGACGGCGGTGATACGGCCCAGCGCCGGCGGGGCGATGGGCTGGTTCGCGGTGAGGTAGGTGACCAGGGCGTCGATGTCGAGCGGCCCGCTCCACACGTCCGTCCCGTCCTTGAAGGCGGCGAACGCGTCGCCACCACCCACGAGGAAGTTGTTCGCCGCCACCCTGACCTGCTGGGTGTCGGTAACAGCGGCACCGTCGATCTTCAGGTCACTGACCTTGGAACCCCAGGCCGCGCCTCTGCTGTACGTGTAGGTCAGGTTCGCCGAAGGCTGGAGGATCTTCTGGAACGGCTGGCCGTTGGGACCACCGACGAACTGCTGCTCCAACAGCGTCTTCAGCTGCGCCCCCGTCAGCGTCACGACCTGCATCAGGTTGTTGAACGGCTGAACGGTGAACGCCTCCCCATATGTCACGACACCGTCCCCTTCGCCCGCCGGCGACCCGGCGAACGTGAACGGAGCCCGGATGCCACCCGGGTTCATCAGCGCCACCTGCGCGTTGCCACCGGTCTTGGTGGCGGCGAGCTGGGCGTCGGCGATGAGGTTGCCGAGCGGGGTCTCGCCGGTGGGAGTGGCGGTGTTGGTGATGTCCGCGGTGATCTTGCCGACGGGCTTGTTGGCGACCGGGGCGACCCTGTCCTTCCATGTCTGGACGAAGGTGGAGATCTCGGGGTCCGCGGCGATGGTGCGGGTCACGACGTGGTTGTCGGCCGTGACGGTGTTGCGGACGATGTCGCGGCTGCGGGTGTCCACCTGGAAGTCGACCTGGGTGATCACGCGCCCGAACGATCCGCCCTGCGAGTACAGGCGATCGTTGCCCGCCGGGTCCTTGACGGTGCACTTGTACGCCTGGTGCGAGTGCCCGCTCAGCACCATGTCCACTTCGGCGTCCACCTGCGTGGCGATACGGTTGCCCGCTCCAGGTATGGCGCTGCAGGCGTCGGGCGACTGGCCGGCGTTCACCTGGTCACCCTCGTGCACCAGCACGACCTGGGCCTTGATGCCGATGAGCTTGAGGAGCTTGGAGGCGACGTTGGCGGCCTTGACCTCGTCGACGAACTTGAGGTCCTTGATGCCTTCCGCGGTGACGATGCCGGGCGTGGTCTGGGTGACCAGGCCGATGAAGCCGATCGGCACGCCGTTCTTCCACTTGATGCTGACCGGCGGCAGCGCGGGGACGCCCCAGTCCTGGAGCAGCTGCTTGGCCTGCGGTGTGGAGGCCAGCCCGGCCAGCGCGTCGGACCTCTCGTTCCGGTTCTTGAACAGCACGTTGGCGCCGACGTAGTCGAACTGGGCGCCCTTCCACCGGCCGGCGGGCGAGCAGCCGTCGACCGGGTGGCAGCCGCCCTTCATGATCCGGCGCAGCTCGGCGTACCCCTCGTCGAACTCGTGGTTGCCGACCGCGGAGACCTTCACCCCGATCTTCCCGAGGAACTCGACGGAGGGCTCGTCGTGGTAGGCGGCCGAGATGAGCGGCGTCGCGCCGATGAGGTCGCCCTGGGCGACGCCGATGGTGTTGCGGTCGGCCAGGCGCTTCATGTGGGCGGCCACGAAGGCGGCGCCACCGGCGTCGACGGTCTGACCGTTCTCGTCGACCATGCGGCCGGAGGAGCCGGTGGGCGGCTCGAGGTGGCCGTGGAAGTCGTTCAGCGCGAGGAGGCGCACGGGGACCGTTCTGGCGGTGGTCTTACCGGCGTCCGCGGGGGTGATGGCCAAGGCGAACCCGCCGGCGGCCACGGCTCCGGCCAGCGCAAGCCGGAGGAGGGATCGAGACGTCATGGACCAAGACGTTACGGCCGCAATCCATGCAACCCATGTCGCAAAGGTAACGATTCATCGGCCAGCCCCCTGGCGTTGTTTGCCATACGGACGCCTAGAGTTCGACGCATGAGCGTGCATGTGAAGGTCGCGGAACGACTTGCTGAACAGGAAATCGCCGACGTTCTGAGTGTCGTGGAAGCGGCCACCGAGGCCGACGGCGTCCGCCCCCTGAACGAGCACGTGATGCTCCACCTGCGCTACGGCGGCGACGCCCGCGCACGCTCGCTCCTGCTCTACGACGACCAGACCCTGGCCGGCTACGCCCACGTGGACCCCACCGACGAGGTCGAGGGTCCAAGTGGCGAGCTGGTGATCCACCCGTCGTACCGTCAAAAGGGGCATGGCGCGCGTCTGCTCAGCGAGGTCCTGAACATCACCGACGGCCGGCTGCGCCTGTGGGCGCACGGAGATCACCCCGGTGCGGGCGCTCTGGCCGCTTCCATGGGGTTTGAGAGGGTTCGCTCCCTGTGGCAGATGCGCCGGTCGCTGTTCGCGCCCCTGGCGTCCTTTGAGATGCCCTCAGGGGTACGGCTGCGCGCCTTCGTCCCCGGCCGCGACGAGGAGGCCTGGCTCAAGGTGAACGCGGCGGCGTTCGCCCATCACCCCGAGCAGGGAGCGTGGACCCTGGAGGACGTGCTGCGCCGCGAGGCGGAGGCGTGGTTCGACCCGGCCGGCTTCTTCCTGGCCTTCCGCGGCGACCGGCTCGTCGGCTTCCACTGGACCAAGGTCCACGGCTCCGACGAGCACGGCCACGAGCCGCTGGGCGAGGTGTACGTCGTCGGCGTCGACCCCTCCCAGCAGGGCACCGGCCTGGGCAAGTCGCTGACCGTCGCGGGCCTGCGCCATCTGCGCTCGCGCGGCCTCGCCCAGGTCATGCTCTACGTGGACGAGGCCAACGCGGCCGCGATCAGGCTCTACTCGGGTCTCGGGTTCAGCCGATGGGACATCGACGTGATGTACGCCGCTACTCCACGAGCCAGTGAAGCGCGTAGTACGACAGAGCCGCGACAAGAGCCGCGGCCGGGATCGTGAGGATCCAGCCCGTCACGATGTTTCCGGCCACCCCCCAGCGCACGGCCGACAGGCGCTTGGTGGCGCCGACGCCCATGATGGCCGAGGTGATGGTGTGGGTGGTGGAGATCGGGGCGCCGAAGCCGATGGCCGCGCCGTACAGCACGGTCGCCGCGGCGGATTCCGCCGCGAAGCCCTGCGGTGGGTCGAGCGCGATGATGCGCCGGCCCAGCGTGCGCATGATGCGCCAGCCGCCCGCATAGGTGCCGAGTGAGATCGCCCCGGCGGCGGCCAGGATGACCCACTGCGGGATCGGGTCCTTCGGGGAGGCGTAGCCGCCGACGGTGAGCGCGAGGAAGATCACGCCCATCGTCTTCTGCGCGTCCTGCAGGCCGTGCCCGAGCGCCATGGCGGCGGCGGACACGGTCTGCGCGTAACGGAAGCCGCGGTTCGTTTTTCCGGGCTGCGCGTTGCGGAAGATCCAATAGATTGCGATCATGATCGCGGCGGCGAGCGAGAAACCCACCAGCGGCGACAGGATCATGGGGATGACGACCTTCTCCACGACGCCGTCCCAATGGACGATGCTGGCCGAGGCGAGCGCCGCGCCGATCAGGCCGCCGATGAGGGCGTGGCTGGAGGAGGAGGGCAGTCCGAAGTACCAGGTGACCATGTTCCAGGTGATCGCGCCGATGAGGCCGGCGCAGACGACCACCAGACCGTGGGAACCCTGTGGGGCATCGATGATGCCTTTTCCGACGGTCTGTGCGACCTGGGTCCCCAGGTGGGCGCCGATGAAGTTCATCGCCGCCGCCATGAACAGAGCCGCCCTTGGGGTGAGGGCCCTGGTGGAGACCGAGGTGGCGATGGCGTTCGCCGCGTCGTGGAAGCCGTTGGTGTAGTCGAAGATCAACGCCACGACGACCACGCCGATGACGAGGGCGAGCGTGAGGTCCACTTAGCTTTCCTTGACCGCGATCGACTCGATCGTGTTGGCCACGTGCTCGAAGGCGTCGGCGGCCTCTTCGAGACGGTCGATGACCTCCTTCATCTTCATGACCGTGAGCGCGTCGTACTCACCGCTGAAGAGCTTGGCCAGAAGGCGCCGGTACACCTGGTCGCCCTGGTTCTCCAGGCGGTTGACCTCGATCCAGTACTCGTTCAGGTTCTTCATCGAGCGCAGCCGCGGCATCGCCTCGGCGGTGAGCTCGGCTGCGCGTTCCAGGACCTCGACCTGCCGGATGACGTCCTTGGGCAGGTGGTCGATCTGGTAGAGGACGATGAGGTCGGAGGCCTCCTCCATGAAGTCCATCACGTCGTCGAGGTTCGAAGCGAGGCGGTAGATGTCCTCGCGGTCGAATGGGGTGATGAAGCTCTCATTGAGCCGATTCATGATCGCATGAGTGCGTTCGTCACCGGCGTGTTCGCAAGCGCGCATCTTCTCGGCCAGGGCTTCCCTGTCCGAGCCGTCGCTGATGATCTCCACCAGCAGCCGGGATGCCGTGACCAGGTTGTTCGCGGAGTCGGCGAACAGGTCGTAGTAGCTGTCCTCACGAGGCGTGAGACGCAGGCGCACGTCGTTCTCCAGATGTGCGGGGATGGTCCGTGGAAGAGAGTACGGGTTACCAGGCAAAATGCGAACTTCATGTCCCCTTCATCGTGTGGCTACCCTCCATCCCTTGCCGGATACCAGCCCTGTAGATAGCTTGATCACCATTTTGCCGACGTCCGCTTTGCTGGTTTTTGAGCCAGTTATGGCTCATCCTGGTGACATATGCGGCCAGCCGCCGGTGTGTTGGGAGATCGAGCCTTCCGTCTGCTTTGGTGCAGCCTCACCGCATCTGTGGCGGCTGACTACATCTTTCCCATAGCCGTGGTGATCTCACTCGTCCGGGGTGGGTACGGCGCCGCCGCCATCGGCCTCGTCCTGGCCGGACGCCTGATCGCCCTGGTGGGCTTCGCCCTCTTCGGCGGCGTATGGGCGGACCGGCTCCCCCGCCGCGTCGTCATGGCCTGCTCCCAACTCGGCCTCGTGGCCATCGCGCTCGTCGTCGCGATCTGGCCGCTGGCGCCGTTCATGGGGATCGCCGTCTTCCTCGGCGGGCTGTGCGAGGCGTTCTTCCGCCCCGCGTTGCAGGGGGTCCTGTCAACCGTTCTTCCTGAACGGCACCGCCGTACCGGAATCGCCATGACCAGCGTCTCCCTGCGCGGCGGATCACTCCTCGGGGCGTTCACCGGAGCGGCCATCGTCGTCGCGTGGGGCCCGTGGGCCGCCTTCTTCGCCGCCGCGCTCGGGTTCGGCATCAGCGCCGGGCTCATCTGGCTCATGCGCGAACCCGTGCTGCCCGCCCAGCCGCGCCACCGCCTCATGGACGAGATCCGCCAAGGCATGCGCGAAGTCTGGTCCCGGCCCTGGATGGCCGGAGTGATCGCGGTGCTCGCTCTCCACCAGACGCTCATCGTCGCCCCGGCCCAGGTCCTGCTGCCGGCCACCGCGTCCAACCTGCAGTGGAACTTCCTGCCGCTGCACGAGGCCGACGCCATCTACGGGCTGTCGCTGGCCGCGCTCTCGCTCGGCGGGCTCATCGGGGCCTTCATCGCCTTCCTCCGGCCCAGGCCCCGGCCGGGGCTCACGGCCATGGTGGGGCTGCTGCCGTACGGGCTGGTGCCCTTGTCGCTCTTGACCTCAACGACGCCGTGGCCGGTGTTCACCTGCTTCCTGCTGGCCGGGGTCGGGCTGGAGGTCGCCGCCATCGAATGGGTCATCGGCATGCTGCGCGAGGTGCCGCCTGGGCGGCAGGCCCGCGTGGCCTCGCTGGAATGGGTGGCGGTGCTCGGGCTGACGCCGTTCGGCCTGGTCGCGACCGGTGTGCTCGTGGACACCGTCGGGGCCAGGCCGGTCTTGCTGGTCAGCGCGCTCGCCGCGGTGCTGCCGCTGGTGGCGTTGGCGATTCCCGGGCTCGTGGAGCTGCGGTCTAAATCTTGGTCCGGTGAAAACTCTTGAACGAGCGCGACGGGGTGGGGCCGCGCTGGCCCTGGTAGCGGGAGCCGTACTTCTGGGCGCCGTACGGGTGCTCGGCCGGCGAGCTCAGCCTGAACACGCACAACTGGCCGATCTTCATGCCGGGCCAGAGCTTGATGGGGAGCGTGGCAACGTTGGAGAGCTCAAGGGTGACGTGGCCGCTGAAGCCCGGGTCGATGAAGCCGGCCGTCGAGTGCGTGAGAAGCCCGAGCCGACCGAGCGAGCTCTTGCCTTCCAGGCGGCTGGCCAGGTTGTCGGGCAGGGTGATGACCTCGTAGGTCGAGGCCAGGACGAACTCGCCCGGGTGCAGGATGAACGGCTCGTCGCCGTCCGGTTCGACGAGGCGGGTGAGGTCGGGCTGCTCGACTGCCGGATCGATGTGCGGATATTTATGGTTTTCGAAGACACGGAAAAATCGATCAAGCCGGACATCGATGCTGGACGGCTGGATCATGTCCTCATCGAACGGCTCCAGGCTGAGCCTGCCGGAGTCGATCTCGGCGAAGATGTCGCGGTCTGAAAGCAGCACGTAGAGCAACCTATCGTGGTTGCGGGGGTGGGGCGGGGTTGCTTGGGGACGCCTGGTTTCCGCTACAGTGGGGGCGCGGCGTTCGGCCGACGCGGGTGTAGTTCAATGGCAGAACATCAGCTTCCCAAGCTGACAGCGCGGGTTCGATTCCCGTCACCCGCTCCACCTTGATGAAGGATGTCGCTCCTCCTCTGTACCCTCTATACGGGGAGAGGAGCACGCCATGACAGCCCAGCCTCAGGACTTCACACCCTCAGACACGTCCATGCCGGACAGGAATCTGCGCTCCATTCGCGCTGCGCTTGTGGTCCCACAAGATCGCGAAGCGTTCGACGCCGGGCTCAAGGCCGTCCTAGACGAGGTCAGAGTCAGCCTCGATCTCGAAGCCCTGGCTGCGTTCGTACATCGCTGGTGGATCTCCGCCTGCGACTCGGCGAAGGACCCCGAAGGGCGACGGCAAATGCACATCCGGGCGGAGCAAGTCATAGCCGACGACGCAGCTCCGCATGGAACGCCATGGCGTGAGCTCTTGGCCGCGCGCGGAATCGACGTGTAGGTGTACAAGCTCGCCATCGATCCGATAGCCGAAGAGCAGATCGCCGCTCTCCCCGATGAAGCCCTTCGACCGCTCGCGGAGTTGTTCACCCTCCTGGAGACCGCTCCGTGGAGTGGCGAGCCGTACAACTCCGCCAACCCCAAAGCCAACATGCTCACCCATGCCTTCGGCGAATGCGGCCTGGCAACGTACGTTGTCTTGGAACGGCAACGCGAGACCTACATAGTCCGGATTGAATGGCCTTAGGCTCCCTCCCCCGCGTGCCCGTTGCGTGCCCGTTCACAGAGTGGTTCGCAGGGAGTCACGGAGGCTCACGGTCACTCGGCTGCATCTGCCCAGGGCGGTGCTTCCCCTGCTCCGACACCATGACCTTGAAAGAGTTCCCAAGCTGACAGCGCGGGTTCGGTTCCCGTCACCCGCTCTCACGATGAAAGCCCAGGTAGACCGATGGATTCGGTACCTGGGCTTTGATGTTTCCTGATGTTCTTGGTCTCTGCGTGCCATTTGGGTCATGATCACCCTGCCGGAACCAGCGGGGCCCGGGGCATAACTCACACCTTGATGACAGTGACGCGTACACCGCACAGTGCGGTGAGGTCCTCGGGGTCGGAGGTGAGAACCGTGACGGGGCCTGAGGCCGCGAGGGCGGTGGCGCTGAGCATGGCATCGATGGCGTACTTGTGCCCGTGCAGGCCGGCGTTGGACAAGAGCGTGGCGGCGTGGCGGGCGATGGGTTCGGTGACCGGCTCGATGACGAGGCGGGATAGCGTCCATTCCAGGGCTGGCCGATTGACACGGGGGTGGACCACCTCGACAAGGGTGGCGGCAGAGGTGATGACGCGGAGGTCGTCAGCACGGGCGAGAGTGAGCCATGCGGTGATCGTACGGTCGCGCAGGACGGCCCTGGCCAGTACCTCGCTGTCGAGGACAAGGGTGCCGCCAGGAACGGCGGGAGAACGGGTCACGCAACCGCCCCACCATTGGTCTGTCCCCGTCGGGTCTGGTGGAGTTGGTCACGCTGTGCCTGGACCTCGTCGTCGGTAATGGGGCCGTGCTCGGCCTCGGCGACCTGGATAAGTTCGCTGAGGTTGTCGCGCTCGATCTGGCGGGCGACGGCGGCGGCGACGTAGGCGGACAGGCCGGAAGGGCCACTGCGAGATCGGGCGGCCTCGGCGATGTCACGCGGCATGGTGATCGAATACTTGCCAGTAGGCTCGCTCATGCCCTCTATCCTACCTCTCATCCTCCCGTAGTCGCTGGGGAGTTGTGTATTGGTGAGAGCGAGGTCTTCGCTCCTGGGGCGCTTCGCGCCTATAGGGCTCAGGCTGTTCTTCCAGTCGAGCCGCGGGCTCGACCCCTGAAGGTCCTCCCTTCGGTCGGGCGCCCTTTCTCGGCCCACCCGTTACCCAGTCAAGTGGTTGGCCAATTGGATCCCGCCCTGACCCAAAGGTGCTCCGCTACGCTCCGCGCGCCCTTCTAGGAGCTTGCGCCATGGCCGAGACGGGCGACGCCGGCTGCCTGGGCTACAGCAAGCCCCCGGCGTTTGAGAGACGCGACGACACCGGACATCCGATGTCGGTACCGCCGCGTCCGGCCTCATGAGCCTCGCCGCGTAGGAGCGCGGCCCAGAGCTTGTCGGCCTCATTGAAAGTCCAGCGGAACGTCTCGTGGATCACCGGCTTGGCCTTCTTACGACTGGTTCGGCG
Organism: Nonomuraea sp. NPDC050540; assembly: GCF_044457485.1. Lineage (NCBI taxonomy): Bacteria > Bacillati > Actinomycetota > Actinomycetes > Streptosporangiales > Streptosporangiaceae > Nonomuraea > Nonomuraea sp. NPDC050540. The sequence goes on from NZ_JBITHA010000033.1 coordinate 58,847, forward strand.
AATGTGCGCCTGGCCTCCCACGTGGCACAGCCGGTACACCGTGGAACGGCAATCACAGGTTCGAGCGACCACCCGAACGCGATCTTTCCTGTTGACCGCCCCGCGCCAACCGACCTGGGTGAACCGCTCCGACAGGACGATCACGATGCACGCACCGATCCTGTGTCCGAGCACGGCAGGGCTAATCCCTCGCTGTCGTGAACCACGGGCCTGTCCCGCCTGCCGGCCGGCGCAACCTGAAACCCCAGAGCGCCTTGAGCTTCACGTCTGCGACGAGACGATCCGCGCCACAGCAAGGCGATCGACGATTTCAAGGCCACCGACACATCCTGCGGATGCTCGTTTCCGAATAGAGCTGGCCGGGGTTCTCCGGCGTCCCGACCAATGCAGGAGCAGATATGCAAGCTGACATCTCCCGCCCTACCCGCCGCTGGGTCCGACTGCTGGCGTCCTTGGCCGTCGCGACCGCCGGTCTCACCGTCGCTGGTGCCGTTAGCACAGCGACGCCCGCAAGCGCCTGCTGCTTCCAGGGCCGACACCCCGACGAGGATGGGTTCGTGGTCGTCGAACGCGCCGGTTTCGGCAACTACGACTATGTCTACAACAGCGGGCTGGTCCGGGAGTATCGCAACTTCACGTTCTTCCGCGAGTACCGCCGCTGACGACGAGCGCCCGTTCCCGCTGGCAGCCTGTCAGCGGGGGCGGGGCCGTATCGCTGATTCTCGTACATCCCGAAGGTTGTACGAGAAGATCACGTGCGCCATGAGCCACTTCACGCGGTCCGGCCCGAAAGGCTTCGGCCACGGTGACGTATCCGGGTCGCCGACATTATCGAGAGCTTGGGAAGCGTCCGGCTTCACGACCTGGTCACCTCCCCTGACCAGCCCATGGTCGTTTCCAAGCTGACAGCGGCTTCGGGCTTCATGAAGTACTGGACGGCTTCCGTAGTTTTCAGCACGGCCGGGTCATATTGTGGCGCAGGCCATATCTGAAGGTAGTGGTCATCAACCGAGCAGCGCTCTTCATCCATTCCTCGGATGTGATAGCGCAAGCGGTACACGCCGGGACCAGAAAGCAACGGGGAAAGGTTGTGCGCCTTTTCATCGTCCCAATCCATAAGCCACCCCACCAGGAAGACCTTTCCGGACGGGGACTCAAAACTGATCTCCACGACGTCCTCGTAGCCGTCCAGGTCAGCACCTGGATCCCGGTCGGCGGCAGTCACCGTAAAGGGAATCTCTCCCCATTGCGTGGCGATGTTCAGGCTCGCGAGACCTCTCTCCTCTAATTTGATGAGCCCAGCGGAGTGAGTCCGTGGGTCGGCCGGCATGCCGGCGGCCTCATAGTCCCCACGATCCATGAGGTAGACCTGACCACAGTCCTCCACCTCCACGTCCATTCGCTTCGTGTACACGACAGAAAATTCGTCTCTGCTCATGGGCGGGAAGCATAGAGTCCGTCCACGACACTTTCGGCTACCTGGCCGCGCAACTCCAGGCGCGCCCCTCTTGAGGCGCCACCCGTTGCCAAGTTGGATCTCACTCTTGTCCAAAGATGCTCCGCTTCGCACGTTCCTTGAAGAGCTTGGACCATACGATGAGCTGCTCACAGCGGCGAAAGGTCGCAGCGCGTGGTCCTGAGGCCGGTCCCACGCTGGGAACCGTGCGCCGGGAGTACATGGCCGCCAAGCCGTACAGTATCGAGATGTCCGAGGGCACACCGTCCGACGGACGGTACGCCGAACTTCGCAGACTGGGCGAGGAAGAGCGTCAAATGACGGTCGAGCTCCAGCAGACCCGCACCCAGGTTGCCAGACTCATCCAGCAGTTTCTTCCGCCGCATGCGCGCACCGAGAAGATAGACGAGGTTGCGCAGGCCAGCGGCTACAGCCGGACTCTGATGGACGCCCTCCGGTACAAGGACCACCCCTGGCATCAGGGCAGCGGGCCCACGAACGAATGAGCCTCCGGCCGGGGCAACTCCAGGTGATCAGGCAGGCCGCCGATAGGAGCCTCATCGCCGGCTGCGCTGCGCGTCCAGTGCTTCGGAGAGCTCGGGAGGACCGTGCGCCGCACTCGCTCCTGACCGGTCTCCTGGTCAGATCGGCCACGGCGAGCCGGGGCCCAAACTGGCGGTTCGTTGACCGGGCGTTCTCACTGCGGGCCGGAGCGGGCGCGGCGGCTCACCAGGACGATCAGCCCTGTCTGAATGACAAGCATCCCCAGTGCGATCAGTCCCGACACGGAGGACATCGCTTCCTCCGAAAGCCCACCACCACATTCCGTAATATTGCCGCCGTCGTATAACACGGCGCAGTTGCGCCCCAGGACCGCAGCAACGGCCAACCAGTTGGCCACGAGAAGTGGGGCCGCGCCCAGGAAGAGGGCTGGCGCTAGGTATTTCGACTTGCCAACTACTGGGTTGCAGATAGGAGACGCCACCTCTCCCATTCTAAGTGTGGGCGCGGAGACGCAGGTCCAAACGCTCAGATCCCATGGAGAGCTGGCCAACCTGCCTTGCGCGCGCTTCTCCTCACCGCCGCCGCTGCTGAGCACGTCGTACGGCCGACCCTGCGGGCCCGTTGTCAACGGCGGAAGGGCCACAGTGAAAAGGAGCGGCGTCGCCGGGCGAGGACGCGACGCACCAGGTCCTTGGTGATGTCGTTCCGGCGCCGACCGTAGCGAATCTCGGTGTATACCTCTTCAGGCGTGAACTTCGGGTGTTGGGCGGCGACTTCGCGGATGTATCGGGCCTTAGCCTCGTCGAGGTTGGAGTCTGCTCGTGGGATACGGCGTTCGAGGGGCCGATGTATCCGCCGACCCGATTTGTCGAAGTAGACCACGCATACCTCCAAGCACCGGATGACTTGACGCTAAAAATGCACGGCATGCAGGTCTATGACCGAAATGTGCGTAACTATGACGTCGAATGACACGTTCCTGCCAGCCCTAAGCTGTCGGCTGCCGTTTCAGGTGAGAGCCGGCAGCTACAGGGAGGTGCGGGGTGACCGTTCACGTTGCGGTCGTGGACCCTGTGCCCGTGTTCCGGCATGGCGTCGTGGCGGCGTTGTCAAGCGTGGGATACCTCGTCGAGGAGCCCGCCGATGCGGCCACATGGCTCAACGAACGGCCAGGCGCGATGATTCTGCTGACCTTGCGCTCTGCCGAGGACCTTGACCAGGTGATCGCCTTATGCCGCGTACGGCCCCGGCCCCTCATCGTCGCGCTGCCTTTCGGCGAAGCCCCTTCGCTGGGAGTGCGGGCCGTGCGAGCGGGTGCCCGGTCGGTGGTGGCGCACACTGCGACGGTGCCGGCGTTGCAACGGGCGGTGGCCGCGACACTCGACGGCGAGGCAGTCATGCCGGCCGACGTGGCCGACCTTCTGGTTGCTGGACGGGGTGGACGGCCACCCCGTCGCTCGGTTCTCTCGAAGGAGCAGATTGCCTGGTTGCGGCGGCTATCCGATGGTTGGACCGTGGCGCGCCTCGCCACGGAGGCCGGGTACTCCGAGCGTGCGATGTACCGGCTACTCAAGACGCTTTACCAACAGATAGGCGCCGATTCCCGGTTCGAGGCCATGTTGCTGGCACATGAGGAGGGCTGGTTTCAGACCTAGACGGTAGCGCCCGGCCGGATGCATGCCAGCCCGCTCAGCACAGGTTCCAGATCGGAAGTGCCGTGGGCCATCGCCTTCACCATGAACCTCAAACGGACGTCCAGACCCGGGGTCGGCTCGGCCCGCTCAGGCCGTGCGCGGCGGAACGCTTCCAGCGCCGTCGTTGTTTCCGCGGCGCCGAGAAGGACCGAGTAGCACAGGGCGATCCCGGTGAAGTCCCAGGCTACGAGATCATTCTCGTCCGCCCCGGTGCGTTTGCCCGTCTCCTCATGGAGCTGCTGAAAGAGGTCCCTTGCAGTGCCTGGAAGGTTGCAACGGTATGCGACGATGCCCCGCAGCGCCAGTTCCGCGGTTTCCCGGCCGGCCACTCGGTAGCGAGCCGCCTCTTCGATCGCCTTTCGGGCCTCTGGAAGAGCATCCAGATGCACGTGGGCGAGGGCCAGCGTGGTGAGCGACCGCCGCAGGTTGATCGGATCCCGGTGGTCGCGCGCGACATCGACGGCCTGCTGCGCCGTCGCTCGCGCCTCGCTGTGCAGATCCCGGTACAAATGAAGGTCGGCTGTCGAGTTGAGCAGTTCCGCCTGGGCCGTGGGATCAGGGTGGGCCAGGATGAGATTCGCGCATTCGTTCAGCATCTGCTGCGCGTCCGGGATCTGGTTCAGCTCGGCGTACCAGCGAGCAAGGCGCAGTGTGGCGCTCGACGCCAGCCCAGGTTCGGTTTCACGCACGGCGCTGAAGGCTTCCAGAGCATTCCTGACAGCGCGTCGATAGTCGCCACGCCTCTGCCGGCAGTCAGCCAGGCCGATCAGCGCGGCGGCCCGATCGCCGCCGTCGTCCTCGTCCTCGCCCGCCAACGCGTACGCCCAGCCGTAATGCTCCTCGGCCTTCGCGAGATCGTCGTGTTCCCAGAACATGGAGCCCATGCCTAGGTGGCACCGGCGTATCGCCTCGCGATCCTGTTCCTCTTGAGCGATGGAGAGCGCGTCCTTGTAGGACGTCAGGGCTGAGGGACAGTCGCCGCTGTAGGAGTAGATGTCACCAAGAGCTGCGAGGTTCATCATCTCGCCCTCCCGGTCGTCATGGAGCCGACCCCGGATGGCTTCCCGTTGGGCGCGCAGCTCGGCGCCGCTACCCCAGAGGTAAACCAGGTGGTCCATGGAGTGGATCAAGTCGTGCGCCACGCCGTACATCCCGGCCCGCAGCCAGACGTCGATGCGCGCGAAGTGCATGTCCAGGTCAGCGATGCCGTGCACGTCCTCGTCGTCCTTCTGCATGGTTGCCAGCACCCTGGCCGCTTGGAGCAGAAGGTCGAACCGGGTTGGCGGCTCACCCTCTTCAGCACACCGATCCCCCGGGCCCAGACGCCCGAGGATCGCCTCCGTTTCGGCCTTTCGCAGATGTTTGCGGCCGTCCCTGCGCTCAAGGACAAGGCGGGCCGCGACGAGCGCGCGCAGGGCCGGCTCGACCTGGGTCGCCGACACGTACGGCTTGAGGACATTGATGATGGTGTCCCGGTGAACCGGCACGCCGAGCGCCGCGACCGCCTCCGCCACCCGCTGCTGTTCGACGGGCAGGTGGTCGACGAACAAGCGCACCAGACGCTGATGCACCTCGCTCGCCTGCATGGTGGACAGCCATGGTCCTACCTCATGGGCCTGTAGCGCGGGCGGCTCGCTGCTGAGACACGCATGGAGGAGTTCGGCGCGCCGGGGATTCCCCGCCAGGAGGCCATGAAGCCGCCGTAGATCGACTCCTCCCAGATCTGCGAGGCCGTACCGCTTGTCTGGATCGAGCTGGGCGAAATATTCGCCCAAAGACGGCGGCTCCAGTCCTTCGAGACTGATCCGGCACGCACTTCCCGCCCATACCACACCCGTCGTCGCCTCGGGCGGGTGCTGCGTCAGGAGAACGACTTTGACCAGGGGGTACGGCCGGCTCTGCACGACGTCCAGCGCCAGATCGAGCTGTGGATCGCGCAGGAGGTGCCCCTCCTTGAGGAGGTTCTCCGCCGAGTCCAGCACGATTATCGGTCGGATGCCACCGGCCTGCTCGAGACCATCCAGGGCGATCTCCAGGCGTGCCAGCGCGGACGGGCCGGCCACCTGTCCCGACCCGGGCGGCTCAATGGCCTCGATCAAGGTTGGTACGCCGACTTCCTCGTGCGGTGTGGCCTCGTGCCAGCTCACCGGCGAGGTATCCACATCCAGATCGTCGTAGCCCAGGTCGGCGAGCACCTCGCGTACCAACGCCGTCTTGCCGATGCCAGGCGGGCCAGTGACCACCATGACGGAAGTGACCTGATCCTCCAGGGCCGCGCGAAGGCGGCTGCGTTGCCCTGTCCGGTCGACGAAAAGCGACCCGCTCCGTGCCGACCGGCCCATCGTCCGTGTCGCTGTCATGCGACTGGTCTCAACAATCTTCCCAGCGTCGAAGGGCATCGTCGGGCCCGCCCCAAAGTCCGCCGGCCCGAGCAGGCACCGGGTGAGCCGACCCGCCAGCCGCGAGCACCACCGGGCAGCAGCCGGCGTACCGGACGTGTAGGCACTGTGCAGCATGGCCTGCGCGAGGAGAGACACCTTCAGTTGCCGTTGCCAGAGCGCCGGGTCCCAACTGTTCCGGTGCACGAACCCGAGCGCCGGCTCACGGAGCGAGTCGATGACGCTCCGCACGTCACCCGGCATGCCGCCGTCGAGGCGTTCATCTCGATGGCCGCGCTCCAGGTAGGCGAGGAACACGTTCTGGCTGTGCTCGGAGGAGGCCCCGATCTCGCGGGAGCAGAGCGAGAGCAGCAGGGTGGCAAGATCCCGGCTCAGTGGTCCTCGCGAGTCGTAGGTGGCCAGGTCGATCAGCCGAAAGGCGGTTGGACAGACGATCCCGTTGCGCACCGGTACGAGAACGTTGTCCCCGTGCAGGTCACCGTGCGTTCGGCCCACCAGATAGTGGATCGGCGCCTGGGCCACCGGCGAGTCCTCGGCGAAAAGCCGCCACGGGTTCGGAAGCGCCGCTTCCTCGTCCGGAAGTTGCAGGTAAGCGGGCGCGAGAAGGTTGTGCCTTTCTGCCCAGCCGCGTAACCACCCGCCTGGTTCGAAGCTACTGCCCAATTCGCACTGCAGTAGCTCTGCCACTGTCGAGTGGCCGCTGCCGTAATCACAACCGGCCCAGTTCTCAAGGATTTCCTTCCAAACCACCTCGCAGGCGCCCGCGAGCTGACTGATCTCCACCGTCCCCAGCGGATCGCCGTCAACCATCGACTGACCGATCACCAAGATGCCCCCGGTACATCGAATGGCCGGAAAGACGATCTCGGTGAGGTGCTGCTCGCGGAACTCCCGCGGCGATTCGTTCAGAGCTTGCCTGTGTAGTTCGCCTTCGCGCCGATGGCTCGCCGGCACCGCCGGGCAGAACTTGATCACGCACCAGCGAGGTTTAGGATTCCCGCTTCGATTGGCCAGCATCACCTTCGCCAACCGAGCCCCGGTGTAGCCGCGCGCGAGAGGCGCGACACTCCTGGCATCGATCTCGACCTCGTCGCCGAACAGCGACTCGATGATCTCCGACGCGACCACCGGGTCGTCGAACACACGGGTCAACTGCTCCAAGGCGTTCATGGGCGGGGAAACCGCGCTTCCAGCAGTTGCATTCTGACCTGGAAATCGGCCTTGTCCTGGTCGTGATAGCGCTGAAAGAACCACGTCGGCAGACGTGGCTGGAGCCGTCGCATGTGATACAGCGTGTCCTGCACCTGGCGGACGAAGAGCGTCAGCGCGGCGGGTGTGGCGATCACCGGTGACGACGGATCGTCAATGACCGCACGCACCAATCCCAGTACGCGTAGCCGTTCCCCGGTGCTCGCCATCTGCGTGCGGTACATCTCAAGGCATAAGAGCAGCAGACCGAGCGAGGGCACAAACCATCCCGTGACCAGCCTGCTCACTGTCGCGCCAGTGGCGAACGTGAATACGACGCCCGCTATCGACCACAGTCCCAGCACGCCGAGCATCATCTGGGCGAAGCGGAGCCGGATGCGTGAACCCCAAGCCAGGTTCTGGTCCAGGCAGAAGAGCACGTCGTACGGCGGTGCGGCGCTCGCAACAAGGTAGTAGCCCCGCAGTCGGCGCTCGTCGCCGCGAAAGCGTCGGCTGAGTCGGCTCACTTCGTCGTCGCCGACGCGCTCCCCGACCGCGACGTGGTTCCACGGCAATCCGAGCAGGTCAGCGTCAAACATTTCCTGAAGCGTTGCGGCGATCCGCAGATACCGCTCGGCCCGGGGTGCCATCACCGCCTTGTAAACGGCGGCCCAGAGAGCGCCGATGAGAGCGACTGCGGCGCCGTACTCCGAACCCAGCCCGGTCAGCAGACCTGCGACAGCCACAGCGATCGAGACACCGACGCTCAGAGCCTGTGCGCGCTGGTTGTAGACGTGAGTAACGGCGATGGCCTTGAGGAGGCGCATTGCCGCAATGCCGTCCTGCCGATCGGAGATTGGGTGCACGCCTTTCAATGCCCCTCCCGCGCATGCCGGTCGACTCACTGAGTGTCACACGGCCGGCGGTCCTGCGATACCCGCTGTTCCTTCCCTTCGGAGTGCACCTTCGCCGGGCAACCTTCGCCCAGAAAGTCGCGACGGCACGAGGAGCGGTACACGCACGGCACGCTCAGGACGTTGGCCGTCTACGAGAACGGCTCGCGCCCTATTCCTTGACTACGTTCGGGGCGTTCTGCCGTCTGAGGGCGCGGATATAGCCCCATCGCCATATCAACACCACCCCGGCCAACCACAAGAAGCCGAACACGAGAAGACGCACGGTGAGATAAGTCGCCGTGATCTTTTCGGGCCCGTCGGTGAAGTAGTCAACGACGAACTCCCCCAGGAGGAGCGCCGCGAAGCAGGCAGTCAACTTGAGCAGGGCACTGCGCGACTCCTTGCTCCAGGCCTTCGGGCGAACCGCCATACCGTTCGCCCCTTCGCCGTGGCCACGTCGAGCATTTGATCTGTGCGGCTTCAAACTAACGCCTCCTGCGGGGGCACTCCAGTCGTGGAACCTGATCATCCCATCTGTCAACGCCAACCATTTGCACGCATAGGGGGCAGCGTAGTCATGGCGGGCGTACGCTCCCCCCCGTTACCTTTTTGATCGTCCCCGATAAGAGTCGGGGAGCCAGGTCACCCAGCCCGGCATGACTGACCGCCCCTGTCGCTTCCATGATCCGGGG
>NZ_JBITHA010000034.1:0-57093 GCF_044457485.1 Nonomuraea sp. NPDC050540
TGCTGAGCTGGCGAGAACCCGTAGTCCCTCATGCGACCCCCATCGCTACAAGATCGATTATGCGATGCGCTGATCACTTGAGCTCAAGATCGTTTTTTGTAGATCTTGAAATAGGTCGATCAGGGCTGTGACTTCGAACCGTAGAAGGCGTCGAATCTTCAGGGCTGCTTGGCGCGCTCACGCTGGGGCTGATGATCGCGAGATTCTTAGCCCATCTGCCCAAGCGCGTTTCTGGTGCGCACAGTCTGAGGGTGCGCGACTCCCAACGCCTCCTCTTCGACGGGAAGCAGGTCAGCGAACTGATCGCGAGCCGTCGCCAGATCACCTGCCGCGCCTGTCCAACGTGCCAGGCTGTGTCGGACGAGCAACGTATCTGGATGCCGGGCACCTGACACCTTTGCTTGAGCAGGAAGCAGAGCCACAAGCTGATCGCGCGCCTGTGCTGCGTCCCCCGCGATTCCCGTCCAGTGAGCGAGATCGTGTCGCGCCAGCAAGGTAGCAGGATGATCACCGCCTGAGACCCGCTCGCGAGCCTGGAGCAGTTCCGAGAACTGATCACGAGCAGCCGCGGCATTACCCGCTTCCCCTGTCCAGCGCGCAAGTCCAGATCGGGAAGCGAGAGTGCGGGGATGTTCGCTTCCCGAGACCTGCTCACGGAGGGGGAGTAGAGCGGTGAACTGGTCACGTGCCGCTGAAGCATCCCCTGCCATACCGGTCCAATGGGCAAGGCCGTGCCGAACGGCCAGAGTGTGGTTATGAGCTACACCCGAAACTCGCACGCGAAGCGGGAGCAACGCGGCGAACTGATCACGGGCGGCCACGGCATCACCTGCCAATCCTGTGAAGTCAGCAAGGTTGTGCCGCGAGAGCAGGGTGAGGGAGTGTTCGGCGCCCAGTACGCTCTCTTCGATGGGCAGTAATGCACGATATTGCTCGCACGCGGCAACAACGTCTCCGGCCTCGCCGATGCAGCGCGCATGGTTATGCCTGGCGCTCAAAGTATCGGGGTGATCCGCACCTAACACGCGTGCCTTGATGGGCACCAGCAAAGCATATTCGTCGCGGGCTGCAATTACATCACCTGACCGCTCCTGCCAGTACCCGACATCATGCAATAGGTCCAAGCTCTTCGGATGCTCAACCCCCAAGGTATTCCGAGCATGAGCATAGAGCCGCCGAGCCACCGCTAGGGCGGCCGGGTAATTGCCGCTAGCTCCAAGATACTTCATTACCCGGTAGAGGCCGGGTGACTCCGGGGATAGCACTGTGAGAGCGTGCGGCAGCAGACGCCTGTACGCCCCCCAGTGCTCCAGCCTGGTGGCGGCCTGTGGCAATGCGGCCTCCACCAGGGTGGTGGCCAAGTTACGTGCTCGACGGCGCTGTTCGGCGGTGAGCTGGTGGAAGGTGACCGCCTGCAGGAGACGGTGCACGCTCACTAAATCAACTCCGAATTCCTCCGGGTCGCCACTCATCGTGATCATGCTGTAGGAGGCGAGCAAGCCCAAGGCCTCATCCACTTGCGTCTCATCAACGGCAGATACGGCGTCGGAACCATGCGGATCGGCTAATCCGGCCAGAACAGTGCATGGCAGATTATCGGGAGCGAAGAATGCGAGCAGATTCAGTAGATCCATAGCCAGTGGATTGATCTCGCTGATACGAGCGGTGCTGATCGTCCAGGCCTGAGCCACGACTCGTTCGGTTTCACCACCGAGCGCTGGCACCGTGTGCATTCGAGTAGGGTGCGCGCGGAGCAAGCCGAAATACCGGGCCACAGTCATCCGTGGCGTGCAGGCGATGTAGGCCCCTGCCTGCTGGAGTGCTAACGGTAGGTCGCCCAATTCTTCCGCCACCGCGTCCAGCGTTTCGCGTGATGGGCAGACGCCGTCGCCGACCAGAGCCGCCAACAGCTCGACAGAGGCCGGCCGAGACAACACACCAAGCCTGAGCGGGGCGATGCCGAAGCGATCCCAGCCGATATCTCGCCGGGTCGTGATCAACACGTGGCCATGCCCCAACCGTCCCAGCAACGACTGCACGTCCGCTGGCTCTTCCACATTGTCGAGCACCATCAGCCAATCGGCATAGGTGCTCAGCCAGGCCAGAGCCCACTCTGCGGCTTCCTCGACGTTCGCCTGCGCCGCTGCCGTGGCATCCACCCCCGCGGCGAGCGCGCGGGCCAGCGCCGCCAGCCCGGCCTGGAGGCGCTCGGCGGAGGAGGCTTCAATCCACCACACCAGCCGATACTCGGCCCGATGCTGGGAAGCGTACTGCAGCGCCAGTTCACTCTTGCCCAGACCACCCAGCCCGACCAACGCCTGGCTGATTACCCTGGCCGGTGCCCCGGCCGCCAATTGACAGTGCACAGTCTCCAGGGCAGCCGCCCGGCCGACGAAGTGTGCCACCGGGTGCCTGGGCAGGCCGGTCAGTCCTGTAGGTACCGTAATCTGTCCGACCTGAGGCAGTGGTCGTCGCGGTGGATGAAACACGACAGCCGCGCCATCGCCGGTCTGCACGATGCCTTGGTTGGTGCTCATCGACACAGAACGCGCCCCCTGCGCCGCAACCGCCTGCTTAGGGGTACGACCGTGTGTCATCGTTGAGCAGTGGAATCGTCGCCGGTCTGAATCACTCCCGAGTTCTCGCCCGTCGCGACCGACCGCGTCCCGCGGGCAACGACCGACCCACTCAACGGCGTGGAGACTTTCGGCAGCCGTTCAGATCCAGGGTGGACGCCGTGCCGAGCCCGGACCATCCCAGCGACTGACACCGCAAGCCCGACCAGCCCGATGAACACACCGGTTTCGCTGGCCAGTTGATCGGGTCTATCCAGGCCGCCCAACAGGAATGTCACCCCCAGCGCCCCAACTGAGCCTCCGACGCCCACCCCTACCCACGTCACGCTTCGAGTCGCCACGACAGCATCGTGAACCAGTCGATCCGATCCGAACAGACCACTATCGCAAGCCTGTGGGGCTCATAAATAGGATTCGGTGTCCACCTGCGGGTTCTGGATGGCTTCAGCTGGGGATCTGGTACTCATTGATGAGGCCACCAAGGATGGTTTTGCGGTGGACCCGATGGCTGGCCAGGTCGACTTGGAGTGGCGGCTCGGCTTCAGCCTGAGACAGGCTTAACTGTCCGATACCGCGGTGCGGTCGGGCGGTGTTGTAGTGCTTCAGGTATTGGGTGAGGGTTCGGCGTAGGTGTTGCTCGTTGAGGATGAGCGTGCGGTCGAGGAGTTCGCGGCGTAGGGTGCCGATGATTCTTTCGCAGTGTGCGTTGGCTTTCGGGGCTTGTGGCGGGCTCTTGAGGACGCGCAGTCCCACGTCGGCGAACACCGTGTCGAAGGCTTCGCTGAACTGGCCGGCACGGTCGCGGATCAGGAACTTCATGTGTGTTGTGTCGGTGTCCATGAGGAAGTTCCGGGCGGCTGGGGTGGTCCATTCGCCCGTGGGGTTGGCGGTGACACCGAGCAGGTGGGCGCGGCGGCTGCGGTGCTCGAGCAGGACCAGGGCGTAGATGCGTTTGAGGTTGATGGTGTCGACGTGGAGGGAGTCGACGGCGACGATGTGCTCGGCCTGGGCGGTCAGGAACTGTTTCCGTGTTGGTCCGCTGCGGCGCGGGGCGGGGGTCGATCCCGGCCCGGTTCAGGATGTTCCATACGGTAGAAGCGTGTGACCGAGGCGGGTCAACTCACCATGGATCCGCCGGTGGCCCCAAACGGGATTGTCAGCGGCCATGCGCAGCACCAGGGCGCTGACCGCAGCCGCAGTGGGTGGCCTCCCGGGGCGGCGACGCCGGCTGTAGTCCCACTTCCTCGCTACAAGCTTGCGGTGCTAGGTCAGCAGGGTGGCCTGGGATATCGAGAAGGTCTCCGCCCAGCGGTGTCGGGGTATCAGGGACGAGAGCGCCGCCAGCCACAGGCGGTCGGCTGGTTCGTAGCGCACCCGTGGGATCTGACGGCGCAGGACCGTGTTCTCGTGCCTGAGCACCAGCAATTCCGCCTCTTTGGAGATCTCACTGCGAAACAACAGCGCGGGCAGTGACAGCAAACGTCGAGTGACGGCGTACACCGTGGACAGGAGCACGAACGATGATCCCAGCCAACCCGAACCCTAGTTGCCCACTGTCCCAGGAACGCCCAGCCCGACCAGGCGATGAACCCCTCCGCTGGCGATGGATCGTGTTCTTGAGCCCCACAGGCATGAGTACGGCGTCGAAGATCTCCGCACTGCGCGGCGGGGACGTCACGCTCGCCGCGGCCGCCGACGCGTTCCTGGCTTCGGCGCGCACGGCCGTGATCACGGCGTGGCGGACTTGAAACGCAACGCTCCGTTACCTTTCCCCGGGTTCTGGAAAGGCGATCCGCTCACCATGTACCTGGATGTTGATAACGCAGAGCTACTTTGCCCCTGGTGACGCCGACCCGAGAGAGGCCCCGACCAGGTTGCGTCGCTCGCCTGCCCAAGTGTTGATCAAGCCGTCTGCCGCGCGGATCTTCTTGGATCACAGTGGCTGCCGTTCTGAACCCTCTCTGTGGAACGGGTCTGCTTGTGATCGTTCGTTTTGCTCTCCTGGGAAGTGCCGTCTTCGCCCTGCTGACATCTCCAGCAGCTGCCGCCCCGGTGTCGGGTTGGGATTTTGAGAACTTGGCCGGGAGTGTCCGCGTCTCCGCTGACCGCAATCACATTACGGTGTGTGATCTGCGCGATGACGGTTTCAGCGTTGAGGCCGAGTACGCCACCTCGATGCTCGGCATCTACACGGTGCCCGATGACAACCACCACCGGGGCGGGTGCGGGACCGACCGGACGTTCATCTCCCGGATAGACGTTTTCAAGTTGTGTACGACTCTGCAGGACAAAGGAGTGCGCCGATGCGCCGAGTCCGTGTGGATCAAACGACGGTAGGTGCGGGCTGGTTGGCCAGTTCGGTGCGCAGGTAGTCGGTGAAGTCCTGGACGTGGCGGTTGTCGTGGTAAGGGCGCAGGTGGGTGGCGAAGTCGTGCAGCTGGGTGGTGGCGCGGGTCGAGGTGAGGTCCTTGGCCGAGGTGACGGCGGCCCGGGCGTGGTCCAGGGCCGCCTCGATCTCGCCCATGCCGAGGTAGCCTTCGGCGACGCTGATCTGCGTAAGCAGGATGGAGCGTGGGTATCGGGTGCCGAAGGCGGCGATGGCTTCCTGCTGTCGGATCGCACCGCGCTGGAATTCATCTGCACCGCGCCAGCAGAGTCCCCCTTCTCCTGCTAGTTCCGCTTCGCCGAAATGGGCGACCCAGACCGGGTCCCGGTCGGTGGTGCCCCTGCTGAAGTGTTTGTCGGTCTGGCTGAGGTGTGCGGTGACCATGCGTTTGGCATCTGAGGTCGCTGCGGTTGCATCGGCGGGGCGGATGGAGTGAGCACAGGCCAGACGTAGGCTCAGCCGGGCTTTGGCTCTGGGTGGCGCGTCGGCCCGTATCCCCGCGTCGGCTGCTGCGCTGGCCAGCCGCACAGCCCACCGGCCGTGGCCGAGGTCGCATGCCTGCTGGGCCATGGTGGCCAGGATCCAGGCCGCAGTGAGGTCGTCGCCGGCGTGTTTGGCCAGGTTCAGGGCTTGCCCGAAGTGTGCTTGGGCCTGGCCTTGGTGGCCGAGGTCGAAGGCCATCCATCCGGCCGTCCGGGTCATCTGTGCTGCCGCGCTCAGCAGTTCGGCACGCACATGGTCGGAGGCTGAGCCCTGCAGTAGCGGGGCGAGGGTGGTGTTCATGAAGTCGGTGACGGCGGGACGGACCAGTCCGGCCCCGAACTGGTGATCCATCCGGACGAAGGCGTGGTGCGCTTCACGCACGCGTTGGACGTCGGCCATGCCGACGGTGACGCTTTTTCCTACGTGTCGGGCGGCGGTCGGGGCTTCGTCGAATTGCCAGGCCAGTAGCCATTCTCCCAGCGCGGCTGGGACGAACGGCAGAGCAACCAGTAGGTGTCTGCGTGATGTGTCCATTTCCAACCTCCACAACTGCCGGGCCGTCTCCACGCTGGATGCGTGAAGCATCTGCTCGGCCAAACCCGTCTCGGCTGCGGCTATTTCGAGGCAGGGCGTGAGAGCGGGGCACGTGGTGACCTGGAGCCAGGTATCCACCTCGCTCGGCTCGGCGTCCCACCGCTCGGCCAGCGCCTTGCGGTAGTAGGGCCGCACGTTCTGGGTGCCGCGTTCCCAGCGCGCCCAGGTACAGAGGGAGACGCCGATCTGCTCGGCCGCTTGTTCCTGGGTCAGACCACGCCGCAGCCGTGCCCGGATCAGGCCAGGCCGGGACTGCTTGACCGGCCCGGCCTCATCGAGCGGGTTCCGCTGTTCTGGTTGGTGGGTCACCACGCCACGCTCCCTCAGCGTTAGGGGACCACACAGCATGCGCCGCCTCCAACCCCCGACTCCAGTCCGACCGGGAAACGCCCTGCAAACGCCCTGTCCGCCTACCGGGCGTTAGCTGGGCGCGGTCAACGCCCTGCTACCGCTCTTCCGCAGCACGTCGGGTACCGGGTTGCATGGTGACCGTCACCCGCCGTGACCAAAGCACGGTGGGTGGCAGCAATCCGGCCCGGAAGCCGGGACATCCCCCTGGCTTCCGGGCCAGCGATTCGGGGACCGCATCGCCCGTGAGGGACTGGGAGCAAGCCGAGCCTCAGTCGATTCGCGGCGCGAAGCCGGTACAGCTCGGCCAGCTCGGGGTGCTGGCCGATCAACCAAGGAGGACACCGCTGATGATCGAGAGATAGCGAGGAGACCATGGTGATCCACTCCTTCCCCACCACACAACTTCAGCAGGTCGGCGTCCTCCATCTGGCGCGCAGCGACCGGGCCCCTTACCTGGCTCGGGAGGCTGTCAGCGGGTGGCTGGGGGCGGCGCATCCCGCCCGGGAGATCGCGCTGCTGGCGGCTTCGGAGCTGGTGACGAACGCCGTCCGGTACGCCGCCGCCCATACCAGCGGTGAGACCGGGGGTGGTGTGACTGACGGTGAGGGCCGTCAAGGCTCGATCACGCTCAAGCTGTTTCAGGGCGGCGACTACCTGCGGCTGGGTGTCACCGATCCCGGCTGGTCCTGTTCGCAGCCGTCGGCCATTCCGCTGCAGGCGCCGAGCCTGAACGCCGAGCGGGGGCGTGGGCTGGCGATCGTGCAGGCGCTGTCGCGTAACCGGTGGGGCAGCTTCCGGCTGCCGGTCACCGGTGGGCGCGTGGTGTGGTGCCATCTCGACCTCGACCCCACCCCGGCCCAGATCGAGGAGCTGTTCCTCGCCCCGGCATAGCCGGCCGACCTCGCCCCTACCTTCCACGCCCAAGCCGACCACCGAGAAAGGCGGAGAACCGTCATGCGCCGCCATCATCTGCTCATGCTTGCCCCGGTGCTGGTCACAGCCGCCTACGTCGGCTGGGTCACCGCGACTCCCGGCAGCATCCCGGTGCCGGTGACGGTCGTGGTGCTCATCGGCGGGCCGGGTCTCTTCCTCGGGCTGGTGCTCGGGCGTTGCTGGCGGGTCCGCCGCCGCGCTGCCAACGACCGTTCGTTGTTCGGGCCCTGACCTCTGGGCCGCCACGCCCAGCCCGAGTATCTCCCCCTCTTTTCGTTCGTGAATGGAGTTGTCGTGTCGCGATACAAGCTGGTCAACGCTCTGCTGCTGGCCTTTACCGCGGCCTTTGCGGTCTTCTCCGTGCTGGCTCCCGCGCAGGTGGTCCGGCCGGTTGCGCTGGTGGTGCTCGCCCTGATCGTGGCGTGGCTGGTTGGGGTGGTGGTGTGGGCGGTCTTCGTCGTGTGGCGGCGGCGTGCGGAGCAGGGCCAGAACCAGCCTTCCGCCTAGCACCCCGTCACCCCGGTGCCCCGGGATGCCGTCGTCTGCGGTCACGTACCTCCTTCTCTCCTCTTCACCGTCCTCGGAGTTGACCATGCCCGGTTACGTCCCATTCGCTGTCGCCGACCAGGCCGCTGTCTTTCTCACCGATCTGCAGCGGGTGTTGCGCGAGCGGGGCCTGCTCGCGCGGGTGCTGGTCGAGGAGGGGCGGTTGCCGCGTCTGCGGGTGATCAACCCGGAGGCCACCACTCTGGTCGAGGTGCTGTCGGCCTCGCCGCGGGAGGGCGAATGGTTCTACTGGTGGTCCTGGGCGGCGCCGATCGTCGAGGTCACCCACGTGGACCGGGCGGCTGATCGCGTGGGCCGGGTGCTGGCGGTAGCGGCCCCGCACGCCGCCCGGCCCGCACGGGACCACACCGGGCGGGGGCGCGTGCTGTCCGTCCCGTGACACGGCCCCGTCGTGGCCCGTGGTGCCCTGTGATGGCGCTGTGGTGGCCGTCAGCGACCGGGGACGGGCGGCCACAGATCTGGACGTGTCACCCCGTGACCCGCCCGTGTTGGGCGGGGCCGTGGGTGGCGGTGCCCTCACCCGTGCCCCGTTCTGGTCGGGGTGTGTGTCGGGTGGTGGTGTCCCGGTTCGGGGGCCGGGGGCGGGTGAGGGCAGCTACAAGGAAGGCTTCTCGGATGGGTGCCGGGTGGTGGGCGACCGTGACCGGTGTCTGTCTGAGTCCGAGGTGGCCGCGTGGTGTGCAGCGCGTGGTCACCAGCGGCTGGCCGGTCAACGGCGGTCAGCCGTGGTGACGGTGGCGAGGGTCCCCCCGGCCTGAGCCGGTCGTCGCCTGTGGGGGCGGTCCCTTGTCTGTCGAGGGGACCATCGCGAACGACGACGCCGCGATGGGAGGGGCCGCCCCCTCCAACCGAAAGTGAACCAACGAGATTTCCGAATGCTTCTCGGGATAGGAGCAGCTGGGCGGGTGCGCAGACCTGCCCATCCCGTTCCCGAGATGGGGTGACCGCGGGCCTCGCAGGCAACCGCGGGCGCGGTCACTTCGGGTGGCTGGCCGGATAGCCGAGGAGGTCCGGTCAGCCACCCTCCGATGGCGATCGGGCGGTTTCCCCTTCCGCCCGGTCATCTGGTGGGCGGCTCCTTTTGCGCTGGAGCGGATCGCGGCTTCAGGGCCGCGAGGCGAAGGGGCCGCCCACCCCTAGACGTCCGGTGGCGGCACGCTCCCCATGATCGCGGGTGCCGCTACCGGACCCGAACCCCTCTGGCGGGGCGGCTGCGCGCAGGCAGCCGTGCTCGCCGGGGGAGGGGAGGTGGCTGCTCGGGCTTTCGCCCGGCGGAGTGCGGCCACCTGGCTGACCGGCGTGGAAAACCGGTCGGCCGACGCTGATGGTCTGGTGCAGCCGCTGGCTGACCAGGCCGTTGCGGGCGGCTCCAGCAGCGTCACACGTGTGTGGAATCCGGGGTCCACGACACGGCAACTGGAGCCGCCACCCCTATAAGGGGGAGCGTCCTGAACGTCCGGCAGCGGTGGCACTGCCTCCCTCGTGCTCCTGCTGCCGGACCCCGGGGCCTCGGGACGCCGCCCACCACGGGGAGTCATCCTCCCGGGGGCGGCTCATCCCGTCCCGAATCCCTGTCCTTCCCGCTGCGGGGGAAGGACGAAAGGGGAAAGGGGGAGATAGGTCGGCGTGCGCTGACCTACCTCCCCTTCTGCTAAGTGTCTCGCGCTATCTAGTTGGTCGGCAGGTGGATCACCGTCCCGCCCGCCTCGCTGGATGCCGCGCCCCGGCCTACGGCTCGGGTGGTGCGCCGACCGGGCGGCAGCGGCCGGGGTGGGGGCGGGGCTGTTCCGGTCAGGAACGCGGCGGTCGCCTCTGCCGCCGCAGCAGCCGCTTCCGGGTAGACGCTGGTGTAGGTGTCACGGGTGAACGATGCGGTCTTGTGGCCGAGGCTCTCCTGCACCAGCCTGATGTCCACCCCGGCCGCCAGCATCCCCGTCGCGGCCAGGTGGCGCAGATCATGCAACCGGATCGGCGGCAGCCCGGCCTGGTAGCAGATCCAGTAGAAGCGGTCGGTGACGTGCTGCGGGTGCAAAGGCCGGCCGATCTCATCGGTGAAGACGAACCCCGACTCCACCCAGTCCTGTCCCGCGGCCAGCCGCTCCTTTGCCTGCCGCCGTTCGTGCTCTTTGAGGCAGGTCATCGACTCGGTGTCGACGCTGATCTCGCGGTCGCTGGAGTCGGTTTTCGGGGTGGACTGGATGGGGTTCCAGCCGAGTTGGGTGATCTGCCAGTGAATGCCGATCCTGCGGGTCCTGTGGTTGACGTCGGGCTTGCGCAGCCCGACGCCTTCGCCGCGTCGCAGCCCGCACATGGCATACAGCCGGTACAGGGCGAACAGCCGGTCTTTGCGGGCGTGGGCGAGGAACTGCTGAATCTGTTGCGGGGTCCACACCATCACCGGCGAGGGACGTGGAGCGCTGATGTAGGCGACGACCGGATCGACCCGCTTGCCTTTGCGGGCTCGTTTGAGCAGGTCCAGGTGGTTGGCGTGGTCGATGCCCCACTGGGCGACCCGCTCTTCGGTCCAGACGACCGGTTTGGGCTTGGAGGCCGCGGCGAGTTCGACGACGGCGGCGGGGTTGAAGTCCAGCAGCCGATCCTGCCGGATCGCGACGTTGAGCGCGTGCCGCAGGGTGGCGCGGATGCGGTGCATCGTGGTCGGGCCGACGGGCCGCCGATAGCGCACGGACAGGATGCGGGCGGGGTCTCCGCTGGCGCGTTCGGTGGCGATGATGTCGTTGAACTCCTCGATCGCGTCGAACATGCCCGCGATGTCGGAGACCCGTAGCCGGTCCAGCCGGATGTCGCCCAGGTAGGGGTTGAGATAGAGCCGGATGTGGGTCTCATACGAGCGTTTGGTGGTCGCTTCGATGGCGCGCTTGCGCCCCAGGAACTCCTCCAGCCATTCGCCGACGGTGATATGCCGGTTGAGGTCTTGGTGGGTACGGACCTTGCGCCGGACTTCTTCGGTGTCGGGCAGCTGCTTGGTGGTTTTGATCACCGACAGCATGAGCGCGGTGATCTGCCTGCGCACGGCGGGGTCGGGGTCGAGGGTGAGCAGGCCGCGGGCGTGATCCAGTTCCGCCTCGGCGTCCTCCAGGGTGGTGAACCCGCGACGTCGTAGCGGGGTGCGGCGCTTGCCGTCAGCGTGGGCGGGGAGTTCGAGCTGGTAGGCCCAGGTGCCGTGGGTGGAGCTCCACCGCTGGCCGCCGTCGGCGTGGGTGATCCGCAGTCGGGGGCAGCTCTTGTCGAGCCGACTGCCGGTGGCCGGGTCCTTGCACGCGCACGTCTTATAGGTCGTGCCCTTGGCGACGGCCGGGTCCTTGCCCGCTGCCGTCGTGGTGTTCGGGTCATTCGCCATCGTGGTCAGCCTTTCTGGGTGCTGCCGGACGACTGCTGCTGTCCGGGCTGGGTGTGATCGCGTCGTTGTGTTGTTCGGGGTGGTCGAGCAGCGCCCGGAGCCCGCGTATCGGTACGGCGTATCGGCCGCCGATGCGCAGCACCCGGCAGGGGAACGCGCCCGCTTTGGCGAGCTGGTATGCCTTGGTGCGGCCGATGCCGAGCAGCCGTCCGGCTGTCAGCAGGCCGACCACCTCCGGCACCCCTGGCACCTCGCCGGTCTCGGTTGCCGAGGTGCCGGTCGGGGTTGTTCTGGTCATGCGTCACCTCCATGCGTGTTGATGAATAGGGGCCGGTGGGGCCGCGCGGGATGCGCGGCCCGGTTCGTCCGGGCGGGCTGTGGTGGGGCGCTAGGCCCCCAACCCCGGCCCCGCCCGGTCACCCGGCCTGGGCGTGGCCGACCTGTTGGCGGCGGGCCGGTCACAGCCCCGGCATGCCGGGGTTCGATGCGGGGTTGGGGTTGGGGTTGGTGGCGGCGGTATCGACGCCCACCTTGTTGGCCCGTGTCAAGCGAAGTCCGCAGGTCAGGGCTCGAACCCCTGTTCGCGGCCCGCGTCCGGGCCAGGAACGGTGGGCCGTGGGGCGCTACTCCCGGTCGTGGCCATCGCGGAGGTGGGGACCAGGCGTGGCCGGCCCTGGAAGCTGCCTCGGTGGGAGTACGAACACCAGGAGGTCTTCGTGCGCGACTGCGTGGATGGGCACGCCGCGCGCCCATGCTTTGCGGGCTTCGTGGAGCTGAAAGAAGCTCGCTCGGTTCAGCAGGACGCCGTCGCCGAGCCCGCACAGCAGGCACGCGATCCGGTCGGCGAACACCAGCCCCGCCTCCTTCGCGACCTGGTGGACATGGCCGGGCAGGTCGACCAGCTCCCCGCGCACCCGATACGGCCGGACCGTGATCGCGATGACCCCGCCCGGCCGCAGGAGTTGCACGCATCCGGCGAGGATGCGGCCGAACCCGTCGAGTAGCGCCGGGAGTTGCTGGTGGGCGAGGTTGCTTCGGTCGGCGGAGTAGTGCTGGTTCCACTTGCGGACGCCGGGTTGGCCGGTGTCGCGGGTGGAGCGGATGTGGCCGTGGGTGTAGGCGCCGTATGGCGGCGAGGTCAGCACCAAGGCTGCCCGCCCGGCCAGGTCCGGCAGCAGGTGGGCGATGTTGCGGGAGTCCCCGGCCACCACCCGGCCGAACCCTTCCGCTCCCTGCTTGCGTGCGTGGGTCAGGTTGGCGACCGCCAGGCGCGCCCATTTCTCTTCGTACTCCACGCCTGCGGCGTGCCTGCCGAGGTGTGCGGCTTCGACCAGGGTGGTGCCGATCCCGCACATCGGATCGACCACCAGCTCACCCGTACGGGTGTAGGTGCCGATCACGCGGGCGGCGATGGAGGGCAGCATCTTGCCCGGATGGCTGGTCGACTCCGGCACGTACCGGCCTCGACGTTGCACCCGTGAGGGTTGCTGGCCGGTCGCCCACACCGACGTCGTCACCTCGACTGCCGTCTCCTCCGACGTTATGTTGGTCATCAACGCTCCCCGCCGATCTGCGTCGTGGAGGTCGAGCCGGTCGGCTCGTCGAGAGCGTCTGCAGTCGGAACCGGGGGTTCCGGTGATAGCGGCGAGGTTCTTGGCCGGGCGAACAGCAGTACGTCGCTGTGTGCCCTTGCGCTCGCCGGCAGCCCGGCGCACTCCGGCAGTTCCTTCCGGGCGGTTCGGCCGCGAAAGGAGTGACGGGGCTGGATGTGGTCGGTGCGGGCGGGGTGGCGCAGGGCGATGATGTGCTGCAGATACACCAGCCCCGCCGCACAGGCCTGGGCGATGATCTCCGGCAGCCGATCGCCCGGACCGTCACCATAGTGCAGGCCGGTGACCACGGCCAGGTGCCCGCCCGGCTTGACCAGTCCCGCCGCCGAGGCGATGTCGTACACCTGGGCTTCATCTTCCGAGCCTGGGCGGGCCGGGCAGTGGCTCGGCTGGTCACAGACCTGCTCGGACACGACCAGCCCAGCGCTCGTAGCGAGGTCGGACAGCAGCGGCGCCTCCTGCTCGTGCGGGTTGGGTACGCCCGAGCCGGTCACACCTGGGTTGGCGACGCGTAGGTCGGTGACCTCCAGGTCGTAGGCCGGGTGGGTGCGCGCGAGCCGGGTCCAGGTCACGCCCGCGCGGCCCGGGTCTGTGAAGACGGCGACCGGCAGGCAGCCCGCCGTCAGCGCGGCCGAAACGACCTGGTGGTCCGCGGCGCCGAGGTGGATCACCGTCTCGCCCATGCGGGTACAGGCGGCGATCAGGTGGCGGGCCAGCGGGCCGCTGACCGGGTGACAGCAGCCCGCCCTGCAGGTGGCGATGGTTTCGGTGTCGGCGGCGGCCAGCCACACCGTCAGCGGCAGATGCCCCCGCGCCGGGTCCGAAACCTCGCGGTTCACGGTGAGTTCGCCGCGAGGATCAACGGTCACGTTGGCGGGTGAGCCGACGTTGCCGACGTTGTGGAGGTCGTGGTCGTGGTCGAGGGTGATGTGGTGGGTGGTGGGCTTGGTCATGTGGGTGTGGCCCGAGCACCGGGTCACTGATCCCTGTCACCTATCTAAATACCTGCCGCCAGGGCCGAGTTGGGACAGGTCGTCAAGCAAAGATCGCGTCATACCGGTCCGTGTGCTGCTCCACCCGGCCCCCCGTTGAGGGGCCTCTTCTTCGGTTGTTTACAGGCTGTGGACAACCTGCGGCGACCGCCCTCGTGTCAGATCATCGAGGCCATCCCGGCATCCGGTCGAGCGCATGACCGCACCTCACCTACGCGATTCACCCAACGTGTTCGCTCGATCACGCCCATACTGGTGCGGCAAACGGGCCGGACGCTGGAGGGGGGTCCGGCCCGTTCCGGCGCCCTGGCCTCGGCTGCCTTCCACGCCGGGCCAGCGCCTCATCCATCACGACTCCGGCCGCCAGCACCCTCCCATAATCGATGTTTTCGCAGGTCACAGCGTTTTCGTACAAGTTCCGGGCAACGCCCGGCCGGGCGGCACACGCTCAGAACAAGCCTGCACGGATGAGGCCAAGGAGGTGGACGGGATGCCGGACGGCAAGGATGAGCTGGCCGAACGCCGCTTGGCCAAGCTGGTTGATCAGGTGAAGGCGATGATGGCCGTCGGCCTGAAGCCGGAGTACCGCGGCTTCTACGGTCAGCTTCTGCTCACCCCCGGTGCGGTCGCGGAGCTGGGTGAGCTGGCCGAGGTCCGCAAAGCCGCCCGTGCCGCCGGTCGTCAGCTCGGCTGGAAGGTCCGCACCCACGTCAGCGAGGACGGGACGCTGCTGGTGATGGATGACCGCGACGCTCCCAAGGAGATCCGGATGCTGGCCGCCCACCGCGCGGCCGAGGTCACCGCCGCCGTCATCACCCGCGCCCAGAACGAAGCCCGCATGCGCCGCACCAGCCAGCCCAACCTCCTCCGCCAGCCGGACGACCACCCCGGCCAGAACCTCTGAACGGCGGCCATCGATCACGATGGCGTTGCCGCCTGTGCTCGTCGACCGAGCGCGGAGCGAGCCCACCCCAGGGCAGGACGTCTACCGCTTTGACGCAAGCTTGACCCGAGAATCTCGGCCGGTGCCTGTTCTCGCAGGTCAGCGCTGCTTTCCACGTCCAGGCCGCAGTGGGCCGCCTCCTGCGGCCGGGCAGGCCCGAGGCTGCCGGATTCGATGTTTCCGCAGGTCAAACGTGGTTCCGGAGTGTGAGCCAACGCTGGCGTGATCTTTGCCGTGCCCGATGTCTGATCATTTTCTGTGGGTTTCTTGTACGGGCGCTCTGACCGGATGGCGACGTCCCAGCCACCTCTCCACGTCGGGAGCGTCGCCCATGTTCCACACTCCGGTCCACCTCTCCACGAACACCACCACCTCGACCTCAACCGCCGTAGCTTCAGCCAGTTCGCTGCCGCTGGATGTGGCCGAGCACGCCTTCGGCCTGCTCATGCGCGGCCCGGACCCGCTGTCGGTCGATGGGGTCGCCATCGGTGAGGGGCTTCCGGCCCGGTTGATCCCGATGGATGAGCTGCGCCGGTTGCTGGTGCGCCGGTCTTGCTCGCGCACCACCCGCGACCACGTCTGGCGCCACCTCATCGAGCAGGCGCGCACCCATCGGGGCGCGTGGATGGTGGCCGCCGTTGCGCTGGCCATCCCGATGCTGGGCCGCCTGGCCGCCACGCTGGCCGACAAGGCCGCGACCAGCGATCAGGCCGAGCTCGACCGCGCCAGCCGCGCTGACCAGGAAGACCTGCAAGCCGAGGTGCTGGCCGCCTTCATGGAGGCCCTGATCCGGGTGAACGTGGCCTGGTCGCATCCGCTGCTGCGGCTGTCCCGGCTGACCCAGTTCACCGTCTTGCGGGCACTCGCGGTCGAGCCGCCGCGTCTGCTGCCCGAATCTGACCTGCTCGACCGTGTCGAGGGTGGCCAGCAGGCGCTCGCCTATCCGGCCGGCCACCCCGACCTGCTGCTCGCCCAGGCGGTCGCCGAGGGGGTCATCACTGCGGCGTCGGCGGAGCTGATCGGGCTGACCCGGCTGGAGGGCATCCCGCTGTCGGCCTACTGCCGCCGCCGCGGCCTGCTCTACTGCACCGTCCTCAAGCGCCGTCAGCGCGCCGAGAACGCCCTCTACCAGGCGATTCTTCAGCGCCGCCTGTAGCGATCGGACCGAGTGTCAGCGGGGACCCGCCAGCAAAGAGCGCGCAAAGTCCGCTGGCCTCCCTGTCCGATCTCGGCCCTTCGACCCGGTCTTTAGACAAGTGAAGGCAGCGCGGATTTAGGGGCGCCGAGCCCGGCAGCGGGACCGTGCCTGGTCACCGGTCCCTGTCACCCGGCCCAGCCCACCCACTCCGCCCTCGAAGGAGGACGCCCACCCGGCCCCGCCGCCGGGCCCGGCCCCCTCCGCGCCGCCTCCACCACCGCACCACCCGCACCAGAACTTCCGGGGGACAGCCCATGACCCGCCCACGCCGCACCACCACCTCGCAAGCCCACAGCCTCAAGATCGCGCTCGCCGCGCTGTTCGTCCTCGTCACAATCGCCCTGGGCATGCTGCTCAGCTACGCCCTCGCCCACGCCACCACCACAACGGTCACCGTCTCCGGCCAGGTGCTGGCCGCGCCGCCGGACTCGCTGAACACGGTGATCGACAACCTGCGCAACGTCATCGTCGGCCTCCTCGTGGCCCTGGCCACCCTCTTTCTGACCGTCGCAGGGGTCCGCTACATCTTGGCCGGTGGCGACCCTGGCGAGGTCGAGGCCGCGAAGAAGGGCCTGCGCTATGCCGGGCTCGGCTATGGCGTCGCCGCTCTGGCCCCGCTGCTGGTGACCATCCTCAAAGGCATCGTGGGGGCAGAGTGAACCGCCTCCATCAGAGGCGACGACCGCGCAGACGGGCAGGCTGGCTGCACCGCGCGTTTCTCGTCTGGGCGCTGCTCACGATGACGGCCATCGCGAGTTCCGTTGCGACGCCTGCACCGGCCAGCGCCGACCCCGCACCCACGCCGTCACCCACAACGAGCGCCAGCCCGAAGCCGTCGCCACAGGTGACCTGGATTCCACCCGCCGCACCATCCACCACCTCGCCGTCAACACCGGGCGGGGTGGCCGAGTGCGGGTGGATGGATGTCGGCTGCAAGCTCAACCAAGCGATGAACGGCTGGTTCACCGGCCTGGTCACCGACGCCATCAAGCCCGCCTTCGTCCTGGTCGGCAGCGCCCTGCTCGCCGCCCCGCCGCCGCTGATGCTGGAGCGCGTCCGGGAGCTGAACAGCCACGTGCGGTTGATCGCGAACGCGCTGCTGGTGTTGATGGTGCTGGCGGCCGGGGTGATCGTGATGGCCTACGGCAGCACCTCGGGCCTGTCGACCACGCCCGGCGAGGTCCTCCCTCGCCTGGTGATCGCGGTCATCGCCTTGAACGCCTCGTTGACGATCTGCCAGTACGCCATCGAGTTGGCCAACGCGATGGTCGCCGCGCTGCTCGGCGACGGCGTCGACGCCACCCGGACCGGGAACCTCATCGCCGCCAAGGTCGACGGCCTGATCAAAGACCCGAAAGGCATCGTGCTTTTCCTGGTGCTGCTGATCGCGGTCGCGGTGGTGATGGGGTTCCTGCTCGCCTTCATCGGCATCATCCGCATCACCCTGCTGCTGTTCCTCATCATCGCCGCGCCCCTGGCCCTGCTGTGTCATGCGCTGCCGCAGACCGAGGGCGTCGCGAAGTTGTGGTGGCGGTGCGTCTTCGGGCTGCTGGCCATCCAGGTCCTGCAAGCCATCGGTCTGATCTTGGCGTTCAAGCTGCTGCTCACCGACTCGGCCGCTGCTTATCCGCTTGCCCCCGCCAACCCGAGTACCGGGGATGCGATCGAGGCGATGATGCGGCCGACCGCCAACCGGGCGCTAGACATTCTGATCTTGATCGGCGTCTTGTTCGTGCTGATCAAGATCCCCGGCTGGGTGGCCCGCACCATCTGGCAACAAGGCCAGCCGAACATGCTGAAACGGCTGATCAAGGCCGTGATCATCTACAAGACGCTCGGCGCCGCCCGCGCCCTCGGCCAAGGCCGTCGCGCAGCCGCCGCCGGCAAAGGTGCCAAGGCAGCCGCGCACCGGCACGGCGGACCGGGCCGTGGCGGCGCTGGCCCGAAGCCGGGCGACCCAAACAAACCTCAGCGCCCTGGACCCCACTCATCGACGGGAGCCGCCGTGCCCAACCGTTCACCGGCCTGGCAGCAGCTTGAACTCCCGCTCAACCTGCCAGCACCCGCCCCGGCCGCGCCGACGCCGGAAGCCGCCGCCGCCTCGGCCAGGCGTGCCCGGCAGGGCACCCAGCTCGCGCTGCCGTTCCCCGTCACCCGCGTCCCGCGCCCACCCACACCACCCGGCGCGTCCAGGGCCATGCCCTCGGCTTCGGGGCCGTGGATTCGCCCCCGGCCGCCGTGGGTGCAAGACCGGCTCCCCGGCATGCCCACCCGCCAACCGCGCCCCGGCCAGCTCCGCCTGCGGCTCGACCCGCCACCCCGCCGCACCCCGCGCCAGCCCAAAGGGGGGAACCGATGAAGCACGACGCCGAGCCGCCGCCGCTGCTGGCTCGTATCCCGGCCGACATCAACCAGCCCGACAAGATCGCCTACGGGCTCACCATCCACCAACTCCTCATCGTCACCCTGACCGGCGGTATCGCCGCCGCCATCTACTACCTGCTCCACCAGCTCCTGCCCGTCGTCATCCTCGCGGCGATCCTGCTCCCGCTCATCGCCCTCGGCATCGCCATCGCCCTCGGGAAGCGGGACGGGCTGAGCCTGGACCGGTTCGCGTGGGCCGCGCTGCTGCACGGCCGGGCCAGCAAGCGGCTGGTGGCCGCGCCGGACGGGATCGCCGGGCCGCCTCGGTGGTGCCGCCTGCGCGGCAAGCTGCCCGCCCCGCTGTGCCTGCCGGTGCGGGCGATCCGTACGGACGGCGCGCTCGAACTCGCCGACGGCGGCGTCGCCGTGCTCGTGGAGACCGGCACGCTGTCCTTCCACCTGCGCACCACGAGCGAGCAGGCCGCCCTGGTCGGCGGGTTCGGGCGGTGGCTGAACTCGCTGGAAGCACCCGTCCAACTCCTTGCGCGGGCCCGCCCTGCGGACCTGACCGACCTAGTCCAGGCCATCGAGTGTCAGGCGGAGGCTCTGCCGCATGCGGCGCTGGCCCAGGCGGCGCGCGAGCACGCCGCCTACCTGGCTGACCTGAACACCTCGCGCGAGCTGCTGACCCGCCAGGTCCTCATCGTGCTCCGCGGCCACCCCTCTAGCAGCCGGAGCCGCCGCGCGATACGGCGTGACGCCTCGGCCGCGGTCGTCTTGCGCCGAGCAGCCGAAGCCGAACGCTCACTGGCCGCTCTCGGCATCACCACCCGCGTTCTGGACGCCGATGAGGCCGCCCAGGCGCTCACCGAGTGCCTCGACCCGGGAGCCGTGCATCCGGGCGGCCAGGCCCTGCCGGATGAGCTCATCACCGCCACGAAGGGAAGCACGCGATGAAGCTGCGCCGCCATACTCGCAACCTAGAGCCGAGCGTCTTGGCCCACCCCGCCGCCGTGGGCATGGGCGTGCGGACCCTCACCCTGCCCGGCGTCGTCTCTTCGTCGTTCGCGGTGACCGGCTACCCGCGCGAGGTCGGCGCGGGCTGGCTCGAACCCCTGCTCACCTACCCCGGCCACCTCGACGTGTCCCTGCACATCGAACCCATCCCGCAGCAGGTCGCGGCAATGCGGCTCCGCCGCCAGCTGGCCCGCCTGGAATCGGCCAGCCGCGCCGACGCCCAGCACGGCCGACTCCAGGATTTTGCCGCCGAGGCCGCCGCTGATGATGCCACCGACTTGGCCGACAGCCTCGCCCGAGGGCACGGCCGCCTGTTCAAAGTCGGCCTATATCTCACTATCCACGCCTGCACCACGGCGGAGCTGGCCGCCGAGGTCGAACGCGTGCGCGCGCTCACATCGTCGCTCCTCCTGGATGCGCAACCGGCCACGTTCCGGGCCTTGCAGGGCTGGACAACGACGTTGCCGCTCGGCGTCGACTCCCTGGGCATGACGCGCACCTTCGACACCACCGCCCTGGCGGCGGCATTCCCCTTCACATCGCCCGACCTGACCACCGAGGTCGGGGAGACGAGCGTCTTGTACGGGCTGAGCGCCACCGGCTCCGGCGTCGTGTTGTGGGATCGCTACGGCCAGGACAACCACAACTCCGTCGTCCTCGCCCGCTCCGGTGCAGGCAAGAGCTACTTCACCAAACTCGAAACCCTCCGACTCCTCTACCAAGGCGTTGAGGTCGCGGTCGTCGACCCCGAAGACGAGTACGCCCGCCTCGCGCGAGCGGTCGGCGGGACCTGCCTACACCTCGGCGCGGCCGGGGTCCGGTGGAATCCGTTCGACCTGCCCGCCAGCCACGGCCCGCGTGATGACGTGCTGTCGCGGCGGGCGATGTTCCTGCAGACCCTGATCGCCACCATGCTCGGTGCCCAGCTCACCGCCCAGACCAGGGCCACATTGGACTCGGCGATCCTGGCCACCTATCAAGCTGCCGGGATCACCCGCGACCCGGCCACCTGGACCCGGCCCGCGCCACTGCTCGCCGATCTGGTCACTACCCTTACCGAAACCGGGGGCGGAGGCGGAGGAGACAGCGCCAACGCGGCGGGCGCGGAACTGGCTGCGCAGCTCGCCCCCTACGTCTCCGGCTCCTACCGCGAGTTGTTCGACGGCCCGACCACCACCCAGCCGTCCGGGCACCTGACCGTCTTCTCCCTGCGGGACCTGCCGGAGGAGATGAAAGCGGTCGGCACGCTGCTCGCCTTGGACGCGATCTGGCGGCGGGTGGCCAACCCGCGTGACCGCAGGAAGCGGCTGGTCGTCGTGGACGAAGCCTGGCTCCTGATGAAGGAGCCCGAGGGAGCCAGGTTCCTGTTCCGGATGGCCAAGGCCGCGCGCAAGCACTGGGCCGGACTCGCCGTCATCACTCAAGACGCCGCCGACCTGCTCGGCAGCGAGCTGGGGCAGGCGATCGTCGCCAACGCCGCCAACCAGATCCTCCTCCGCCAAGCCCCGCAAGCCATCGGCGCGGTCGGCGACGCCTTCGACCTAACCGACGGCGAACGCCAGTTCCTGCTCACCGCAGAGAGAGGCGAGGCACTCCTGGTCGCCGGCCCCGCGAGCCGAGCAGCCTTCCACATCATCGCCTCACCCGCCGAAGCGGAATTGGTCACCACCGACCCCGCCCACCTGGCCGACCTCGATCAGCACGCCGAGTTCGGCCAACCACCTGCGCCACCGCCTGTGTCGACCACCTTCACCGCCACCACCAACCCCGACCACAACAACCACGACGATGAGGAAGGCGACCCGCTATGAACCACCTGACCGTCACCGACCCCGAGAGCCCGTGCCTGCTGTGCGGGATCGACGAACACGACGTCCAGAAGGCACTCGACTTCCTGGCCGAGCTACCCGCCCGGCTGCCCGAGTTCGCCCTCGCCTACGGCCCCTACCTGGCCGCTGCCTGGGCCATCATCTGGGCGGTGGTCCTTGGGGTGCGCTACCTGCTCGGCTGGGCCCACCACGCCGACATGACCCCGCAGGCCCGGCTGATCGAGATCTCCTCACCGCCACGCAGCGACCCCGAAGGAGCGCTGGTGCTGTGGCGGCAACTCGTCGGGCTGCTGCGGCCCACCTGGGCGCGGTTGTTCACCGGGCAGCCGCACCTGGTGTGGGAGTACCACGGCAGCGACGCCGGAGTCCGCATCCGCCTCTGGGTACCCGGCACCACGCCTCCCGGCATCGTGGAGAAGGCCATCCAAGCCGCCTGGCCGGGCGCGACCACCACCACCTCTCCCGCCACCTCACCTCTGCCCGAAGGTTCGCAGGTCGCGGGCGGCAAGCTCCTGCTGGCCGGTCCCGAGCACTACCCGCTCACCACCGCCCATGACCACGACCCGGCCCGTTCCCTGCTGGAAGCGATGGGCGGCCTGCGCGAAGGCGAGCACGCGGTCGTGCAGATCCTCGCCCGCCCCACCACCGGACGCCGCCTCCGGCACGCCTACCGAGCCGCCGCCCACCTACGCGGCGGAGGCAGCCGCAACCACGTCGGCCGCTTCTTCGACGCGATCCTCCCCATGCCTGCGGACACCCGCGAGCACCACCGGCCCGGCGAGCTGGCCCGCGACTTCCCCGAACGCGCGGAACAGGTGCGGGTGATCTTGGCGAAGGCCGGTCAGCCTCGTTATGAAGTAGCCATCCGCTACGCCGTCTCCGCCAGCCGCCAGCCCACCTCCACCACAACGGCCCTGAGCCTCCGCCCAGACCACGCGGACTCAGGCTCGGGCTCTGGTGACCTGGTGCGTGGGTGGCTGCGAGGTCAAGCCCACACCCTGGCCGGCGTCTTCGCCTTGTTCACCGGAAGTCACCAGTACCTGCGCCGAGCCCGCCTCTTCCGGCCCGCCCGCACGATCGGCTCGCGGCGTCTCGACCGCGGCTATCTGCTGTCCGTCAGCGAGCTGGCCATGCTCGCGCATCTGCCGTGGGACATCGACGCCCCCGGCGTCACCCGCGCCGGGGCCCGCCCCGTCGCCCCGTCGCCCGCCGTACCGCGCAACGCGGCGGGCGGGGCTGTCCGCGTCCTGGGGGACGCCGACAGCGGCCCACGACGGCCCGTAGCGCTACCCGTGACCGATGGGCGGCACCACACCCACGTGCTCGGCGGCACCGGCGTCGGCAAATCCACCCTGCTCGCGAACATGGTCCTGGCCGACGCAGCCGCCGGGCGGGGAGCGCTGGTCATCGACCCGAAGGGCGACTTGATCACCGACATCCTCAATCGCCTCCCCGAGCGAGCGGTCGGCAAGACGGTGGTGTTCGACCCGCAGGACCCGGCCCCGCCACCCTCGATCAACATCCTCGCCGGACACGACCCCGCCTTCGCCGTCGACTCCGTCGTCACCATCTTCCACCGCTGCTTCTCCACAGCCTGGGGGCCACGCGTCGATGACCTGCTGCGTTCCACCTGCCTGACCTTGACCAGCGTCATGGGGCGTAAGGCGACCCTGGCCGAGGTGCCCCGGCTGCTGACCGACCAGGTGTTCCGCGCGCAGATCACCGCCAAGCTGGATGACAGCCTGCTGGGCGGGTTCTGGGACTCCTACGAAGCCCTCACCCCAGCCGGGCAAGCGACCGTCATCGGCCCGGTCATGAACAAGCTCCGCGCCGTACTCCTACGCCCGTTCGTCCGCCAGGCCCTCGCAAGTCCCGACACCACCGTCCCCATCGGCCAGCTCCTCGACCAGGGCGGCCTGGTCCTGGCCCGGCTCCCGAAGGGCATCCTCGGCGACGACGCCGCCCGCCTGTTCGGCTCCATCCTGCTCGCCCACACATGGCAGGCCACCACCCGCCGCTCCAACCTGGCCGAAACCGATCGGCCCGACGCCTCCCTGGTGATCGATGAGTGTCATAACTTCTTGAACTTGCCCGGTCACATCAACGATGTGCTGGCCGAGGCGCGGGGCTACCGGCTGTCGCTGGTGCTGGCGCACCAGCACCTGGACCAGCTCCCCGCCGACCTACGCGAAGCTCTGTCGGCCGACGCGCGTAACAAGGTGTACTTCAACGCCTCACCCAAGGACGCGAACGAGCTCAAACACCACACCGCGCCGCTGCTCACCCCGCACGACCTCACCCACCTGGGCGCCTACCAAGCCGCCGCCCGCCTCATCATCGACGGTCAGCAAACCTCCGCCTTCACCCTGCGCACCCGCCCCCTGCTCGAACCGATCGCCGGACGGCAGAAGGCGATCCGGCAGGCATCGCGCGAGCAGTTCACCCAGCCCGGCCGTGCCCTCCGGCCCCGTGTTCGCACGGTCCACGTCGAGCCGGACGTGCGCCCCAGCCTCCACAACATGCCTACCCCGAGCGACGAGCCACTCGGCTGACACGCCTACAGCACATCCGCAGTCATCACCCGGCGACACCTCACGATCCGCACCCTCACCAGTAGGAGAACCGTCATGCCCGTCACCCGTATCCCGCTCCGCCTGCCCCGTCTCAACGCTGCCGCGATGGCCTACGCCGCCGCCCGCCTCACCCCACGCGACTACCACATCCTGGAACACCTCTACCACCACCGAGTCCTGACCACCCACCAGCTGCAGAAACTGTTCTTCACCACACCGCAACCCACCCGCCGCCGCCTGGGCATCCTGCGCAACCTCGGCATGATCACCCCGTCCCGGCCCTGGACCCCCACCGGCTCCCACCCCCACCACTGGGTCCTCGGCCCCGCCGGAGCCGAAATCCTCGCCCTGCACCTGCAGACCACCGTCAAAGAACTGGGCTACGACCCAGACCGGGCCATGCACCCCGCCACCTCCTCCCTGCGCGGCCACCACATCGGCGTCAACGACTTCTTCGTCACCCTCGCCCACCTGGCCCGCCATCGCCCCGGCACCCAGCTCCGCGCATGGCAGTCAGAACGACAGTGCATCAAAATGTGGGGCAACCGGCCCAAACCCGACGCCTACGGCTGCTGGATAGAAGACGGCCGCCAGATCGACTTCTTCCTCGAACACGACACCGGCAGCATGACGCTGGCCAAGGTCGCCGACAAGCTCGCCGCCTACGCCGACCTCGCCGACACCACCAGGGTCAGCAGCCCGATCCTGTTCTGGCTGCCCAGCCGCACCCGCGAAGCCAACCTCCGCAAACTCATCACCACCACCGACCTACCGATCGCCACCGCCGTCCACACCGAACTCGACGACGGCCCCGCCGGGCCCTGCTGGCTGCCCATCCCCGCCCCCGCAGGCGATCGGCGCATGCGGCTGGTCAACCTCGCGGGCGGCTGGCCCCACCTGACCCTCGGCACAATCCCCGACCAACCTGACACCGGCCAGGATGAGAACGCCTTCCTCGACCGCATCTTCGGCGAAGAGAAGTCGGGGAGGTGAAGGTGGCCGCGGCCGGCGCCGCCCTCCTGCTGCTCATCGTCTTGGCGTTCCTCGCAGCCGCCACCAGCATCCTGACCGGCTCGGGCACGCCCGGCGGGGTGGCCTGCGCGATCACACCCGACGCAACGACGAGCAGCAGGGCGGGCGGGCTGGTCGCGGCATCCCCGGCAGCCACCGGCGTCGCCGCTTCCACGCTGACCCTGGATGGCGAGCAGCAGACCCATGCGGCGCTGATCGTCCAGGTCGCGATGGAGCGTGGCCTGCCCGCACGAGCAGCCGTGATCGCTATCGCCACCGCGCTGCAGGAGTCCAAGCTCCGGAATCTGACCTACGGACACCTCGACAGCCTCGGACTCTTCCAGCAGCGGCCCTCCCAGGGCTGGGGAACACGGGAGCAGATCCTCGACCCGCGCTACGCCACCGGCACCTTCTATGACCACCTGGTCAAGGTGAAGCGGTGGGAGCGGCTCCCGCTCACCCAAGCCGCGCAAGCCGTCCAGCTTTCCGGATACCCCACCGCCTACGCCCAGTGGGAGGCACTCGCGCAACGCGTCGTTGACGCGCTGGCGGGGACGTGTGTGACCGTCATTCCGGGTGAGCAGGTCGCCGCCGTCATCGCCTACGCCCACGCCCAGCTCGGCAAACCCTACGTGTGGGGAGCCGAAGGACCCAACGCCTTCGACTGCTCCGGCCTCACCATGCGCGCCTACCAGGCCGCCGGGATCTCGATTCCACGCGTCGCCGCCGACCAGTGGCGGTGGGGTCCGCCCATCCCACGCGGGCAGGAGCAGCCCGGCGACCTCGCCTTCTTCCGCATGGAAGCAGACGGGCCCGGCCACGTCGGCCTCGTCATCGGAGGCGGCCAGATGATCCACGCCCCCAACAAGCTCACCGTCGTCCAAACCGGCACCTATCAACGCCGGGATTTGATCAGTTTCACCCGCCCGGCCGCCCACGCACCCACCGGCCGGACCGACCCGCGCTAACCCGCCCACATGCCCGCCCCGTAGCGGCAGGA
This sequence comes from Nonomuraea sp. NPDC050540, assembly GCF_044457485.1. Classification (NCBI taxonomy): domain Bacteria; kingdom Bacillati; phylum Actinomycetota; class Actinomycetes; order Streptosporangiales; family Streptosporangiaceae; genus Nonomuraea; species Nonomuraea sp. NPDC050540. Next base: position 25,789 of record NZ_JBITHA010000034.1, read on the forward strand.
CCGCAATCCGGGGCCGGAGGACGCCGTACCGGCCGTCATAGAGCGGCACCGGCCCCGTAGGGCCGCACCGGGGCCACAGCCGCCCGAACCATGATTGCCGACCCACCCGACACCGCAACGGCGGTGGGTGACGCCATGAGCCTGGTGCCACATCGACGAAAGTCCGTAGGTGCAGACATAAATCCGCAGGTGAACGGCCTTTTCCTGTTTCCCGAAACATGAGGTAACACAGAGCGACGTGACCGATACTGGCCGGGACATCGCCAGCTGCTCCACGTGAAGGAGACCCCATGCCCCCCGTACGCCTCGCCGCGTTCCCGCTCATCGTTACCCTCTCCGAATACCTCGACGAGCCGATCAAGATCCGGGCCAAACACAAGGTCGCCGACATGCGCCTCATCGAGCGGCACAACGCTAGAAGCCTGGACAAAGGCTGGAACGTGCCCGGCGCCTACATCCTGCTCGACCGCCCCGACGCCGAGGGCCGGTGGGGAGCCTACGTCGGCAAAGCCACCAATCCCGGTCTCCGAAACCGCGTCCTGCAGCAGCTCAAGGAGCGTGACCACTGGTATCGGGCGCTGGTCATCCGCTACGAGTCCAATGACGATGAAACGCTCAACAGCGCCGAGGCCGGCTGGCTCGAAGGGGAGATCTACTACTGCCTCGACAGCGCCGAAAACGTCGACCTGCACAACCGCAACCGCCCCCAAGACGGCACCTTGTCCATAGACGATGAGGCCAGCCTGCGCGACTACATGATCCCCATCGAGTCGTTCCTGCGCCTGATCGGCCACGCGCTCCTGCACCGCAACCTCATCACCACGACGACACCCAGCCCGGGGCGAGCGCCGCAGGCACCCGCACGCCATGTCAGCGCACCCGGCCTTGCGCCCAGCCCCTCCCTGCTGCGAAACCCGACGCCGGAAGCCGCGAAAGCACGAGCAGCGCTACTCGAAGCGGGATAGCATCCCCGGATCATGAGGGCGGACCTGCGACCTGACGCCTGATCCGGTGGTGAAGGAGGTATGCCCCGGCCAGCATAGTTTGAGTGTGCTGGGCGGGGCATGCCCCCTACATCACCGGATCAGACGCCTCTGCGGCCGTGCTGCTCGTACTCGTCTTCGTTGTGTTCTCCGTACGCGCCTTCCTCTTCGTCGTTGTGGGGTTCCCCGCCGAAGATGCGGCAGGCGCGTTCTTCCTCGGCGGTGAGCACCACCGCGAACAGCTCGGTGACGCCGGTGTTCAGCGCCTTGTGCAGGCGGTGCCAGCCGTCGATGATCAGCAGCCCGCCGTTCGGTACCGGGGCCACGATCAGCGGCTCGGACAGATCCACCCGCGCGGCGTGCTCAGTGTTGATCGTGATCAGGCCGAGCATGCCTTTCCACGCTGCGGGGTCGAGGCGGCCGTGCGGTTCACGGCCTCGGGCGAGTCGTTTGGCGGTGGTGATGTCCCATCGCCAGGCCAGGATCTGGAACCATTCCACCTCCGAGCTGTCCACCGGTCCGGGGCCCGGCTTCGTGGTCGTCGCCCCCTCGGAGGTAGTCGCCGCTTCGAGGGTGGCGGGGGCGGGTTCGCTGGTGGCGGTGCAGTCATTCATGACGTCCCCGCCCGGCCGAGCGGGAGGGAGTCTGCTCGGGCTCCGGGCAGGTCGGTGCGAGGGACATCGCCTGCTCCAGGAAGGTTCGAGCCGCCTGTCGCCGGATCAGGTCCATGGCCCGGTAGAGGTGAATGAAGGTGAACTCGTGATCGAAGTCCGGTGCCAGGATGCCGACGGACAGGGAGACATCCGGCGTGGTGTCGTCTTCTTCGAGACAGAAGCTGATCAGGGGCAAGAACGTGGACAGTGCCTGCCCCTGGCTGCCTCCCGCGTCCCGGATTTTCCGTTCGACCAGCGCCCACCAGGTCCCGAGCGTCTGAGCATGCAGCATCTCGTAGAGCTGCTCGGCTGAAGGCTGCTGCCCCCGGTGGAGCTTTCTGGCGATGCCGTCGATGTTACGCCGCTGCGTCTCGCGGGCCTGCGCGATGACCGCCTTCACCGACAGCGCCTCCTCCCGCGCGGGCGAGGTTGGTGTGACGGGGGTGGCGGAATCGCCGGGGGTGGGTTCGCCGGTGGTCGGGTGGCCGCTCATGCCGTCGCCTCCTGCCCAGCCGAGCTGGAAGGAGACTGCTTGTGCTCCGCGGAGGAGGCCGGCGCGAGGGAGCCCGCCTGCTCCAGGAAAGTTCGAGCCGCGTCCTGGCGGATGAGGGCCAGCGCCCGGTCCAGGTGAGCCAATGCCAGCTCCTGCACACTCTTGAGCCCGAGGGCATCGAAGGTGCAGACCGGGTCACACGATGCGTTGTCCTCCAGGTAGGGGCTGATCCAGGAGGCGTACTTGGCGACCGCCTTGGCCGGGGTCAGCCCACGGCCGATGGGGCTGTAGCGGATGTGCCGGTCGATCATCAGCCACCACCCGCCGACCTTCTGGGAGCGCAGGACGTCGTAGAGCCGCTCGGCGCTCAGTTGCTCCCCTCGGGCGAGCCGGTGGGCGATATCGTCGGCGTTGCGCCGCCGCATCGTGCGGGCCTGTTCGATGATCTCCTCTACTGACAACGCCGGGCTCGGCACGGCGGGAACGTTGGGGTCGTCGGGGACATCAGGCAGGACTGCGTCGGGGGTCGGGTTGCACTCGGGCATGGTCGGAACCTTTCTGTGGGTGGGGAGGCCAGCGCCGGGGTGCGCTGGCGTGGTCGGCTGGTTGTTCACGGCGCGTCCGGCATCGCCGTGGGCGGCACCGCAAACGCGGCCGAACGGCCAGAGCTGGGGCCGGGCTCGGGATGGTTAACCGGCCCGCCCGGAGCCGGAAGGTCGGCTTCGTCGCCGGGGTCGGTGGCGAGGTGGTGGGTGAGGAGGTGGCCGCTGGCGGTGAGGAAGTCGCGGGCGGCCAGGCGTGAGGCGTGGGCGAGCCCGTGGTCGAACAGGGTGCCCGGTTGCGGGGCGGGGGGTTCGCCGGTGAGGTAGTGGCGGGCCCAGGAGCGCACCCGCCGCAGGGCGTGATCACTGGCGAGCCGTTTGCCGGTGATCTCCACCTCGACCCGGTCCCACCAGGCGCGGACAGTCTGGGCGTAGGCGGCGGCGAACACCTGCTCACCGACAAGCCTCCGCCCGTTCTGCAAGATGCAGACCGCTTCGGCCGCCGCCGCGTAACAGGCATGCCGGGCGGAGGCGATCTTCTCGGCAACCAGCTCATCGAACGAGCACCGCACCTGCTCGACCGGTTCGGCGGCGACGGTGGAGTTCAAGGCGGGTGCGGCGTTGCCGGTTGTGCCGTACGGGGGAAGGGGGCCGGGTTGGTGAAGGTTGTCCATGGAGGTGGTCCTTTCGTCGGTGACATGGGCTTGCCGGGGGTGAGGGGCGTGGGCGGCCGTCCGGGCGGCGGCGCGGGGCGGTCCCCGCGCCACCGGGCGGACGGGATTCGAGGTCACTGCCGCATCCCGACCGGGGTTAGAAGACGGGAGGCGAGGTCCACGGGTCGGGCAGGGGCCCGGCGTGTCCGCCGTAGGTGTCGTCCGGGCGGGTGGCCGGTGCGGGCGGTGCGGGCGGTGTGGTTGGCGTGTGTGGTGGCGTGAGGGCGTCGGCGATTCTCTGGGTTGCGGCGAGGAAGCCTTGGGCGGCGTTGCGGCGGGATTCGGCCATGGCCTGGGCGAACAGGCCGCCGTGAGATGGGCGGGCGCTGATCAGGAACTCCCGGGCGTGTTGCCGCACGGTCAGAATCGCGGTCCCGCCGTCCACGGTGTCCTCGATGCCGTGGGTGAGGTCGGTGACCTGCTGCCACCAGCTCATCCGGTGGTAGGTGTGGGCGATGCGGGCCAGGGTGGCGTCGTCGAGGTTTCCCTCGTCATCGAGGGAGCAGACACGGTCGAGGGCTTCGCCCAGCGCGTGGCGGGCGTCGTTGGCGTGCTGGCTGGCGCGCTCTTCGAGTCGACCCATGGTGATGATCTCCTTCACGGTCGGGGTTGATAGGGCGTGGTGCGTGGGTGTCCGGCACGGGGGCCGGGGCGCGGGGCGCGGCATCCGGGGCGGGCCCGCGCCGTAGCGGCGCGGGCACCGGGCCGGGGTAGGTCCCGGGGTCCGGTCGGGCCGCGCCGGGGCGTGTGGCGGGCCGTACGCCCGCGTGGTGCTGTTCCGTCCGGCGGCGTTCCGGTACGGCCCGCGTGCCGGGGCCGTACCGGACGCCGGACGTTGTTAGGCGGTGGCCAGCATCCGGAAGGCGCGGGCCTTGAGCTTGGCGTTGTCGTGGTCATCCAGCAGGGCGCGCTCGGCGCGCACGGTGGCGATGTCGCGGCTGCCGAACACCGGGGACTTGTGGTCCAGCCGCTCGGTCACCGCGTTATAAGCCGCCCACCGGGTGTTACGAATCGGCTCCTGAGTGGGCGCGTCGTTGAACAGGTACTCCAGCTCCCGCATGGTCAGGTCGTGGTTGCGCTTGGTCAGGTCCTTCGCGTCCGCCGGTAGCGGGTGCAGGCGGGTGGCGAACAGGCGGAATTCCTTGCGGTCCATCGGGACGGCGAGGAGCTTCTCGGCTTCGGCGGCGAACGCCTGACCGTGCTTCCAGGTGAGTTTGAGCGCCTCGCGGGCTTCGGCGATGCGCCCGGCGAGGTTGCCGGTGTGCCGGACGGTGTACCGGGAGGTGTGGTTGGCCAATGCCGCGCGTTCCGTGTTCGCGCACACCACCCGGACCGGGGTAGCCACCGTCACGAACGAACCCCACCCGTCGTGCCGGTTGAACGCGGCCAGGTAGAGGTCGATCTGATCGAATCCGCCGACCATGAGGGGTTCGGGCAGGCGCATGGTGATGAACACCCGCCGCCCGTTGTTCAGCGACCCGCCGGTGTCGAAGACCGCCCCCGACTCATCCACCAGGGTTTGCAGGAAGTCGCACACCTGCTCGTTTTGCAGGGGCTGGTACTCCCGTCCGACCCGGCCGAGCCGTTCGGGCTTGCGGGTGACCGGGTTGGTGCGCACCGTCAGGAAGTCCTCGTCCGTGACGACCGGCTCGCCGGTCACCGGGTCGATCACCTGACCCACCAGCACCTTGCGCACGTTCCACCCGGCGAGCTGGGCGTTGGCCAGCAGTTCCTCGGCGGTCATCGGGCCGGGCGCGGTATAGCCGAGCCCATGCCAGCCGGGCTTACCGGCGGCGGCGAACCCGGCCGAACCGTTGGCGAAGATCTCGATCTCGTGAGCCATGACGTTGTTCCTTCCTGAGGTGCCGACGTGCGGCGATGTGGCGTGGTGTGGTGTGGTGTGGTGTGCGGGCATGCGGAACAGACGCGATGCCGCGAGCGGTGTGGGTAGTGGATCGGACCCCGGCCCGGTGCGGGCCGGTGGCCGGTGGGTCGGTGGTCAGCGCGGGCTACGGATACCCGTCCGGCGCGTGGCCGGGTTGGTTCGTGTTGCGGGGCGGCGGGGTGGTGTGTCCGGGCTACGGGGCGCGGGCGGGGCTGTAGGGGTGTCCCGCCCGCTACCGGGCCGGGGGTGGGCGGGCCGGTCAGGGCGGCCCACCCGCTCAGGCCCGATCAGTCGCCGTTGATGTCGGTTGCCGCACCGTCCCCGTTGTCGGCGGAGTCAGCCGCGCTGACCGGGGCGAGGCTGGCCGGGGGCACGGCGGGGGCGTTGACCGGGGCAGGGTGGGCCGGGGCGTGGTTGACGGTGGGGGCGAGGGCGAACCGGCGGGGCCGTTCCGTGGTCAGCACCGCGTCCCCGAGCTGAACCAGCCGGTCCAGGGCGTTGGCCACCGCGCCGGACGAACGGCCGCCCAACGCCTTTGCCATGTCATGCGGGCTGAACTCCTGACCGGGGAACTCGATCAGGTGCGCGCGAACCAGGTCCCGCAACCCGCCCGGCCGCGTGCTGCCGCCGATGCCCGCGCCACCACCGGCACCCGGTACGGCGCGGGCCGGGGTGGCGGTGCCGGTCAGCGCCGCCCGCGCCGTGCGGTGCGCCGAGGCGACCTTCGTCATCGCCATTTCCAGGCACCCCAACGCCATCACCGCGTTCCCCGCCTCCTTCGCCGTGAGCACCCCGTTGAACAGATCCGCCAGCTCCGACAGGTCGGCACAGGCCCGCACCCACGCCGGATCGTCGGCCACCGGCTCGGCCGGGTCGGGGTCAGGGACCGTGTCGAGCTCATTGTCCGTCCCGTCCGGCACCTGACCGGCTGTCTCGTCGGTCGGGTCGGCCTCGGCGTCGGTCGGCCCGTCCGCCGGGTCAGGGTGGGCCGAACCAATGCCGGACGGGACAACTTCCACCTCCGAAGCGGGCACCGCGTCCGCGTCCGGGGCGTCCGTGTCTGGGGCGTCCACATCGGGCGTGGGGGTCGCGTCGGGTGCGGCGTCCGGCGTTCCGGGGGGCGGTGCGGGCGCGTCGGCGGTGTCGGTCGGCGCGGTCGGCATGGCGGTGTCCGCCGTGGCGGCGGGGTTCGTGGTGACCGGGTACCACCGGTCAGCCGCCCGGCCGCGTCCGCCGTCGTTGACGCCCGGCTCACGGCGGGCGTGCCCGTCGGCTTCGAGCTGGCCGAGGATCTTCCCCGCGACCGTGCGGTTCAGGTCGGACGCCGCCCCGATCATCGTGGCCGACCCGCCGGGCTCGGCGTTCAGCGCCGCCCACACCGCCCCCACACGCCCATCCGCGTCCGCCGCTGGGTCGGCGGCCGGGGCGGCGGTGTCGGGGCTGTCAGGGGCCATCAGGGGCGCGGCGTCGGCCATCCCGGTAACGGCGATTTCCGCATCGGCCCGGACGGTTTCGGTAGCGGTCATTTCTGGGGTGTGAATAGCCATTGTGTGACGCCCTTTCCGATCGAATTCCCGGCCCCGTCCGGGCCGGTGTTTTTTGTTTGTGTCACGACCATCCCTCGCCCATAACCCGGCTGGCAAGCCGACCCGGCCACAAATAATGTCACCCCAACGGCTGGAGAGGCTAACCTAACTAAACAACCTCCGACCTGCGGAAACATCTCGCGAGAAGATGGCGGTTTCGACTTGACATCCCGGGCCGGCCCGGCTCTTCACCCCATGAGAAGACGACGGCGGACGATGCATAATTGTCCGAATGTATTCTTGAAGAATCTTCGAGGTGAATGCGCATTCGGGTTGACATCAATGCCGGGGTCGAGCGTCCATGGAATTAGGCGGGAAACGCCGCCGGAACACCGCACCGGAATAAATACGCCGCGCCATTCCGGGGCCACGACGAAAGGGCACACCCGCATGACGCCGAACACCAACGCCGCCGCCGACACCGGCACCGAAAGCGCCGACAGCATCACCGTGGAACCCGCCCACCTACGCGGGTTGGTCGACACCGGCCCCGGCCACGTCCTGATGTGGGACGGACAGGATGTGCTCATCGGGCCCGCCGCGATGGCCGACGACGGCACCCTGCTGGAGATCACCACGCAGGAAGAGATCGCCGCCACCCTGGCCAGCGACGCCCGGCCCGGCGTGCCGCGCCCCCTGGGCATCGCCGACAGCGTCACCGAAGCCGCCCGCCTCCTGCTGGAAGGTCGGCGGCACATCAGGTCGGTCATGGGTGTCAGCGGTCCCTACAGCGCCGCGCTACGCCCGTACGGCATCCACCGCGACCAGCTCAGCCACCTCGACCCCGCCACCGGCGACATCATCACCCGTTACCGGACGCCCGACGGGGCCACCGCCACCCTCGCCACGCCCTACCTCCGCGACACCCGGGCCCCGATCACCATCACCATTGCCGGGGCCGGGGCCGACACCGGGGCCGCCCCGGCACCCGCCTACACCGCGACCGTGCCGCGCCGCACCCCGCCCGCCGCCGTCGCCACCCTGACCGCCACCGCCGCCGGACTCACCCCCCAGCGCGCCGACCTCTACCGCCACCTCAACGACACCGGCTTCCCCGACACCATCGACCACCTCACGATCGCACCCGAATACGCCCGCGCCCTCGCCGCCCACGGGCCAGGCTGGGCGATTATGTGGAACGACGAGCATGGCCACCCCGTCATCGCCCGCCCCGAACGCGGCGACGACGGCACCCTGCTGGAAATCTGCCTCTACGAGGAGATGTTCACCCTCAGTCTGTGCGCCACCTGCGACGACGCCCGCACCTGTGACGTATGCATCGGGCAGCCCGACTTCGAGGCCATTGCCGCCGACATGAGTGACATCCTCGGCGACTACCACCTCGGCATCGACGTCATCGCCACCTACCTGCCCGGCACTCTGCCCTACACCCGCGCCCTGCGCGCCCACGGCTACCAACGCCACACACAGGGCCACTCCTACGACCCCGACCACACCCGCGCCGTGCGCCATGACGCCTACGGTCTGGACTACCGTTCGCCTGAAGGCCACCTGGTCGAGGTGATCATCCCGATCAACCCCACCCCCAGCCCCGCCGACACCGGCGCGCCGCCCATGACCATCCGATGGACCTACCTCGGCCACACCGCCCCCGGCGACACCTACCCCACCACCGACCTCCCCAACGACACCCCGCCCACCGAAGTGGCCGACTTGATCGCCGCACACCTCGCCATCCACCCGCCCACCCCCACCACCCCCGACACCACGGACGGCACGGACGCGCCTGACAGCGCCGCCAGGCCCGCCACCGCATAGCCCCCGCCTCCGGCATGTCTACGGCCCCGGCACCGCCCCACGCGGCGGACCGGGGCCGTAGACATGTGCCCGGCCGGTCAGGCGGCGTCGTCGGCGAACCCCCACCCGGTCGCGTCATCCAACGCCGCCAACCCCAAACACCCCACCCGGCACGGCTCACCCGCCCCGGCATCGCACGCCTCACACGCCCGCGACGGGGCAGCCGGACGGAAGATGCCGACCGGGCCGCCGGGTAGATCCGCCGCCCGCGTGACGTAGCGGGCCGGGTTCAGCACCACATCCGTGCGCCGTACATCCGCCATAAACTCGCCGTCGAATTCGTTCGCGTTACACGCCATTTCTTCCGCCTTTCTACTTTTCTTGCTGACGTTTCTATTTTATCTCGATAACGCCGACGAAAAAGGGGTGCGGGACTTTATCTCGCGGCCAAAAGGTAAAGTTTTCCGGCGGAATTCACAGCCGCCGGACCATCACGGCCGGGTGCCCGGCCACCGGCACGCCGCCCGGCCGGGGCCATACGTTCGGAACCCGTTTGACCTGCTCGCTCGGAGGTTCGGCTCGTCGTTCACGGCGAGGCCACGGCGAGGGCCGGCCCGCGGCTGGCCGCGGGCCGGCAACTGCTGATGGGGGAGAAAGAAGGGGGAAGGTGTAGGGGTAGACGAGCGGAGAGGCAGTAGATGCAGGTATCCGCACGAACACGCGCGCACACATATTCAAAGGAGTCGCCTATAGGCGATTCGGGGCGGCCAGCGCAACAGACGAAACCCGCGTGACCTGCGCATATGACACGACAGGGGGTGTCGCGATCTCAGCGGCAACACCGAACGCGACAACAAAACGCGACACCGGCCGCGACACCGATCAACCCCCCACCTGCCAAGCCCGCAACACCCGAACGCGACACCCCTTGCCAACAACCGCCCGCTCGCCGAATACGTCGTCTCACCCTCATGCGGAAGGTGGGTTCGCCTCGTCCCCAACACGAGGCGAACCCACCAGCCGAACGCGCCCGCCCATCCGTCCCGCAGCGCACGGTGGACCGGCGGACCGGTATCAACGCCCACCTGCACCCCACATGTCAAGCCCCGTCCCGGCCCCCGCACCGGGACGCGACCCGACCCCAGTCCCGGCCCCCTACACGGTCTTCAGGCCGCGATCGGTCGAGCGGCTGCTGCGGGCCTCGGCCGGGCACGGCCATGACGACGCCGACCACGATCCGCAGGCCCGGCCCGGCACGCCGAAGCAGCCTCTTCCCCTGCTGGTGAGCCTGGTCGCGGCCGGTCACGACCCTGGCCCCATGGCCACCACCCGGCCTGCCACCACGCCACCCGTGCCCCGGCCGCGCCCGTAACGGCCCACGTGCCCGTCACCGACCGTTCCGCCGCCATCACCCCCAGCGGCAGCGCATCGGCCACCAGCGGGCCGCACAGCCCCGCACCGGCACCACCGTCCCCACCCGCCCCACCCGCGTGTGTGTCCGGCATTGATGCCGAGGTCGACGGCGGCGCGCTCGTCCTGGTCCAGCTCACGCCCGGAGCCCTGTACAGCAGCTCGGCCAACGTCGGCAGCACCCGACGGTGCCCCGGCGCATCGTGCCCGGGCGGACCAGGCGAAGCCGAGACGGGCACCGGGGCCGACTCAGCCGGAGGCGGCTCGAGCGGCTCGGGCATCTTGCCCGGCTTGGGCGGTTTCGGTGGTTTGGGCCGCTTGGGTGGGCGGGGTGGCAGCGCGTGCTGTAGCTCGCGTGGCCCGCTCGCGCTGATCACCTGCTGCTTACCGCGCAGCGCCAGCCACCGGTGACGCACCACCAGAAAGGCCCAGTCGGGCCAGTCATGGCGTAGTTCGGCGAGCGCCTGCTGCGCCCACGGTTCCTGCCCGAACGCGGACGCCTGGTCCGCGCTCTTCCTCAGCTCGCCTCCCGCAGAACCGCGGAAGGGTCCAGGCGGACACCCTCCTCCCTGCGGTCGGAGCCCGGTCTTTCGGCTGAGAGCAGTTCCCGGATGCCGCCCGGCTCTTGCGCGCCATCCGTGTGCCCGGCCGTACCACCGACCGCCGTGACGTCCGAGGCCGGTCCGGTCGCTTGCTCGTCGAGGGCCAGTTCGGCCCAGACCGCGTGCCCGGTCACCTCGTCACCCGCCGCTCCGGTCCGGGCCGCGAGCTTGGCCACCCCGGCCAATCCTCGCCCCTCCTCGGCCTCGGGGAGCGTGCCGGGTGTCCGTGAGAAGTCCGGGACCGGGCCGCCGCCCAAGTCGTAAACCACAATCCGCACCGACGCCGACCCGAGCAGCACCTCGACCACGAAGAACCCCCGCTCCCGGCCCGAGTCGGAGTGCCGTAGTGCGTTGCTGACCAGCTCGGCCGTCACCCACACCGCGTCCTCCGCCCGAGCGGTGTCAGCCAGCAGTTGCCCGACCATGCGGCGGGCCGGGGCCGACTGGTCGCCGCGTCCGGGGAAAGCCCGCCGCCACGCCATCCCCCGCCACAAACGCGCAGCGCGGAGGGTGGACATCGTCAATCCCGGCGCCAGATCCGGGAACTCCTCTCCGAACGGCTCCTGTCGGCGAAGGGGGAAGGCCGGCTGGGCGACGAGGTTGCTCGGCTCGGCCAGGCTCGTGTGCTGTGTGCGGGTGTTCATGACAGGTGTCCCTTCCGGTCCCGCGTCCCGGCCCGACGCCGGGAGCGGCCAGCACCATCACCCACCTCCCCGCCCGAATCACACCCCCAAACCACCACCCCACACCCACACCGCCCCGGCCTGCGGCAACACCACCACCACGCCCGCCGCCCCCACCACGACCGGCACGTCGACCACCCCACACCCAGACTGGAGCCCCTCCCCAAAGGCCGACTACCGTCCCCCAACCCCGACGCACGGGGCCCCGCCGCGCGCCCCCCGCGCGCCAACGGAAGGGACACCAGGCCATGTCCGGCACCGGATACCAGACCCTGCTCGACTGCCGACGCCGCAGCCGCTACCTCCGCCAGCACGGCTTCACCACCGACCAGATCGCCGTCATCCTCGCCCTCGACCACCCCGCCACCCCCCTACGCCTGCACCGCTACGCCGCAGGGCTCACCGCGGCCCAGACGATCGAAGCTTTCCACCGGCTCGCCGGCACCACCGGAGCCGGACTACGCGAATCCCGCCTCTACGACTACGAGAACTGGCCCCAGACAGGCCGGCGCCCCTCCGCCGCCACCTTGCGCCTGCTGGCCCGCATCTACGACACCCAGCCGATCCACCTGATCACTTCTGACGCGGTGGCCAGCTATCCGGCACGCGACCAGCGCGCCCTGCGCGACGAAGGGTGAGGCCAAGGACGCCGCCAGACCCCACCCTTCGTCGTTCCTCCTCCGCAGCCCGATCAGCGAAGGAGCTGCTCATACACCTGCCGTGCCTGCGCACTCGGTGCCGCGTCGATCTCCGCCAGCCGCTCTTTCAGCAGCTCAAACGAGCGCCGTACTGCGGTCGGGCGCCTGAGCTCGTTCTGCACTGCCATGAGCTGACACCACAACGTCTCGTTGTACGGATCGATGCGCTCCACCGCCAGTTGCAGGACGTCTACCGCCCGCTCCGGATCATCGGCGCGCAGCAGTTCCGCCAGCCGTACAGCGGCATTCACCCCTTGGCGCTGAGCGGCCTGCCGTACCGGAAGAATCCACAGATCATCACGCCCGGCCAGCAGCGACCCCCGATACAACGACACCGCCTCCTGCAAGGCCGCCGTCCGGGTCACGTCATCGGTTGTGGTGGAGGCGCGCTGGCAGGCATCGCCGAACCGCCAGAAATCCACATCGAACGACGCGGCAGGAAGCAGCCGCCGCTCCCCGGACTTCACCACGAACCGCACCCCCGCAGGCCGCTGAGTCGCGTGTCGCATCGCCTGGTTGATCTCCCGCACCGCCGACTCCAACCGGCGCCCGCCACGCTCACCATCACCCGGCCACAACGCCTCCACGATGGCCTCCATCGACACACCGTCCGGGGAGACCGACAACAGCGCGAACAGATCCCGCGCCTCCGCCCGCCCAAACGACACCTCCGCCCCGGCCCAGGTCACCCGCGGCACCCCGAACACCTCGACCTTGGTCTTGCCCGCCGCTACCACGAAGCCCGACCCCACCGGCCCAAGCGGAGCACCCTCCATCGCTGCGTCCGCCGCAGGAACGGGGGACACCGGCTGCGCATCACCTTGCCCAGCAGACGCAGGCACGTCCGTCATCGGGTTCTCGGGGGCGCCGGCCAGTCCCACCTCGGCGGGCTCGACAGCAGGAGCCTGCGTACCCGCAGCCGTCGCGACCGGCATAGCCTCCCCGTGGCCGTGGTCATCGTGAAGTATGTCGCCGCCGCCGCCCGCACGGTGCCCTCCGCGAGCAAGGCCCGCGCCCGCCAGACTGAGCCGGGGCCGTAGCCGGGTGATCAACGCGGCAGCCAGCACCATCACCAGCAGGCCGAACATCAGCGCGGCCCCCAACGGCCCCGTCACCTCCGAGCCAGGCCCGCCGCCAGGCCGCCCGGCCCCAGCGCCGGGTGAACCCGCAGGGGAAGAGGCCGAAGCAGACGGCGACACCGAAGGAGTGGCGGACGAGGACGACGCTGACGGACCGGGCGACGGCGCCCCCGTCACCACCGGGACCACATCCCCCTCCCGCTGCCCCCGCGGATCATCCGCTTCACGGTGTTGTGGACCCGTCGTCAGATCCGGTGCCCGGCCCATCTTCGTGCCAGCACCCGGCTCGCCCGATTCGCCGGTCCTCGGCGTCCGCGTTCCGGGCTCGGCCTCAGGCTGCCTGGCCTCTGAGACGGCATCGCCTGACTCCGATGTCTTGCGCGGCTGAGGTACGGGCGACGCTTCCACGGGTTTGCGGCGAGACTGCTCTAGCCGTTCGCCCAAATTCGGCACTCGCCCATCGCCCAGATCGCCGTTCACCGACGCGCACCACTGGCCGATGTCGTATATCTCGTGCGCTTGCCGGGAGATCGGCGGGCAGTACGGTTCCACCTCAGCCACGGCCTCGGTCGCAGGGCAGGCCGTGAGGAAGAACGCGACAGCGACTGCTGGACGCGCGAACGGAACCGATCGCCCGATTCCGCTCAGTATTCCGGCTTGTGAATATTCCTCCTGAATCATCAGGAAACCTCCGGAGGGGTCGACAAATACACCTCCGAACTACCACTATCGCGTCCTAGTTAGACTCCGAAAAGAGAACACAAACTACAAAGCCGCGCCCACCGGGACTCACGCGCCAATATCCCCACGTCTATTACCCATCAACCTCACGCCGATCACAGCGGTCAGCCACCAGAAAGACCAACCCAGCACATCCCGCGTCGCCACCCTCATGAACCGTGTCGAGATACGCGAGCAACGCAGAGCAACTTGACCTCACGAGCGCAGAGATCGTCGCTGATTTCGCTTCTGTGCCGTCACGAAGTCTGGCCTGCCTTGGCCATTTTCGGCATGTTCAGCAGAACCAAGATCACATGAGGAGACTGCGGGCTGAGCACCACCAAGCCGGACCAGGCCGTGGACGCCCGGGCGACACGGGCGGCTGGGCACCGCGCACCCGGGACGACTTCCGCCGAGCGGGCGCAGCGCGGCGCGGCAGCGGGTGGGAGCGCCGCACCGGCGGCATATCGCACTAGGGCGAGCCTCGCTCGGATGTTCCAGCCTGCCTCGTGCGGGCATCCCCCTTCTCGGCGCGCTCATGCGGCCCCGGTTGGGCAGACCCGCTTGGCGTCGAAACCAGGCCCGCCGTCTGGAGAATGTGCTGGGTGGCGCTCTCGACCGACAGGGCGTGGTCCAGGAGGTGCTCGTATCCGCCGGGCAGGAGATCGCGTTCGGTGAACCACTCGGCCATCTGCTGGGGAGTGAACTGGGATCGCTGGGGGCGCGTCTCGTGCCGGAGGAGGGTCTCCTCCCAGGGCACATCCATGTAGAAGAAGGTGGCCGGCCCCTGGTGGTCTCGCCTGAGGCCGTCGAGCATCTCGCCGTAGCGGCTGCCGGTCAAGATCCCTTCCAGAACCACATGGTGACCGTGGGTGAGAGCATGGAGGCAAATCGTCTTGATCAGCCCGATGTTGACGCCGCCGGTCACGTCCAGCTCGCGGAGCATCTCACGGCGGACGACGTCTTGGCTGACGATGGCGAGCCCGCGCTGACCGTACGCCTCGCGGACGGCTTTGGCCAGAGTGGTCTTCCCGGAGCCAGAGTTGCCGCGGATGACAACGAGGGTGGTCTGCGTCGCAGGCATCGCTACTGCTCGATGAGTTCGGCCAACCGGGCCTCGTGCAGCAGTGTCGGGTCCGCGGTGTAGCTGACGGTGGTCTCCATCCTCGTGACGATAGGGGTTACGCGCGAGGGCCAGGTGGTAGACAGCACCATCGGTTCGGTAGCGCCTCACCAGAGTGAAGAAGGGCCGGGATCGTCCAGGTCAAGCTCGGGGTGCCCAGGTGGTGGAGGCGGCTCGCCGAAGCAGGCAAGGAGCCGCGCGACCCAGGGCCAGCGCGGTGTCCCGCTGGCCGGAGCGAAGCCGTAGAAGCCGCCGTCAGGGCTTGGGGGAAGGTCCATGACGTGATGTCCTGTCCTGCCTGGCTCCAAGGTCTTGGCCGTGGCTGCGTGTCTGGGGTTCACAGCCACGGCCTGAAGGAGTCGCTTAGTCCGGGACGTGCCCTGCCTCAGCTTGCGTGAATATGCCCAGATTGGAGCGCTGCAGGGCTGCTGGGCGCGGGCAGCACCAGGATGTCGGCGCCGTGGTGGTCGCCTATGGATCGAAGGAATGGTGGGCCGGTGGCGGGCGTGTACACACTGCGATGATCACTCCCAGTTGAGGATGAGCTGGGTATGGCGCTTGCGGAAGATCCGCCCGACCGCTGGCGGGGGAACTTCGGCAGCGGTGGGGTGGAGGGTGAAGGCCGGTCCGGGGTGGTCGCGCCAGCGCTGGTCCCAGGTGACCACGTGGTCGCGCAGCCTTTGGGCGAGGTGGGCGCCGTCACGGCCGTGGCCGTAGACGCCGAACTCCCAGCGGCGCCGTGCGCTGTTGTCCGGCGAGAGCTCCCGGTAGGAGAGGTAGGCGAAGCTGCCGGGAGTGATGAGGACGGGGCAGTACCAGCGCATGACGGGCTTGATGAGGTGGCCTTCCTCGCGGGCCTCGTCTCGCCAGATCATGCCGAAGGCGTCGTCGGCGGTGGCGCCCCACAGGTTCAGCGAGTCGAACGGCTCGGCCCAGTCGAAGGTGACGCCGGTCCACAGCTCGCTGGGCTCGCCGCGCAGCGCGTTCTCAAGCGCCGTGACGTCGAGCGGGGGTCCACTTTCCAGCGTGAGCTTGACCGCCCCGCCCGCCAGCGCTACGACCTGGTCTGGTAGCGCGCCTTGTCCTTGGCAGGCGACGAACCCGCATACGGCCGGGTCCAGCCCGACGAAGTGGTCACCGTCGCGGATGAAGGTGAGCGACCGGCTTACCGTGGAGAACCGCAGGGGCACCACCATGCGGCCGGTCGGGGCGAGCAGGTGCCCCCAGGGGATGTCGTAGACGCCGACCGTGACGATGACGGCGTCGAAGCCGCCCTTCGGTGTGTGTTGTTCGACGGTGTGCTCGGCATCCCCGAGGACGACCTTCACCTGCGGATAGCCGGTGTCGGTCAGAAAGCGGGTCGCCCGCTCGGTGACCCAGGGGTCGATGTCGAACGTGACCACCAGCCCTTCGGGCCCGACGATCTCGGCGATCAACGCCGCGTTGTAGCCGCCGCTTCCGATCTCGGCGACTTTCGCCCCGCGGAAGAGCTGGGCAGCCTGCAGCATCTCGGCCTGGAGCCAGGGCGCGCTGATCGAGCTGGTCGACACGCCTGAGGAGTCGCGCTTGGTGATCACGGTGTCCCTCGCCGAGTAGGCGTCGGCCAGGGGCGCCTCGGGCGCGAACCGGTGGCGCGGGACCTTCGTGAAGGCTGCTTCCACCTGCGGCGATTGGATCGAGCCTCGCTCCACCAGGGCGGCGACCATGGCAGCTCGCAGATGATCCGGAGATTGCAGGGAGACGGCGTCGGTGGTCATCGGGCAACGCTACTTTCGCTCGTCGACGGCGTCAGGCGACCGGCGAGTACGGCAGGCGGTCATGGCAGTTCGCGGGGCTGTTCTTGAGGCGGGTCGTACTGCTCGTGCATGTGGAGGTCGTAGGCGGCGTGCGGACCGAGACCCATCTCGGCGCGGCGCTCGTCCAGACGGTCGAGGTCCTCAATGGGGCGCGGCTGCAGGCGCCCGTCAGGTTCGTGGTACTGCGTGCCATACAGCTGCGGGCGCCCATCGGCGACGCGGACCCGGTCGGTCAGATACGCGACCTGCGACAGCTCAGCCTGACCTGCGGCGACGGCCTTTCGCAGCAGGTCCAGGCAGCGGCGTTGGAAGGCGACGTCGTGGTCGGCGTGCTGCGCAAAGAGCCAGGCGGCCGAGCCGCCGTCATCGCCGACCAGGTCACGACCGGGTCAGCCGTGCTCCGCGATGACCTCCTTCAGGAAGCGGGTGTTGTCGAGGTCGACCTGCTCCCATTCCTGCTGGGCCTGCTCGGTCATCGGCTGGCCATACGGGATGGCCGTACGGACGGCTTGATCGCGTTCCATGCGCTGCAGCAACTCGTCGCGGAGCGAAGTGTTCATGCGGGCCTCCCCTGACTGATGTGGACTGTCCGTCAGACATCGAGCGCGACCTGCTCGCTGTCCGCTCCACGAGATACCTTGCGCTGCAGGGGGACGCCGGCGACGGCGGTCAGCTCCTCCAGCGTGAGGGAAGTCGTGCCGGGCAGGTCATCGATCAGTGAGGGCAGCAACAGGGCTGCCCCGACCGCGTCCCACAGGGCGCGATGCGGGCTGCCCGTGGGGACGAGCTCGGCGACCTGCGCGTTGAGCGCGTACTTCTCCAGCAGCCGGACCAGGTTCCAGCGCTGGCTCGTGGGGTGAAAGTGGCGGTAGAGCCGGGTGGTGTCGATCAAGGCCGCGGGTTGGGCTTCGGGCACGAGACGGTGCAGCAGTCGCCAGTCCACGCCGATGTTGTGCCCGACGATGATCCGCCGCTCCAGGCGGTCAACGATGTGGGCACGGATGTCGTCCAAGGTGGGCGCGGTGAACAGGATGTCGCCGGTGAGTTCCCGGGCGATCCACGGGCGGGGCGCGACCATGCGGCCGGGGTTGACCGTGCTGTCCCAGGCGGCGGTCACGTCCGGGGAGCCGCCGGTCAGGGGGACGATCGCGATCTCCAGGATCTGCTCGTGGTCGCGATCTTGGCCGCCGGTGCCTTCCAGGTCGAGCGCTACCAGCGGCGCGGTGGTCCAAGGCTGACGCGTCACGTCTTCTCCAAGAAGGTTGGGCGGGGATACTCGGTGGTGGCGAGCAGGCTCCGCAGGCGCTCCTCGGCGTGCTCCACCGCCTCGTTGAGGACTTTGAGATGGATGTCCGGGATGCTTCCGGTGCCGAGCGCCGCGGCGGCGATCACGGCGGCCAGGTCCTGGTGCTGCTGGCCGGTCATGCCGGAGCGCATCGCCGGGTGGGCGAGGACGTCGCGGGCGGCGTAGGCGTCGGTGGCGGCGACGTCGATGACGGCGGCGGCCAGGTGGGTGCCACTCGGCTGGTCGTGGCTGGCGGTCACGTCGAGGGCGGTCAAGGCGAGGTGGGTCCGGAACGCGGCTGTGGTCGGCTCCTGGGCGGTGACCAGGCCGTACGTTTGCACGAGCACGTGCTCGACCTCGTCCTGCGGGGTGAGTGTGGTGGCGGGGCGGATGGCGATGCGCAGGAGCGCGGCCACGGCGGTTTCCCAGGGTTCGGCGGGCATCGTGGAGTCGATCACCGCGGTCGCTTCGACGGGGCGGTCCTGCTCCAGCAGCGCCATGACCTTGAGCTGGCGGCCGTCGAGCAGCCGGTCACCGATACCGCGGTGGGTGGCCATAGCGTCGGCGGCATCGCTCCAGCGGCCCTGCTGGGCCAGGGCGCGGGCTCCGTCGATGAGCAGCGCGACCCACAGCTCCGTGCAGACCGCGCTGTGGTCGTCCCGGGTGTGGGTCAGAGGCGCCAGGTCGATGTCGTGGCCGTGGATCACGGTGGCGCCGCGCTGCTGGGCGGCGCGGTAGAGCTGGTCGAGCAGCTCGTAGGCGGCTTGGCCGTCGCCTTCGCGGATCAGGAGCCGGGCGAGGTTGATCAAAGGCATCAGCGACATGACGGCGATCTCCCGGTCAAGGCTCCCGGCCTCGGCGAAGACCTGGTGCTGCCGCCAGCACAGGTCGGCGGCCATGCCGGGCAGGGCGGCGTCGGAGGCGACGAGCGCGGAGATGTTAAGGACCCCGCAGGCGCGGGCCACCCGTTCATGGTGGTCGGCGCCCGCGGGGTCGATGCTCAGCGCGGTGAGATCGGCGATGCGCTCCGCCAGGGGTTTGCCGGGCGGTTTGGTGCGGCAGACCAGCGGGATACGGGCGGCGATCGCCGGGTTCATCACGACGCTGATCCCTCTCTACGGCCAGTCGATGACGAGGCGGCTGGCGGGTTTGTCGATGATGAAGCGCGAGTCGGCGGCCTTGAGCAGGTCGCGGCTGTCGCCGGTGGCCATGCGGAAGCCGGGGGCGGGGGCGTGGTTGCCGTAGTCGCGCTCCCATTCCTCGATCGCGGTGGCGACCTGCTCAGCCAGGGCGGCGGCGTGCGGGCCGTGGCCGATGACGCCGATCTGCCAGAAGCGTCCTGCGGCGTCCTCGTCCTCGCGGATGGTGAGGTAGGCCAGGGTGTCGCCGTCGAGGGCGGCCATGGACCCCCACGCGAAGTGCGGGGTGAATCCCGGCCTGTTGCCGGGCATCCGCGATAGCCCGTTGGGCAGGACGCAGGCCAGCCACAGATACACCCACTGCCAGGGGTCGCCTTGGCGGAACTTCACGCTGGTGTGGAGCCGGTGGGTGGGGGTGTCCAGGATGGTGCGCATCGCCTCGCGGTCGACGAGCTGTTCGCTGAAGGTCTCCAGGTGAACATCGCCTTCGCCGTCAAGCTGCACGCGGGTGTAGATGTCGTCACCGATGCCCTTGCGTAGCGGCACGAACGTCGCCATCTCGCACGAGACGACCTTCCAGAGGCCGTCGTCGCCGTCGCGCTCGAAGGCGAAGGATCGGCTGATGCTGCCGCGGATGCGCATCGGGATGACCAGACGCCCGCCGGGGGCGAGCTGGTCGAGCACCGTGGTGGGGATGTCGCCGGCGCCCACGGTGAACTGGATGCGGTCGTAGGGGGCGTGCTCGGGCAGTCCGGCCGCGCCGTCGCCGAGCACGACGGTCACGTTGCCGATCCCGGCTGCGTCCACATGCCGGTGGGCGTTGTCGACGAGGTCTTGGTCGACGTCGATGGTCCACACGTGCCCGGTGGGGCCGACCAGGTGGCCGAGCAGGGCGGCGTTGTAGCCGGTGGCCGCCCCCGCCTCCAGGACCTTGTGACCGGGGAGGGCGCCGACCTGCTCCAGTTGGGTGGCAACGATGGACGGCGCGGAGATGCAGGAGATCATCTCGCCGCTCGCGTCGTGCTTGATCGGCACAGCGTCATCCACGTAGGCGGCCTCGACGGTGGCGTCGGGGATGAAGGCGTGGCGCTCGACCTCGCTGAACGCCTTGATGATCTCTGGGGTGCGCAGGTGGCCGGAGTCGGCGTACTTGGCCACCATGGCCTCGCGCAGCTTGCTGGGGTCGTCGGTGGTAGTGATGGTGGTCTCCATCCTGGTGAAGGTAGGTGTTACTGGCGAGGAGGGGCTGGCGGACACGGCTGCGAAGTCGTCTTGTCCAAAGGCGACCTGCCAGCCGAGCCAGGCCGCCGCGGCTTGCTCGGCCACGGACGTGCCTGCGCGGTTGAACGCGAAGATGGCGTGGTGGGCGAGAACGGCGCGCAGCCCCCGCTCCAGATGCCCGCACTTGGCGAGCCGGGCCAGGGCGCGACCGGCGTCCTCGAACGCGGCCACGCGCTCGGCCCACCCCGGTTCGGGGTGGGGGCGCTGGGCCGCGTCGGCGTTCATCAGGCGGCGCATCGCGGTGATCGCCGCCGCCCGGCGCGCTTCGGCAGCAGGGTCAATCGATGGGCGAAGAGCGCCGAACTTCGCCCACACGTCGCCGACCTCAAACGCATCAAGCCCGGCCGCCCGGAACATCGCCGACAGCAGCAGGATGCACCGTCCGCGGCTGTCGGGGTTGCCGGTCTGGGCCAGCGCGGCCGGACTGTCGGCGCAGAACAGCGTGTGGGCGACGGCCATGCCCTGCGGGCCGCCGAACGCGTCCGTTTCGGGCTCGTAGATGCCGCCCACCCATCCGGCCACCACCTCATCGGCCACGAGCAGGTCGAGCAGAACGCCCACGCGCTGGTCGGTGCGCAGCCGCAGCCCGCCCTCCTTACGCAGGAAGTGAAAGCGCCGACCAGTCAGCGCGACCGACAACGCAAACGCTGCCTCCGCACTCACACCGGCGCCGCCGGAGAAACTGACCGTGGCATGCCACCATTCCAGCTCGGCCGGTGGGGCCAGATTGTCCTCGTAGCTGTCCATGTCGTCGGTGCTCCTGCTCGGTCGAGGTCCGGGTCGGCTGGTACGGCCATGGGGGTCAGTCAAGGAGCAGGGCGCAGGTCCAGCCGCTGGCGTTGGAGCCCTCCAACGCCAGTTGCGCCCCGGCACGCCCTTCCAGAAACCCCAGCTTGGGCAACTCGCCGATGCCTTCGGCCAGACGTTGGCGGAGGTGCTGGATACTCGCGGTGAACCGGTCGGGGGCGGCGCTGTCGGCGGCGATGGCGGTGGTAGCGGCCAAGAGTCCGGCCCAGCCGTGGCACAGCGAGGCGTCGGTCACTCGGTCGAGACGCTTCGCGTCGGCGAGGGCTGCCAAGGCGATCTCTTCGGCTTTCTCCCTGCGGGCATGGGAGCAGTACGCGAGCGCGGCCAGTTGCAGGGCGCGGGCGATCCCCAGGTCGCCGTAGCACCACGACGGCCGAAGCGGCGATGCCAGCGCAGGCTCGTCGGCGGTGAGCTGGTCGAAGGTGATCCAGTAGAAGCTGCCGAACTGCTCCAGCCAGGTCACGAAGGTGGTGATGGCCTCGCGCTGGCCGTCGACGTGGATGCCGCGGCGGGCGGCCAGCGCCAGCAGCGCCAGCGGCCCGGCGATGCCGTGGGCCATGCCGTTGTTGCCGTGGCCGCCGAGCACTACGGCGTCGGGCGTGGGGCTGTCCGGCGACCACCACCCCGGCACCATCCCACCGCCGACCTCGACGGGGCACGCCAACGACACCAGGTGAGTCAGGACCTCATCCAGCAGGCGTGAGGAGCCGGGCCGGGCCAAGAGCAGCGCTCCCAGCCCGGTCAGGCCACTGATCAGATCGAACTCTGCCAGAGGCGGCAGGCGCCGCGCGAGCCGCCGTTGGCGGGCGGCGGTCAGGCGGGCGGCCACGACCCGGTCGACGCCCGCCTGCACCTCGCGGTCGATGCGCCCGGCACGGCTGAAGACGAACTCCAGTGCCGGGGCGCCGTGATACAAGCTCGCGTTGGAGCCGGTACTGACTCCGCCGCAGACCGCCTCCTCCAGCAGGGCGCGCGCGCCGGCCAAGTCGGCGCGTTCGATGTGCAGCAGCGCCTGCCCAAGCGCGCCCTCGGCAAGCGCTTGCGTCGCCTGGGCACTCATGGCTGCGACTCCACGGAAACGACGATGCTGTGTGCCCGGCCGCCGAGCCACCCATCGGCATCCGGTGGCGGCGCCTCGAACAGCACCGCAACCGGATGCGCGCCAAGGTGCGCGCGCAGCAGATCGGTGTCCATCTCCCGCGTGAGGTCCAGCGGTAGATGCTGATCGTCGAGGGCCAGTAGTACCCGCTCGGGCATCCTGGTACGGGCGCGCCAGGCGTGCAGATGCTCGGCCCACTCCTGTAGGTGCGCCGTACGGCCGGGCAACTTCCGGGCCTGAAGCTGCCAGCGGGCGGCGACCAGCACGGTACGCCGATAGTGCAGGGCCGGGGTGAACGGCAGCGTCCACGCCGCACCCCAGTCGAACCACGTCACCTGCGCGGTGGCAGCGCGGCTGATCTCAGCCAGGAACCGCACCAACGGCGGCGTGAAGTTGTTCCACAGGAAGTTGATCGCCGTGGGGGCGAGCAACTCCAGGCGCTGGCCGGTCGCGGCCGCGGCCAGATACAGGTGGCCGTCGCGGGAGCCGACGACCAGATCGCGCGGGAACAGGACACCTTCGCCGCCGCCTCGGTGTTCGCCGATGCTGACCAACGTCGGTAGGACGTGCGGCGCTCGGGTGAGCAGGTCGGCCTCGGCTCGTGTGGGGTGGAACGACAACTGCGCCGAGATCGCGCCGGGCGCGACGGTGGGCAGAGCGGCGTATCTGGCGGCCAGGCCGGGCAGCAGATGCCAGAACCGTCCGGTCATGGAACCGGCCGCCCGGGAAACGGTGTGGACGCGCAGCCGGAAATCACCCGCGTCCAACGCTGCGACGGAGCGGGCCTGAACCTGCGCGCACACCTCGAAGTGCGGCGCGGGCGCGAAGCCGGCAAAGGGCTCGGCCGCGGCGACCTCCAACTCCTCCACCATCGCATCGGACAAGGTCACCGCCCGGTGGCCCTCGAGGGCGGCTGTCCCAGCGAGACCGAGCAGGAGCCGGTCGCGGCGCGACATCGGCCTGGGCGGCTCTGACACCAGGCCGAACCCATCTGGCAGGCCCAAACCACGGTCGGGGTCAGTGAGTTGTTCTACGGGAACCTCGGTCCCCTCGCCGAACTGGCCGACGAACCGCTCGGCGTAACGTCGCCAGGCCGGAGTACCAGCGGGATGGGTCGCGACCCGGGCCAAAACGGTCGCGGCGGTCTCCAACTCGACCGCGACCGTCGCCGGTAGCCGCACCTCGGCATCCAGCCGCAGATCCACCGCTGTGCGCCCACAGCCGGCCAAGAGCCTGGACGGCACGACGGCGGCGGGGTCGGTGACGGTCGCTGGCGCACGCAGTCGCGAGCGCAGCAACCGCGTCCGCAGTAGCTCAGCGATCAGCTCCGCGCGGCGCTTGGGGGCGACCTGTGGGAACTCGGCGGCGAGCTTTCCCAGCAAGACCGCGTGCGAGATCGGGGAACTGGCCGCCTGCAGCACCAGCTCCACCGCAGCCGTCGCGGCCACAGAGAACTCATCCGCGCCCTCGGCCGGAACGTGGACACGGCCGTCGCGCACGCGGGCAAGGGTGTTCACACACACCTCGACGTCGGCCATCGCATCGTCGCCGCTCTCCCACGTGGTGATCGCCGCATCCAACTCGGTGGGCTCGGGCCGATCCACGGCCTCGTGCGCATCCCCGACACGCACAAGCGCCGTATCACCGAACGCGACCAGGGCGACACCGGCGAACAGGCCGAACGGCGTGGAACGGTGCGCGTAGCGAAGGGCGTATCGGGCGATGGACAGCGCTGCGCGGCGTGCCCGGCGGGTGTTGCCCACCTGCCCGCCGAGGATTGCCTGGACCTGGCGGGTTAGGTCAGGGCTGGCGTTGCTGACCGCCTGTCGGAAGGGCTCATCCGCCCATGCCGTGGTCAGCCATGACCGCCAGTGCTCGATCGACGAGCCTGGCTTCGGCCAGCCCGGAAGGACAGGAGGAGCCAGATGCGCCGAGGCACGCAGCATCCCGGCGCCGGTGCACCGATACCGTCTAATTCGCGTCCGCGTCATCTCCATCACTCCGTCCTGGTCACCATCCGGGCTGGGCTGCAAGCCCAGGTCCCATCGAGAGGGGACCTGGGCCGGTGGGGGTTACGACGTCGTGCAGGCGCTCGGGCAGGAGCTGCCGCACGTGTCACCAGTGCCGCACCGCAGCGAGGTATTGGCCGCCGGCGTGTGCTCCACGAGCCTGATGTCGAGGTTGAACGGGTCGAACGCCGCTTCCGCGCTGACGCTCTCGTCCACGCGGGCAACCCCGTCCGCCTCTTCCGTAGTCGGTTCGATGGTCAGAGTGCTCATGACGTCTGCTCCTGTCCTGCGATGGGGGTTCGCGAAGTGTGGGCACCTGCTGCCCGCCTCCGTCTTCCTCCTCGACCGGCCACGACCCACATCTCCCGCCAGACAGGCGGGAAGAACGATGTGCGACCAGCGGCCGGGACAAGGTCTTGGGTGTGGTGTGAGCGCCAACGGATCATGGGGCCTCCAGAGCAGGAAGGACGAGCTGCCGGAGCTGATACCTCAGGGGAAGGTCAGCCGCATCCAAGGCGGGCTGAACCGGCTCAGCGACTGGCCTGGTCCTCACCCGGATCAAGACGGCACCCCAAGCGGCCTCACCAGGTAGACAGGCCATCCACTGGTCGGCCTGCCCGCCGAAGTAGCGGATCTCCATGCGTCTGGGCTCCGCCATCTCCCGCCCCCGCGACTCCAGCTCGCGAGCCACGCGCTCGCCCAGCTCGGTGAGCGCCACCCTCGCCGACTCCGCTGGTCCTCGATCCGGAACGACCTCGAAAATGAGCTGGACAAGCAACTCGTGCCGCGACACCGGGGCAACGGGCAGATAGCTGGAGAGCTGGGAGAGCTCAGGAAGCATGCGCTACTCCTTCGCCACGTCGACGGCCGACACGGTGTCCCCGAACGCCGCATCGGTCCGCGCGGCGGCCAACTCCTCCAGCAGGCCGCCCGGATCGGAAGGGACCGGGGCGGGCACCACACCACTGCGCTTGACCCTCTGGCGCCTGGTCTGCGACTTGAGCCAGGCGGTGCCTCCACAAGCCTCCTCCCGCGAACTGGGCTTGCCCGATTGGCCGACATAGGCGATCTCGAAGTCCTGGTCACACAGCTCTAGCTCGTCCGCTCGGACGTGATCGGCGAGCTGACGACTAACCTGGCCAAGCCTTTCCGATGCGACTATCCGGGCGTCCTGGCCAGCCGCGACGGAGAACTCCACACGCACGATGTGGTCATAGACGCGCCACGAAGGCCGAGCGGGGCCGGTCACTATGCCGCCTCCGTCCGCTGGCGCGGGACGAAGCCGCCACGACCACGGCCTATCGCACCTGCGGTCCCCACAGAACCCTCACCGCCCCCCTCGCCAGATTGCGCGTACCAGACCTGGCAGAGACGGAGAAGCTGATCATCGTGGTCGTGGCCGCTGAAGCGGACCGTTTCACCCTGGGCGGGGCGGCTGGCTTCGGGCGCCGAGCGGTCGTTGAGGTGCACCGGCTCCGGCCGGACGTCTTCGTGTACCACCCACTCCACCAGAACCTCCGCCGCGCGCAGCGTGCCGAGATCGCCGGCCATCAACGGCGCGACGGCGTGCGGGCCGAGGTAGAAGGCACAGAGCTTCCTGCTCCATACCAGCTCCATCTCCAGCCACAGACCCGGAGTGGGTACGGCTGGTACGAGCGCAGGCTGTGTCATGGGTGCTGGTCCTCCGATGGCGAGTGGTCAGGAGCAGGGGCTTGGGGCGACGGGCCGCGCGCCGCCTCGTCGGCGCGCTGCCCGCCGCCCAGCGATCGGGCGGGGGGCGGATGCTCCCCGGTCGCGCGGATGGCACAAGGGCTCCCCACGTGCCCTCTGCCGAAGGTTCGTCGCCGACTTCCCACGGCGCCGTCATGAGGCATCCGCTCTTCCTGGCGGCTGGCCGAAGGCGGCCACCGCGGCGAGAAACTGTGCCTTGAGGACGTCGTCTTGAGGCCCAAGCGGTGGACGCCACTGGGACGCTTCGACCAAGCCGGGCTCAAGCAGGTCGAAGCCGTTGAGGAAGTCGGCGATCTGGCTGGCCGTGCGGGGGAAGATGGGCGCGGCCTCCCCGTAGGCGGCTACTGCCTTCTCCAGGACGTTGGGGGGCAGCAGATCCCCGCGGGCGTGGGTGAAGATGATGAACCCGCCGGCGGGCAGGGCCTCGGTGTAGCGGCGTAGCACAGCGGCGGGTTCGTCGTCGTCTGGCCAGAAGTGCGCGACGGCGGCGGCGATGACCGCCACCGGCTGGCGAAAGTCCAGAAGGCCGACCGCCTCGCGCATGACGACTTCCGCCTCGCGCGCGTCCGCCTCCACCATGATCGCTTGGCCCTCGATCCCCAGCAGCGCTCGCCCGTGAACGGCGACCTGCGGGTCGGAGTCGACATAGACCACGCGCGACTGTGGCTGGAACTGCTGCGCTGCCGCCAGGACCGTGGCCGAGGTCGCCTTAGGCAGGCCGCACCCGAGGTCGAGGAACTGACGGACGCCCTGCTCGGCGACAGCCTGGACCGCGCGGGGGACGAAGGCAGCGTTGGCCAAGGCAGCCCCCTGAAGCTCGGGGAGAATGCCGAGGAGGTCAGCCAATACAGCCCGGTCGGTGCCGAAGTTGTCCTTGCCGCCCAAAACGAAGTCGTAGACGCGCGCGATGGTGGGTTGCGCGCCGACTGCGGGCGCTGGCGTGCTGGCTTCGCGTTCACTCGTCATCGGGGTCCTTCGCCGAGAAGGTTCGGGCGGTTGGAAGGGTGTAGGTCCACCATCCCAATCCGGAGCAGGCGGGTCACGGTCCGTGGTGACCATGTTTTCCGGACCGTGAGCCGATGCGCTGAGCTGCGGAAACGGCTGGAACGTCGCGGGTTTATGGACAGGAGAGCGGAGCCGGGCAAGGCCAATCCGGGAGCCGCGAAGCTACTGTGAGGAGGGAAGTCCCATCCCCGCCGGGAGCACACATGGCCGTAACGCCCAAGACGGGCTCACGGGCCGAGCGCGAAGCGCTTCGCGAACAGCTGCGCGCGGTCGGTGGCCGCCCGGCCGACCTCGTCGCCGAAATGCGGTCCCGCTGGAGATACCGGCCGCGCGAGGCGTGGCGGCACGCGCATGGCTGGACCCTGCAACAGCTCGCGGCCCGAGTCGACGCCGCGGCGGCCGCCCATCCGGGCGTGGCGCTGGCCACCGACGCATCGCTGATGGGCAAGTACGAGAAGTGGCCCCACGGCGGCAGGCGTCCCACCATCCGGGTCCTGGCCCTGCTCGCCGAGGTGTTCGGCTGCCAGATCGACGAGCTGCTCGACTTCGACGACCGGCAAGAGCTGCGCGAGGACGAATTGCTGCTGCTCAGCGGGCCTCAGCCCGCTGAGCCCAAGACCGTCCCTGCGCCGCCGGTCGAGACTCCCCCGCCCAGCCTGAACGTGGCCGAACTGGTCGAACATGCCGCAGCCGAGTCGGCCACCTGGGCTTTGTGGGCCGAGACCTCCAACATCGGCGACCTCGCGCTGGAACAGCTCCTGGCCGACATCCGCAAACTGGCCCTCAGCTATCTGGCCGACAACCCCTTCACCGTGTTCACCAAGACGCGCTCGCTGCGCGACCGGGTCTTCGCCCTGCTGGAAGGCCGCCAATACCCGCGTCAGAGCGCCGACCTGTACGCCGCCGCCGGCTACCTGTGCGCGCTGCTGGCCTGGATCAGCTCTGACCTGGGCCAGATCCGCGAAGCCGACACCCAAGCCCGCACCGCCTGGCTGTGCGCGGAGCTGTCCGGACACAACGACCTGCGGGCCTGGGTGCTGTCCACCCGCAGCAAGATCGCCTTCTGGGACGGACGATTGCGCGACGCCATCGGCTACGCCCGCCGCGGCGCCGATTACCATCCCCAAGGCACTGCCACGATCCTGCTGGCCTGCCAGGAAGCCGACGCCTGGTCCACCCTCGGCGCCGGGACCGAAGCCCGCGCCGCCCTCGAACGCGCCGCCGACGCCCGCGGCCAGCACACGGGGGGCGACGAGATCGGTGGCCTGTTCAGCTGCCTCGACTTCCGCCGCGCCAACTACAACGCCGCGGTGCTGGCCCGCATTGGTGACGCTGCCGCTGCGCTGCGAGAATCCGAGACAGCCCTCGCCGACTGCCATGGCCAGCCGTACGGCACCATCGCCCAAGTCCACATCTCGCAAGGCTTCGCCCACCTCGCCCTCGGCCAGCCTGACGGCACTCTGGACGCCTTGCGGCCCGTCCTGGCCCTGCTGCCCGAGCGGCGCCTGGACACGGTGAACCGCCGTCTGAGCGAACTCGGGCGCTCTGTGGCCCGTTCCCCACTGGGTGGCAGCGGTCCCGGCCGCGCCCTCCAAACCGACATCGAGGCGTGGCATGCCCATGCCCTGCCACGTACTTTGGCCCTCGGACCCGGTCCAGACACAGCCTGACGAAAGGTGACCATGAGCGAGCAGCGGATGGCAGATCACTGGTGGTGGCGGCCCGGCTGGCGGGTCGGACGCCGCTTCTACACCTGGCACCTGACCTTCCAGAACGCCACCGATGTCCACCGCCTTGCCGCGGCCTACCGGCAAGGACTCGCTGGCATCGACGGCCTGGACCTGATACCCGACCAGTGGCTGCACCTGACCATGCAAGGGCTCGGCTTCATCGACGAAGTGAGCGAGCAGGACGTGCGGGCGATCGTCGATGCGGCCACCCGCCGTCTTGCGGAGATCCCCGCCTTCGAGCTCAAGCTCGACCGGCCCGGCATCACGCCGGAGGCCATCCGCTGGGAAGCCGAACCCCCAGGGCCAGCGGCGGCGGTACGGCTGGCCATCCGCCAGGCCATCGCTGAGGTATGGACGACCGTCCCCGAGCAGGAGGAGAGGTTCGCCGCCCACGTGTCCATCGCCTACAGCAACTCCACCGGCGAGGCCACCCCCATTAACGAAGCCCTCCAGGCGGTCGACGCAGCCCCTGCCGTGGCCCGCATCGACAACGCGGAACTCATCGTGCTCGGCCGGGACCGGCAGATGTACGAATGGGAGCCGTTCGCATCCATCCCGCTGGGCGCAGTCTGAACGGGCGCTCTGAACATGCGCATCGCCGTCAGCGGACACCGCGGCCTCCCGACCGCTGTCGAGCAGCAGGTTGATCGCCTCATCCGGGACGCGCTTGCCGACCTCGACGACCAGGACGTCACCGGCCTGTCGTGCATCGCCGACGGCGCCGACACCCTGTTCGCCCGAGCCGTCCTCGACACGGGCGGAAACCTGGAAGTTGTGGTCCCCGCCCAGGAGTACCGGGCAGGGCTGCCCGTCGAGCACTGGCCCGGCTACGACACGCTGTTCAACGCTGCCACCCTGGTCCACGCGGTGGACTTCGTCGAGTCCACCAGCGAGGCCCACCAGGCCGCTTCCGAGCGCATGCTTGAACTCGCCGAAGAACTGTGGGCCGTCTGGGACGGACTGCCCGCCCGCGGCTTCGGCGGCACCGCCGACGTCGTCGCCGCCGCCCACCGCCGAGGACTCCCGGTCCGCATCTTCTGGCCAGATGGTGCTACGCGCTGAGCGAGTCTCCTGGGTCAAAAGGCAATCATGAGCGCGCACCGGATGGCAGATCACCGATGATGGTGACTCTGGCACCTCATGGCCATCAGGGGCGCCCCTGGATACCTCGGTCATGTCGAGTAGGCCGTCGCCGTGGTGCACGGCGGGCAACGCCGTACCGGCGTGGCCCGGATGGTGAGGAGTCGCACGCCGATCGCCTGGACCTCCCTCGCGCGCGCGGCCACCAATGCCGCGCGAGGTCCTAGATGGCTCAGCGTCGGCACCACCAAGCCATAGGTGGCGGGGAGGGCGAGCACATCGAGCAGTCCGACGAAGGCGGGGGAATGCTCTGCGGCATCACGCTCGGGGAACATGCCCGCGAGCTGAAGTTCGTGCAGTTCACAGAACGCGGCGATCGCGGAAGTCAGAGCAGCGCATCGTGCCGGGGAGATCCCCGACACCTGGATGTAGCCGTAGACGGATGGGCTGGGCACGAGACGCTGCTCGGTGAGGGGCTCAACCACGAGCGGTTTCCTCTGCCCCGAAGGGTGCGGCTTTCTCACGCTCTTCAGCGTCGCTGCGCGGCCGGGTCCCGGGAATGAAGCGGTGTGGCAATTCCGTGGCAGTTGCGCACCACCGCGTCGGTCGCGTGTGTTTCTCTCAGTGGCAGAGGGAGGGCGAAGCGTGGCGACCGTTCATCAGTGGACCGGCTTGGAGGCGTACGCGCTCGGCCGGGCCCTGCGCATGAGCGTTCGCACCTACGCCGAGTACCTCGGGGTGGCCGTCCGCACGGTGACCACGTGGCAGCAACTCGGCACCAAGACCGTCCCCCGTCCGGACACCCAGGCCATCCTCGACGTTGCACTGTCTCGCGCGGACGCCACTGTTCACTTGCGGTTCGAGACGCTCCTGTCGGAGCTCGCCCAAGCGGCCAACCTCGGGCCGCGCGTCACGACGAGCGGCCCGCGGCTGTGGGAGTACGAAACCTGGGACGATGACTTGGCTCGCGTCATTGTGGCGCTCAGCAGGCAGTCCTTCGCGTTCGCTGATCAGTTGCTGACCCGATGGCAGCACCGTTGGCCCTCGCGAGACCTCGACGACCGCGGCCTCTACCTGTACGGCCGCACCACGGCATTGCTCGGCGACCTACGCCGCGACCAGGGCGCGCTCCTCGGCCCGATGTCGGCCCGGCGCGACTACAGCGACGCCCGCTCGATCTTCGCCCAGCTCGACATTCCCCGCCGTGTCGCCCAGCTCGACCTCTCGCTGGCCGTGGTCACGGAGATGTCTGGCAACCTCGGCCAGGCCGCCCACGCCTACGAGAGCCTTGCCGTCGATGACCGCCTTTCCCTGCGCGAGCGCTCCCGCGCCCGCCTGTGGGTCGGCACCGCCCTCAGCAAGGATGGCGAGCACGACTATGCCGCCCGCGTGATGGCGGTCGCTGTCCGGGACTT
>NZ_JBITHA010000035.1:0-45043 GCF_044457485.1 Nonomuraea sp. NPDC050540
CGAAGCCGACAGATCCCGTTGAAGACCCGAAGTCAGTCAGTCGGTGGGTCAGACCTCGGCGGGAGGTGCTCACCTACATCATCTCTGTCAGTCGGGGACCGCAGCCCGCACGCCGCCACCTTCTGATCCCAAGCCATCACCGGACGCCACCTTTCTCCACATTGAGCCATTTCTTGCGAATGGTTTCTGCCACGATGGCGTGGAGCACCAGCGCATGCATCGACTTGGCGCTAAATGGTACAGAAAGGGTCATATTGCACATCGAGAGCATCACTTTGCAGAACTTTGAATGCTTCGGCACCGATCCAACGACTATCGCCATTGATGCCGGATTTACAGCTTTCATCGGTGCCAACGGAGCGGGCAAAACGGCCGCTTGCCAAGCTCTGCTTCGACTGTTCGGGATCACCGCTAGCGATCGGTCTATCCGTGCCGACGACTTCCACGTACCCGCGAGAGAAAGCTCTCCGCCTGACTGCCGGAACCTCACGATTGAAGCGGTCCTCGCCTTCCCCGAACTGGAGGAGGAGGGCGATCGGGGCAAGGCAACGGTTCCCGAGTTCTTTCACCGCATGGCCTCTACCGTTGATGGAACGTTCAAATGCCGCGTCGTCCTGAAGGCGCTCTGGGAAGCCGATGGCACCCTCGACGGTTCGGTGACCGAAACGTGCGAGGTCGTGCTTACCCTCGATAAGGAGTACGGCAGCGACACAACGTTCGTGCTGACGCCCGCCGAACGCTCACGTATCCAGGTGATCTACGTTCCGGCAGCGCGTGACGGCGCCCGCCAGCTGGCCGCGTTTCTACGTGGCAGGATCTGGCGGGCCGCACGCTGGTCCCCCGGCATCCGCGACCTGGTAGCCCAGACCACTACGACGATCGCCGACCACTTCCACGCCGAGCCGAGCACCAGCGTCATGGAGGCGGCACTGGCGAACCGCTGGCGGGAATTGCACGACGCCAACACGCACGCCGTCCCCCGGCTGCGCCCGTTGGAGGGTGATCTGGCACAACTGCTGCGTGACACAGAGCTCGTCTTCGAGCCGACCCACACGGGCACGCCTCGCTCGGCTGACATGCTGAGCGACGGGCAACGCTCATTGCTTCACCTGGCACTCACCGCAACCGCTCTGGACATCGAGGGCAGCCTGGCTGAGGGAGCGCATGCCGACAAGTTCGACCTGGGTGCTGTCCGGCTGCCCAGCCTGACGATCGTGATCGTGGAGGAACCGGAGAATAGTCTGGCGCCGTTCTACCTGTCGCGCATCGCCGACCAGCTACGGCAGTTGAGCGATAGCCCCCGTGCCCAAGCGATCATTGCAAGTCATTCCGCCGGGGCCCTGGCCCGTGTCGAGCCCGAGAGCATTCGCTACTTCCGGCTCAAGGCCGACACCGGCACCGCTTCGGTCCGGCCTATTACCCTTCCCGAGGACAGCAGCGAAGCCGGCAAATACGTCCGCGAAGCAGTCCGGGCGCATCCTGAGCTCTACTTCGCCCGGTTCGTCGTCCTGGGTGAGGGCGACTCGGAGCAGATCGTCATCCCCCGCATCGCCGAAGCACAGGGCGTCGCACTCGATCCATCCTTCGTCGCGATGGTCCCGCTCGGCGGTCGCCACACCAACCACTTCTGGAAGCTTCTCAACGACCTCGACATCCCCCATGCCACTCTCCTGGATCTCGATTACGGGCGTTCCGGAGGCGGCCCAGGGCGGCTGCGTGACGCATGCGCCCGGCTGTTGGACCAGGGCGTTGATGCGCTGGAGGGCCTGGACGGATATGCCAGTGTCGATGACATCACCGACTGCCTCGCCTATGAGCAAACCGAAGAGATCGCCGTACGCTTGCGTTCCTTCGGCATCTTCTACAGCAGTCCTCTCGACCTCGACCACAGCATGGTCCGGGCCTACCCGGACGCCTATAGGGTCCGGACCGGCAACGAACGCGGCCCGCAGCCGTCCGACGCACGCCAGAGCGTCTTGGGAGTCGACGGACCCGTCACGGCCTACTGGGACTCCGCGGATCACGATGACGACCTGCGCTGGTACAGATACCTGTTCTTGTCCCGATCCAAGCCCGGTACCCACCTGAGCGCCTTCACGAGACTGGACGATGCCAGGCTGAAGCATGGCCCGGAAGCTCTCAACGAGCTGGTCGCCTACATCCAGCGGAAGCTGTCGCTGTGACCGGCGTCCGGGCTCATGCAGCCGATTCGTGGCGTCCAAACGGCATCGATGATCTGGAGCCCGCAGCGTGGAAAGTTGTGCGGTCGACGGTATCGAGTTCGGTCACGGCCGGGCCCGGCGCGGGAAAGACAGAACTACTCGCACAACGAGCCGCCTATCTTCTCCAGACCGGTGTATGCCCACATCCCCAGCGCATTCTCGCGATCTCCTATAAACGCGATGCCGCGGCCAACCTTGGCAACCGTGTCCGTTCCCGGGTTCCCGAGCACGCGAGGCGTTTCGAGTCGATGACTTTCGACGCCTTCACTAAAGGTCTCCTCGACCGGTTCAGGCTCTCTTTGCCGACCACGTGGGCCATGCCCGGCGGTTACGTAGTTGAGCATGAACTCGCGAAGAATGTCAGGGCGTTTCTAGACGACCTGCGATCGCAGGCTCCTCCGGTCCTGCAGCGGGCAATCCGATCGTTCGACGCCAAGACCTTCCTTCCTCGCGTGGTAGGCAGATGGGATCTGCCCCTCGTGCAACCCGAGCACCTGCCGGTAGATCCCGAGGCCTTCACCGTCCTCGCTTGGTGGCGCCACTCCCTGACTCCGGCGCAGCCCCGGCTCGATTTCGTCATGATCAACAGACTGGCGGAACTCCTGGTCCGGGCCACGCCTCGACTGCGGCGGGCGCTACGCCTGACCTATCCGTTCGTCTTCGTCGATGAATTCCAAGACACCACACCCGCGCAGCTCTCCTTTCTGCGCTCCCTTTTCACTGCCTCTCCTGAAGTTGCCGACAGGCCGGCGATCACCATCGTGGGTGACCTCAAGCAGCGCATCATGGGCTTCGCTGGAGCGCTGCCCAACGCCTTCGGGTCCTTCGCTGCGGACTTCGCGCCCGAAGAACATGAGCTCACTTGGAACTTCCGATCATCAGACAGCCTGGTCGAGTTCCAGCACACTGTCGCCTGCCGCCTGGACGCATCCACGACACGCGCGATCTCCAAGGTCCAGGGCTCGTCCGCGAATGAACCGATCAGCCTATGGATCTTCGACAACCGTCGGAACGAGGCGCGGACCATAGCCAAGTGGATCGCCGACGACATCGCCACGTCGAATCGCATCGGCTCGGACTTCGCCCTCGTAGCGCGGCAGAGGGTAGGCGACCTCGATCCCCTCTTCAATGGTGAACTCGCTCGGTGCGGCATCCGCCTGCGCAACGATGACGCCACCGTCGGAGAAATGAAGTTGCAGAACCTCCTTAAGAACGAGATCGCCCAACTTATCGTTGGACTGCTGCGTCTGGCCGCCACGCCCACAGGTCTCCCGCAGATCTGGATGAACGTGACCGCCGCCATGGGGCATATCCGCGGAACCACAGGTGACGAGGTAGCGACCCGCACGCTCAGCGACGAGCTCACTCACATGGTCAAGGCACTACGCAGCTGGCTCGACGAACACCCTCCTGCCGAGGTGCTTCTCCGCCCTGCCTTGAAGCAAGCAGTTGAAGCGATCGGAGTCAGCGATCTCCGCCGCGTCAGCCGCGACCACGAGCTTCCGGACATCCTCAACAGCATCGATGTGCGGCTCCACCGGATCGCCGATCCAGCGCTCGGCTGGTCGGCCCTTCTTGAAGCCTACGAAGCCGCAGACGCCGTCAGCCTGCTGACCGTCCACCGCAGTAAAGGCCTGGAGTACCATACTGTTTTCTTCCTTGGCCTCGACGATGACCAGTGGTGGGCGCACGACAGGGACGTGCAAGGCTCGACATCGGCGTTCTTCGTCGGCCTGTCCCGTGCGGCCCAGCGCTTGATCTTCACCAGCACCTCCCCGACAGCCCGCACAGGCAAGATTGCTGACCTGTACGAACTGCTAGACCAGGCAGGCGTCAAGGGGCGAGTGGTCACGGCCAAGCCATAGAGGCTCTTGCCCGATTGACGCGATCCTGCATAGGTGGATGAATTCTCGGCACCCGCACAGTGCGCCTGCCGAAAACTACGTCCGTGCAGCTCAAGCGCCCTCACACCCGCCGAGGAGACTCGATCGGCCCGGTTACATCGGCCGCAAGCTCCACAACCTCAAGCACCAGCTCGGGGCGCACGTGGCCGACCGCCGCGTCACCCAATTCAGCGAGCGTATCTCCCAGCTTGCCGATTTTGCCTGATCACTTGAGAGGACGCAGCGTACAGACCGTGACAGAGGAGCAGGGCGAATCTTCCGCGAGGCGTGGATCGCCGGAGTGCGCAAGCACTTCCCAGCGGAGCCGAAGCCCGGCTATCTCACTCCGTGAGAAGACACCCCCGGCTGGGAACGGCAAGCCGCCGCCGCTGTCTACAGCCAGGTACGGAACTTCATCGAGATCAGCGGAGGGATGACTGCCAAACTCACCCACGCCCAGAAGGGCCGGTTCGTTGCCCTGTGCTGGATCACCCAGATCCACAAGCACATCGCCGACATCTTCGAACGTATCGAGCAGGAACGATAAGAAGCGCCGGTACGGAGCATCCCCCGCCGGCGCGGGGAGCACTCGCGGTCATCGGAGTCGAGGTGCACGTTGATGGGACCGTCCCCGCGTCCGGGCGGTCTGCTGGCCGCGCTGCGGCTCTCCGGCCGGTCGCGGCCAGCACCGCCCCCGCGCTAAGGAACGCCCAGGCCGACAGCCATATGCCGAATCAGTGCGTCACCGAGTACAGCGGGGTCTGTAACGACGAGCATTCACGTTGGCGCGGTCTTGGGGATCTTCTGCCATTGGTCGCGAGATGTCGGCGGGCTCTGGTAGGACTTCATCTTGTGACGATCGTGCCAGCCTGGACTATCAATGCTGAGGACCGTAAGAAGGAGCAGGAGCGAGCCGAGCTTCACCGGGTGATCTGGAAGATCGCCAACGATCTACGTGGAAGCGTGGATGGCTGGGACTTCAAGACGTATGTGCTGGGGTTGCTGTTCTACCGGTTCATCTCAGAGAACCTGACGGCCTACCTCAACGAGGCGGAGCGCAGTGCAGGCAACGAGGATTTCGATTATCGCTACCTGTCCAACGCGGATGCCGAGTTCGGGCGTGAGGAGACGGTCAAGGAGAAGGGCTTCTTCATCCTGCCCCAGGACCTCTTCGTGAGCGTGCGCGAGCGGGCAAGCAGGGATGAGAACCTCAACGAGACTCTGGCGCGGGTGTTTACCAACATTGAGGCCAGTGCGGTTGGTACCGCCTCTGAGGATGACATCAAGGGTCTCTTCGCCGACCTCGACGTCAACAGTGGCAAGCTCGGCCCGACCGTCGCGAGGCGCAACGAGAAGCTGGTCAGGCTCCTCGATGCAATCGGGTCGCTGAACTTCGGCAACGGGGAGTTCAACGAGAACACAATCGACCTGTTCGGTGACGCCTATGAGTACTTGATGCAGATGTACGCGTCCTCGGCTGGCAAGTCCGGCGGGGAGTACTACACACCACAGGAGGTCTCCGAGCTGCTCGCCAGGATCACCGTGGTCGGGAAGACCGAGGTGAACAAGGTCTACGACCCTGCCTGTGGCTCGGGTTCGTTGCTGCTGAAGTTCAAGAAGGTGCTGCCCAATGGGGTCCGGCAGGGCTACTTCGGTCAGGAGATCAACCTGACCACCTACAACCTGTGCCGGATCAATATGTTCCTGCACGACATCCCGTACGAGAAGTTCGACATTGCCCACGGCGACACGCTGATCGACCCGTACCACTGGGATGACGAGCCGTTCGAGGCGATCGTCTCCAATCCGCCGTACTCCACGCGCTGGGAGGGTGATTCGAACCCGCTGCTGATCAACGACGAGCGGTATTCCCCGGCCGGTGTGCTGGCGCCCAAATCGAAAGCTGACTTGGCGTTCACGATGCACATGCTGTCGTGGCTAGCGGTAAACGGCACCGCCGCGATCGTCGAGTTCCCCGGCGTGCTCTACCGCGGCGGCGCGGAGCAGAAGATCCGCAAGTACCTGATCGACAACAACTACGTCGACACCGTCATCCAGCTCCCGCCGGACCTCTTCTTCGGGGTGACGATTGCAACCTGCATCATCGTGCTGAAGAAGTCGAAGACCGACAGCGGGGTACTCTTCATTAACGCCTCAGCGGAGTTCACCAGGCAGGGCAACAAAAACAAACTCACCGGGGAGAACCAGGCCAAGATCCTGGAGACGTTTATCCGGCGCGAGGCCCTGACCCACTTCGCGACCCTGGTCGACTATGAGACCATCCGCGACAACAACTACAACATTGCGGTCAGTTCCTACGTCCAAGTCGAGGACACCCGGGAAGCGACCGATATCAAGGTATTGAACGCCGAGATCGCGCGTGTCGTTGCGCGGCAGGCCGAGCTGCGCACTCAGATCGACGCCATTGTTGCGGACCTGGAATCCAACGATGCGCCTCGGTGACCTGCTGTCTAAAGCCCCCGCCAGAGAAGAGGCTCAGGTCGAGGGCTTCCTCAACGGTCGCGGCTTGAGTTGGGGGCAACACAAGACGATTGACGCCGGTCAGGTATTTCTCACCTTCCTGTGCAAGACCTGCGGAGTTGTCCGGACTTTCGCGTCGGGTAAGAAGCTGTCCTGCCTAGGTGTCGGGGACCGTGTGGTGAGCATCGACGCGTGCCTCAAGTGCGCAGCATGCGGAGCGATCGTCGAAGCTTGGTTCCTGGTGGTCTCCAGGGATGAGCTGCACGGGCAAGCTCCGATAGTTCGTTTAGAGCGCTACGTGGACAACCGGCGCGACAGGGCCAGTCGAATCGGGGTAGGAGCCGGCGGCTTCGATGACTTGCTGGAGCGTGCGCAGCTTGCGTACGAAGAAAACCTGGGTGCAGGAGCCATGGTCTATCTTCGGAAGATCTTCGAAGCGATCACCAAGCAGGTCGCAGATATTGCAGGCATACCCACCACCGGAAACAACGGTGGTCGCAAGCCGTTCCGCAACCTCCTGCAAGAGGTTGATGAACAACATCATATTATTCCGACGGCTTTCTCCAGTGACGGATACAAGTTGTTCAGTGAGCTGAGTGAGATCGTACATGGAGATTCAACTGAAGAAATGGCACTTCAGAAGTATCGCCCCTGCCGAAGCTTGGTCATCGGAATCATCCGAAATGTCGCCAGCGATCAGGAGATGAAAAGGGCGATCAAGGATCTTGGCTGGAATGTGACGGGATTGAACATGCCCATAAGTGGGGAGGCGGCTTCATGAGCGAGGTCGACCGGCTGCTCGCTGAGCATTGCCCGAACGGGGTCCCTATCAGGCGACTCGGCGAGGTCGGCACCTTCGTACGGGGACGCCGATTCACCAAGTCCGACATGGTCGACGTTGGCATTCCGTGCATCCATTATGGGGAGATCTACACAGAATACGGCGTGTCCGCGCGCACTACTGTCTCGCATGTGAGGGAGGACCTGCGCAATCAGTTGCGCTACGCCCAGCCGGGGGATGTGATCATTGCTGGCGTCGGGGAGACCGTCGAGGATGTCGGCAAGGCCCTCGCTTGGCTCGGCGAAGGAGAAGTCGCCATCCACGATGACTCGTTTCTGTTCCGGAGCGAGCTCGATCCGACCTACGTCTCCTACTACTTCCAGACCAGCACCTTCCACATTCAGAAGGAGCAGCATGTCGCCCGCGCCAAGGTGAAGAGGCTCTCTAGTAGCGGTCTGAGCAGGATCACCATCCCGGTTCCTGCGCCTGAGGTTCAGAGCGAAATCGTGCGGATCCTCGATAAGACGACTGAGCTGCAAGCTGAGCTGCAAGCTGAGCTGCAAGCTGAGATGGAGGCACGCCGCAAGCAGTATGAGTACTACCGAGACAAGTTGCTGACGTTCGAGGAGCAGGTGGAGTGAGTCAGGGCGGTGCGGAGGCACCGGACTCGGTGCTGCGGTACGAGCCGATCGTGGTGAGCGACGAATCGACCGTCGTGGCGGCGTACGAGCCGGATGACGGCGGCGATCAGGGTTACCAGTCCGAAGCTCAGCTTGAGGCCGCGTTCATCGAGCTGCTGGAGCAGCAGGCGTACGAGTGGCTCCACATCACGTCGGCGGCCGACTTGGAGACGAACCTACGCCGTCAGTTGGAACTCCTGAACGACGTCGGTTTCAGCGACGCCGAGTGGAGATGGTTCTTCACCAAGAAGATCGCTTCGAGGAATGAAGGCATCGTCGAGAAGACGGCACGCATCCAAGAGGACCCGATCCAGGTCCTCGCGCGTGACGACGGCACGAGCAAGAACATCAAGCTGATCGACAAGTCAAACATCCATGCCAACCGACTCCAGGTGATCAACCAGTACGAGGCGGCCGGTGAGGGTGCCGGGGCGGCTCGCCAGCACCGCTATGACGTGACGATCCTGGTCAACGGGTTGCCGCTGGTGCATGTAGAGCTGAAGCGGCGCGGGGTGCCGTTGAAGGAGGCATTCAACCAGATTAATCGCTACCAGCGGGAGTCGTTCTGGGCCGATGCCGGACTGTTCGAGTACGTCCAACTCTTCGTGATCTCCAACGGCACGCACACCAAGTACTACGCGAACACGACTCGTGCCCGAAAGATAGCTGAGTCCGAGGGCGGCAAGCGTAGTCGGAAGCAGACGTCGAACTCGTTCGAGTTCACCTCATGGTGGACCGATGCGGAGAACCGGCGCATCGGCGACCTGACCGCATTCACGCGGACCTTCTTCACCAAGCACGCGCTGCTGAACGTGCTGACGAAATACTGTGTCTTCGACGTCGCTCGTACCCTGCTGGTGATGCGTCCCTACCAGATCGTTGCGGCTGAGCGGATCCTCCGGCGGCTGGTGTCCTCGGCCAACACGAAGGCGAGCGGGCCGCGAGCCGGCGGCTACATCTGGCACACCACCGGGTCGGGAAAGACGCTCACGTCGTTCAAGACCGCGCAGCTCGCGTCGAAAATTGAGGGTGTCGATAAGGTTCTCTTCGTGGTAGACCGCAAGGACCTCGACTACCAGACGATGCTGGAGTACAACCGCTTCGAGAGGGACTCGGTCAACGGGTCACGCTCGACCGCCGAGCTCAAGCAGCGACTCCAGGATCGCAACGCCTCGATCATCGTCACAACGATCCAGAAGCTGTCGCGGTTCATCGAGCAGAACAAGGGCCATGAGATCACCAAAGCTCACACGGTCTTAATCTTCGACGAGTGCCATCGGAGCCAGTTCGGTGACATGGGGACAGCGATACGCAAGGCGTTCCGCCGCTCCCACCTCTTCGGGTTCACTGGAACCCCGATCTTCCCGGAAAACGCTGGCGGGGCGACAAAGGACACTACCGACAAGATCTTCGGCGACCGACTACACAGCTACACGATCGTGGACGCTATCAACGATGGAAACGTGCTGCCCTTCCGCGTCTCCTACCAGAACACCGTGCGGGCAGCAGACGACGTCGAAGACAAGCAGGTCGCCGGGATCGACACCGAAGAAGTGCTGCGCCACCCCGAACGAATTCGGAAGATCGTGCAGTACATCCTCGACCACTTCGATACCAAGACCATGCGCACCCAGGGGTACAGCTTGGGTGCGAAGCGGGTGCGTGGCTTCAACTCGATGTTGGCGACCGTGTCAATCCCCGCGTTGAAGATCTACTACGACGAGTTCGCCCGGCAGCAGACCGAGCGCGCAGCCGTAGACCCGTCCTACCAGCCGCTGAAGATCGCCACAATCTTCAGCTACGCGGTCAATGAGGACGAGGAAGTCGGCGGGATCCTCGATGACGAGGCGATGGACGCGGACCAGCTCGACGCCTCCTCCCGCGACTTCCTCGAACGCGCGATCAGCGACTACAACGTCGTCTTCGGCACGATGTACGACATCTCGGCGGCGAAGTTCGAGAACTACTACAAGGACCTCGCGCGCCGCGTGAAGGATCGTGAGGTCGACCTGGTCATCGTGGTCAATATGTTTCTGACCGGGTTCGACGCAACCACACTGAATACGCTGTGGGTGGACAAGAACCTCAAGTCCCACGGGCTGATCCAAGCGTTCTCCCGCACCAACCGGATCCTCAACTCGGTCAAGGCCTACGGCAACATCGTCTGCTTCCGCAATCTGGAGAAGGCCGTCGACGACGCCCTGGTGCTATTCGGCAGCTCCGAGGCCCGCGGAGTGGTGCTGCTCAAACCGTACACCTACTACCACGCGGCGTTCGTCAGCTTGGTCCAGCAACTCCTGGAGCAGTGCCCACCCGGAACCGAGCCATTTGGGGAGGCCCAGGAGAAGGCGTTCGTCGTGCTCTTCGGTCAAATCCTCAAACTGCGCAACATCCTGACCTCCTTCGACGAGTTCGATCACGACGAGTCGCTGCCACCGAGGCAACTGCAGAACTACACGAGCGTCTACAACGGACTATGGGAGAGGCACCGCAAGCGCGACACCGGCAAGAAGGAGTCGATCCTCGACGATGTCGTCTTCGAGATCGAGCTCATCAAGCAGGTTGAGGTCAACATCGACTACATCCTGATGCTGGTGCAGAGGTGGCGTGACGAGGGCCAAGCCAAGATGGGCGAGGAAGGCAGGACGCCACCACGTGCCATCGAGGACGCCGTCGACGCCAGCCCATCACTGCGGAACAAGAAGGACCTGATCATGGAGTTCGTCGACTCCATATCGGTCACCGGCGAGGTCAGCGACGACTGGCGCATCTTCGTCACCCAACGACAAGAAGCCGAACTCGCCGAGATCATCGATGCCGAGCACCTCCGGCCCGAGCAGACGAAGGCGTTCATCGAAGCGGCCTTCCGCGACGGGGCGATCGCAATCAACGGAACGGCGATCACCCAGATCCTGCCACCGGTCTCCCGCTTCGCGAAGAATAGCAATCTCGGCGCCAAGAAGCAGCGCGTCATCACGAAGCTGAACGCATACTTCGAGCGTTTCTTCGGTCTAGGCTGAAAGACTCGGCTGGAATGGTGCTCAGTTCGGGCAGGGTGTCAATGGCCATTTAGTTCGCCCCGC
The DNA here is from genome assembly GCF_044457485.1 of Nonomuraea sp. NPDC050540. Lineage (NCBI taxonomy): Bacteria > Bacillati > Actinomycetota > Actinomycetes > Streptosporangiales > Streptosporangiaceae > Nonomuraea > Nonomuraea sp. NPDC050540. Next base: position 11,131 of record NZ_JBITHA010000035.1, read on the forward strand.
TGTGCGGTCCGGGGAGATGCTTGACGCGATGATCCTGGGACTTGCTTGACGGTGTCTCGCGTGATGCTTGTCGGTCCCAGGTGTTGGTTGACGGTTAGCGGGAGTCGGCGACGTATCGGCTGACGTGGCCGCCGTTGCGGGCGTGGGTGGAGATCTCGACGTCTCCGTCGAGGACTCGGAAGCAGGTCTCCTCGATGACCACGGTGACGGTCTTGCCGGCGTGGGCCATGCCGGGACGGAGCTTCTGGCGGGCGATCTCGAAGGTGCCATCCGCGCCGATTCGGCGGATCGCCTGCCGTGGCTGGCGAAGCAGATCGAGACCAGCGGACGGGATGAGGGCTCAGCAGGGCGAGACTTGGTGATCTAGTAGCGCGATGTGCCATTTGGATAGAAGTCCGATAGGAATACATCGGTGTGCTCCGGACAGTAGCCATATGACGAGCCCTCTTTGCTCGGCTCGCCACAGCGCTCGACACCGCTTACTCCGAACTCGACGGGCCAGCAGCATTGCCCTCCGTCGTAGAGGGCCTTCTCTTCTTCCGTCCATTTCTCTGGATGAGTGTACGGTGTGATGTTTTGGTACAGATTGTCCATGGAATCCACTTTTGCTGCGCGACGGACCCCCGATGATCCGTCAGTTGCCGAACATATTACCGAGTCTCGGTCAGGGCGGCGCTGAAACCTGCCCGTTCAGCCCTCCTTGGAGATCATTCGTCGGGCATCTCACCGGCTGTCGCGGCAAGACGTTAGATCTGTTACCTGAACAGGTATCCACAGAGCGCTTAGTTCCGCATTAGCTGGGTGCAACGGATGAGGCGGTTGCACCGATATAGGTGATACCTCGGGGTGTGATCCGGCTCGACAGCTCACACGGATTGGTTGCTCTATGCCTGCAATGCACCTCCCTTCCTCGCTACTGGCTGCTTCCGCCAACGCCATCTCGCGGTTCGGAGAGGCAGCCATGCCCAAGCTGCGTGGAGGAGGCGGTGCCGAGGACCAGCTTCGGGCTCCGCTCGAGCGACTCTTCCATGACATGGCTAAGGCTCACGGCCTACCGGTCACCATGATCGGCGAGACGTCTCTCGCGACGCTTGGCGTTAGACCGGACTATGCCGTGGAAGTGGCGGGAGCCCGCATCGGGTACGTGGAGCTCAAAGCGCCTGGCCGGGGAGTTCCCAGCACATGGACGCCGAACAAGCACGAGAGAGAGCAGTGGGCCAAACTCCAGCTCCTACCTAACGTGCTCTATACCGATGGAGTCTTGTGGGCCCTCTATCGCAACGGCGAGCTCATCGGAGAAGTTGCCCGAATAGAGGGAGACCTCAGAACTGCAGGTGCCAGGCTCGCTCCCGCAGATGGCGAATTCGCCAACGTCGTTTCCGAATTTCTCCTATGGCAGCCCGATCCACCGCGCAATGTTCGGCAGCTTGTTCGAGCAGTGGCCGGCCTGTGTCGGCTTCTTCGCACCGAGGTCATCGAGACTGTCGGTCGCGAGCAACGCGGCGAGGAACGTACCAAAATCTTTAGCGATCTGACAGTTGATTGGCGCAAGCTGCTGTTCCCCGGCCTCACACACGACGAGTTCGCCGATGCCTACGCGCAAACAGTGACCTTTGCTCTTCTGCTCGCCCGTGTGGATGGCATTGATTTCGAAGGTCAAGCGCTCTCACAGATTGCCGCCAAGCTCGGCAAGAATCACTCTCTCATGGGCAAGGCGCTAGCAGTTCTCACTCATGAAGCGGTGGAAGGCCGCAGTATCGTCGTTGAAACCCTCAAACGTGTCGTGGGTGTCGTGGACTGGCAGAAGATCACCGATGGGTCTGCGGACTCCTATCTGCATCTCTACGAACGTTTCCTAGAGGTCTACGATGCAGATCTGCGCAGGCAAAGCGGCTCCTACTATACCCCTAATCAAGTGGTTTCGTTCATGGTCCGTTTCACTGAGACCATTTTGCGCACTCGGTTCGGGCGTGAGCATGGTTTCGCCTCCGATGACGTTGTGGTCGTCGACCCTGCTATGGGTACGGGCACTTACCTGCTCAACATAGTTGACACCGTTGCGCGTACAGTCGAAGAGGAAGAAGGCGTTGGTGCGGTGCCGGAGCGCTTGCGCAAGCTATTCGGTCGTCTTATTGGGATGGAGCGCCAGACCGGGCCTTTCGCCGTCGCTGAACTTCGGTTAAATCAAGCATTGAAAACTCAATACAAGGCCGAAATAGCTCAGGAGGACCAGAAGCTCTTCGTTACTGACACTCTCGATAATCCGTTCGACGATACCTATCTTGATTTCGGGAGAATATATGAACCCATTGCCAGATCTCGCCGCGAGGCCAACAAAGTTAAGCGTGAAGCGCGGGTCCAAGTAGTTATTGGCAATCCGCCCTATCGCGAGCGCGCCAAAGGTCTGGGTGGGTGGATTGAGAAGGGGGCCGAAAATTCTGGGCATGGAGTACCGATTCAGGACTTCAGAGCCACAGGGATGGGCAAGTACGAGTTTAACCTAGCCAACCTCTACGTGTATTTTTGGCGTTGGGCAACCTGGAAGGTTTTCGATGCCCATCCCGATCAGCCAGCGGGCATCGTTGCATTCATCACTACTTCTGGATATACACGCGGCCCAGGTTTCGCCGGAATGCGCGAGTACCTTCGGCGCACTGCCGATGAAGGCTGGATTATCGACCTATCACCCGAAGGCCACCAACCCGACGTCTCAACTCGCGTTTTTCCAGGCGTGCAACAACCGCTCTGCATCGGCATCTTCGCCCGCTACGGTGAGGGCGATCGCAACACGCCGGCAAAACTACATCACGTGAGCCTATCTGGCCGCCGGGAGGAGAAGTTTGAAGCCCTTGAACGGTTGACTCCTGATAGCCCTGAGTTGGTCGACGGTGCCGCTGCATGGCAGGACCGGCTACAACCCCCTAGTGGCGATATCTGGCTTAACTGCCCTCTCGTAGGTGATCTACTGCCCTGGGCAACGACAGGAATAAACTCAAATCGGACCTGGGTCTACAATCCCAACCCTGATATTCTGCAGCGTCGTTGGGAACGATTGATAAAGGCTCCACTCGCCGACAAGCGAACTCTGTTCAAAGAGAGTGACTCTCGGAGAATCGATAGCATCGTGCAGCCGATTTCCGGATTCGCCAAGCATTCTGGGTCGATCCAGGAGGAGACGGCCAATTGCCCTGCTCCTATTCGGGTGGCGTACCGTTCTTTCGATCGACAATGGCTCCTTCCTGATACTCGTCTCCACCACCGCCCGAGCTCCGACCTGTGGAGGGTAGCTGGTAAGAAGCAAGTTTTCGTCACCGAATTTCACGCGGAGCCCATAGATTCTGGCCCAGGTCTAATCTTCTCCTCGCTGGTACCCAACGTACATCACTACAAAGGAAATGGGGGAGGTCGAGTTTTACCGCTGTATCGCAATTGCGAAACTGGCGAAGCGAATATCGTGCCACGTTTGGCTCGCCTGCTTGCCCAGCATTTCGGTCGCACTGTCACTGCAGAGGACCTTCTAGCCTATATTGCTGCCGTCACCGCTCACAGTAACTACACGACGCGTTTCCGGGAAAACCTAAAGTCTCCCGGTGTGCGAGTGCCTTTGACAGCCGACGCCGAGATCTGGAGGAGCGCTGTAGAAATAGGTCAACGAGTAGTTTGGCTGCATACATACGGCGAACGATTCGTGGATCCCTCGAAAGGCCGACCACACGGGCCTCCAAAGCCCGGTAACGATAAACGGGCTAAAGTAGTCGTCGCCATCCCCGGAACAGCCGATAGAATGCCAAGCAGCATCTCCTACCAACATGAGACCGCGACTCTAGAAGTCGGAGCTGGACGCATATCTCCCGTCCGTCTCGAGGTATGGAACTACGAGGTTTCCGGCATGAAGGTAATCAAGAAATGGTTCGACTACAGGAAGAGCAAGCCCAGCGGACGGAAATCGTCCCCCCTGGACCACATACAAACGCAGGCGTGGCCTGCGGATTTTACTTCCGAGCTACTCCATCTTCTTCATGTCCTCACGCTCTGCCGGGAATTGGAGCCGACGCAAGCAGATCTTCTCGAACAGATCTATTGCGGCCCTCTTATCACCGTTTCAACCCTACGCCAGGCAAATATCCTCCCCGTTCCTCCGAGTGTCCGCAAAGCCCCCAACCCCTTCAGCTTCGAGGTTCCAACCCTTATGTGATCTTGCTTTGTCCTCAAAGAGGAAGATGTTCTACAACTGGCCAACGCTGTAGAAGCAGCGCTGTGCCGGAGGTCGTGAAGCCGCATTGGAGGCAGCCCGCTGGCCGCCAGCAGGCACGGGTGCGCGCCGACCTGGCTGGCATCCACAGGCGCGGCTACGCCGCGGCCGATGAGGAACTCGCTGTCGGGCGCCGCCATCGGTCCGCCGGCGTCTTCACCGCCACCCTGTCGATCTCCGAGGCGAAGGCGTGGCTCACCGACGATCTCGTTCACCCCTACGGACGGCTGGGCCGCGACGCCGCCACTCGCATCGCCGCCCTGCTCCCCGCGGTAATCGAACACCCGGCCGGTCCCTGCCCGGCGGCAGGGACCGGCCCGAGCTCCGCTGTGCCCGGCGGTCAGGAACCGGGTCGCCCCTCGACGCCAGCGGCAGGGCCGGTGACGCGGCTGTCGCCGGTGGCCGAAGGCACGGTTGGGTCTGGGCTGAGCGGAGTGACGGCGTCGGCGGGGCGCCGGAGGATCTGAGGGTCGTCAGGGTCGCGGTTGCGGGTGGCGTGCACGCCGGGGGCGCCAGCCAGGTCGTAGGCGGTCACGAGACTGCGCAGGGTGTGCGGCTCCAGGCCCAGCCGGTAGGCCACCATGTCATCGCGTTCCGCCGCTGGCAGGGACGCCAGCAGGCGGACGGCGTCCACCACCGGGTCGAGCTCGAGCGGGTAGCCGTCGTCCAGGAGCTGCCGTGCCTGGTGGGCGGCCTGCATGATGAGGTGGCGCAGCAACCGTAGCGGCGGCGCGGATGACGGCGGCTCGGGTAGCTCCACGTCGGAGAACCGAGCCGCCTCCATGACGCTGCCGTCGCCGTCGGTGGCGACGGGTTCGCGCGGGGTCATGGGGCGGGGTCCAGCGGCGGGATCGTAGCTCTGGAACGCCTGGTGTGCGACGATGTGCGGGCCTGCCGGCCGCAGCGGGCGCACAGTGCGCTCCGGGGTGCGTGGCTGATCGTTTTGTGGGGGCAGGGGTAGGGGTGTCGCGGGGGCAGCCGTGGGCTGCGCTTGCAGGAGACCGGTCAGCTGTCGGTGGGACAGACCCCGCAGGCTCATCATCAGCGCAGGGTTGGCCTGCAGCCGCTCGGTGAGGGCGTGGCCAAGCGCCGCGGTGTGCTGGCAGGGTGCCTGCGCGCACTCACACGCGAACGACAAGTCTTTTGCCCGGGGCACGAGGGGGATGCCACCGGTGTGAGCGGGGTCGGCGAGCGCGGCTGGCCGCTGTCCCTTCAGCACCGCGGCCCGGAGCGGGCCGTCGGCCAGGGCGGCGGCGATGATCTGCTGCTCTGCCAGGTTGAGCAGCGTGATGTGTATGGTGGCGCGGGCGGGCGCGGTGTGATGGGGGCTGATCTCGGCGCTGACCCGGCCGGGGCTGGAATTCAAGACTGCGGGGGCGCCGTCGGCAGCGTGGATGGAGTGACCCTGCTGGAGGACGGCGTCGCTGCGGGTGGCCTGCTGGAAGGCTAACACCCAGGCCAGCGCCCACGGCGAGGTGATACCGGTGTCGGTCACGAGCGTGCTCCCAGGGCGATGAGCTCGACGAGCTCGCTGTCGGTCAGGTCGCCTAGCAGCGTCTCCCGGCTGGTCAGGACGGCGTCGGCCAGGGCGCGTTTGCGGGCAAGGAGGGCGTCGATGCGGTCCTCGATCGTCAGCTCGGTCTGCAGCAGGTGCACCTCCAGCGCGCGGCCCTGGCCGATGCGGTGCGCGCGGTCGATGGCCTGGGTCTCCACTGCCGGGTTCCACGGCCGGTCGAACATGATCGCATGCGCGGCCTCAGTCAAGGTGAGGCCGGTGCCGCCCGCACCGAGGGTGAGGATCATGACCGGGTTGCGGCCGGTCTGGAAGGCGTCGACGAGGTCTTGGCGGGCTTGGCCGGGCGGGACCTTGCCGTGCAGAAACAGCGGTTCGATGCCCTGGGCGCGCAGGTGGGTCTCCAGCAGCCTGCCCATGGCGGCGTAGCCGGTGAACACCAGTGCTTGTTCCCCCGCCGCTATGACGTTGGCTAGGACGTCGTCGAGGGCGCCCAGCTTCCCCGAGCGGTGCCGCTCAGCGACCGAGTCGTACCCCTGCAGGGGCGGGGTTTCGCGCAGGTAGTGGGCCGGGGTGTTGCAGATCTGGCGCAGCTGGGTGAGCAGCGTGAGCACCAGGACGGAACGCTCGCCCGTCTGGGCGGCGTGGATCCGCTCCATCGTCTCGCGCGCCACTGCCTCATACAGGCCGACCTGTTCGCGGGTGAGGGGCACACACCGCCGGGTGGTGATCTTGGGGGGCAGTTCGGTGAGGATGTGCGGGTCGCTCTTTCGGCGGCGCAGCAGGAATGGGGCCAGCACCCTGGACAGGCGGCGGGCGTGCTCACTGTCGGGGTCGTGCTCGATCGGGCGGGCGTAGCGTTTGGCGAAGGTGCGCGGGCTGCCGAACAGGCCGGGGTTGGCCCAGTCCAGGATCGACCAGGCCTCCATCACGCTGTTCTCCACGGGGGTGCCGGTCAGTGCGACTCGAGCTTTGCCGTTCAGCCGGCGCAGGGTCCGGGCGGTCAGCGACAGGTGGTGCTTGACCTGCTGGGCCTCGTCGGCGATCAGCAGGCCGAACGGTTGCGCCGTCAGCAGGTCGGCGTCGCGTTGCAGGGTGCCGTAGGTGGTGATGACCACCTCCTGCGCCGACAGGTCCTGCAGGGAGCGGGCTTGGCCGTGGTAGCGGCGCACCCGCACCGACGGGGCGAACGCGGCGAACTCGCGCTCCCACGTGACCAGTAGGGACGCCGGGCAAACGATCAGCGTCGGCGCGGCCCGCTCGACCTGCTCACGGCGGTGCAGGTGCAGGGCGATGGCGGTGATGCTCTTGCCCAGGCCCATGTCGTCGCCCAGACAGGCGCCGAAGCCGGCGCCGGTGAGGTTGGCCAGCCACGCCAGGGCACGCTGCTGGTAGTCGCGCAAGCTGGCCGTCAGCGCGGCGGACGCGGGGACGGGCTGGTGGGTGCCGACGCGCAGGAACTCCACCAGGTCGGCGAGCGCGTCGACCGGCTCGCACGCCACCCGGTCGCCGTCGACGGTGAGGCTGCCGGTGAGCGCTGCGGTCAGCGCCTCAGCCGCGGGCAGCGTGCCGAGGCCGCGCGCAGCGGCGCGGCGGGCGTTCTGCTCCGACAGCAGCAGCCACTGCCCGCGCAGGTGTACCAGGGCACGGCCGTCGGCGGCCAAGGCGTCCATCTCCTCCTCGCTCAGCCCGTTGCCGTCGAGGGTCAGCTGCCAGCGGAAGTCCAGGACGTTGTCTAGGCCGAACGCGGCCTCGCGGGTGGAGCGGACGCCGATCACGGCGCGTATCCCCACGGCGCGGGCCCACTGGCCGGGCCAGACGATCTCGATCCCGGCGCGGGCCAGCTCGTGGCCCCGTTCGCCGAGCAGGAGTGCGGCCTCGGCGGCATGCACGGTGCAGCGCGCTGGATGGTGCTGCTCCAGCAGGCGCGCCAACGGCGGCCACACGCGGGCGGCGCCGCGCAGCGCCCGGCGCACGCGCTCCAGCTCGCCGAGGTCGGCGCGGTTGGGCAGATACTCGGCGGCGTCGACGAGCCGGACCTGGCCGCCTGGGGTGGTGGTCTGGACCCGCAGAACCGCCCACAGCAGCTCGGTGTCGTGCGGGCTCCCGGATGGCGGCGGTTTGATCGTCAGCACAAGGTTGGGCGGTGGGACTGGGTCGAGGATGGTGGTGAGACGGTCGGTCCATGCGACCACGTCTGGGCTGTGGGGGCGGCCGGTTGGGGTGGTGTAGGGGGCGGCTCCGAGCACGGCGGAGGTGCCTGGGCCGCGCACGATGGCGTCAGCCAGGGCGTCCAGCACGTGCCGCACGACGATGCGCGGAGCCCACAGCCGATAGGGGGCGCGGGCGGCCGGAACGCAGTGTGCATACGGTGGCATGACCTCGGACAGACCAGCGGCGACCGCGCGCTGGCCGGCCGTGAGCGGGCCAAGTTGCCAGGCATCGCGCCCGCCCTGGTCGCTGCCCGGATAGACCCGCTGACTGGCGATGGCGTCCAGGCCGAGACGGGTAACGGCCCGCCACGTTGCGGCGCTGGGGTGCAGACCGGTCTCCGGCAGCCGGGCCAGGACCCCGGCCAGCAGCCGCAGCGGCGGCGTCCACGCGGAGATGGGCTGAGCGCGCAAGGCGACGCCCGTTCCGGGCAGCACCAGCTCGACGTTCTCCGCATGGACGGGCAGGGCCGGGTCGAGGTCCGGCAGCGGGCTGCCGTCTGGCCGGTAGATCAGCAGGCGCGCGGCACCCAGGCCAGGGCTCAGGTCCGCGCTGATGGCAGCCCCCGCCCGCAACACCTCCTCCATCAGCCGCACGGCGGCCGCGGTCTGGGCAGGCGATGCGGCGAGCGGCTGGGTGCGGGCGGTGCGCGGGGGCGGCACGAGCAGAGCCTCTGCCGGTGCCGCCTGCGACTCTTGAGCTGTTGGAGCGGCGTCCGGCTCGGGGACGGGGCGGGCGGGGATCAATGCGAGGCAGGCGATCAGCGCCCTGGCAGCCTCCTGGTAGGAGGCGCGTTTGTTCGCCGCGTGGCCGAGCGCGGTGAGGGTCTGGCCCTGATGGAGGCAGGACAGGGTGCAGGTGAACACCTGCCTGTGTGGTAGGCCCGAGGTCTCGTACTGTGGGTCAACGTCGGCGATGGCGCCGGTCTGGCGGAGCGAATTCAGCACCCCGAGCGGGTCCTTGCCCGCAGGCACCGGCTTGACCGTCGACATCTCCCGCGCCGATGTTGCTGACCCCGGTGCGACAGGCACGGGTTCGTCGTCGGCGACGACCAGGGCCAGCAGTGCGCGGGCGGCCTGCTCACGCGCCGCGCTCTTGCTCAGTCCCTCTCCCGCCGCCTGAAGGTCACGGCCCTTGGAACGGCACACGGCCTGGCACGAAAACAGCGACTGGGCCCCGGTGAGCTCGGTCGAGACGTCGAACGCCAGCCCGGAGATCAGCTCGACCTGGGCGAGTTCGTTCAGCGCGCTGACCGGGGGATTGGGCGTCGGCCTCCCCGACGGTGACGCCGCGGCGGGCGGGCCTGGGTGCGGGGCGAGAGGCAGCCCGGTCACCTTGGCCAGCAGCGCGGTCGCGGCCGCGCGCCTGGAGTGCTTCCTCGTCCGCATCGGCCCGCTGCTCACCAGCACACCCCCGGCACCGGTGCCGGGGTCGTAGCTCGCCCGCGTCGCGAACCGGGGCGTCTCCTTGGTGCTGTCCGGGACGGTGACGTCCTCGTAGACCGGGGCGGGCTGGCCGAGCGCGTTGGCATGGATGTTGAGGATCGTGGCCGAGGGCCCGCCCTTGGCGGCGATCGCGTCGATGACAGCCCGGCGGGCCGACTCCCACTGCGGCGCCGTCGCCTGGAAGAGCACTAGGTGCAGGGCCCGCGGGTCCAGCGCGCCCGCGTGGACGCGGGCGGTGACCTCCGCGACCATGGCTGGCGCCACCACCGCTTGCGCGCACACCCGCCGCAGCTCGGCGAGGAAGTCGTCGGCCGGCGCCTCGACCGTCACAGGCACGTAGGCGTCGCTGGCACCGACGGGTGTCCAGTGGGCGCCGTCGCCAGCCTCCTGCGCCACCGGTTGAACTTGGCTCAGGTGCCCGAGCAGGCTGAGCGCGGCCCGATGCTGGGCCGTCTTGCGCTGGTCGGCGTAGACGGCCAGACCGTGAACGAACCGGCCGGGGGTCCGCCACCCGGCCTGCACCCCGAACCGGCCCGTGCCCTCCCCGGCCGGGAGAGCACGCGTCAGGAACACCGCCTCCAGAGTCTGGACCTGCGAGATGAGGACCGCCGTGGCGCGCGCTGGAGTCAAGGCCAGGGCCACCCAGACGGCCTGCTGGATCGGACGCGCGCGCTGCGGCGCGATCGCGCTGTCGAGCAGCAGGGACCGCAGGGCACGCGTTCTCAACTGGCCCGCCCCTGCCCGCCGGACAACCTCGGCAGCGAACGCTTCCGGCAGCAGATCCTCCTCGCACGCCCTAGACAGCAGCCGGGTAAAGCGCCGGTCGTCCAGCCGCTGGAATGCGGCCATGTCATAACAGCGCAGCTCCTGGCGTTCGTGCTCCTGGGAACGCTGCCTGAGCGCATCAGCGATGGTCAGTGGCGTGGGCCGGGTCGTCACGCTAGCCAAACCTCCTGCTGACGGGGGCAACGGCACAGTCCGACACGATCAGGTGAGCTCGAACGTCTCCGCAGCCGGAACTGACGAGAACGGCTGGATCATGCCGAATCTCGCGCGGGTGAAGGCTGGTTCATCTCACGACGGTACCGAGGCGCATCCACCCGTGCAGCCCCTTTCACCCTGCCCCTGGCGAGCCCTTCGACTCCCTTCTGCCCCGGCCTTGCACAGCCGATGCAGCACTGCACCCACCGCTCCATGATCGAGTTCATCCGCGGGCATTCGAACCCCGTGAGCACTGTCGTGATGCCGACCTCGGCGAGGACCTCATCCACGAGGGCAGGGGAACTTTCCCAATTGCGGTGTCCGAGCCACGAGCTAGCAGCGCAGAGCTCCCGCTTCATTTCGGCAGGAACGTATGGGCACAGCGGACTTCAAGATTTTATCACGGAAACTCTGTCCGAGATGGTGTCCCCCGACGGAGCCGACACCTCAAACCATCACGAACCGAACCGTCAACGGGGTGCAATCACCGGGCCGGTTGCTCGGTGGTTGCTCTTCGGCATCGCCACGCACGAACACGGGGCGGCATTTTTGGACATTTCAAAAGCGACAAAAGCTAGCTCGGTGATATTGTCGAATACATTACGGCATTGCCCGGCATAAGAGCTGCGGACTTTTAATCCGTAGGTTCCGGGTTCGAGCCCCGGGCGCCCTACCCTTCGGCACCCCGTCTGACCTGGGCTTTCTCGGTTCTCGTAGCCTTCTGGCAGGGCCGAGACGGGCCGTTGGTTGCTCGCCGGTTGCTCTTCGGCACGGTCCCGGCACGCGGCCGGGCGCTGCGGATCCCGGCTCGCCCCTAATTGTCAGGCCAGACCCATAAGAAGGCCACGAGAGCACCCATCCGGAAGATCTGATCGGCGCCTCGATCTAGGTTGTGCCTGGAACTGCGTCAAGACTTGATCATGCCCGCCATCTGCATGCGGCCGCTCCACGGTGATGTCCTCGAAGGTCCTCTCCTGGAGCGGTACAGGCCGTGGCGGCTGGCTTTTCCTCGACTTGAAGGGGGCTTGATGAAATCGGTGGGCAGCGCGGGCCCGGGAGGAGATCGGGGAGCATCGCGAGCAACCGTGGAGCGGGCATCTCAGGCCGGGTTTGTGTTACTCGCCAGTCAGGTGCAGATCAAGCCCGACCAGGCCGATAAGCGTCACCATGACCGCACCTTCGTTCATCAAATGTGCTGTCGGATGAGATGAACGCGAGCGGAAAATGAACGGCCAGATGAACACGAGAAGCCGGACGTAGCGACGGAATCGATGCTCCCGGGGGCCTCTCCGCCTGCGTTCGTCATTCGGTCGTTAGATGAACGCTGCACCTGACGGTCACGAAGGCGCAGAGCTTGGGAATCGCACCCCACGTTCTCGCAACTGCCAACTCGTCATAACGTCCGGGCATCTCGGAGCTGCAATTGACCGCGACGGCCGATCGCGTGCCGGTGCCATGCGGTCCAGCCCGCACCTGGTAGTGGTCCAGGCCGACCTAGGCCATTGGCCACCTGGAATGACTCCTCCACCGCTCACCTCTACTTCGCCGACCTCGGTTTGAGGAGGCGGCGCACTACACAGGCGAGCACGATCAGCGTCGCCCAGCGCGAGGACGAGGTCCTGGGAAGCGGCGTGGGAGCGTGGGAAGCAAGGCGCGGGACGGCGTAGACCAGCCTGAGCAGCACGGGGGCCGCTGCCGGCATCGCCAGGACGATGACGACGACGGCCAGCCAGGCGGGAGTGGGGTTCCAGTACACGTCGGCGTAGGCCAGGAGCAAGCCGAGGGCAACGGCGATCACGAAGGCGTAGCGGACGGTGCCGAACGTGCCCTTCGACAGCTGGCGGGCGATCTTCTTGGAACTGACGGTGGTACGGCGAAGCCGTCGACGGATCACCGCGATGAGCACCAAAACCGTGGCGAGGTAGGCGTACACCAGGGCGATGAGCCAGGCCGGGGGGTGTGTGTCAAAGGCGACGTAGAGGTAGTCCAGGCTTGTGGTTGACAACAGCAGGACCGCGAGTGTCGCCACGCCGTGCAGGACGGCACGCGCCAGTCGCTCCAGGTCAACCGCGCCCTCGGCGCCGTCGTCCTGTTCGAGGTGGGCGGCGATGAGCCAGGCGACGCCGCTGGTGAGGGCGACGGCGCCGACGCCCAACAGGCCACTGGCGATCATCATCTCGGACCAGATGCGATAGCAGGCGCCGCCCTTTGGCGTCTCCCCGGCGATCACGGCCAGCAGGTAGCTGTTGAGAGCCAGGGCGGCGAACGCGGCGACAAACAGGCTGATGGCCGGGATCCTGTCGCGTCTGGGCCAGGACTGACTGAGCATCACCACGATGCTGGTGAACACGAAGCCGGCCAGAACCCCGGCCAGCTGGGAGAGCACGGGGGCGAGGGTGACCGGGTTCCACCCCGGCTCCGGGCACAGGTCGTTCACGATTGCCAGTGTGAGGGTCCAGCTCGTCGCGGGCTGGATATGGCCGGAATCGGCCGGGGCCGAGCAGCCCAACCAGATCTGACCGGTTGATCAACGCCCAGCTCGACGTGGGTGACTACCCCGTTCGGCAAGCCGGATGATCTGCACGCCCGTCAGCGTGCAGACCACCAGGCCTCGTTCGGGTGCGGGTTTCGAGGTCCGGCAGGGCTGGTGCAGCAAGGCATCGGAGCTACCCGGCGAGCATCTGGCTCGTGTGCGGAGACGGTCGCTGCCATGGCGCTGTTCTAGACGGACCCTCGGGTGTAGCGTACGGTACGCGACGTTTCACCTTAAGTGATCATTGTCGTTGGTCAGGGAACATAAGGAGAAGGGCTCCCGTGAAGCTCTCTCGCGCCACCGCTCCGTCACGCTGCGTCGTCATTGTGTTATCGATTGCCCTCATGCTGGGACTTACCGCGGGCTGTGGTGAGGATCCCAAGGTGACGGCGGTCGCGGTGGGTTCACTCGGGGACGATCCCTTCTTCACCAACCCCTTCGGCGCCGACGTCCCCGGTCTCGTGCCGGCCTTCGACGGAGGCGTCCGGCCAGGCAATCTACCCGGCCTCTACGGTGGTACGCGCAATAAGAAGGCGTGTGACAAGGCGGCGCTGACCGCCTTCCTCACCGACCCTGCCAACACGCAGAAGGCGTCCGCATGGGCAGGAGTCCGCAAGATGCCGATCAAGGGCATCCGCGCCTACATCCAGCGGCTGACCCCGGTGATCCTGCGTTCCGACACCCGCGTCCGCAACCACGGTTTCCGCGAGGGCATCGCCACGGTTCTCGAAGTCCTGCTGGAGGCCGGCATCGCGGTTCTGGTGGACGAGTTCGGTGAGCCGGTGGTCAAGTGCAACTGCGGAAACCCGCTCTCCCCGCCCCTCGAGCGGGTGACGGAGTTCGACGTCGATCTTCCCGACGACCGGTGGGAGCGCAGGTACGACCGGAAGAAGGTCACGACCGTCAAACCGGACCGGCGCCAGCGTATCCGCCGCTTCCACCTGGTCGACCTCATCACGGGCAAAGGCATCGGCCGCCCCGCCGGGACCGACGCGAACCGCGACGCGCACCTACCAACTCCGGCGAACCCGCCACCCCCCGCCAGCGGGCAACCCACCGCCGCGGCTTCGATCATGGGCAACTGGCGGCCCGAGTACGACATCCCGACGGCGGCCGAAGTCAAGGTCACCCGGTCCGGCGACGAGACCTTCTCCGGGACCTTCGCGAAGGACGTCAAGCTCACCGACTCCTGCACCCTCCCAGCCGGAGGCGGCCTCTGGCGGCTCAACGGCTCGGGCGCGCGGTACACCGGAACCATCACCATCTACACGGTGGAGGCCGCTGGCTGCACACCGAGCAAGGAGGTGCAGGCGCGCTGGGACGTCACCGGCTCGGACACCTTGCGGCTATGCCTAGACCTCGGCGACAAGGAACAGTGCGAGACCTGGCGCAGAGCATCGTGACGCTTCCAGTGACGGGCCCGCCCCGATAATCTTCCCGGCCCGGTGCTCGCCGGAGCCGTCTTACTCTGCCTGCCGCTGGACAATTCCTGCCGGCGGCCGTTCCCCGAGCACCTGCTGAGCCCCAATCGCGAGATGACCGCTCCCCAGGATATGGGTGCAGCCCGCGTCACGCCGAGGCGGTCGGGGACCACACGGCGACCCTGCCCAGTTCCATCAGGGTCACCACGGTATGACCAGAACGGACCAGGAACAGGTCGCGGCGAGGGCAGGCAATCCTGCTGGCTGTTGTCCGCGGGTCCCGGGGAGGACGAGAGGCTCAGCCGCCCCTGGGCAATGCCGAGGCACGACACCCATCCGGTCGAGGTCGACGCCGCGGTCAGTGGCTGAGGCCGAGCATGGAGGCGGTTCGTTCGTAGACGAGGCTCGCCAGGTCAAGGTCTTGGGCTTGGCGTGAGGGTGTGCCCGGTCGCGAGGTGGTGTAGAAGCCGCCGCTGGGGTGCGGCGGCTGGGGTGTGGTGGCGAGCCAGGTGATGGTCTGCACGCCTTCGTCCGGGGTGATGGCGAAGGGGCGGAGCAAGGGGGCGGTCAAGCGCATCAGTCCGCCCGCGCCGGCGTTGAAGCCGGTGTCTTTCACCATGCCGGGGTTGGCGTGGTAGACCCGCATGCCCGCAGGCAGCCTCCGGGCGAGTTCCGAGCCTGCCAGCAGGTTGAGCAGTTTGCTGGTCGCGTAGACGTGGATCTGCGAGTAGAGGCGGGTGGCCCAGGAGGTGCCGCTGACGTCCGGGTCCTCGCGATCGAGCTTGCCGCGCTTTTCCACGAAGCTGGAGACGTTGATGATCCGGGCGTCTGCGGTGAGCGCGCCGCTGGCCAGGAGAGTGTGGGTCAGCAGGAACGGCGCGTGGTGATTGACAGCGTAGGTGCGTTCGGCTCCTTCGGGCGTCTGCTCGTAGCGGGAGAAGGCGGCTCCAGCATTGTTGATGAGGACCCCGATGGGCGGACCGTCCTCGGCGAGCCTGGCCGCCAGGCCGCGTACCTCCGCCTGTCGTGTCAGGTCGGCGACGTAGGTGCGCACGTCGGCCGTGGGGCCGCGCAGCGTCCGTGCCGCGGCGGCGGTCCGTGCCGCGTCGCGGCCGATCAGGACAACGTCCCTGCCGGCATGGAGGAGGTGGCGGGCGGTGGTCAGGCCGAGTCCGCCACTCGCGCCGGTGATCACGGTTACGTCTGGCACGGAGGTATCCTCGCAGTAAGTGGATGGCTTATCCGTTTCACCGTACCATCAAATGGATGAGCTATCCGGTTATGCTGGAGGGGTGATACTGCGCAAGGACGCCGCCCGAAACTGGCAGCGCATCGTGGCGGTGGGCCGCGAGCTTGTGGACGACGGCGTCCCGCTACAGCTCAACGAGGTCGCGCGTCTGGCAGGCGTGGGAGTGGCCACCGTCTACCGGCACTTCCCCACCCCTGAGGCGCTGCTGGAGACCATCGCGACCCCCAGTCTGGAATCCCTGGTCGGTCATGGCGAGAAGGCGCTCGCCGACGACGATCCTGGGCGTGGCCTGTCGGACTTCCTGCTGCACACCATCGACGCGCAGGTCAGGGATGCCTCCCTGTCGCCGGTCGCCGCAGCCCCCGTGGATACGCTGCTTCGCACCACCGAGCTCAAGATTGCGCTGCGCACGGCCGGCACCCATCTGCTCGAACGAGCCCGCGCCGCCGGAGGCGTCCACGCCGGCCTGAGCTCGGACGATCTCATCCCGCTCATGTGCGGCATCGCCTTCGCCGCGGCTGCCCATGGCGACGACCGGGCGGAGCGTGCCCGCACTGCCCGCCGCTACCTCACCCTGTTCCTGGCCGGGCTGCGCACCTGACCGGATCTGCGGCTGTCACGCTCGCGGCGGGGAGCCCGCTGCCGCCCGCCCAGCCCTTTCCTCGTCGAAGGGAACGGCCGCGCCTGGACCTGCCCGGCGTGGCCCGAGACGGGCGCGTGGCTCATCATGTCAGGCAGGTGGCTTCCTCGGCCGGAGCCGGATCGTCACGGCTGAGGAGTAGGACGGGGGGTGTCCTCGATATCGGCGGGGACACCCCCCCACTCCGGCTCACGTGAGTGAAGACGGCCAGACCTGGATCAGCGGCCCGTGTTGGGCCGGGATGGCTCGCACGGGTAGTGCGAGGCGGTGCTCGCCGGGGTTAGCCGGTGGGGTAGAAGCCCCACCATTGGTAAGTTCCGGGGTTGCAGGCGTGGATGTAGACGCTGTGCCCGTTGGAGTCCAGGCATCCGCCGGTTTGGCGGTTCCTGAGCTGGTACCACAGCACGTCCTTGCCGACGGCGTGGTGGAACGTCTTCTTCTTGAAGGTCACGTCCCAGCGCTGCCAGGTGCCGCCGTTGCAGGCGTGGCCGTAGGCCTGGGTGTGGTTGCCGTCCAGGCAGCTCCAAACGGCGTTGGCCTGGACGATCTCGAAGCCGTTGCCCTTGTTGATGAACTGGAAGCCCCCGCCGTACATCTGGAGGGTGGCAGGGCCGATGCCGTTGCTTCCGCCCAGCTTCAGATTCCAGTTGTTGGTCTCGTAGTGCATCAGCGCTCCCCAGCCGCCGGGTGCGGCCGATGCGGGCCCGGATGTCGCGACCGTCACGGTCAGTGCGGTGAGGAGGGTGAGTAGGGATGCGATGAATCTTCGTAACATGTGACCTCTCCCTGGGCAGTTGGTTTTGTGCCCGTCTTGTTGCCTGTCTCTTTGCTTTTATGTCTGAATGTGTGGAAGGTCAAGACCTCCAGTAAGGAGGCGATTCCGTTCGCGAGCTTCACTCACCTCAGGGAGAGCAGGTCGGCCAGGCCGATGCGATGCGAGTTCGGCCCTGATCCGGTCGGCGACCGCGGAGACCACCTCGCTGCCGTCGTGGCTGGGGTCCACGTGTGTGTGCAGGGGCCGGGTGCCGGCGGGCAGGTCCACCAGCCGCACGATCGCCTGCGCCACCGCGCGCGGATGCGCCTGCGGCGGGATCAGAGCGGACAGCCGCGGGCCGAGTTCGGCCAGCAGTTCGCCGTAGCGCTCCCGGTACTCATCCGCCCGCGGCTGGTCGTCCGGCGCGCTGGCGTTGGCGAAGTGGCTGGTTCCGGTGGTGAAGGCGCCGGGCAGCACGATCGCGGTGTCGATGCCGAAGCGGATCAGCTCGCCCGCGCAACTGACCGCCAGCGCGTCCATGGCGGCCTTGGCCGCGAAGTACGGTGCGGCGAACGGCGGGCAGCCGCCACGCGTGCTGGTGCTGCCGACCCACACCAGGAGCCCTTCGCCCCGGGCGCGTAGGTACGGCACGGCCGCCCGGTTCACCCGTTGGGTGCCGAGCACGTTGACGTCGTACTGAGCGGCGAGTTGCTCGGGTGTGAAGGCCTCGGCTGGGCCGAGGACCATGTGCCCGGCGTTGTGCACTACGGCGTCGAGCCTGCCCTGCTCGACGATGATCCGGCTGATGGCAAGGTCGGCCGAGCCCTGGTCGGTAACGTCCAACTCAACCGGAATGGCGTACTGCGCGGTCACCCGTGCCGGGTCGGCGTTGCGGGTTTCCACGTGCCGCATTCCGGCGTAGACGGTGTGGCCGGCCTCAGCCAGGGCCTTGACGGTCAGCGCGCCGATGCCGCTGGAGGCGCCGGTCACCACGATGACCATGTCAGATGATCCCGCCGTTGGCGCGCAGCACCTGGCCGTTGACCCAACGCCCTGCCGGACTGGCCAGGAAGGCGACGGTCTCGGCGATGTCGTCCGGGGTGCCCAGTCGCTCCAGCGGCGGTTGCGCGGCCAGGCGGGCGATGGTCTGTTCGTCCTTGCCCCGTAGGAACATGTCGGTGGCGGTGGGGCCGGGTGCCACGGCGTTGACGGTGATGTCGCGGCCGCGCAGCTCGCGGGCGAGGATCAGGCTGAGCGCCTCCACGCCGCCCTTGCTGGCCGCGTAGGCGCCGTAGCCGGGGAAGGCCAGGCCGATGACCGAGGTGGACAGGTTCACGATGGCGCCGCCGTCGCGCAGGCGGCGTACTGCCTGCTGGTTCACCACGAAGGTGCCGCGCAGGTTGGTCCTGAGCACCCGGTCGAGCGCGGCCAGATCCAGCTCGGCCACCGGGGCCAGTTCCACGATGCCCGCGCTGTGCACCACGACGTCCACGCCGCCGTAGTTCTGCTCGGCCAGGTCGAACATGGCCGCCACCGCGGCCTCGTCGGCGACGTCGGCGCGGGCGGTAACGGCGCTGCCGCCTACGCTGTTGATGGCCTTGACCGTCGTTTCGGCCTCGTCGGTGTTGCCGGCGTATCCGACGACGACCGCGAGGCCGTCGGCGGCCAGTTTCCGGGCGATGGCGCGGCCGATGCCGCGCGAGGCGCCGGTGACGATCGCGGCTCTGCTGTTCACGGGGGAATCTCCTCCTTGTCATGGAAGGCCCGGCCCCGGGCGGGGCCGGGGAGTGGGTCAGGCGTGCTGCTGGATTTTGGCGAGTGTCAGGACGTCGCCGCGAATGCCCCAGCCGCCGTCCACGACCTCGTCGATGAGCACCATCGTGTTGTCGCGTACGGCGTCGCCGAAGGTGTCGCAGTACAGGTCGGTGACCTTGACGATCAGGTCTTCCTTCTGCCCGGCGGTGAGCGTGCCGGCGGGGACCTTCAGGTTGGCGAACGGCATGTGTTTCTCCCTTGTCGGTTCGGTGACGCCCACTGTCGTCGTGCCGGGAGGGGGTATCCAGGTGCCCAATTCCCGGGGGTCGGCGGCACCTGGATGCCGTCGGCCGGGGTGCGTCAACGTGGGGAAGGTGATGAAACTATGGACAGGCCTGCTGGCCGCCGCCGTGTTCGCCACCGGCCAGGCGCACCCAGGTCATCAGGAAGTTCCGACGCGGGCCGTGGCCGCCGATCCGTCCTATGGGCAGGGATGGCGCCGGTTGGCGCCGATCGCGGGCGGTCCCCGGCAGGAGCACAGCGTCGCCGCGATCGGCGGCAAGGTGTACGTGCTCGGCGGCGTACTGGATGGCCCCGGCTTCCCCACCACGGACCGGGTCGAGGCCTACGACACCCGGCGCGGCACCTGGGCGGAGGTGGCGCCGCTGCCGATGGCCATGAACCACCCCAACGCGGTGGCCGCCGGTGGCAAGATCTACGTCCTGGGCGGGCTGTCCGGTGGCGCCTCCTGGCAGGCGCTGCCCGACAGCTTCGTCTACGAGCCGCGTACGAACCGCTGGACCCGGCTGCCGTCCGTTCCCGCGAGCCTGGCGCGAGGCAGCGCCGCGATCGGCGTCCGCGGAACGAAGATCTACCTCGCTGGCGGCATGCTGACGCTGCAGCCCGGTCCCGGCGGCCTTCAGGACACCGTGGCCACCGTCTCCTCCTACGACGTCGTGACCGGACGCTGGGAGAAGCTTCCGGATCTGCCGCAGGCGCGCGACCATGTCGGCGGCGCCGTCATCGGCGAGATGTTCTACGTGGTGGGCGGCCGGGACCGGGGGCAGGTGAACGTGCGCGACAGCGTGTACGCCCTCGATCTGCGCACCCGCCGCTGGTCGGAGCGGGCGCCGATGCCGACGGCGCGGGGCGGGATCGCGGCCGCCGCGGTCGGCTCGAAGATCTACACCTTCGGCGGCGAAGGGCGGCACGACGGCTCCGACCCGAACACCGTCTTCCCCGACGTCGAGGTCTACGACACCGTCCGCGACCGCTGGAAGCGGCTCGACCCGATGCCGGTCCCCCGGCACGGCACCGCCGCCGTCACCGTGGCCGGG
Organism: Nonomuraea sp. NPDC050540; assembly: GCF_044457485.1. Lineage (NCBI taxonomy): Bacteria > Bacillati > Actinomycetota > Actinomycetes > Streptosporangiales > Streptosporangiaceae > Nonomuraea > Nonomuraea sp. NPDC050540. The sequence continues at coordinate 31,222 of NZ_JBITHA010000035.1, forward strand.
ACGGTCTACATCCCGGGCGGCGGCACCGCGGGAGGCGGCGCCCCGGTGGACGTCAGCGACGCCTTCCGGCCAGGCACCCGCTGACCACCCGAGGCGCACCACGAGCCAGGGGGTGACATCCCCTGGCTCCCGTCACATCCGCCATGTCACGCTAAGCAGGTGAATCTCGCTGAACTCGGTAAATTCCTGCACACCCGGCGTGCGAGGATCACGCCCGCCGAGGTCGGCCTGATCGGCGGGTCGCGCCGCCGGGTGCCGGGGTTGCGCCGCGAGGAGGTCGCGCAGCTCGCGGGTACCTCGGTCGACTACTACATCGAGCTGGAACGCGGTAGTGGCGCGCGGCCCTCGGCCCAGGTCCTGGCCGCGGTCGCCCGCGCGCTGCGCCTGGATGGCGACGAACGCGACCACCTGTTCGTGCTGGCCGGCCGTACGGCTCTCGCCGGGCACGCAACGGCGGCGCACGTGCAGCCGGCCATGCTCGCCCTGCTGGACCGGCTCGACTCGACCCCCGCCCGCATCATCACCGACCTGCACGAAACCCTCGCCCAGAACCGGCTGGCCACCGCGCTGATCGGCCCGCCCACCGGCGGCAGCTACATCGCGCGGTGGTTCGCCGACCCCGCCAGCCGGTCGATCTACCCCGAGCAGGACCACCCGCACCACACGCGCGTGCTCGTCCACGACCTGCGCGCCGCCGTGGCCCGTCGCGGCCACGACGCCGAGGCGATGGAGATGGTCGTACGGCTGCGCCGTACCAGCGAGGAGTTCGCCGCGCTCTGGGACACCGGAGACGTCGCCGTACGCCGTGGCGACCGCAAGCGGATCATCCACCCCGAGCTGGGGATCATCGACATCCACTGCCAGAACCTCTTCAGCGAGGACGGGCGGCAACGCCTGCAGTTCTACACCGCCCCGCCCGGCAGCCCGGCGGTCGAGCAGCTGCGCCTGCTGTCGGCGATCGGCGTCCAGACCCTCACCGAGCCGTCATTCAGGTGAAAGCCGGCGGGATTCTCATCTGCCCACCCGGCCGTTCCGGTTGTCCAGCTCGGCGCCCGGCTCGGCGGCCACGAGCTCCAAGGCACCTTCCGCTGGCGGGAGAGCGGGACTCGGATCAGCCGCTACAGCCTGGCCCTCGCCGACTCTGCGCCTGCCGGAAATTCCGTCCGTGCAGATCAAGCGGCATGTGAGTATTCGTGGAGGATTCCGCCGAGCCGGTCGCGTCGGCGGACGTTCAGGGCGATGACGCGCGCCGGGTCGGTGATCGGGTCGGGGACGGCGCGTAGTGGTGCCGCCTGGCCAAGGGCTTGATGAGCGCGATGCTCGTTGTAGAAGCGTTCGTACTCGGCCAGGGCGTTGCGTAGGTGACGTTCATTCCAGAGCAGGCAGCGGTCCAGGAGTTCGCGGCGGCAGGTCTGCACCCACCGTTCCATGATGGAGTTCATGCGTGGCATCTGGATGCCGGTGCGTACGGTCTGGATTCTGGCTTCGGCGAGGATCTCGTTCACGAGTGCGGGGAACTTGCCGTCTCGGTCGCGGATCAGGAAGCGTGCCTGGCAGCTTGCGTCCTCCAGGTCCATGACGAGGTTCCTCATCGCCTGGGTGACCCAGGCCGCGGTCGGATGGGCGGTGGTGCCGAGCACACGAATACGCCTGGTGGCGTGCTCGATGACGGCCAGGATGTACTGGCGCTGCCCTGTAAGGGTGACGGTCTCGATGAAGTCGCAGGCCAGGAGCGCGTCGGCTTGCGTGCGCAGGAAGTCGGCCCAGGTGGTGGAGGCCCGCTCGGGTGCCGGGTCGATGCCTTCTCGCTGGAGGATCTCCCAGACCGTGGACGGTGCGACCTTGAGGCCGAGTGTGGTGAGCTCGCCGTGCACCCGCCGATATCCCCAGGATGGATTCTCCCGGACCAGGCGCAGGACGAGGGCGCAGATGGAGCGGACCGTGGGCGGGCGCCCACGGCGCTTCGGCCGGCAGGTCCGGGCGTGCCGCTGTTTCACGATCTCGCGGTGCCAGCGCAGGATGGTGTCCGGGCGGACGACAAGCCGGAGCCGACACAAGACTGCGCGGGGAAGTGAGGTCAGAAGTGCCGCCAGGAAGAGGCGGTCTTCGGGGGTGAATCTCACCCGTACATCGGTGCCGAGCTGTCGTTGCAGGACCATGACCTGGTGACGCAGAGCGAGAATCTCGACATCCTTGTCACGATCGCTCATCGGCAGTAACCGCAAGGCGGCGAAGGCGTTCGTGACGGCCAGATAGGCCAGACGAAGAAGCACGAACGATCATCATGCCGCACCGGTGCTCCTCCACGGGCGAGTGAGGAGCGCCTACACACCCCGGGCTTCGCAAGGCCATGACCTGGCCGGACGGGATTTTCGGCAGGCGCACTGCCCAGGATGTCCGCGAGAGTGCTCGCCGCGCTGCTGCTCAGCACCGACGCCACCGGCATGAGCGCCGCAGAGCTGGTCCGGCACCTGCGGGTGAGCCCGGCGTCGGTATCCAAATCCGTCGGGTACCTCGACGGGGAAGGCGTGATCCGCCGCGAGCAGACCACCCGGCGACGCGATCGATACGTCGTCGATCCCGACGCGTGGTTCCAGGCAATCCTCGCCAGCGCCGACCGAAATCAGCGAATCGCCGACACCGCCCGCCGGGGATCCGACCTCCTGGGCCGCACCACACCCGCCGGCGCCCGGCTCCACGCGCTGAGCCGATTCCACCAGCAGCTCACCAACGACATCATCGAACGGGCCCGCCACTGGCGACACGTGCTCACCGAACCGCCCCCGGGGCCATCGTCCTCCCGCTCATGAGGGGCCGCTCCGGCGCTACGTGGCCGTAATGACGACATCTTGATCATCAGAAGTCAGCAGGCAGGCGTCAAGAAACCCGGGACTGAACTCTGTCCGCTGCCGTGTGGCAGGTGAGGTTCTCCGCACCGATCCACTGGCCCGGACCAAGGCGAACAACGAGGTCCGCAGCACGTCTGCGACGTAAAACCGTCCAGGAGGTCGACCGGCTCGGCCGCAACCTGCTGGAAGGACTCATCGTCCTCAACGACCTGTTCCAGCAAGGCATCGGCGTCAAGGTCCTGGAGGGCATCGCGGCGGGCGAACACACCGAACGCTCCTTCATCCTCGACCTGGCCCTCGCCGCCAGGGGCGGCTCCGCCCACCCATCGCCGACCTCCTGAGGAGCCCGACGTGACGCTGCCGAAGATCCCGCTCGACGACCGCGCGTGCTGGCCGTGGCCAAGGCCCGTCAGCAGTTCGCCCACGACTGCGCCTTCCTCCCCGCGTGGGAGGAGCTGACCGGCGAGGAGCGGGAAGGCGCGCTGCCCGCGGGCCCGCAACTATCTGGAGTCGGCGATCAACGCCGGACTCGTCCCCGCGGTAAATTCGCCATAAAACCGTCGGCGTCGATCCTTCTTCTGGTCAAAGGAGTGCCTGCGCATGGCTGTGATGGCCAAGCGGCGATTACTTCTTACTCGAGCCCGTCTGATAGTCATGTCTCTCAGAGCATGATCATAATTCATGTCGGGCAGTAAGCCAGAGAGATCGAACCACTGGTCGCGTGGGCGAGCGGTCCCTTATATCGCCAGTGTGGCGAATCGTCGTTCAGTTGACCCGAAACAAGCATCTCAAGAAGGGATCTCGGTCATGACCCAGCTTAATCTGCACCAACTCGCGTGCTCCCGCACGGAGGACAGCGGTGAAGACGAAGTTTACATCAGGATAAACGGCTGGCGCGCATGGCCGGACTCGGGCGCATCCTCGATTGGACCACATCAGGCGGTTCCCATCAACAGGGGCTTCGCTTTTGATCAGGACCCCATGAGCATCGAATTGGTCGACGAAGATACTGAACCCATTGATCCGGACGATAGTCTCGGAACGCACACAGCCCGAGAATCCCAGAAAGGCCTGGGAGTGATGCAAGCGATTTTCGAAGGCAACGGCTGCCATTACAGACTCACCTATTCGGTCACATAAATGCGACTAATAGCCAAGGCATAATGGCTGCAGAACGCACTGGACCGATAACTGTCGGTGGCGGCTTCTAGGGTGTCTCCGCTCTGCCTCCGCCTCCCGCGCTAGGCCGGGCACCTCGCCTGAACCGCCTCTGCGCGGCCCTGCGAGCGGTCAGGTTTGCCAGGCTCCTTGTCCGGTGCCAAAACTCGCTCATAGCGCTGGCCTGCGGTTTAACGCGGTGTTAAGCGGCTCTGCGATACTCGTGGATCAGGCCGCAGACAGCGCTTCGTCGCTCTATTCGAGCCGTGAGATCGACCACCTCGGCAGGATCGTGAAGGGGCCGGCGTAGCGACAGGGCCTGATGCGGTCGATGCTGGTTGTAGTGGCGCTCGTACTCGGCCAGGACCCGTCGCAAATGCCGCTCACCGTGAACCAGAAGGTGATCGAGGCATTCGCGCCGGAGCGTGCCGACGAACCGCTCGGCGAAGGTATTCGCCCGCGGCGAGCGCGGCGGGATCTTGAGGGCACGCACGTCCGCCCCGGCGAGTACATCGTCAAATCCTCCGCCGAACTTGCCATCCCTGGCTCGGATCAGGAACTGCCCGTGTGCGAGGAGTGCGTCGAACATGTCCCCCCCAGACGGCGATTTCTGGAAGCTTGCTCGAGCTAAGACTGTCAAGCAACGACTGCTGGCCGCCCAGGCGATCGCCGCACCCGAGGATGTCGTCACGTTTCTTGTGAACGACTCATCTCCTGCCGTGCGCCGAGCCTTGGCAGCACGCGCCGATCTCCAGGAGCATCGGGTGTTATATCAACTCGCCCATGATTCAGACCTCAAGACGCGTCAAGCCCTGGTCGCCAACCCGAACTGCCCGCCAGAAATTCTCATCGAGTTGGTCGATGACCCGCATCGGTCCGTACGGTTGGACTTGCCATCGCACCCGAACATCAGCGAACCGGTCCGCAAGGTGATCGCCAGATCACCAGATGGCGACCTGCGACGCTTGATGGCGGAAGACGCAAATCTTGATCCTGAAACAACAAATCTACTGTTGTCTGACCCCGCGGAGACTGTTCGAGCTGCATTGGCAGGCCACACCTCTTATCCGGCCATCCTTGAGAGCCTTTTGAAAGAGGATAGCGATGTTGTCCGCGCTGGTGCCGCACAAAACAGCCTCACCACTATCGAGCAGCGGCGTGCACTCGCTAGGGACCCAGCAGCATTAGTTCGCGCCAACCTATTGAAGTACGTGGAACTTGAGGAAGATGAACTGCTCTTGCTGGCACAAGACCGTTCCATCAATGAACCTTTTTCATCCTCGCGCGACCTCTTAGTTCTGCTCTACACAGATTGAAAGTTCGGGGTGTCATGTCGATCTCAGGTCTGTGGTCAGGCCGGTGTGTGCCAGGAAGGCGTCCAAGAGGGCGGGACGGTACTGCATCTGCTTGAGTCTGCTGCGGATGACCTGGGCGAGGTCGGCGAGCGTGCAGGGGGCCAGGTTGCCCAGGCCGCGTTTGAGGTGGGACCACACGCTCTCGACGGGGTTGAGTTCGGGTGCGTAGGTCGGCAGGCGGAACACCGTCAACCAGGGACGCGTCTCGATCAGGCGGCGCATCCGGGCGCCGACGTGGGTGTTGACGTTGTCCCAGACGAGCACGATCGGCCCGGCGAGCTGCTGGTGGGCGGCATCCAGCAGACGGGCGAAGTCGGCTTCGTTGAACCCGCCCCAGCCCTCCTGGCACACACCGGCCTGGTCACCAAACCGAGATCGACATGACACCCCGAACTTTCAATCTCTGTAGATCGCCGAGCTCTCGCTTCATGTCGGCAGGAACGTACAGGTACAGCGGACTTCAAGGTTCCATCAGCGAGACACTTTCCGAGAGGGTGTCCACCGACAGAACCGACGCCTCAAACCATCACAAACCGAACCGTCAACGCTGTGCAATCACCGCCCCGGTTGCTCGGTGGTTGCTCTTCGGCATCGCAACGCACGAACACGGGGCGGCATTTTTGGACATTTCAAAAGCAGCAAAGGCTAGCTCGGTGATATTATCGAATACATTGAGGCATTGCCCGACATAAGAGCTGCGGACTTTTAATCCGTAGGTTCCGGGTTCGAGCCCCGGGCGCCCTACCACCTCATACTCAATCTGACCTGGGCTTTATCGGTTCTCGTAGCCTTCTGGCAGGGCCGAGAAGGGCCGTCGGTTGCTCGCTGGTTGCTCTTCGGTACGGTCCCGGCACATGGCCGGGCGCTGCGGGTCCCGGTTCGCCCCTGATTGTCGGGCCAGACCCATAAGAAGGCCACGAGAGAACCCATCGGAAGATCTGGTCGGCGCCTCGATCTGGGTTATGCCTGGAGCTGCGTCAAGTTTTGATCATGCCCGCCATCTGCATGCGGCCGCTCCACGGTGATGTCCTCGAAGACTGGCGAGTACCACAAACCCGGCCTGAGATCCCGCCCCACCGTTGCTCCCCGATCTCCTCCCGGGCCCGCTCTGCCCACCGATTTCATCAAGCCCTCTTCAAGTCGAGGAAAACCAGCCGCCACGGCCTATACCGCTCCAGGAGAGGACCAGGTGCAGATCAAGCCCGACCAGGCCGATAGGCGCCATCATGACCGCACCTTCGTTCATCAAATGTGCCGTCGGGTGTAGATGAACACGTCTGGGGGCCGCCAGTGCGGCGGATCAGATCCCGCGGACGCCTGAACCACTGCGTCGCCCGAATCGGCATCGATGCCGAGGTATGCCAGCGATGGGTGATCAGCCCCACGGTCATCGTGGCGGGTACGCACGAGGATCGGCCGCCGCCAGGGCGCCGGGCCGTACCGGCTGCCGCCCCACCCTCGTCAACGCCGGACTCCTCAAAGCCGCCCGAGACCTCCTCCCCGACTCCGAACGCTCCCGTAACCTCCATCGCCGAACTCCTCGGCATCTCCGTCGGAACCCTCGACAACCACATTCCCGGCCTCCAAGAACTCCGCGCAACACGGCAAGGATCTACCACCTGAAGCATCCGGCGGCCCCCGCTCACCCATCACGCAGGCGTACATCCTCAGCCAGGTTGGCCAGGGCGACATCCCGGCTGTAGTCATCACCAAAGGCCTCGAAAATGGTGGCGGCCGTGATCGCCTCCTCAAAGCGCCGCACCTCCTGCAGCGCGAGGCCGAGGTTGTTCCACGCCATGCCTACGCCGCGCCGGTCACCGACCTCCCGCACGCAGGCCAAAGCGATGAAGCCGACAACCAGCTGATCCTCCAGATGCCGCCGCCAATCCAGATAGTCGCCGAGGTAGGCAGCCAGGCCAGCCGCCAGCCCGTAGCAGCCGATCTGCTGGCCGACGCTGACCGCGGCCACGAGGCTGAGCCGCTCGGCGTCGAACCAGGCCGGCGCCGCGCCCCGGTCGGCGAACTCGGCTCCGGTGGCCTGCCCGGTCAGGGCGGTCAGCGCGGTGTCGGCGGCCCGCGCCTGGTGCAGGTAGTGCTCCAGCAGCCGGTCAACCGCCTGCCGCACCTCGTCCGACTCGAGGGTCCGGCCGGCCTGCTCGCCGGCGTACAAGCGCAGCAGGTCGTGCATCCCCCAGCGCTCACCGGGCGCACCGACGATCAGGCGGGCGGCGGCGAGCTCACGCAACTCCCGCCGCACCACCGCCTCCGGTCGGCCGTCCAGCACAGCGGCCGCCGTCATGGAGACTTCCACCCCGGGCGCCGAGGGCAACAGCACGAACAACCGCGCCCGCTCCGGAGACCGGGCGGCCAGCCGCTGGAAGGACAGGTCGAAAGCGGCCCGCACCGCCAGCGCCCCTTCCGCATCCTGGCCCTCGACCTACATCACGTTCAGCCGCTCACCCGCGTCGGCGAGCTCAGCGGCCATCGCCGACAACGGCCGGTCGGGCTCGGCGGCCAGCAACGCGGCGATGATCTGCACCGCCAGCGGCAACCACCCACCCAACCGCACCACCTCGGCGGCGATGTCCGGTTCAGCCTCCACCCGCCGGTCGGCCACCCGATGTACCGTGAGCGCAGTGCGCAGCAGCTAGACCGCCTCACCCTCGGTGAGGACGTCGAGGTCGAACTGGCGGCCCGCCAGCGGCAGCGTGTGGCGGGAGGTGACCAGCAGCCGATGGCAGGAGTGCGCCGTATCCCGGCTGTAGTCATCGCCGAAGTCCTCAGATCCAGCACCATCCCCGCCGGCTGCGTCGTCGCCCAGCATGGGCCTGAACGGCACGTCGGCCAGGGTAGAGCGAGGGCTACGTGGGTGACGTGTCTCAATCAATCATGCCCATGCAGGTCAGGGCCTCGCGTCCGGCCGACTTCGTAGAGACCGGACAGTGAGGGGCCGCCTCAAGGGGAAAGGGGTGGCTTCGTTGGCCGCATCCGGCCATGCTCGTCGCCTTCATCGAACACGATGCGCCGACGGTGCGTAGGGTTCCGCCTGAGTCGCTGCTCAAGCGTGCGCCGACCTGGGCGGTCTCACCGGCTCGATGATGTCGGCAGGGCCCACTGTCGTCACCGGGACACTGGGGAGGTCGACAGTGATGTCGAGGCCGCCACCACTGCGGGCGGTGACCGTGATGCGTCCCTGGTGGGCGAGGGTGACCGCGCGGACGATCGAAAGTCCAAGTCCAAGTCCCAGGCCGTCGGTGCGTACGCGGCTGCCCTGCCCGCGTACAAACGGTTCCAGCAGCGTCTGCACCGCCTCGGGCACGATCTCGCGGCCGGTGTTGCTGATCCGCAGGACAGCGCGTCCGCCCGCTGTGTACGTATCGACGATGAGGTGCCCGCCGGCGTAGTTGTAACGCAGCGCGTTGTCGACCAGGTTGCCGATCATCCGTTTCAGCAGGACGGGCTCGCCGATGACCGGCGCGGGCCGCAGTCTGGAGCGTATGGCTATGTCAGCGGTCGCCGCCCGCCCCTCGACGGCGTCGAGGGCGGTGGCCGTGTTGGCGGCGAGGTCGGCCGCCTCACGCGCGCCGGGCCCAGCCTGGCTGCGGGCCAGCAGCAACAGGCCGTTCAGGACGCTTTGCAGGTGCTCGACGGTGTCGCGGACGTCGCCGGCCATCGCGAGCAGCTCGCCCCGGCTGGGGTGTCCGTCCAGGGTGACGTCGATCGCGGTGCGGGCGGTGGTCAGCGGGGTGCGCAGCTCGTGGGCGGCATTGGCGGTGAACAGCCGCTGGCTGTCCAGGATCCGGTCGCGCTCGGCGACGCCGCGATGGATGCGGTCCAGCATGTCGTTGACCGTTCCCGCCAGCGCCGACAACTCGTCGGTGGGGTGGTGACCGGGACCCGCTCGGTGAGGTTCTCGGCCGACAGCCGCCGGGCGGCCGAGGAGATCAAGCGGATCGGCCGCAGCACCCGGCCGGCTACCAGCCAGGCCAGTAGGGCGGCCAGGACGGTCACCACGACGAACGCCAGACCGGCCTGGGGCAGCAGCGCGGCCAGGGTGTCGGCCTGCACCCGATCGGCAAGATCGTGCAGATCCTGCCTCTGCGGCGGTATCAGTTGCATCGTGCCCTGCGGGCCGGAGCCGGCCGGGTCCAAATGAGTGACGAGCGCGGGGCGCCGCTTCATCAGCAGGTAGGTCAGCCCGGTCAGCGCGGCCCCGGCGGCCAGCACGAGGGTGGTCTGCAGCAGCGCGAGCCGGGCCCGGGCGGTCAGTCGCACGGGCCGATCCGGTAGCCGGCGCCGGTGACGGTCTCGATCAGCGGCGGGTCGCCGAGTTTGCGACGCAGCGTGCCGATGGTGATCCGGACCGCGTTGGTGAACGGGTCGGCGTGCTCGTCCCACACCTTCTCCAGCAGCGTTTCCGCACTGACGACGGTATCGCCGGCGGCGAGCAGTTGATGGAGCACGCCGAACTCCTTGGGGGTCAGGCGCAGCAGCCGGCCGTCCCGCTCGGCGCTGCGCCGGGCCGGGTCCAGCTCCACGTCGGCGGCGCGTAGCACCGGCGGGCGGGCCGGTGCGCTGCGCCGGACCAGGGCGTGCACGCGGGCGATCAGCTCAGCGAAGGCGAACGGCTTGCCCAGGTAGTCGTCGGCCCCCAGCATCAGCCCGCCGACCCGGTCCTCGACGGCGTCGGAAGCGGTCAGCATCAGCACCCGCGACTCGCCGCGCTGGGCGAGCCGGCGGCACACCGTATCGCCGTGCACGACGGGCAGGTCCCGGTCCAGGACCACCACCTCGTAGGGGGTGACCTCGCACTTGTCCAGCGCGCTGCGGCCGTCCATGGCGACGTCGACGGTGAAACCGTGCTTGCGCAGCCCGGCTTCGATATACCCGGCGAGGAGCTGTTCGTCTTCAACCAGGAGCACACGCATCCGGGGAGTATCGCAACACGCGCATATGGACCGCATATGGTCCGGCGATCGCCTGTCGATATGCGCCGGCCGGTAGATGTGATCACCCTCGGAGTTCCCGTAGAGAGGATCACAAGAGATGAGCCGTGCACGAACGGTCGGCATGACCTGGCTGGCCTCCGCCATGCTGGCGTTGGGTCTCCACGCACCCGCAACCGCAGCCGACCAGGCCAGGCTGGGAGACGTCCAGCAGGCGATCAAGAACCTGGCCAAGACCGACGGGGTGGTGGGTGCCATCGGCGAGGTGTACGTCGACGGCAAACGGGTGGCCCAGGGTACGGCGGGTTCGCGCCTGCTCGATGGCAAGGGCGGTCGTATTCCCCCGGGCTCCCGTTACCGCATCGCGTCCCAGACCAAGCTCATGGAGGCCACGGTCATCCTGCAGTTGGTCGGGGAAGGCAAGCTCAAGCTGGACGACAAGCTCAGCGCCGTCCTGCCCGAGATGGCCGAACACGACTATGTGGATCGGGCCGATGAGATCACTGTGCAGCAGCTGATCCGCCACACCTCGGGCATTCCTGACTTCATGGAGAGCGGGAAGTTCGACGTCTTCGACTTCACCACCGCTTACCAGCTGATCGACCTGGTGAAGGCCGCACGGACCGTCCCCCGCAAGGGCGAGCCGGGACAGTACCTCTACTCCACCACCAACTACGTCCTCCTCGGCATGATCATCGAGAAGGTGACCGGCCACGACCGGGCCGGCGAGTTCAAGCGGCGCCTGTTCACCCCGCTCGGCATGAAGCACACCTATCTGGCCACCAAGGTCTCCGACCAGATCAAGGGCCAGCACGGACACGGCTACTACCCCGACGCCAAGGGCAGGCCACGCGACGTCGACCGGCTCAACGCCACCATCGGGGGCCAAGGAGTGATCTCCACCGCGCACGACGTCAGCGCCTACTACCGCGCACTCAACCAGGGCAAGCTGCTGCCGGCGGACCTGCAACGACAGATGCCACGGCCCTTCCCCGAACTGTGCGGCGGAACGGTCTCCGCGGCCTCGGGCAGCATGCCCGGAATCAACTCCACCACCTTCTCCTCGACCGACGGCCGGCTTCAGTTCGCGGTGGCCACCACGCTGAAGATCGACAACGAGCAGGCCATGGCCGTCGGTGACGCCGTCACCCAGGCCGCGAAGGCCGTCCTCTGCCCCGGCCAATAGCCGAAGCCATCTACCACGGCGGCCGTTGATCGGTACCGGCCAGCCGGTAGTGAAATCGCCTGAAAGAGAAAATCATGACAATGAGTATGAGCCTGGCCGGGCTGGCAGGCGCGGTACTGGCGATGAGCCTCCCCGCACCCGCGACGGCCGCCGTACAGGCGGGTGCGTTGTCCGTTCAGTGGAAATCCTGCCCGGACTACTCCGATGAGGTGATCCGGAGCCTGCGCGTGACGCAGGAGCAGGTTCCGGCCTTCCGCACGCTGATGAAGCGCCTGGAGTGCGGGACGGTCGGCGTCCCGCTGAACCACCGCGACCCCGGCGGGCGGAAGATCGACATCGCGGTGACCCGGCTGGCCGCCACCGACAAGACCCACCGGCTCGGCGCCCTCGCCATCCTGCCGGGAGGGCCCGGCCAAAGCGGCTACCTGGACCCGGTGCGGACCGTGCTCAACAAGGAGGCGGCAGCGCTCAACGAGCGATACGACATCATCGGCTTCGACCCACGCGGAGTGGGCTACAGCACCAAGGTCGACTGCCCCCTCTCGCCAGGAGGTCCGCGGGAGCCGGGCGCGCTGACCAAGAAGGCGGCCAGGAAGATGTACGACGCCCAGGTCGCCGCCAACCAGAAGTGCGGACGCTTCGACCGCGCCTTCATCGGACAGCTCACCACCGACAACGCGGCCAAGGACCTGGACCTGGTGCGGACCGCCCTAGGTGAGCGCGAGCTCAACCTGCTCGGCCTGTCCTGGGGCAGCTCTTTGGGCATGGTGTACCGCAGCCTGTTCCCCGTACGCACCGGACGGGCGTTCCTGGACAGCGTCGCGCCGCCGTGGACCAATCTCATGAAGCACACCAAGGGCGCCGCGCAGGCGGCCGAGCGAAACTTCGGGCGCATGGCCACCTGGCTGAGCCACCGCGACGACACCTACGGTCTCGGCGCCACCGCCCGGCAGGTGCGCGAGCAGGTGGCCAAGCTGGTCCGCGACTACGACAAGAGCCCCAAAACCTACCCCGACCTGCCGCGGCCCATCGACGGCTCGGCCGTCGCCGACCTGGCCAAGCGCATCTCGACCGAGTGGGTACGCGCGGGCAAGGCACTGGCCGAACTGCGGACGGCGACGGGCACCACCGCCCCGCCCACCGTCAAGGAGATGCTCAGCGGCGCTCGGATGACGGGCACCCCCCTGCCTGGCGCGCCCGAAATGCTGAACATGACCATGAACTGGGCGGTCAAGTGCAACGAGGACAGCAGCCGGCCCGACTTCGGCACAGCTTGGCGTGCCTACCAGCAGCTCGTGAAGCGCCATCCGGCAACCGGCCGGTCCGGGGGATTCGGAGGTGCCCTGTGCCAGGGGTGGCCGCTACCCGTACAGCGGCCCACGTTGAAGCGGGGGAGCGGGTCATTGGTGCTGGCGGGGCACCTGTACGAGTTCATGTCTGTCTATGACTGGACGTTGCAGACGCGGCGCGCCATCGGTGGCAGCGTCTACACGATCGCCGACGACGTGCACGTCTCGGCTACTCGGGTGCCCGAGTGCGCCGCCGACGTGGTGGAGTACTTCGAGACGGGCCGGATCGACACAGGTTGCAAGGGCAGCGGAGCCCCGAACTGACCACCGAGAAGCGGGAGAGACCTGCGGGCCAGCGGGTCGAGTAGCCCGGAGCTGATATCCACTGGACCCAGCCTCGGGTCCTGCCGCCTTCATGCACCGTTATCCACCGAAATGGCGCTGGTTCTCAGTGGGCAATGTCAGATATCCACTGAGACTTCGTTCACTCTGGTTGCTCCTCCACCCTTGCAAGGAGACTCGAGTAGCGAGCGAGAGCCTCCCGCGTGATCACCGTGTCGGGATGGTCGACCCCACGCACCCGCTCCTCCACTGACAGCAACGCAGCCAACTGGTCGCGGGCTGCACCCGGGTCTCCGGTCTCCCCCGTGCAGTAGGCGAGGTTGTGCCTGGTGGTCAGCGTGTCGGGGTGCTCCGCGCCGAGCACCCGCTCCTGCACCGGCAGCACCTTGGCGAGCTGGTCGCGCGCCCCGGCCATATCCCCGGCCAGTCCCGTCCAGTGGGCGAGGTTGTGCCTGGTGGTCAGCGTGTCGGGGTGCTCCGCGCCGAGCACCCGCTCGCGCACCGGCAGCACTGCAGCGAGCTGGTCGCGCGCCCCGGCCGCATCTCCGGCCTGCCCCGTCCAGTGGGCGAGGTTGTGCCTGGTGGTCAGCGTGTGGGGGTGCTCCGCGCCGAGCACCCGCTCCCGCACCCGCAACACCTCGGCGAAGCGGTCGCGCGCCCCGGCCGCGTCCCCGGCCTGTCCTGTGTAGTGGGCGAG
>NZ_JBITHA010000035.1:45141-56102 GCF_044457485.1 Nonomuraea sp. NPDC050540
AGGTTGTGCCTGGTGGCCAGCGTGTCGGGGTGCTCCGCGCCGAGCACCCGCTCCCGCACCGGCAAGACCTCGGCGAGTTGATCGCGCGCCCCGGCCGCATCTCCGGCCCGCCCCGTCCAGTGGGCGAGGTTGTGCCTGGTGAACAGCACCTCGGGGTGCTCCGCGCCGAGCACCCGCTCCCGCACCGGCAAGACCTCGGCGAAGCGGTCGCGCGCCCCGGCCACGTCCCCGGCCTGTCCTGTGCAGTGGGCGAGGTTGTGCCTGGTGGCCAGCGTGTCGGGGTGCTCCGCGCCGAGCACCCGCTCCCGCACCGGCAAGACCTCGGCGAGTTGATCGCGCGCCCCGGCCACGTCCCCGGCTTCCCCCGTGCAGTAGGCGAGGTTGTGCCTGGTGGCCAGCGTGTCGGGGTGCTCCGCGCCGAGCACCCGCTCCCGCACCCGCAACACCTCGGCAAACCGGTCGCGCGCCCCGGCCACATCCCCGGCCTGCCCCATCCAGTGGGCCAGGTTGCTCCGGGTGGTCAGCGTGTCGGGGTGCTCCGCGCCGAGCACCCGCTCCTGCACCGGCAGCACCTTGGCGAGCTGGTCACGGGCTCCGGCTGCATCCCCGGCCCGTCCTGTCCAGCGAGCGAGGTTGTGCTGGGTGCCCAGTGTGGCGGGGTGCTCCGGGCCGTGCTGGTTGAGGGTGTGACGGTGGATGCGCTGCTGGATGTCGAGCCCGGTGGCGGCATCGCCGCTGGCTTGGAGGTAGTCCAGCAGGTCCTGCCATGCGGCCGGCTCGTACGGCAGGACGGCACGGGCATGGGGCAGCAACTGTCGATACAGCGGCCACCACGCCGACGCGTGAGGTCGGCCGGGCAGGGTCACGGAGATCAGCTCGGCGGCCTGGTGGCGTAGCCGGGCGCGCTGGTCGTCGCCGAGGCCGCTCCAGATGACGGCTTGCACGAGCCGGTGCACGCTCACGCTCTCCTGCCCGACGTCGTTCGGCATGTCCGCGGGGCCGGCGGCGGGGCGGGTGGTGATGGTGATGAGGCTGTAGGAGGCCAGCAGCGCCAGGGCCTCGTTGACCGTCTGCTCGTCGCGGTCGGCTCCGGCCAGCACCAGGCAGGGCAGGTGATCGGGCGCATAGCAGGCCAGCAGGTTCAGCAGCCGTCCGGCCAGCGGGTCGAGCTCGGTGACGCGGGTCCGGCTGAGCTCCCACGCCTTGGCCACCACCCGCTCGGCGTC
The DNA here is from genome assembly GCF_044457485.1 of Nonomuraea sp. NPDC050540. NCBI lineage: Bacteria > Bacillati > Actinomycetota > Actinomycetes > Streptosporangiales > Streptosporangiaceae > Nonomuraea > Nonomuraea sp. NPDC050540. The sequence continues at coordinate 46,368 of NZ_JBITHA010000035.1, forward strand.
GGTGCCCGCGGGCGCGGCCGCGTACATGCGGGCCGGTGTCTGCTTCAGCAGGTGCAGGTAGCCGGCCAGGGTGCAGCGCGGAGTAACGGTGATGTAGGTGCCCGCTTGGGTGAGAGCGAGCGGCAGGTCGCCGAGCTCGGCGGCGAGCTCGTCCAGCGCGACGGCGTTGGCGGCGTCGGGTGGGCCGATCAGATCGCCCAGCAACCGGACCGACGCCGGCCGGGCCAAGGTCTCCAGCCACAGCGGGGTGATGCCCAGTTGCCGCCAGCCGACATCACGCCGGGTGGTGATCAGCACCTGTCCCCGCGTCAGCCGGGCCAGGTACGGCTCCACGTGGGCGGGCTCTTCGACGTTGTCGAGCACCAGCAGCCAGCCCGTGCGGCCGGCGAGCCAGGCCAGCGCCCAGGCGGCGGCCTCCTCCGGCGAGGCCTGCCCGGCCGCCACCGAGTCGACACCCGCCGCCACGGCGCGGGCCAGTGCGGCCAGTCCGGCTTCGATCTGGGCCGGGCTGTCGGCGTCGATCCACCACACCAGGTCGTAGTCCAGGCGGCGGGCGAAGGCGTACTGCAACGCCAACTCGCTCTTACCGACGCCGCCCAGTCCAACCCGGCTGACCACGACCCCCGCCCGGGCACCGGCCTCCAAAGCCGCCGCCAGCTGCTCCAGCGCGCGCTCGCGGCCGGTGAACCAGGCCGCCGGCCGGCGCGGCAACCCCAACAGTCCAGCCGGCACCTCCACCAGGGCCGGTGACGGCAGCGGCGGTCGCCGTGCCCCGTGCAGGTCACCGGTGACGATCATGCCGGAGTTGTCCCGCAGAGCAGCCGAGCGCGGCCCGCTCGCTTCCGCTCGCCATTCCTGGCGATCACCCGCCTGGCCGGGATCGTCATGTGCGGTCACACCGCAACACTGACCAATCACACCATCCCCGGGCAACCGACTCAGCGAAACCGGCCCGTAAGCCACATCGGTCGCACACCAGGGCCACGAAACGACCTCCGGGTCGGCGCTCAGCGGGCCAATAGATAGACGGCGACGGAATGAACGGCCAGATTGACGCGAGAACCGGTCGGTGACCGACGTGCTCAGGCGTAGCGGACGTTTCGCCCCGCTGCACTAAACGCCTCCCATCCGCAAGAGCAGCCATGACAGTTGACAGGGGCAACCGCCGGTGTTCGTCTCCAGACTTACGCCGGCGACCACGCCGCTGCGCCCCACGGGTCGCGCCCTGTGGCAAGGCTTGCCTGCTGATGTCCGGGATTCGCGGCCGGGCGCGAGGCTGTTACGGGCCCGAATCGACGAAGATGCGCCAACTGGGCACCCTGCGCCCCCACGACGCCCGCCACACCTTCGCCTTCCAGCTCTCCCAAGCCTCCGGCCACAACCGCGCCGAACTCGAACGCCGCCTTGGCCACGCCAACGACCGCTACCTCAAGATCTACACCAACCCACCCGACGGCATCGCCGCCGGCTACATCGAAGACCTCTGATCACACGCCCTGCGCCTCGCTCTGATACAAGCGTCTACCTGCACAGACAGTCTCGTTTGGGTCCTGTGACACGATTCTTACAGGTACCCCACCCAGCAGACCGGCTGGAAACCTGGCCCCATCGCCGGTTACACCGCCGCCGCGCTGCCCCTGCTCGCCCAGGCCCGCGCCGTCCTGGCCACGGCCGTCGCCGCCGACTGAGCGGCGGGAGCCACCTGGGACGAGATCGCCGCAGTTCTGGACGTCAGCCCTGACACCGCTGCCCGTCACCACCGCACCTGACAGCGGGCCGGCCCGCGCAAGTGTGACTTCCGTCTCACGAAGCAACCTGGACAGCGAGTATGCATGGAAGAGGTATGCGATTCACGACTCAACGAGCGGTGCAAGAACCAGCGCCACTCCCGCAGGGAGTGCCGCCTGCTGCGGCCATGGATGAGGCTGTCGTGGCCGACCTGTTCCTGACTCACCGGCTGGGCCTGGTCCGGTTGGCGTTCCTGCTGGTGGGCGATCAGCAAACGGCCGAGGACGTCGTCCAGGACGCCTTCGCGGCACTACACCGCCGATGGAGCCGGTTAACCCACCATGATCGAGTGCTGCCCTACCTACGGGCGAGTGTGGTGAACGGATGCCGCATGGTTCACCGGCGCCGATCCATCATGAGCAGGTTCACCGGCGACCGGCAGACGCCATTTCGGTCGGCGGAGGCCGTCACGTTGCTCGGAGAGACGCGCCGGGAGGTGTCCGAAGCAGTACGCGCCTTACCCCGCCGCCAGCGAGAAGCCGTGGTGTTGCGCTACTACCTCGACCTGTCCGAGGCAGAAATCGCCGAAGCCATGGGAATCAGCCGTGGCACAGTGAAATCGACCGTTTTTCGAGCCCTGAAGGCACTCACCGTCAAACTGGAGGGAAACCGATGACGTCATGGCTCGAAGATCAGCTCCGGGATGCCCTCACCGCCGACGCCGAGCAGATTCGCCCGGAAACCTTGCGCCCTGCCGAACAGGCGGCGCGAACAAAGACCATTCCCACGCGCCGGTTCGTCCTGGCGGTCCCGCTCGCAGCCGCGCTCGTCGTCGTGGTCATCGGCACAGTCGCCGCCATCGTGGCCGGAACAGGAGGCACCACCCCAACCGGGCCCGCAACGCACACCCTCACTGGCCCGCGTTTCCTGTTGATCGCTGACAATGACGGCGTGACCGTCCACGACGCCCGCACCGGGAAGGCCGCGAGCCGGCTCGAACTGCCCCCGACCCCGGAGAGAAGCTTCCGCGAGCCCGGTGGATACCTGCTCGCAGGCGCTGGCGACGGTGCGACCTTCTACATCGCCCAGAGCGTGAAGTCCCGCGAAACACAGGTAAGCAGCACAAGGTTCTACCGAGCCCGGGTCGATGAACAAGGCAAACCAGCCGAGTTGGTTCGCGACGTGATTCCCAAAGTGATCGGTACAACAGCAAGCTCCCTTGCCGTTACCAGTGACGGCACTCGACTCGCCTACAGCCTCGACGGCAAGGTATGCGGTCAAGGAAAAACGTTGCGCTTCTGCCCCGGAGCGCAGCTCACGGTCGTCGATCTGCCCGCGAGCAGGACACGAACATGGACGACGAACATCGCAGGACAGATCGAGAGCCTTTCCTGGGCCGCCGATCGCCGCACGCTCGGCCTAGTGGTCAAATCTGAGGCTCGGGTTCTGGACACGACCGCCTCTGGCACCACACTCGGGACCAGTCAGGTCATAGCTCAAGGAAAGGAGGCCACCGCCTCGGCGATCAATCCGAACGGACGCAGCATGCTGATCGGCCACATCCAACTGTCTAATGGTCGGCAACCGCATCGCTACACCATAGACGAGTACTCCGTCCCGGACGGACGCAAACTTCGCACCCTGTTGAGCAGGGACCACGACGGCAACGAAGGCGGGCGCTGGAGCCTGATCCGCTACGACGGCACCGGGCACCATTTGCTGCTCGCGGGGAACTTCGATCCACTGAGCAGAGTCGATGACGGACGGGTCACGCCCTTGATCCGCCCCGGATCTCCCGATGCCTTGGGGCACCGATCAGAGATCCAGGCGGCTTGGTAACCAGCCCTAGACGGAAGTAGAAGTTGGGGGAACAAAGCTCGAACAGCCAGCGAAGCCTACGCTCGGCACGCGGCTAAACGATCACATATCAGGGTTCGAAGACCACCTCTCAGCTGTGGCTAGGTGAGACCCGCTAGACGATCTCCGACCTATCCGCGGGTTTCGCGTCCATCGGCCTGTCGACCGGCTCGTGGATGGCGTCGAAGAACGTGGAGTTGGCCGGTATCGACCGGGCCGACCGCTGGGGCATCTTCATCAGCCAGTGGGCGCCACCTTCTTCGCCGTCGGCCTAGCCCTGCAGGGCGTGCCGGTACACGGCGAAGGCGTCCGGCAACCACTCCGGCTCGGCGACCGCCTCAGGCCCCGGATCCGCCGGACGGCGGTAGCGGCCGCACTCCCAGATCGCGAGCTTGGGCCAGGGGTGGACATGACGGCCGCCGCCGTCGACCACGTGGACCTGGGCCAGCCCGGCCGGGTCGGCCAGGGCGTCGCTGTGGTCCCAGACGTGGACCTTGGCACGGGTTGCCGAAGTCGGTCAGGGCGTCGGCGATCTGCTGGGCAACGTCGGCCCGCGAGCACCAGGCGGCGGTGAACCAGGTGTACGTGCCGCGCTCGCAGACCTCGTACAGCAGTGCGGCCGCCACCGGGTGGCCGGGCTTGTCCTGGTCGGCGGCCAGGTCAGCGCGCTACTGGCGGGCGGCGACGCTGTACGGCTCGCCGGTGCGCTCCATGCGGGCTTCTTCAAGGCAGCTCCGCCCTGGAACAACGGGTACGGTGCGCGGCGGCCGGCGCCTGGGCGGCGGCCGTGCACTGTGCCGTGCCGGGTTACGACGGGTTGCGCCAGGAGGAGACGTCGACGAGCCGGACCAGGCCGCGGTGGCCTTCGTAGTTGCTGTAGCCGCCGTAGGCGAGGGTTTTCTGGTCGGGGCTGAAGGCGAGGGCCTCGACGCTGCTGATCTGGGAGTGGGTGAGGACAGCCAGTTGCCGGCGGGTGGCGGGGTCCCACAGACGTACGGCGTTGTCGCCGCTGGCGCTGGCCAGGAGTTTGCCGTCGGGGCTGAAGGCGAGGTCGCTGACAGCGTTGGTGTGGCCTTGGAGGGGGTCGCCGATAAGCAAGCGGGTGGCGGGGTCCCACAGCCGTATGGAGTAGTCGCTGCCGCTGGCCAGGATCTTGCCGTCAGGGCTGAAGGCCAGGGCGAGGACGGGCCAGGTCTGGCCGGCGATGGGGACCCCGACGGGCTCGCGGGTGGCGGTGTCCCACAGCCGTATGGCGGGGTCTTGGGAGCCGTTGGAGCTGTCGTTGTCGCCGCCTGCGCTGGCCAGGAGTTTGCCGTCCGGGCTGAAGGCCAGCGCGTACACGCCGGTGGTGTGGCCGGTCAGGGGGCCGCCAATGGGCTGGCCATTGGCGGGGTCCCAGAGCCGCACGGTGGTGTCGTCGGCTTCGGCGGTGTTGGGGTTGTAGCCGCCGGCGCTGGCCAAGAGCTTGCCGGCCGGGCTGAAGGCCAGCTCGGTGACGATGCCGGTGTGACCGGTCAGGGGGCCGCCCACGGGCTGGCCGGTGGCCGGGTTCCACAGCCGTACAGTCCGGTCATCGCCGGCGCTGGCCAGAAGCTTGCCGTCCGGGCTGAAGGCCAGCGCGTTCACAATGCCGGTGTGGCCGGACAACTCGGTGCCGACCTGGAGGCGGGCTTGGGGATCCCACAGCTGGATCGTGTCGCCTTGGGTGGCGATCGCCAAGAGCTTGCCGTCGGGGCTGTAGGCGAGCGCGGTGACAGCCAAGGTGGTGCGGGTCAGCCGGTCCGGGTCATACAGCTGCCAGGCGACGACGGCACCGGTGACGATGGCGGCCGCGACAACGCAGCCGACGATGAGGAGCCCGAACTTGGAGGTGAAGCCGACCATGACCACCCGGTTGGCCCGCCGGTCGGCGGGCGCTGTCCGCGGGCTGTCCGCCCTGGTGGGAGCGGTGTCCGGGCCGTCCGGGCCGTCCGAGGTGTCCGGGGTGTCCGCGGGGACGTCCTGCCCGATGAGTTCGAGACCAGCCGGCGCGGGCGGGTCGACGCGTTCGGCGCCTACGCGCTCGGGACCGGCGGCGGGGGCGGTGGTGGTGGTGTCGATCAGTTCGCGGCGCAGCCCGCTCAGGCCCGCCGCCTCGTCGGCCAGGACGTCATCGAGGCGGGACAGGATCTCGTTGCCGGCTTGCTGGTCGAAGGAGTCCATCAGCTTCTCCCGCGCCTGCGGCCCGGACCCGGACCTTGGCGGGGGCGAGGTGCCTGGGGTCAGTGACGGCGGCGCATCCAGGGTGCGCAGCAGCGTCTGCACCTGCTGCAGGGCCTCGTCTTTGAGGCGTTCGGCCTGGGCGCGCTGGCGTTCGCTTTGGTCCAGGCGGCGGCTGGTCTGCTCATACAGCTGTTCGGCCGCCTCCAGCCGACGCTGGGTGTCCTCGAGCTCCTGGCGGATGCGGATCAGGTCGCCTTCCAGGTCGGTGTGCTGGCGGCGTTCGGCCAGCAGGCTGTCGCGCTCGCCCCGCAGCGTGTCGCGTTCCTGGGTGAGCTCGGCGACCGCGTCGGCGAGCTGGTCCAGCATCTGCAGCAGGCCGGTGCTCAACGCCTGATGCCGGCTGACCGCCAGCTGCGCCCGGGCGAGCACATGCTGGCGGCCGGCGACCTCGGCCAGCAGCGCCACCCATTGGCGGACCTCGGCCGGCACCACCTGGCCCGCGTGTTCCTCGGCCACTGCCTCCACCGGCACCGGCAGCAACGTGGCCCGGTCGGGATCGGCGGCCTCCCACAGCGGCCGCACCTTGGCCCGCAGTACCTCCAAGGCCTGCTGGTCGCGGCCCGCGCACGCGGTCAGGAACGCCTCGACGAACTTCCAGTCCGGCCGGCGGGAGCCGTTGAGGTTGGCGGAGATGACACTGCGGCTGTGCGGGATCTTCTGCGCCAGCCCGCGCACCGTCTGCCCCCGCTGGTCGGCGATCGCCCGCAACGTCGCGGCCAGCTCCCGCACCTGCACGTACTCACCGCGCAACGGACCCCAAGTCGCCACCGCCCACGGCCCCTTCCCATCCCGGCCCATGATCCTCGGCGGACGTCCGGCCCTGTCCGCTCTTGTGCTGCGACAACACCGGGCCAGCCGGGCGGACACATCTCATCACGCCTATACCGGCGTTAGCAGGCCCATCACCACGGGCGTGAGGAGATCGCAATGAACCACCCCGCCGCCCAGCTCACCGCCACGCCATCGCCGCCCGCTCCCGGCGCGCCACCCTCACCCGGCCCACCCCCATTACGGCCCCAGCTGCCACCTCCCCGACCGGGCCGGTCCGGGCGCTGCCGGAAACGGGGGCGGGGCGACCAGGCTGGGGTGAGCCTGGCCGGGCCCTGAGTCTGCACAGCACCGCTATCGGGACGCCTCCAGCTTGCCCTCAGACGGGGCTGTGAAGGCTTGATGCTCGGGATGGGTGGGGCGGCCTGCCGTGCTACGCGCTGGCGGTGGTCAGCGGCGAAACAGCAGCCGCAGCAGCCGCCAGGCACGGGTACGGCGGGCCGAGTCCTTGGAGTAGAGGTAGACGCCGGACAGCACAGCCAGCGCGGCGGTGGCGGTCAGAGCGGCGAGGGTGAGCTGAGGCATCATCGGGGTGGGGTGTCCCTTCCTGCGGTGTGGGCGCCCCCGCGGTGCCCCGGGGCCGGTCACGGGTGACATCGGTCCGGCCCGGGCGCCGCTCGCCTCGGGGCGCGGCCGCTGCCCGAGGGACGGGAGCGGCTGGTCACCACTGTGCGGCGGCAGCCACCCTGTCGCGAGAGGCGCGGACAAGGTCTGACGTGCGACAACGAAACGTTCCGGCCCGTGACGATCGCTGACACGGGACGAACGTCCGGCACCGTCCGCTGACGATCGCGAACAGCGAAGGGCCCGGATTGCCGCACTCGGGCTTTACATCCGCTTACGGCCTGGGATGCTCGGTCTCACCATGAGCGAACACGACGGCACCCAGCGCGCGCCGCACCTGCTGGCCCTGGCCGAGCTGCGGGCGGCGCTGTGGCAGCTGTACGGGCAGGCCGGCGAGCCCAGCATGCGGCAGAGCGCCAAGGACACCGGCGGGCAGATCAGCCACACCACCGTGCACGCCGTCCTGCAATGCAAAAAGCGTCCCGCCTGGCGCCACCTCGACCTGGTGGTGACCGCCTGGGGCGGCCAGGCCGAGGACCTGCGCCCGCTCTGGCTGCAGGCGCGCCCTCCTGCCCCGGGCGCTGCGCCGCCCGAGCCCGCCGGCCCTCCGCTGGAGAGCCCAGCCCGGCCGGCCCCCAGCACGGCGGAACGCGTCCGAGACCTCTTGGCCGAGCTGCTGGCGCTGGTCGCCTCGGAACGTTCTGCCGAGCATCGGCAGACCTTGGCCGTCCAGCGCCTGCTCGCCGACCGGGTGGGAGAGGCGGGGGATGCGGTCGGCGCCCGGGACCTGCTGACCGCGCTGGTGCCGATCCATAAGCGGGCGCTCGGCGCCGAGCACCTCCACACGCGGGAAGCCCAGCGCGACCTCGCGCGCTGGGTGGGAGAGGCGGGGGATACGGCCGGTGCCCGCGACCGGTTCGCCGAGCAGGTGCACATCCATAAGCGGAAGCTCGGCGCCGAGCACCCCCAGACGCTGGAAACCCGACGCGCCCTCGCCGACTGGCGGGGGCGTACGGGAGACACGATCGGTGCCCGCGACCTGCTGGCCAAGCTGGTGACGATCTATGAGCGGGTGCTCGGCGCCGAGCACCTCCAGACGCTGGAAACCCGGCGCGACCTCGCGCGCTGGGTGGGGGAGGCGGGGGATGCGGTCGGTGCACGGAACCGGTTCGCCGAGTTGGAGCGGGTCTATGAGCGGGTGGTTGGCGCTGAGCACCTCCAGACGCTGGAGACCCGGCGCTCCCTCGCCAAGTGGCAGGGGCATTCGGGGGATATGGACGGCGCCCGGAACCGGCTGGCCGAGCTGGTGACGATCTATGAGCGGGTGGTTGGCGCTGAGCACCTCCAGACGCTGGAGACCCGGCGCCTGCTCGCCTACTGGGTGGGGATGGCGGGGGATGCGGTCGGTGCACGGAACCGGTTCGCCGAGTTGGAGCGGGTCTATGAGCGGGTGGTTGGCGCTGAGCACCTCCAGACGCTGGAGACCCGGCGCTCCCTCGCCTGGTGGGTGGGGGTGGCGGGGGATGAGGAGGCGGCCTGGGTCCGGCTGGCCAAGCTAGCGGTGATCCATGAGCGGACGTTCGGCGTCGAGCACCCCAACACCGTTCGTGCTCGACGTGACATGGACATCTGGGCAGACCGTGCTGGCGTAGGACACGAGCTGACCACTCCCCAAAGGGGGCTGGAGCGCGACTCTACCAATCGGTGATCATCTCAGCCACTCTAGGCGCATCCTTCTCCGTCCTGGGAGGGGTGCTTCACGACGGTCCCGCAACAATCTGCCTTCATGATCCTCGAGCAGCCGTCACGCCGCACTGCGCTGTTACTTCTGGCCGACATTTCTGACACTCACCCGCACGGAGCGCTGTTCAAACTGACCGACAAACGCTGCTACTCGTCACCGACGTAATCAACCAAGCAGGTGGCCGACCGCGAGTGCACCGCCGAGAACTACCGCGCCCTCGGCGTCTTCCCCGAGACCGTCGCCGACCTGGCGCCGCACCCAGCCCGCAAGCTCACCTCCGCCCAGCGGCGGGTGCTGGCCGCCGCCTTCGCCACCGCAGCCGATGCCGCCGCCCGCCGAAATCCGGGCAGCTTCGTCTACCCGAGCGTCAAGAACGAGCCAGGGCTGCGCGGCGGCCGGGTCGCCTTCGGCGACGTCATCGCCCTCGACGACGTGCGCTACGTCCGCGACCTGCCGGTGAACGGCACGGTCACGCTCTCATCGGACGGCCGCGCCACAGCCACCCTCACGGCCGAGACCGGCGGCCACACCCACGACATACGCATGACCTGGACGGCCTTCTCCACAACCCCGACCCTGACCGGCACCTTCGACGACATCCCCATCAACTGACCCGGCCGCTGCCCGGGCCGCTTCCGCCCGGTCACCGGAGCGGCCCCCGGGGTCGACCGCCCGCCCGTCGCCATCGCTGGCCAGGGTGGCGAGGTCGGTGTAGGCGTGGGCCAGGTCGGTGGTGAGGGCGGACAGCAGAG
>NZ_JBITHA010000036.1:0-43805 GCF_044457485.1 Nonomuraea sp. NPDC050540
TGCTTCTTGGTCGTTGGACCATTTACCGGAGACCTCGTCGTATGTCGATCACTTCCATGCGACCAGCCTCAAGGCCTTTTGAAACACGCCTTAGAGGCCGTCCACACCATCGCCGCGTCGAAACCGCGGAGTCGATGACGCGACTCTGGATCAGCGGTGGAGTAGCCTGATCTTCGCAATGCTTCAGGCGTGTAGGCACATGCCCTGAGGTACATGTCGTGTAGGGTGCGTCTCGGATACGTCCAGGTCGAAGTAGTCCAGGAACTCGACTCTGGGCATGGACGCAGATTCGCGGGTGTGCGCCCACGCGAGTGCTTCTATCTGGTCGGCAACTCGCTGGGCGGTTCTCTGACGTCCCGACGGCTCGCCGTGCTCACCTGACCCTGCCTCGCGGCCTGATGCGGGCAAGGGCGTACTGACGTGCGACCCGTCGAGCGGCTCTCAGCGGGTCGATGGCCGGATGCCAGGCATAGATGGCGCGGTGGTTTCTGTCATTCCACATGGTGCGCCACCAGGAGCGATGGCCGTCGCACCGCACGATCAGGTTGGTGTCGATGAAGGCACATGCCAGCTCATAGCCGGCGTACACTTCGGCGGTGATCCCCTCGCGTTTCAAGGCTTGCCCGAGCGCCCTCATGGCAACAAAGTTCAGAAGCGTCTTCTACACGGCCGGTTACGTCAACGCCCCTGCTCAGGCCGCACACTCGCCGTCAACCGACCGACGCGCAGCCATCTCGGGCAGGGCCTGAACGAACAACGCGCAGTCTGGGGCATCATTCGCCCGCGCTCGACGAACCCGGCGCCGAGCTCGTTGACGTCCGCTCGTAGGTACGGCATGGCGTCGGAAGGAGCGATGGCCGTGAGAGCGTCCTTGACGCCTGCTACAGAATGCTGCACTCGCGCCCACTCGCGGACGTAGGCGGTCGATCTCGCACCACACGGCCTTGCCTGCATCGGTAACGCGCGCCGTAGCGGTCGGCATGGCTGTGCACGAGCTGCATGCCGTACCCGAACGTGGCCAGATCCTCGGGCACGCGCCAGACCGGAAGGTTGCGCGTCGGGATCGCGCAGCTCGATGCGCAGGAGTACACGTGGCATAGATAGCCAGGAGCCGTACCGGTAAGGCTTCGTTGCTCCATCAGATGGCATGGCGGATCGCGGTGCCGACCAGTTCGGCAGTGATCAATGCCGCAGGTTCAACGAGATCTGGAAGGCGCCATAGGAGGTAAAGATCCGATATGCAGTGCCGCGCCGTACGCGACGACTCGGAGGTGAGTGGCAGCAGGTAGGAGCGTCTGGTCGCCGTCCGGTAGCTGCGAGTACGCGTCAGGCGCACGGTCTTAGCGCTCGAGGAGACGCCTCAAGTTGGAGGCGGGGCCAACATACTTTGTCGGGCACCTCGCCAGCAAGGCTACTTCCACGTCTCCAGAGCGTCGCTTACTGAAGGGGCGTTCTTCGCCAGTGTCGTCCGCCAGTCAAGGCGACGGCGGTGCTGAAGGTGGCCGATGAAGACGATCCGCGCCACCCCAAGTTCGGCAGCCGTCTGATTGACCCAAGGCGCACTGATACGGGCTGGGAGATCGGGGACGCCGTGCGGGAACGCCAATCTCGTGGCCTCACTGTCCGCGTTCGTTTCCCGCTCTGTCTCGTTGTCCCTAGTGTCATCGAGCCCTTCCACGATGAGGTTCTCGGCGTCGACATGCTCAAGTAGAATGTGCGCGATTTCGTGAAGCAGGGTGAACAGGACTTTGTCGAGCCTTTTGCCGCGGCCGGACAAGCCAATGACTGGATACCCGTCGACTAGCATCGCGCATCCATCCATCTTGGCGCCCGGAAACGATTCGACATATATCAGCCGCACACCGACCGTGCTGAAGCGGTCAGGCAGGTCTTGGAAGTCGACGGCCGACTTGAGTGTGCTCGAAAGAGTCCTAGCGAGCTCCCTTAGGCGGTTCGCAGAGTAGCTCTCTTTCGGGGGAAGCTTGCGGGCTTCTCTTCTGATGCACGCAACCCAGGCCCGCTGTAGCAAGCTGATGTCTTCGCAGCTGTTAGCGCGCCTCGCTGCCGCTGCGAATCCAGGCTCGTCATCAAGCGAGTTCAACTCGAACAGTTCCTTCACCTCGGTTTCGAGGGAATCCAGGGTTGTGCTGGTGAGGAGGCCGCGTTTCTTCAGCAGCAGAATCGGGCCTTTATCGTTTAGGCGGGCGCGTCGGCGCACCTCGTCTAGCTTGACCTTGGCGTTCTCGTTCTTAAACTGCTCGGCGAGCAGGTACTGGTCCTGAAGGTTAAGCCAAAACTCGGCCGTGCTGTCCAGGGCGGCGCCGATCTGCGCCGCTGACTCCCTAGTGATCTCCTTCTTGCCAGTGACGATCTCGGAGACGAACTGGGTAGGACGATCTAGAACCGCAGCGAAGTCGGCTTGAGACCAGCCTCTGGCCTCCAACTCCCTCCCGAGGAGCTCACCGACCGGCACCTGGGCGATCGGTAGCGGGTCGTGTGGACGGTTACTCATCGCGAGGTTTCCATCTCTGGAGTCAAAAGGTCGAAGACCACGGCGCCGTGGCTCTCAGCGTTCTTGAACGTCAGGTTGATAACGCGCCCGGAACTCAACGTCGCCCGCGCCCTGTGTGGGTCGCCGGTGTCATCGGGTTGGATGCGCAGCGTACGGAAGTTCCGCAGGTCGGTGTCGAGTCGAGCTGCCCGCGCACACTGAACGAGGACTCGAAAATCCGAGACCTCTTGGGCGCTCCAGCCTCTGGGCCGAAACGCGAGATCCGTGGCCAGGTGACGCAGCTCCTCATCCATAAACTCCCGGTCCACGTATCTGCTCTCCATCACCCATCGGCTGATGATGCACCCATCCACTTCGAGTGGATGTTACAAGCCTCCCGTGGCCAAGGTCGTAGACACGCCGCGCGAATAGCTCGCCGACATGACATCACCCATAGGGTGATGGGCATGATGCTAGAGTGTTACCTGGGTTCACTCGGACACCGTCGTTGGGGTCGGAAGGGACGTCGACGGCATCACTGGTTGGAGGGGAAGACATGACCGAGATGGTCAAGAAGGTGGCCGCTCGGCGGCCGGAGCCCGTGCGGATCAGATGAACCACCAGTCCGTCATCCTGCCGGATCGCGCGACGACGGGCATGGGTGCAAGCTCGAGGCGATTGGGCAGGGGGTGCTCATCCTGCCGAATTTCGTGCTGTCTGTCCGGCGAGGCAGCCACTTCGTCCACGTCGACGAATCCACCGGCCAGCCGCCTGGATCCTTCACCGCCCTCGCGCCGGCGGACGCGACCGCATCCTCGGCAGGCCACGCCGCGACTGCGAGTTCCGCCATCTGCACGGAGAACTCGGCCGCAGACACTCCAGCGCGCATACCGCCGCTCGAAGGTTCGTAGATGCGTGGCCTCCATCATCGGAGATCTGACGACGGACCACCCTTCCCGCGATTGTCAACAGCGCATCCGCACCGCAGCCCGGCCGGTAAGTGCCGATCGGGCGCGTTTTCCACCGAACCAAGCAACAAAGGAGCGACTCATGGGCCACACCGAGGAAACCCTCAACGACGTCCGAAGCCAGATCGATGCACATTCCGAGCCGCTGGCCGAAGCCCGTGACCGGCTGGCGCTGGTCCGCGCCGAAGCGATCGCCTTCCGTGGTGCGCTGCGCACCTACGCTAGCGGTTCGCTCCCCCAGCACACATTCATCCACCCTGTCAGCGACGGCGACGGCGGTGTCGTCCTCGACCGCAGGTTCTACCTCAACCTCGGCCCAGACGGCAGCGGTGAAGCTCCACAGAAGGTGGCTGACGAGATGTGCGCGCTTCTCGGTCCCGCCGTGCGCGAGGTCTATCCGAAGGCTCGGTGTTCGACGTCCAAGCGGGGGCCGAAGCTCTGCTTCGGAGAGCCCGTAGACGGCCAGGACCCGACGGTGGACATGGTCGTTGCGCTGACCCGGAAGGATGGCGAGGGATTGTGGATCCCCAATCTGCACACCAACAAGTGGGAGGCCTCCCACCCCGAGCTTCATGTCGAGCTGTTCACGTCGGGCGCAGAGTCCCTGCGCCGGACCCGCCGTCGTGTGATCAGGCTCCTCAAGGCATGGAACAAGCAGTACAACCAGCCGGGATTCTCGTCCCACAACCTGTCGGTGTGGGCCTGGGAGTTCGTCGAGCCCAGCATGGGTATGGCCGTGGCGCTCAGCGCTGTCTTTTCTGAGGCCGCCTCACGGGTCGAACACGGGGCAACCACTATCGACCCTGCGAAGGTGTCCAAGAATGTGCGTCTGCTGATCCCCCGCGAAACCGCCGCCCGGCGGCTTCGCAAAGCCGCGAACGGCCTCAGCGCAGCTCTGGAACGCGACGACGACATCGACGTCGTCCTCTCTGCCCTGTCCGGTGTCTACTGGAACTACCTCACCGATCCTTCCCCGAGCAGCCTGGTCAGCAAGGCCGCCATCCTCCGTCGGCCACAGTCCATCAGTACCGCCACGTTGGGTCTTGGCGGAATTGCCTCCACGGTGGCCCCGACCCGCGCTTTCGGCGAACTGAAGTCTGTATGACCAGGAGCCCCCGACGGCGGAGGCCGGCCTGGTACACCAAGCCGGCCCCCCGTCTCCTCTTCCAGTACCGACTCACCAGCTGTGGCCAGCGGACATGGGCCATTTCTCCACCTCGTCAACAGCGCGGCGGATACGCCCTCAAGGTTCGCCTATGCGTAGAAGACCTACTTGAACAGACGATCACCATCGCATTCAGCCGGACCAGTCCGGAGGTGCCCCATGTCTACGCCAGCAATTCAGCTCCGTCACCGCACCGTTACCGGGATGGCTCGCTATGCATGTGGTTCCCCGGCGACCCACCAGAACAGCGATGGACCCGCCGCGACGGACCCGTAGCACTCCTGGGCCACGTCGTGGCGCATCTACTCCGAGAAGAATGGTGGCGCCAGACGGGAGAATGGCCCGGCCTCGAAGCGCTCCACGAACAGAACGAGATCCCTTCATCTGGGGCAGAGGCCTCAGCGGCCTGACTTTTGGACGTGCGACACCCAACAAGATCACAATAGGTCTTGGCCAGGCGAAGCCCGGTCAACGGCTGCGCGCTCGCGTGGTATCGAGGCCAATGCTAGCCTCATCGCGGCAACACACATCTCCCGCGCATTATCGATTTCAGTTCTGTTGTAAGCAGCGCCAAGATTCACACCCGAATCTTCAGTGATCGGCGGGAGCAGCCAGGCTTCCTTCATCTGCAGGCCAGCCTGTTTCTTAGCGGCACGTATGAGCTGGTCATAGAAGGACGCGACACTCGGAGCTTCAATCTGTAGCCATCCCTGATGGAACGCCATTCGCGATTGAACCCGACTGATCTCCTCGGTCAACGCGTGCCGAGCCTCCTCCAAAGACCTCCGCCTACGAACCCTGTACGGCAACTCCGCATACTCCTCAATCACCGACAGCGCGTCCGCAAAGACCTTGGCCTGCCGCTCCCGGCGCGCGGCCCGCTGGCTCAACGCGTACGTCAGCGCAGCCGTCATCGTCGTACCCAGAATCGCTATGGTCGCCGCGATCAGCACCGCCGTCTGCGCCCACGACCAATCCGCGCCTGCAACTCTCCAGACCACACAGCCATCATGAGCGACCGGCAGGCTGTACGGAACCCACAGAAATGAGCGCCCGGTTGCCAAACCGTCCGGTCGGCGACTTCAGGACAACACGGGCATTGTGACGGACGGAGTCGCCACATATGAAGTATCTGATCATGTCCCTCTCCGACATGGAGCTCAGGCCGAGGAGGGCAATGGATGGCACTGCTGCGACACTTATGCGGAGGGTACTCATGAACCACTACTCGCTCACTCTCCGGCGGTTACTGAAGGGGTATTGTCTCTCAGTCATTCCATCGAGACGATGCGCACGAGATCATCGATGTATACCACCGTCTGGAATCCTTTAGATCTAAACGGCTGTCGTTACTGCCGCTTGGCTTCTGCTTCTCGGGCCTTGGCTGCCCTGCGGTACGGGTCCGCTTGCCATCGAGGAGGCCGGGGTTCTCGCGTCCGCCATACAACGCAGGACTACAGCAGCGAACGCGAGCCACAGCACTCGAAACGGGCCCCTATCGCATGCTTGACCAGGAAGGCAAGCCCGCGAGGAGGGGTATTCCGTTCACTCGCAATGAAGAGGTCAGTCGAGCCAACCGGTCTAACGGCGGTTGGCCCTGTCCCGGAGTTCAATCTTGTCACGAAGTGCTGTCACCTGCGGCGCCGAGTTCGAGTAAGCGACGATTAGGTCCAGGTAGTCGAGGTTGGGGCCGCCGTTGGGTGTGGTGGCGGTGGCTCGGATGACGTTGGAACCCGCGTTCAGGGGCAGCGTGAGCGTCTTCGTCTGCCAGGTGGTCCACGCGCCGGTGCCGGGGAAGTCGTGCACCGTGCCGGCCACGTTCATGCGGCGGTTGGCGGTGGTGCCGTTGGCGTAGCGCAGGCGGACCGTGGCCGGGCCCGTCGTGGCGGCGGTGACGGTGAACTCGACATAGCCACCGGTGGCGTTGTCGTAGTTGACGAACCCGGTGCCCGAGTATCCGGCGTGGTTGGACTCGACCACGCCACGCGAGATCACCGCGTTCTCGGCCTCGTGGCGGCCCTGCGGCGGGGTGCTCGCCCACGAGACCTGGGGCGAGCGGTAGAAGCCGACGCCCATGACCGCCCAGCGCGGCGCCTGCGCGCCCAGGCGGGCGCGGAAGGCGGTCCAGCTGTGCGTCGACCAGGGCGACCAGCCCAGCTCGGCGATGGCGGGCAGGCGCGGGAAGGCCATGTACTCGATGTGCTCCTCGGTGACCAGCGTCTCGGTCCACAGCGGCGCCTCGACGCCGAGCACGGCGGAGGCGGGCACGCCGCTGAGGTGGCTGCCGGGGTTCCACTCATAGGCGGTCTTCACCTCGATGAGCGCCGCCCAGTCCTGCCCGAGCGGCGTCGAGGCGGTGTACTTCATGTCCAGGTACGCCTTGTTGGCCGGAGACATGATCACCTTGGCGCCCTTGGCCACGGCGTTCGTGATCAGGGAGTCCGACGTCGTCGTCCCCCAGTACTGGGCCACCCGGCCGGGAGAGTGCTGCACCGCCGGCGCGCCGATCTGGTGCCAGCCCACGACCGCCTTGCCGCGCCCGGCCACCATCGGCTGCACCCGGTTCATGAACGTCGCGTACTGCGCGTCCGGCGTCGCGTCCGCCTCGTCGCCCCCGATGTGCAGGTACGGCCCCGGCGTCAGCTCGGCCAGCTCCCTGACGAGGTCGGCCACGAAGGTGTAGGTGACCTCCTTCGTGGCGCACAGCGAGCTGAAGCCCACGCCCGTCCCGGTGTACAGCGGCGGCGCGACGCCATCGCAGTTGAGCTCGGCGTAGGAGGCCAGCGCGGCGTTGGTGTGGCCGGGGACGTCGATCTCCGGCACGACCGTGATGTGCCGCTGGGCGGCGTAGGCGACGATCTCCCGGTACTGGGCCTTGGTGTAGTAGCCGCCGGGCCCGCCGCCGACCTGGGTGCTGCCGCCGTACGTCGCCAGGCGCGGCCAGGAGTCGACGACGATGCGCCAGCCCTGGTCGTCGGACAGGTGCAGATGCAGATAGTTGATCTTGTAGAGCGCGATCCTGTCGATGTGCCGCTTGACGGTGGCGACCGGGTGGAAGTGCCGGGCGACGTCGAGCATGGTGCCCCGGTAGGCGAAGCGGGGATGGTCCACGATGCGCCCGCCCGGCACCGTCCACGGCCCCGGCCGCACGCTCGCGCTCTCCACCTGGGGCGGCAGGAGTTGCCGCAGCGTCTGCACGCCGTTGAACAGCCCCGCCGCCGTCCGCGCCCGGATCGTGACGCCGCTCGTGGCGACGTCGAGCTGGTAGCCCTGCTCGCCGACGCTCGGGTCCGCGCCGGACAGCAGCAGCGACACGCTGCCCTGGCCGCCGCTGCGCAGCGGCAGCGCGTACCCCGTGGAAGGCCGTAGCAGCCCCGCGAGGTAGCCGCCCACGCCCGCGTCGTCGCTGGCGATCGTCGCGTCCGCGGCCAGCGTGTACGGCGTGGCCGCGGCCTGGACCGACACCGGCGCCGGGATCACGTCCCCGAGCGCCTGGGCCGCGCTCACCGAGGCGACCAGGCCGCCCGCTCCGGCGGAACCGGTCGGCAACGTCCCCAGCGCGGCCAGCAGCACCCCCGCCAGCAGGGTGCGCGTGGCCAGCGTGCCGATCCTGGAACGGCCCATGACGGTCCTCCGCGGATGCTCCCGGTTAATTGTTAGTAAGCTTTACTTCCCCGAGTCGTCCGGTCAAGACACGAACCCGCGCCCGGCACGGTCGGCCCGCAGCGCGTCCAGCCGCTCGAAGTCCATGACCCGCACACCGGCGCCCCGGGCGTAGTACTCCGCCGGCCGCGCCGGATACGGATCGGCGAACCCCGTCACCCCCGCGCACGGCGCCCCGTGGTAGCTGGCGCCGTGCTGCCAGTCGCTCACCGCCACGTACGTCATGAACTCATACGCCCTGGCCACGCTCATGTGCTGCCACAGCGCCCGCGAGGGGTCCGGCGAGTCCCACTGCGTCACCGAGAAGGCCGGCACCAGCACCGCGTCCACCGGCGCGGCCAGCCGGGCCGAGTACCACAGGTCCGCGCACACCAGCACCCGCACCCGCCGCCCCGCCAGCTCGAACGTCTGCGACGGCCGCCCCGGCAGCACCCCCGCCCGATGCTCGACCCCGTAGGGATGCGCCTTCTCGTACTCGGCCACGACCCGCCCGGCCGGATCGGCCACCACACCCCGGTTGACGCTCCCGCCCTCGACGGCGTCGTAGTGCGACCCGCCCACCACGTACGCCCCCGCCCGCCGCGCCAGCCCGGACACCCGCTCCAGATACTCCGCCCTCGGTAACCGCGACCCGGCCAGTTCCGGCAGCACCACCAGGTCGCTCTCCTCCAGCAGCTCGTCCGCGGCGTCGAAGTTGTCGTGCCCGTCGGGCGACCAGGCGGCGGGCGCGATCATCAAGACCTTCACCCCGTCATCGTCGCAGCCACCCACACCACGGGTGCCGCGGGGTGGCGTCTGGGAAGCTGGGCGCATGACGGAATTTCAGGAAGTGGTACGGCGACGGCGCATGGTCCGCAACTACGACCCCGGCCGCCCCGTTCCGGCCGAGATCCGCGAGCGCATCCTCGGCAACGCGCTGCACGCGCCCTCCGCCGGGTTCAGCCAGGGCTGGGCGTTCCTGGTGCTGGAGGAGCCGCAGGACATCGAGCGGTTCTGGAAGCTGTCCAGCGACGAGGCCGACGAATGGGGCAAGGGGCTGCGCCGCGCCCCGCTCCTGATCATCCCGCTCTCGCACAAGCAGGCCTACCTCGACCGCTACGCCGCCCCCGACAAGGGCTGGACGGACAAGGACGAGAACCGCTGGCCGGTGCCGTACTGGGACATCGACACCGGCATGGCCTCTCTGCTCATGCTTCTCACCGCCGTGGACGAGGGACTCGGCGCCTGCTTCTTCGGGGTCCCGCCGGGTGAGCGGACGGCGCTGCTGAAGGAGTCGTTCGGCGTGCCCGACGCGTACACCCCGATCGGTGTGATCAGCGTCGGCTACCGGGCACAGGACAAGGCCTCGCCGTCCCTGAAGCGCGGTCGCAAGCCCACCGGCGAGGTGGTGCACCGCGGCGCCTGGGGCCGCCACTGACCCCGGTGCCCTCCCCGGGCCCGCCCGGGGAGGGCACCGGAGAGTTTTCAGCGCTTACGGCGGCGCTTCACGAGCGCCCGGATGGTCAGCAGCAGCACGACGGCCACGATCTGGCCGCCGAGCACGATGCGGTTGACGTCGACGACCGGCTGCCAGCGCACCTCGCCGTCCTTGATCACGAAGACGCCCGCCGGGGCGGCCCCGAAGCCGAAGCCCCCGCCGGAGCCCTGGCCGGGGTGCTCGCCGCCCTCGGAGGTGCCGGATCCGCCGCCCCCGCCCTGGCCGACCTTGGCGACGGGGATGACGGTGACGTCGCCGTGCCGGACCGGCTCGCCGAAGACCCGCTTGACGGTCGCCGCGTCCTTCGTCCTCTCCACCAGTTCCATGATGTCCATCCGCCCAGACTCTCACCCGGTCGCGGAAGGTCAATCGAAGGTGGTGGAGATCTCGTGCCAGCGCACCATGCCGGCCGCCGCCGCGGGACCCCACGTGCCCTTCTCGTACGGCAGCGGCGCCTGCGGCAGGTCGAGCACCGGCTGCACGATCCGCCACGACTCCTCGGCCAGGTCGAAGCGGACGAAGCGCCGGGGGTCACCCGACACCGCGTCGGTGAGGATGCGCTGGTAGGCGGCCTCCATGGGCCCGAGCACCTTGGTGAAGTCGACGCTCACCGGCACCTGCCGGGTGGCGTCGCGGCCCGGCTCCTTGGCCAGCAGGTCGAAGGTGACTCCCGCGTCGGGCTGCAGCCGGAACCTGATCAGGTTGGGCTTGACCTCGCCGTGGAACAGCGTGACCGGCGGCATGCGCAGCTCGGCGACGATCTCCAGGTCGGTGGTGGGCAGCGCCTTGCCGGAGCGGATGTAGAAGGGCACGCCGGCCCAGCGCCAGTTGTCGATGGCGGCGCGCATGGCCACGAACGTCTCGGTGGTGGAGCCGGGGCGCACGCCTTCGGTGGCGAGGTAGCCGGTGTACTGGCCGCGTACGACGTCGGCGGGCTGGATGTCCTGCACGGCGCGCAGCACGCGCCACTTCTCGTCGATGAGCGCGCGGGCGTCCTTCGAGGGCGGCGCGTCCATCGCGAGGATGGCCAGCAGTTGCATCAGGTGGTTCTGGACGACGTCGCGGATGGTGCCGTTGGCGTCGTAGAAGGCGCCGCGGTCGGACACGTCGAAGCTCTCGGCCATGGTGATCTGGACGTTGCGCACGTAGTTGCGGTTCCAGATGGGCTCGAGCAGCATGTTGCCGAGCCGGAAGACGAGCAGGTCCTCCACCGGCTCCTTGCCGAGGAAGTGGTCGACGCGGCGCAGGTGGTCCTCGTCGAAGTACTTGAGCAGCTCGGCGTTGAGCTCACGGGCCGAGGCCTGGTCGTGGCCGAACGGCTTCTCCACCACGAGCCGCGCGTCGCGGTGGAGCCCGACGCCGGCCAGGCCCTGCGCGACGGCGCCGAACAGCGCCGGCGGCACCGCCAGGTAGTGCACGAGGAAGCCCGCGCCGTCCACCTCGTCGCGGATGGCCGCGAACGTGGACTCCTCGCGGTAGTCGCCCGCCACCAGCCGCAGGTTGCCGGCGAACTTCTCGAAGGCCGCGTCGCTCGCCCCGCCGCAGGCCCGGCGGGCCCGCTCGCGCAGGCCCGCCAGGTCGAGGTCGGTCTTGGCGACGCCGACGATGGGCAGGTCGAGCACCCCGTCGGCGGTCAGCCGGTAGAGCGCGGGCAGCAACATCTTGTAGGCCAGATCACCGGTGATCCCGAACAGGACCATCGCGCCCGCACGCGTCATGTCAAATGCGCCTTCCTCTAAGTTCCCGGTACTTCTTTACCAGCTGGGCGGTGGAAGCGTCGGGGAACGCCACAGGCGGCTCCTCCGAGGTCAGAAGGGGCTCCAGGCCGAGCGCCATCTTCTTGCCCAGCTCGACGCCCCACTGGTCGAAGGAGTCGACGCCCCAGATGACGCCCTCGACGAAGACGACGTGCTCGTAGAGGGCGACGAGCTGACCGAGGGTGTACGGGGTGAGCTTCGGCGCCAGGATCGTCGAGGTGGGGCGGTTGCCCGGCATCACCTTGTGCGGGACGACCTCGGCCGCGGTGCCCTCCGCGGCGATCTCCTCGGCGGTCTTGCCGAAGGCCAGCGCGGTGGTCTGGGCCAGGAGGTTGGCCGTGAGGATGTCGTGCATGCCCGCGGCGTCCTCGAACGGCTCGGCGAAGCCGATGAAGTCGGCGGGCACGAGCCGGGTTCCCTGGTGCAGGAGCTGGTAGAAGGCGTGCTGGCCGTTGGTGCCCGGCTCGCCCCAGAAGATCTCGCCGGTGTCGGTGGTGACCGGCGTGCCGTCGGCGCGCACGGACTTGCCGTTGGACTCCATCGTCAGCTGCTGCAGGTAGGCGGGGAAGCGGTGCAGCCGCTGGCTGTAGGGCAGCACGGCCCGGGTCTGGGCGTCGAAGAAGTCGTTGTACCAGATGCCGAGCAGCCCCATCAGCACCGGCATGTTCCGCTCGAACGGCGCGGTGCGGAAGTGCTCGTCGATCGCGTGGAAGCCGGCCAGCATCTCGCGGAAGCGCTCGGGCCCGACCGCGATCATCAGTGACAGGCCGATGGCGCCGTCGTAGGAGTAGCGGCCGCCGACCCAGTCCCAGAAGCCGAACATGTTGGCGGTGTCGATGCCGAACTCGGCCACCTTCTCCGCGTTGGTGGAGACGGCCACGAAGTGCTTGCCGACCGCGTCCTCGCCCAGTGCCGAGACCAGCCAGTCGCGCGCCACGCGGGCGTTGGTCAGCGTCTCCAGCGTCGTGAACGTCTTCGAGCTGATCACGAACAGCGTCGTGGCCGGGTCCAGGCCGCGCAGGTTGCCGTGGATGTCGGCCGGGTCGATGTTGGAGACGAACCGGGCCGTGATCCCGGCGTCGGCGTAGTCCTTCAGCGCCTCGTAGGCCATCGCCGGGCCCAGGTCGGAACCGCCGATGCCGATGTTGACCACGGTGGCGATGGGCTCGCCGCTCGCGCCGCGCCACTCCTTCGCGCGCACCCGGCCGGCGAAGGCGCTCATCTTGTCCAGGACGGCGTGCACGTCGGCCACCACGTCCTGGCCGTCGACCACCAGCTCCGCGTCCGCGGGCAGGCGCAGCGCCGTGTGCAGCACCGCCCGGTCCTCGCTCACGTTGATGTGCTCGCCGCGGAACATCGCCTCGACGCGCTCGCTCAGCCCGGCGCGCTCGGCCAGCCGTAGCAGGAGGTCGAAGGTCTCGTCGGTGGCGCGGTGCTTGGAGTAGTCGAGGTAGAGGTCGCCGGCGCTCACGCTCAGCCTCTCCGCCCGGCCCGGGTCGGCCGCGAACAGCTCGCGCAGGGTGGTGCCCGCGATCTCCTCGTGGTGCTTGGCCAGTGCCGTCCACTCCTGGCTCTGGGTGATGTCGCCGCTGTTCATGTGTCCTCCTCGGGCCGTCAAACCGATCACATCGTCCCGTAACGCCGTACCCAGCCTGACCATTTCCGCGCATGGCGCAGAAGACTCTTTGCCGTGCTCAGTGCGACTCCCTGGCCACGGACGAGCCACTCGAACCGGTGAGGAAGTCCAGGTCGCAGCCCCGGTCGGCCTGCAGGACGTGCTCCACGTAGAGCTTCTCCCAGCCTCTGGCCGGGCGGGCGAAACCGGTCGTGACCGGCTCGCGGGCGGCCAGGTCGGCGTCGGGCACGTCCACCCGCAGCGTCCTGCCCGGCACGTCGAGCACGATCGGGTTGCCGGTCCTGACCCTGGCCAGCGGCCCGTCCGCGGCGGCCTCGGGCGCGACGTGCAGCACGACGGTGCCGTAGGCGGTGCCGCTCATCCGCGCGTCGCTGACGCGCACCATGTCGCGCACGCCCTTGGCCAGCAGTCTGGCGGGCAGCGGCAGGTTGCCGACCTCCGGCATGCCCGGGTAACCCTTGGGGCCGCAGCCGCGCAGCACCAGCACGGAGTCCTCGTCGGCGTCCACGGTGTCCAGGCGCGTGTGCAGGTCCTCGACGCTGTCGAAGACGAT
Source organism: Nonomuraea sp. NPDC050540 (assembly GCF_044457485.1). Classification (NCBI taxonomy): domain Bacteria; kingdom Bacillati; phylum Actinomycetota; class Actinomycetes; order Streptosporangiales; family Streptosporangiaceae; genus Nonomuraea; species Nonomuraea sp. NPDC050540. The sequence goes on from NZ_JBITHA010000036.1 coordinate 13,711, forward strand.
CGCCCGGCCGCGGTGGCGCAGCAGTTCCGGCGAGGCGGCCGCGGGCTTGATCACCGCGCCGTCCGGGGCCAGGTTGCCGCGCAGCACGGCGATGCCCGCGTCGGGCAGCAGCGGGTCGGTGCGCGGCCGGATCACGCCCGCGTCCCAGATCGGCGCGTCGCCGAGGTGGTCGGTGAGCGGGCGTCCGGTGACGGTGCGGGCCGCTGGGTCGAGAAGGTCCTCCACCTGATGGAGTACGGCCCGCAGCCCACCCGCCCTGAACAGGTCGTCCATGAGGTGCCGCCCGGCCGGCCGCAGGTCGGCCAGCAGCGGCACCCCGGCGCCGGTCCGGTCGAAGTCGTCGAGGCTCAGCTCCACGCCGAGCCGCCCGGCGATGGCCAGCAGGTGCACGACCGCGTTGGTGGAGCCGCCGATCGCGGCCAGGGTGACGATCGCGTTGAGGAAGGAGGGGCGGGTCATGACCGTACTGGGCCGCCGGTCCTCCCGGACCAGCTCGGCCGCCAGCGCGCCGCTCGCGTGCGCGCGTTCGAGCAGGCGGCTGTCGGCGGCGGGGGTGCCCGCGGTGCCCGGGATGGTCATGCCGAGCGCCTCGGCCACGCAGGCCATCGTCGAGGCGGTGCCCATGGTGTTGCAGTGCCCGCGGCTGCGGATCATGGAGGACTCGGACTCCAGGAACGACGCGCGGGTCAGCGTGCCGGCCCGCACCTCCTCGCTGAGCCGCCACACGTCGGTGCCGCAGCCCAGCGGCACGCCCTGGAAGTGGCCGGTCAGCATCGGCCCGCCGGGCACGACCAGCGCGGGCAGGTCCACGGAGGCGGCGGCCATGAGCAGCGAGGGGATCGTCTTGTCACAACCGCCGAGCAGCACGACGCCGTCCACGGGGTTGGCGCGCAGCATCTCCTCGGTGGCCATGGCGGCGAGGTTGCGCCAGAGCATGGCCGTGGGGCGGACGTTGGTCTCGCCGAGCGAGACGACGGGCAGGTTCAGCGGTACGCCTCCGGCCGCCCAGATGCCGGCGGCGACGCTCTTGGCCACCTCGTCGAAGTGGGCGTTGCAGGGGGTGAGGTCGGAGGCGGTGTTGGCGATGGCGATCTGGGGGCGTTCGAAGGCGTCGGCCGGGGTGCCGCGCCGCATCCAGGCGCGATGGATGTAGGAGTTTCTGTCGTCGCCTGCGTACCACCGAGCACTGCGGAGAGGCATCCCGGCAGCTTAGCGCCCACATGATCGGGATATATAAGACATATCCCCCCTTAAGGGGAGGTATGTGATGCGCCGGTTCATCCTGTTCGTGGCTTCGCTGGCCGCCGCCGCACCGCTGTCGTTGTTCGCCCTGGCGCCCGCGTCCGCCGCCTCGTCGTGCGTGTACGAGGTGGCGCCGCCGTACCCGGCCAACCTGTGGATCAGGTCGGGTCCTGGCACGCAGTACGAGCGCGTGGGCGCGGTGCGTTACGGCGAGACCGTCGAGGGCTCCTGCGGAGGCGGCCGCGCCTGGATGCGCGTGTGGACCGGCGACTCCGAAGGCTGGGCCTACGGCCCGTACCTGGAGCCGGTCGACTACGACTACTAGAGCGCCTCCAGGACCGTCGCGTTGGCCAGCCCGCCCGCCTCGCACATCGTCTGCAGGCCGTAGCGGGCGCCGCGCTCGCGCATGGCCCCGACCAGGGTCGTCATGATGCGGGCGCCGCCGGCCCCGAGGGGGTGGCCCAGCGCGATCGCGCCGCCCTTCACGTTGACCTTGGCCGGGTCGGCGCCGGTCTCCTGCTGCCAGGCCAGCACCACGCTCGCGAACGCCTCGTTGACCTCGAACAGGTCGATGTCGTCCAGGCGCAGCCCGGCCCTGCGCAGCACCTTGCCGGTGGCCGGGATGACGCCCGTGAGCATGAGCAGCGGATCGGAGCCGGTCACGGCGAAGGAGTGCAGCCTGGCCAGTGGGCGCAGGCCCAGGCGGGCGGCGTTCTCGCTCGTGGTGATGAGCAGGGCGGCGGCGCCGTCGTTGATCGGGCTGGAGTTGCCCGCGGTGACCGACCAGTCGATCTGCGGGAAGCGCTCGGCGTGGCCGGGGTCGGCGAAGGCGGGCTTCAGTCCGGCCAGGATCTCGGTCGTGGTGGCGGGCCGTACCGACTCGTCGTGGGCGAGGCCGGCGATCGGGGCGAGCTCGGCGGTGAAGTCGGCGGCGGCGGCCTTGGCGTGGGAGACGGCGGAGAAGGCGTCCATCTGCTCGCGGCCGAGCGACCACTTGGCGGCGATCAGCTCGGCGCTGACGCCCTGGGGCACCAGGCCGCCGGGGAACCGCCCGGCCACGCCGGGGCCGAACGGGTCCTTGCCCGGCGGCACGTTCGACCACATCGGCACCCGGCTCATCGACTCCACGCCGCAGGCCACCACCAGGTCGTAGGCGCCGGCGATGACGCCCTGGGCGGCGAAGTGCACGGCCTGCTGGGACGAGCCGCACTGGCGGTCCACCGTCACGGCGGGAACCGAGTCGGGGAAACCCGCCGACAGCCAGGCGTGGCGGGTGGTGTTCATGGCCTGCTCGCCGACCTGGTCGACGGTCCCGCCGATCACGTCGTCGACCAGCGCGGGGTCCACTCCCGAGCGCTCCACCAGGGTACGCAGCGTGTGGGCGAGCAACTCGACCGGATGGACCCCGGCCAGGGCGCCGTCCGGCTTGCCCTTGCCAATGGGGGTGCGCACGGCCTGCACGATGACGGCGTCACGCATGGAGCCCTCCCGCTGTTAGTTGGAAAACTGGACTTACTGTAGACCGGGTTCGTCTGGTTTTCCAACGCACTGCCGTACCCTGGGATGATGACGACGGCACGGCCCTGCACGATCGCCGACGCCCTCGCGGTGGTCGGCGAGAAGTACTCCCTGCTCATCCTGCGCGAGGTCTTCTTCGGCGTGCGCCGCTTCGACGCGATGGCGCGCAACATCGGCGCGCCCCGCGACATCCTGACCGCGCGGCTCAAGCGCCTGGTCGAGGCCGGGCTGCTGGAGAAGGTCGCCTACAGCGAGCGCCCGCCGCGCTACGAGTACCGGCCGACGGCGGCCGGGGTGGAGCTGCAGGGCGTGCTGCACCTGCTGCGCCAGTGGGGCGACCGGCACCTGCCCGGCAGCCCGCCGGTCGTCTTCTCGCACACCTGCGGGCAGGAGCTCGACCCGGTCGTGACCTGCCGGGGCTGCGGGGAGAGCGTGGCGCCGGGCTCGCTGACGGCGGACTTCAGGGCGCCCGGATGGGGCGCGTCCGGCGCCCGCTGACCCCCGCCGGAACGGGCCGGAACTCCGAGCGGCCGTCCGGACCGGCCGTGCTCGCCCAGACCGCCGAGGACCTGGCGCTCGACCTGTTCACGCCGGCCGTCGTCACTACGCTGACGGCGGATCCGCGCCCGGCGTAACGCCTGTCCCGGCCGTCCGCCCCGCCAGTAGCGTCGGGCGCATCATGATCGAGCTCCTCAAGGACGGCACCTACCTGCGCTACTGGCTGGCGGTGGTCATCTCCTTCCTCGGTGACGCGATGACCCGCGTCACGCTGATCTTCCTGGCCGGCCGGCTGACCGACAGCCCGGTCGTCATCTCGCTGGTCGTGCTGTCACAGCTGCTGCCCTCCGGGGTGCTCGGCGCCTTCGTCGGCCCGCTGGCCGACCGGCTGCCCACCCGGACGCTGCTCATCGGCGCCGACCTGGCCCGGGTCCCCGTCGTGCTCGCCATGATCCCCGCGCTCGACTCGATGGGGCTGCTGCTCGCGCTCATCCTGCTCGAAGGCGTCGGCAAGGCGTTCTTCGAGACCGCCAGGATCACCGCCATCCCGAGGGTCGTCGGCGGACACGACATCGCCTCGGCGGTGGCGTTGTTCCAGAGCACCAACCAGACGGTCCACATGATCGGGCCCGCGCTCGGCGGCCTGCTCGTCGCCCTGGGCAGCGTGCCGGTCGTGCTGGGGCTCAACGCCGCGACCTTCGTGGTCTCGGCCGTGCTGCTGGGCAGCCTCGGCGTGCTGTGCGAAGGGCCGGTCGCGCGGGCCGCGGCGGAGCCGTACTGGCAGGCGCTGCGGGCCGGGGTCAGCGGCGTGCTCGCCATCCCGTCCCTGCGCTTCCTGCTCGCCTTCCTCGTCCCCGTCACGCTCGTGACCGGCCTGTTCACCACCGGCTTCAACGCCCAGCTCCTCACCGTCTTCGACCTTCAGGCCATGGAGTACGGCACCGCCCAGGCCCTGTTCGCCGGCGGCTCGATCGCCGGAGCGCTCCTCGGGCCCGCCCTGATCCGTCGCTACGGCTCGACGCCCCGGACGCTGGTGGCCACCGTCACCCTGTTCGGCCTGGCCCTGCTCACCCCCGCACTCCTCGGCGGCAGCCCCGGGCTTGCCGCGATCGCCGGCTGGTGCCTGGTCGTCGGCCTCTTCGCCAGCCTCTTCCAGGTGCCGCTGGCCAACACCATGCTCAGCGACCTGCCCGAGGAACTGCGGGGCAGAGGCGTGGGGCTGCTCAACACGGTCATGGTCAACTTCATGCTGGGCGGGGTGGCGCTGGGCGGGCCCGCGGCGAGCGCGTTCGGGGTGGCCGGGTCGCTGGTCGCCTCGGGGGTCGTGCTGCTGATCGCCTGCGCGGCGTTCCTGCCCGCCGCCCTGCGGGCCCGGCCCGCCGTACCCCGGGAGGGCTGAGATACCTTGACCGCCGTGACGGAACCCCTCCTCGACCTCGTCCGCCCGCACCCCGTGCCTCACGCCGGCTCCGAGGGCGGCGCCGCGCTCCGGCTGGTCGTGCGGGTGCCCTGCTGGGCCGGCCGCCTGGGCCTCGGGGGAGTGGCGGAGATGGAGGCGGCCGTCCCCGCGTACGGGAGACTGGGATGATGATCGACCTGCTGACGGCCGCGCCGGGGCCCGAGTTCCACATTCCCGGCTCCACACTGCCGGTCCGCCTGGCCCGTCTGCACGGCGCCACGTCCGTGGTCCGCTTCCCGGCCGGGTGGGAACGCCGCCCGCGCGGCCACTATCTGGCGGGGGAGGAGTTCGTCATCCTGGCGGGCGCCCTTCACGTCTCCGGCGTCACCTACGCGCCCGGCCACCACGCCTGGCTGCCCGCCGGCACGCTCCGCCACGACTCCGCCGCCCCGGAAGGCGCGGTGGCGCTGGCGCGCTTCGCCGGCCCGCCCACGTGGGTGCCGAGCCTTCTGGACGAGGCCGACGGTCCCACGGTGCGCACGCCGCTGGAGAGCGTGGTCATCCCGCCGGGCGGGCTGGCGCTCTCGCCGCTGTCGTGGCTGCGGGACTCCCCGGTGCCGCTGCAGGGGAGCGCGGAGATCGTCACGGTGGGCACGTGGACGTGGCAGCTGTCAGCTTTCATGCCCGAGGGACGGGTGCTGGTCCGCGCCTGAGCCGTGGAGCCCCAGCGCGTGGCGGAGGAGGGCGCGGATCTCGGAGTAGGGGATCGGGTTCTCTTCGAGCAGGACCCCGGCGCAGACGCCGTCCGACGCCGCGACCAGGGAGCGGATGAGGATCGGGTCGTCGGTGTACTGGCGGGCCACCTCGGCGACCGTGGCCCGCCAGTGCCCGGCGACGGGGCGCAGCGCCGGGCGGCGGGTCGCCAGCAGGGTCAGCTCGCGTTCGGCCAGCGCGCGGGCGCGGCCGGGGCCCGCCGCGTCGGAGATGAGCTGGGCCAGGCCGTCCACGCCGTCGCGGCCGTCGTCGATGATGGCGCGCAGCTGGCGGGCGTACTCGCCGGAGGCCGCGGTCAGCGCCGCGACCAGCAGGTCGTCGAGCGTGGCGAAGTAGTAGAGCGCCAGGCTCGGCGGCGCGCCCGCCTCGGCCGCGACCGAGCGATGCGTCACCCCGGCGACGCCCTCGCGCTCGATCACCCGGAGCGTGGCCTCGATGATCTCCCGCCGGCGCCGCTCTCCTCTGGCCTTGCGCCCGTCCGTGCCGGCCACGGCCTCGTTCAATGCCGTCCTCCCGTGTTAATTGAACGTGCGTACAACAAGTTACCGTAGGCTGGTCCCCATGGAAAACGTGATCATTGAACCCCAGACCGGCCGGGCGCTTGAGGTGGCGCGCGGCAGCCTGATCGAGGTCGTCGACCTGGAAGGCCGTCAGGTCGGTGACATGTGGGCCGTCGACGGCGCCGCTCCGCACCGCTGGCTGTCCACGGCCCACACCCGCGACCGGCTGGAGCGCCTGTTCCCGAAGACCGGCGAGGCGTTCAGAGACCAGGCCGGCGAGCCCATGCTCGAACTGGTCGCCGACACCTCGCCGGGCCCGCACGACATGCTCTACCCGCCGTGCAACGCCCCGTTGTACGAGGCCGAGGGGCTGTTCGGGCACCCCAACTGCCACGACAACTTCCTGGGCGCGGTGTCGGCGGCGGGCCTGTCGCTGCCGGTCGTGCCCGATCCGGTCAACCTCTTCCAGAACTCCCCGCCGCGGCCCGACGGCTCCCTGCCCGTCGGCACGGCGGCCTCGAAGGCGGGTGACAGCGTCACCTTCCGCGCGCTGCGGGACCTGTGGTTCGTGCTCACCTCGTGCTCGGTGGACAACTGGCCGACCAACGACTACGTCTGCACGCCGCTGGCCGTACGGGTCACTCGCTGATCGGCGGGCCGATCGGCTCGGTGTAGCAGAAGAAGACGATCGGACGGCGCTCGGCCGGATCGTCCCCGGCGTTCTCGCCCAGCGACTGGTAGCGCATCACCAGGTCGTCGAGTTCTTCGTCGAAGCGGCTCAGCTCCCGCGCGGTCAGCCGCATCGGGCCCTTGCGGGCGAGGGTCGAGGCGTCCTGCCACTCGGGGGGCCAGGTGTGCATGCCGTTCACCCACTCCCGCATCCGCTCGGCCGTGGCGTCGATGAGCTGGAGCATCGTGGCCCGCGAGGCGACGCGGCCGACCGGGTCGTCGGCGAACTCCGAGGGCGTCATCGACACGCTCTCGGTCGGCACCAGGCGCCACCAGCGCTCGCGCCGATCGCGCGCCAGCTCGGGCACCTCCGTCACCAGCCCGTGCAGCGCGAGCTGGCGCATGTGGTAGCTGACGACGCCCACGGGCTGGGTGAGCCGCTCGGCGAGCATGCCGACCGTGGCCGGGCCCGCCTCGTGCACCAGCAGGAGCAGCCGCATCCGCAGGGGGTGGCTGAGCGCCTTGAGCGTGCCGGCGTCCTTGGGACCTAGGTGGCGGCGAGCCTGTTCCATGCCGTCACCCTACTGGAAAGGTTGTACAAGGATTCTTGTACAACTATTGTCGTCGACTGTGCAGCCGTTGAGAAAGAACCTCCGCTTCCAGCTGTTCTGGCTGGGCTCGGCCGCCTCGGGACTGGGCTCGACCCTCACCCTGCTGGCCTACCCCCTGCTGGTCCTGGCGCTGACCGGCTCACCGGGCCAGGCCGGGCTGATCAGCGCGGTCAGCCTGGCGAGCGGGATGCTCTTCGCGCTGCCCGCCGGCGTGCTCGTGGACCGCTGGGACCGGCGCCGCGTCCTGCTGGGCGCCGACCTCGTCCGCGCCGCCACGATGGCGAGCGTCGCGCTGGCCGCCGTGAGCGACAGCCTGGTCCTGCCGCACCTGGTGGCGGTGGCCATCGTGAACGGCGCCGCCGGCGCGATCTTCGAACCCGCCCACGCCGCCTCCCTGCGGACCCTGGTGCACAAGGAGCAGCTGCCCGGCGCCTACGCCCAGGAACAGACCCGCCAGCACGCCGCCGAACTGGCCGGGCCCCCGCTCGGCGGCCTCCTGTTCGCCGTCGGGCGGGCGTTGCCCTTCGTCGTCGACGCGCTCACCTACGTGGTCTCCTTCGTCTGCGTGGCGCTCGTGCGCGTACCCCGGCGGCCGGAGGAGCAGGCCCCGCGCCAGAGCATGTACCAGGGGATCGCCGAAGCCGTCCGCTGGATGTGGGAGCGCCGCCTGCTGCGCGCCGTCTGCGGCCTCGTCCTGGCGGTCAACCTGGCGTTCAACGCGACCACGATCCCGCTGATCGTCCTGGTCGGCGCCCCGGAACAGGTCGGCGTCGTCATGGCAGCCCTGGGCGTCGGCGGCCTGATCGGCGCCGCGATCTCCGGCCGCCTCATCAGGTCGCTGCCCACCGGCGCGCTCATGCTGGCCGGGTGCTGGTTCCTCACGGTCGCCCTGCCGTTGATGGTGCTGCCGCTCGGCTGGTACTGGCCCGCGAGCGTCCTGTTCGTCACCGGCCTGGTCGCGCCGGCGCTGAACATCGCGCTGGTGGTCGAGGTCGCCAGATCCGTCCCCGACCACATGCAGGGCCGCGTCCAGTCGCTGCTCAACGTCGCCACCATGGGCGTCACGCCGCTGGCCCCGCTGCTCGGGGGAGTCCTCACGCAGTACGCCGGGCCCGTCACGGCCATCCTCGTGATCTGCGGCTACCTCGCCGTCTGCTGCGCCGTGGCCACCCTCTCCCCGACTCTCCGCCGCACCCCGGCCATGACCGAGTGACCACCCCGCGGCGCGGCCCCCGGCCTCACCGCCCCGGCCATGACCGCGCCGCCCACGTGCCCAGGGGCGGCACGGGCGCCCGGAGCCCGTGGTGGTGATCCCCGGGACACGGTGCATGGGGGTCACCATGCCCCGGGGGAGCTGGGCGGGAGCCGTACCGGCTAGGAGACCGTGACGCCGAGCAGATGTCCGAGGCCGAACGTGACCGATGCGGCCGCGACGCCCAGGGCGAGCTGGCGCAGGCCGCCCAGCCACCACGGCCGGGCCGTCATCCGCGCCACCACCGCCCCGAACCCGAACAACCCCAGCAGGCTCAGCACCACCGCCACCACCATTCCGGAAGCCCCGAACAGGAACGGCGCCAACGGCACCAGCGCCCCCACCGCGAACGCGCCGAACGACGAGGCCGCGGCCAGGTACGGCGAGGGAAGATCGTCAGGATCCACGCCGAGTTCCTCACGAACATGGACGCGCAGGGCCTGCTCCGGGTTGACCGACAGCCCGGCGGCCACCTTGGCGGCCAGATCGGGTGCGAGGCCGCGGGCACGGTAGAGGGCGGCGAGCTCGGCCTGCTCGCCTTCCGGGTCGCGGGCCAGCTCACGGCGCTCCACGGCGATCTCGGCACGCATCAGCTCGGTCTGGGACTTCACCGACGTGTACTCGCCCGCCGCCATCGAGCACGCCCCCGCGACCAGGCCCGCGAACCCGGCCAGCACCGCCCCACGCCCGGCCCCCGCCGCGCCGACCACTCCGGCGATCAGCGCGAAGTTGGACACCAGCCCGTCCATCGCCCCGAACACCGCCGGTCGCAACCACCCGCCGGTGACATCGCGGTGGTGACGATGTCTCTCTGGTGAGTACGGCGCGGCCAGCTCGACAGTCATGATTTCCTCCACATGATGACACCTTGTCGCCAAATCTAGGCATATTTCAGGAAGATCCGCAACGAAGGGGAGGCTAGCCTGACCTGCGGGAAGACCTGATGGTGACACCATGACGCGAACATCTTCCCGAAAACCGGCACACGCGGCGCACGGAAGGGGAAGACCGCGAGCCCGCGACGCCGGGTGCAACCCGCAGGACTTTCGGGGCGCGGAGAGGCGGTCACGGGGCTGCCTGGCCCGGAAGCGAGCTCGCCCCCATCGCGCGATACGGCGATGAGGGCGAAGGCGCGTCGAGCGGGCCCGGGGCCGCCGAGGGGCGGGCCCGGGGGCGTGGGGGTGGGTCAGGCCGGGGCGGGGATGGCGTGGAGGTGGGGGCCGGGGGTGGGGGTGGGGATGAGGCGGCGGCAGTCCGCTATGGCCGACTCCAGCAACGTTCGCAGCACCTGGTCGGGATGGGGGATGCACGCCTGCACGATCCCCACCACCGACAACTGCACCGCGTTCGGCGCCGCGTACCGGCGGAAGCCCTTTTCGGTGATCCGCGCTGCCCGGCTGAACCTGCGTGCCTCGCGCGCCGTCTGCGGGACCTGGTCCATGGCCCGCCGGCTCGCGGCCGACAGCTGACCGGCCGGCCGCCCGTCGAGCCGGGCGAGCATCTCCTCGGCGGCCAGTACGGAGACGGCCAGCGCGAGCTGGCGTTCCGCGGCGGCCACGGGCAGGGCGGTGGTCGCGCAGCGCAGGGCGATCGTGGCGTCGACCCGCAGGTCGTCGCTGGACAGCCCGATGATGGACGGGACGAGTTCGGCGAGGCCGTTGCGGTTCTCGTCGCCGGTGTTGTCGTTGACGAGCCGGGCGAGCGCGGCCAGCAGCGGGTGCGTGCAGGCCGGATGGTCGCTCCAGCGCTCTCCTGCCAGGTAGGAAGCCAGTTCCATGAAGCACGCGCCGCGTTTCGGATTGCGGTGCCTGCCTCGCGACAGAACCGGCATGTGGTCGAGGTGGTTGTCCACGGATGCTCCACTACTCCACGTTCGCCTGTCTTTCCAGTCTGCGCTCCTGTCGCGCGAGATGCCAGTGGTGGGAGGTCTTGGCAACGGAGTCAACTCGCTTGACAGTGATGGTGGGGAGTGATCCCATCAATACGAGTTAGGAAGTTTTCCTAACTATCACCCCCCATCGAGGAGGATCCATGCGCGTGTTAGCCGGCGCGCTTGTGGTGGCGTTACTGATGAGCGTGGTGGCGGCCGTGCCTGCCTCGGCCGCGCCGACCCGCCACGAAGCGGAGAACGCCACCATCTCTCAGGGCCTCGTGGAATCCAACCACGCGGGCTACTCCGGTGCCGGGTTCGTCAACGGCGACAACGTGGCCGGAAGCTACACCGAGTTCACCGTCACCGCCGCGGCCGCGGGCCAGGCCGAGATCGCCATCCGCTACGCCAACGGCACCGCCGTCAACCGGGCCGCCGACGTCGCCGTGAACGGCACCGTGGTCTCCGCGGCCCGCGCGTTCAACGGCACCGGCGCGTGGTCCACGTGGGCGACCTCCACGCTCACCGCACCCGTGAGCGCGGGCGCCAACAAGATCCGGATCACCTCCACCACGGCCAACGGCAACCCCAACCTGGACTACGTCGACGTCGAGGTGGCCGCGCCCAGCTCCGACCTGCAGGCCGAGGACGCCACGATCGTCCAGGGCGTGGTGGAGTCGAACCACGCCGGGTTCACCGGCACGGGCTTCGTCAACTACGACAACGTCGTCGGCTCCCACGTGGAGTTCACGGTCAACGCGCCCACCGCGGGCAACTACGAGGTGAAGTTCCGCTTCGCCAACGGCACCACCGCCGACCGGGCCATGGCCATCACCGCCAACGGCGGCGCCGCCCAGAACGTGAGCTTCCCCGGCACCGGGGCCTGGACCACGTGGGTGGAGAAGTCCGTGACCGCCTCGCTCATCGCGGGCGCCAACAAGATCAGGGCCACCGCCACCACCGTGAACGGCGGGCCGAACCTCGACCGGATCAGCACCACCGTGCCGCCCGACCCGGAACCGCCGACCGCGCCGGGCAACCTGCGCGTCGTCGGCGAGGTCCGCCCGAGCGCCGTGGACCTGGCCTGGGACGCCTCCACCGACAACGTGGGCGTCTCCAGCTACGTCATCTACAACGGCGGCAACGTGATCAAGACCGTGGGCGGCAACCAGACCACGGCCACGGTCACCGGCCTGACGCCGAACACCGGCTACGTGCTGAGCGTGCTGGCCTACGACGCGGCCGGGAACGGCTCGCCCGCCAGCAACAACGTCCCCTTCACCACCCCGCCGAGCGACGACCACCAGGCGCCGACGGTGCCGGGCAACCTGCGCGCCACCAACGTGGCCGCCACCAGCATCACGCTGGCCTGGGCCGCCTCGACCGACAACGTCGAGGTCACCGGCTACCACGTCTACCGCGACGGCACGAAGTTCGCGACCGTGCCCGACCTGACCGCCACCGCGGACGGGCTCACGCAGAACACGCAGTACTCCTTCCAGGTCGAGGCCTTCGACGCCAACGGCAACATCTCGGCCAAGAGCCCCGCGCTGAACGTCAGGACCTCGACGCAGGCGACCGGCGGCGACCCGGTCTTCGACCGTGACGTCACCCGGCTCGACCTGCCGTGGGGCATCGCCTTCCTGCCCGACGGCAGCGCGCTGGTCGCCGAGCGCGACCGGTTCGAGATCGTGCGGGTCACGGCCACCGGCCAGAAGACCGTGGTCGGCAAGATCACCGAGGCGGTCGGCACCGTCGGCGAGGGCGGCCTGCTCGGGCTCGCGCTGTCGCCGAACTTCGCCACCGACCACTACGTCTACGCCTACCACACCGCGTCCGGAGACAACCGGGTCGTGCGCTTCACGTACGAGAACAACGCCATCGGCGCCCGCGAGCCGGTCGTGACCGGCATCAGCAAAGCCAAGTTCCACAACGGCGGCCGGATCAAGTTCGGCCCGGACGGGATGCTCTACATCACCACCGGCGACGCCCAGACGAGCAGCAGGGCGCAGGACCTCAACTCGCTCAACGGCAAGATCCTCAGGGTCACGCCGACCGGCGCCGGCGCTCCCGGCAACCCGTTCCCGAACGCCCCGCGCGTCTACAGCCTCGGCCACCGCAACCCGCAGGGCATCGCCTGGGACTCCCAGGGCAGGCTGTGGGAGTCGGAGTTCGGCGACGGCACCTGGGACGAGCTCAACATCATCCAGGCGGGCAAGAACTACGGCTGGCCGACCTGTGAGGGCACCTGCGGCGACAGCCGGTACGTCAACCCGGTCAGGACGTGGAGCGTCTCCAGCGCCTCCCCGAGCGGATTGGAGATCGTCAACGACTGGATCTACATGGCGGCCGTGCGCGGCTCGCGCCTGTGGGTCATGAAGATCACCGGCAACACGACCGACACCCCGCGCGCCTTCTTCAACGGCAACTGGGGCCGGCTGCGCACCGTGGTCAAGACCCCCGACGGCGGCCTCTGGCTGACCTCGACCAACAACGACAAGAACGGGGGCACCCCCAGCACCATCGACAACGACATCGTCAGGCTGAAGTTCGCCGGCCCGCCGTTCGCGCTGACCAGTACGGCCTTCGCGAACAACGGCACCATCCCGGCGCGGTTCACCTGCGCGCAGGACGGGGTGTCGGGCAACGACATCTCGCCGCAGCTGGCCTGGTCCGGTTCGCCGGCCGGCACGCAGAGCTACGCGATCACCTTCATCGACACGGCCAACGGCGGCAAGCACTGGGCGATCTGGGACATCCCCGCCGCCAAGTCGTCGCTGCCGGAGGGACTCGGGCTCGGGTTCGAGGTGCCGAACCAGGCTCCGGCCAAGCAGAAGGCGATGAGCAGCGGCAACAAGTCGCTGCAGTACTTCGGGCCCTGTCCCGGCGGCTCGACCCACACGTACGAGTTCACGCTCTACGCGCTGGACACCGCGACGCTGCCGGGCGTGACCTCCGGCTCGTCGGTGGCGGCGGTGGAGACCGCGATCCTGGCCCGTGACCTGGCTTCGACCAAGCTGGCGGGCAACTCGAACGCGTCCACCCGCTGACCTGAGCGACAAGGAGGGGCCGGAGGCACTCGCCTCCGGCCCCTCGAAACATCGGAGGAGTGGGAAGCGATCTCACATAAGAGATCCCATCTTTCGCGGGAAAGGGTCCCCATGCACAGAACGACGCTGGTCATGATCTTAGTGGCCGGCATGCTCGTCTGGCCTGGCCAGACAGCATCCGCGGCCTCGGTCGTCTACGAGGCCGAGAGCGCGGCCATCGGCAACGGCGTGGTGGAGAGCAACCACGCGGGTTTCTCCGGCACCGGTTTCGTCAACAGCGCCAACGCGGCGGGCGCGTACGTGGAGTTCACGGTGAACGGCACCGGTGACACCAACCTGGCCTTCAGGTACGCCAACGGAACGACTGCCGCCCGTCCGGCCACGCTCACGATCAACGGATCCGCCATCGAGACCATGCGGTTCGAGGGCACCGGCGCGTGGACGACGTGGAACAACGAGACCGTCGCCGCCGGCCTCGCCCAGGGCGCCAACAGCGTCCGCCTCACCGCCACCACCGCGGCGGGCCTGCCCAATGTCGACGCCCTGACCGAGGGCGCGCAGGACGGGGGCGGCACCGGCCCCATCGCCGACCCGATCCCGCAGAACCCCATCCAGTCCGGCCTCGGCCTGGTCCTCACCGAGTACGCCCAGTTCCCCAAGACCGACCCCGTGCCCTCGCCCACCGACTCCCGACTGCGCCGCCATGCCCGGATCAACCACCTGGGCCAGCTCGCCGACGGCCGCAGGTACGTCCCCGACCTCAACGGCAGGCTCTACACCCTGCCCGCGGGCGGCGGCGCACCCGGCGTGTACCTCGACCTCAGGGCCGCGGTGGGCGGTGACTTCTTCTCCGGCCGCGGACTGGGCAGCGGGTTCGGCTTCGTCGCCTTCCATCCGGACTTCGCGGCCAACGGCCGCTTCTACACCGCGCACAGCGAGGCGTTCCAGGCGCTGAGCACCCAGCGCGCCGACTGGACGCAGTCCGGCGCGGTCGTGCAGAGCGTGGTCACGGAGTGGACCGCGAGCGACCCCGCGGCGCCCGTCTTCAGCGGCACCCGCAGGCAACTGCTCCGCCTCGGCTTCGGCACCTACATCCACGGGATCCAGCAGATCGACTTCAACCCCAACGCCGCGCCGGGCAGCCCCGACCACGGCCTGCTCTACGTGGCCGCCGGCGACGGCGGCAGGGGCACGAGCGGCACCGTGCCGCAGGCCCGCAACCAGCCGTTCGGCAAGATCCTTCGCATCGACCCGCGCGGGAACGACAGCGCCAACGGCCGGTACGGCATCCCGCCCGGCAACCCGTTCGCCGGCCGGCCGGGCACACTCGGCGAGATCTACGCCCTGGGCATGCGCGACCCGCACCGCTTCAGCTGGGACCGCGGCGGCAGCGGCCGGATGTTCCTCGGGCACATCGGCGAGCACGACATCGAGGCCGTCTACGACGTGCGGGCCGGCGACAACTTCGGCTGGAGCGAGCGTGAGGGCGCCTTCCGCTTCGACCGGAACGAGCCGTGCTACCTCTACCCGCTGCCCGCCGACGACAGCCGGTTCGGCTACACCTACCCGGTCGCCGCCTACGACCACAACGGCCCGCCCGGCTGCACCGGCGACCTCGGCCGGGCCATCGCCGGCGGCTTCGTCTACCGCGGCGCCGCGCTGCCCGCCCTTCAGGGCAGGTACCTGTTCGGCGACCTCGTGCAGGGCTGGATCTTCGCGACCAGCGAGACCGAGATGACCCGCGGCGGCACCGACCTCGCGCCGCTGCACCAGCTCAAGATCTACAACGCCGCCGGCAACCAGGTCACCATGCAGACCCTGGCCGGCACCTCCCGCGTGGACCTGCGCTTCGGCATGGACCGCGCGGGAGACCTGTTCGTGCTGTCCAAGGCCAACGGCAAGATCTGGAAGGTGACCGGCACCCGCTGATCACCAGACCAGATGGAGCGCCTCCGGGGCGCGGTGGATCAACGTCGGCGCCATCGTGACCTCGGGGCTCTCCAGCCGGATCCCCGGCAGCCTGCGGATCAGCTCCTCCAGCGTGATCCGCAGCTGCTCGCGGGCCAGCTGCGAGCCTGGGCAGCCGTGCACGCCGTGGCCGAAGCCGAGGTGGCGGGCGGGCGGCCGGGTGATGTCGAACTCTCCGGCGCCGTCGCGGCCCGCGGAGCCGTAGGAGACGAAGACCGCGTCTCCGGCCGTCAGCTCGGTGCCGGCGAAGGTGAGCGGGCGGGTGACCGTACGACGGAAGCCCTGCACGGGCGCCTCGAAGCGGGCGGTCTCCTCGATCGCGGCCGGGATGAGCTCCGGGCGCGCGCACAACGTCTCCCACTGCGCGCGGTCCCGCAGCAGATGGTGTACGGCGGAGCCGATCAGCGCGGTCGTGGTCAGGTGCCCGGCCAGCAGGAGGTTCTGCAGGTTGGAGACGATCTCGTTGCGTTCCTCGGTGGTCAGCAGGGCGGTGCCGGGGGCCAGCGCCCGCACCATCTCGGTCGTCAGATCGTCGCGCGGCTCCTTCCTGCGGGCGCGGGCGTAGTCGTCGAGCAGGTGCTGGAGCCGGACGATGTCGCGGGCCGCCGCGGCCTGCTCGTCGTCGGTCATGGGCTGGAACAGCAGGTCCTCGGCCCGGTTCCCGGCTTCGACGGCCGGGCGTACGTCGGCGGGGTCGAGGCCCATGAGGTGGCCGATGACGTCGGCGGCGAGCGGCCGCGCGTACGCCGACATCCACTCCACGCGGCCGTCGGCGGCGAAGGCGCCGACGAGCTCGGCGGCGCGGCGGGCGATGAACGGCGCGGCGGTGGCGACGCGCGCGGGCGACAGGCCGCGCACCAGCGGCTTGCGCAGGCGGCGGTGCTCCTCGCCGTCCCTGCTCAGCACCGCGGGCCGCCCGCCGAAGCCCTTGACCAGCTCGCTCAGCGCGGCGCGGCGCGGCAGGTGGTCGGGCCGGAGCGCGCCCTCGGAGGAGAAGTCCTCGGGGCGGCCGAGTACCTCGCGCACGTCCTCGTACCGGGAGACCAGCCATGCCTGCAGCTCGGGGACGAAGGTGAGACCCGGTTCGCGCCGGGCGGCTTCGTAGGTGGGGAACGGGTCGCGGTACAAGGCCTGGAGATCCACAGGCCCCATCTTCGCCCAGACCTCCCCATCTCGGACGATGAAATTTTCTTTTAGTTCACCCCTGGGTCTTGAAAGTTATATCCGCGAGCGATTGAGTTCGGGGCGTGATCACCCTCAATGTCGTGGCCGCCGCGGCCTTGGTGTTAACAGCGGCGCTCGATCCCCAAGCCCCCATCGAGGACGCGCCCCCCGCGTCGTCCTACCCGCCCGCCTCCACCCTCCTCGCGGCCCCCGCCCCGAAGCACCTGGAGACGGCCAAGAAGACCCGGCCGGTGGCGCCCGGCATCACCTTCACCGCCTTCGACCGCTACGACGCGGCCGGCTGGCTGCGCGCCGACGCGCTGTCGGCGGACCTGTCCGGCGGCGTCAAGGCCGGCTACCTGAACTCGGGCGAGGTCTCCAAGACCGAGCCGCTGTCCGGCCCCGCCAAGCGCGCCCGCGCGGTCGCGGCGGTCAACGGCGACTTCTTCGACATCAACCGCTCGGGCGCCGCGCTCGGCATCGGCGTCCAGAAGGGCACGCTCGTCCAGTCGCCCACCAGCGGCTGGAACAACGCGGTCGCCCTGACCGGCGAGGGCGTCGGCCGCGTGCTCAAGATGTACTTCGAGGGCAGCGCCACCCCGCAGGGCGCGAGCTCCGGCAGCCCGATCGCCCTCACCCAGTTCAACCAGCTCATCCAGAACGACGGCGTGGGCCTGTTCACCCCGCTGTGGGGCAGCCACCCGCGGGCCCGCGCGGTCGAGGGCGCGGCCAAGGTCACCGAGGTCGTCCTCACCGGCGGCGCCGTCACCGAGGTCCGCACCACCGCAGGCGGCGGCCCGATCCCGGCCGGCACCACGATCCTGCTCGGCAGGGACGCCGGGGCCGACGCCCTCGCCGTGCTCAAGCCCGGCGACAAGATCGACGTTCGGTACCAGCCCAAGCCCTCCGACGGCGGCCAGGTCGAGACCGCCATCGGCGGCAACTACGTCCTGGTCAAGGACGGGGCCGTCCAGAACTCCACCGACCAGGCGGCGCACCCCCGCACCGCGGTCGGCTTCTCCGCCGACGGCAGGAAGATGTACCTGCTCACCGTCGACGGCCGCCAGGCCGACAGCCGCGGCGTCACGCTGAACGAGCTGGCCGCCATGATGATCGAGCTCGGCGCCCACAACGCGCTCAACCTCGACGGCGGCGGCTCCTCCACGATGCTCGCCCGCGAGCCCGGCGCCGCCGAGCCCCAGGTCGAGAACAGCCCCTCCGACGGCGGCGAGCGCCCCGTCCCCAACGGCCTGGCCCTCTACGCCCCCGAGGGCAGCGGCAGGCTCAAGGGTTTCTGGCTGGAGACCGTGAGCGACCCCGCCAAGGCGCCCGGAGTCGGCCCCGTCGCCGGTGGCCGCCCCGACCGCGTCTTCCCCGGGCTCTCGCGGCGGCTGAGCGCCGCCGGTTTCGATGAGACGTACGGCCCCGCCACCGGCACCCCGAGCTGGCGCTCCAAGCCGGCCGTGCACGGAGTCGTCGACCACAAGGGCGTCTTCCGCGCCCTCGTCCCCGGCCAGACCACCGTCACCGCGGCCCGCGGCGACGCCAAGGGCACGCTGGAGCTGACCGTGCTCCAGCCGCTGGCCCGCCTCGGCGCCACCACCGACCGGGTCGGCCTGGCAGCCGCGCAGGCCACCGGCACGTTCGGCCTCGTCGGCTACGACCGCAACGGCAACTCCGCGCCCATCGAGCCGGGCGACCTGTCGCTCGGCTACGATCGCGCGCTGTTCGAGGTCACGCCCAGCCCCAACGGCTTCTTCACCGTGACGGCCAAGCAGGACAAGGGCGCCGGGCTCATCACCGCCAAGGTCGGCCGCATCACCACCGCCGTGCCCGTGACTGTGGGCACCGAGGAGCAGAGCGTCGCGACCTTCGACGACGCCGGCTCCTGGGCCTTCGCCGCCGCACGGGCCACCGGCTCGCTGTCGGCCGCGCCCGGCCAGAGCGGCGGCGGGCTCAAGCTGGCCTACGACTTCACCCAGTCGACGGCCACCCGGGCGGCGTACGCCAGCCCGCCGCAGCAGATCGTGGTGCCCGGCCAGCCGCAGGCGTTCGGGCTCTGGATCAACTCCACCGGCAAGGGGGAGTGGCCCTCACTGGAGTTCTACGACGCCCAGGGGCAGTCGCAGATCCTGCGCGGGCCGTACCTGACCTGGACCGGGTGGAAGTACGTGGAGTTCCAGGTGCCGCCCGGGGTGTCCTACCCGCTCAAGCTGCGCCGGTTCTACGTGGCCGAGACGAAGGCGGACGCCTCGTACACCAACGAGATCCTCATCGACGGGCTCGTGGCCAAGGTGCCGCCGCCGGTGCAGGCGCCGCCGGCGGAGAAGATCGCCGATCCGGTGGTGAAGGCGTCGGTCGAGGCGATGCCTTGGCGGTTCGCGGTCATGTCGGATGCCCAGTTCGTGGCGCGCGACCCGGACAGCGACATCGTGCGCAACGCCCGCCGTACGCTGCGGGAGATCAAGGCGGCGAAGCCGGACTTCCTGCTGATCAACGGCGACCTCGTGGACGAGGCGTCGCCGGCGGACTTCGCGCTGGCCAAGAAGATCCTCGATGAGGAGTTGGGCGGGGAGCTGAAATATCAGTACATCCCGGGCAACCATGAGGTGATGGGCGGCAAGATCGACAACTTCCGGGCGGTCTTCGGCGACACCTACCGCAGCTTCGACCACAAGGGCACCCGGTTCGTCACCCTCGACACCTCGCGGCTGAACGTGCGCGGCGGCGGGTTCGACCAGGTCGCCCTGCTGCGCGAGCGGCTCGACGCCGCCGCGAAGGACCCGGCGATCGGGTCGGTGGCGGTGCTGTTCCACGTGCCGCCGCGCGACCCCACGCCGGGCAAGGGCAGCCAGCTCGGCGACCGCAAGGAAGCGGCGCTCGTGGAACAGTGGCTGGCCGACTTCCAGCGCGAGACCGGCAAGGGCGCCGCCTACATCGGGGCCCACGTCGGGACCTTCCACGCCTCCCGGGTGGACGCGGTGCCGTACTTCATCAACGGAAACTCCGGCAAGAACCCGGCCACCGCGCCCGACGACGGCGGCTTCACCGGCTGGTCGCTGTGGGGCGTCGACCCCGTCACCCCGCGCGAGGCCGAGCACGTGCGGCGCAACTGGTTCGTGGACGCGCCCGCGTGGATCGGGACCCAGGTACGCCCGCACGTCGACGAGCTCACGCTGACCGCGCCCGCCACCGTGGCCGTGGGCCGACCGGCGGCGGTCACCGCGGCCGTCAAGCAGGGCGCGCGCCAGGTGCCCGTGGCCTACCCGGTCTCGGCGTCGTGGAGCGGCTCGCCCGCGCTGCACGTCGGCGCCCGCTCCGGCGTCCGGCCGTGGCACAAGGCCGTGCTCGACCCCGCGACCGGCACCCTGACCGCGCTGCGGGAAGGCTCGATCGTGGTGGCCGTGACGGTCAACGGCGTCAAGCGCGAGGCCACGGTCGCCCTGGCCGCCAGAGCCGCCGCCTGACCCCTGACCTGATCTCGACCTCTGACCCCGACCCCGATCCCGGCCTCTGACCCCTGATCTCTGACCCCTGATCTCTGACCCCGACCCCGTTCTCGACGGCGACAAGAACGCCCGGCTGCCGCGGCCGCCGGGCGTTCTCCGCTGTTTCGTGACAGTGCGTATCAAGCGATCATCAATCGCGATTCGCTAGGTTAACCGGCCATGACCCGACTGAGTCCGCGTCTGGGACCGCTCACCCCCCGCCAGCACTGGCGCAGAGCCCGGCTCCAGGCCTACTCGTGGCTGCTGACCGGCGCCTACCGGCTCGGCGCCATGCACCCGGCGGTGTGGAAGTTCGTGGCCCGCTCCTACCATCCCGCGCTCGACCGGCTGGCCGCCCGGCACGCCCGCGTGGCCTGCCAGTTCGCCGCCGTGGACGTGCCCGCCTACCGCGACTTCCTGCGCGAACGCGGGGCCGGGCAGGCCAGGCGCCTGGCCGACTTCCCCGAGACCACCAAGCAGAACTACGCCGGCGCCTACGACGAGCGCAGCCGCTGCCAGGAGGGCCGCCTGCACCGGCCGGGCGTGATCGTGGACGAGTCATCGGGTTCGAGCGGCAAGCCGTACAACTGGGTGCGCGGCCCGCGCGAGCTGAAGGGCATCTACCGCAACGCCGCCGGCTACATCGAGCTGGTCTTCCCCGGCCGCCGCCTGTTCGTGATCAACGCGTACTCGATGGGCGCCTGGGCCACCGGCACCACCACGGGCACCGCGATGGCCCGCATCGCCATGGTGAAGAACACCGGCCCCGACCTGGAGAAGATCGCCGACACCCTCGAACACTTCGGCCCCGGCTACGACTACGTGGTGGCGGCGTACCCGCCGTTCCTGAAGCACCTGCGCGACCGCCTGGACGCGGACGGCTTCCCCTGGACGGACTACCGCATCCGCGGCATGGTCGGCGGCGAGGGCATGACCGAGGCGCTGCGCGACTACCTGGAGGAGCGCTTCGAAGAGGTCCGCTCGGGTTACGGCGCCAGCGACCTCACGATCGGGATGGGCGCGGAGACCGGCTTCACGGTACGGCTCCGCAAACGTCTGGCCACCGACCGCCACCTGCGCGAGACCCTGCTGGGCCCGGACGAGCAACGCCTCCCCATGATCTTCCATTACAACCCGCTGGAGACGTTCCTGGAGGTCAACGACTCCGGCGAACTCCTGTGCACGATCAACACCAAGAGCTGCCTGCAGCCCAAACTCCGCTACAACGTGGGCGACGAGGCCCTGCTGAGAACGCTCCCCGAGGTCAAGCGCGCCCTCGGCGCCGACTACGCGGGCATGTGGACCGACGAGCGCATGAACCTGCCGCTGCTGTTCCTGTTCGGCCGCAAGGATTCGACCATCTCCTACATGGGCGCCAACCTGTACCCGCAGGACGTCGAATACGGCCTCTACCAAGGCAACCCCTACGCGGCCTCGATCGCCCGCTTCTGCCTGTCACTGGAAGAACTACCCGGCCTGGAATACCGCCCCGTCATCAACATCGAACTCCGCGAGGACGCCACCACCGACCACGAGGCGCTGACCGACCTCTGCCGCAAGGGCGTCGTCGCCCACCTGAGCCACGTCTCCCGCGACTTCGCCGAATCCCTCAAGGAGGACCCGACCGCGGCCGACCTCCGCGTAAAACTCTTCGAACCCGGCGAAGGCCCCTTCGCCGGGTTCACCAAGATGAAGAACGTCTATCTCGTCTGAGCTTGTCGACCTGGATGGCACCCCAGAAGCGCTGCCCTGGGTGGCCGGGTCGCCGGCCGTCCAGCAATTGCTGCCGTTGTGTCGAAACACGGTGCCCTGTCCTTCTCCCGCTTCGGCGGGGAAAGGCGGGGCGTCTTCGCGTTGTACGGCTACGCTTCCAGTACCACGGTTATCCGGACCATTAGCATGACCGGCCAGACCCAACATGACGCCCTTAGACTCCCCCCAGGAACGCCTCCGCCCGACACCTGGGGGCCGCTGAATTCCTCGCAGGAGCTCTTGGGAAATCAGGGTCTGGCGAACGCGTGCAGATTCCCGTTCGTGCCGCCGCAGTACGTGGTGCCGAAATCCTTGACCTGGATGCGGTCATTGACCACGGATCATTGATCCAGGGAAGGATCGGTGCACGGGATATACGACGGTCGAGTTGGCGAACAGCTCGCGCGCCGGGAAGTACGTCTACTGGCCGTTCGCCCCGACCATGGCATGGTGGATGGTCAGCGAATTCTGGCTCCAACTCGCACCGCCTTTGATAGGCGGTCGGTCAGTGTGCGCGTGCAGCTTGCGGATGCAGGGTCAGTTGTAGGACACCCACAGGTCGTATCCGTTGGCGCGCGGCCTGCAGGAATACCCGCTCGCCCCGTTATGGCGGACGTAGTCCTGGCCCACCGCCGAGCAGTTCTGCCGGGTGGAGAACCATCCCACGTACTCCTCGGAGATCACGGCTTGTGCGGAGCTCGTGTCGTTGCCCTGCGCCGAGGCGGGAAGCGCGGGGGCCAGGGTCAGGCTGAGGCCGGTCAGGAGCGCGGCCAAGTACTTCACCAGGTGCGGTTGCATGATCTTCTCCTCGGGCTCGATGAATCACGTAGATGGTGCGCCGCTCGGCCACGAACACGGGGGTCGGTGTTGTGGAGCTGATCGATCAAGCGCTGATCAATGAAGCGTTCACGGTCCACGCTAGGAAACGTCACCTGGCCGGCTCGACGTCTTTCAAGCGTGCTTGAAAGACCCGCGTCATTGCAGTTCTGCCGTTCGTCTCGGCAGGGTGTGTTGTGGGTGTCCGGCCGACGGCTCTGCGCCCGGCGACCGGACATGGCCCTCGCCTGCGCATCATGGGCTGCCGCAAGATGCGGAGTTTCACGGTGTGCGGTACCCACCTCGGGTTCGTCACGAGCGAGAAGCAGTGCACGCAACTGCTGCAGACGGCCAACACCTGGGCCTCCCGGGGGCCGCTGATCATCTCAGGCGACATGAACCTCAGGTGGGACAACGACGATGAGCAGCGGAAACTCAAAAACTGCATGCGTAACGTACCCGGCTTCACTCGCAAGAGCGACGGCAACCGGCAGCACGTGTTCACCCGCAACGGCGGCTGGGGCTTCCTCGCCACCGGTGCCACCGGGACGGTCTCGATGGGCCCATGGAGCGATCACGATGCCTTCTGGGCGGACCTCAGGCCGTGAGGATGAGCGCTCCGAGTGAGGGGTACGCCGGCCGTTCACGCAGCCGTGAGGAAGAGCCCGCCCCCAGTGGGGACGGGCTCTTTTGACGTCGGTCCAGTCCGACTTCGATCACGCCCTCCGGGGCCCTGGAGGGGTCCATAGGGCACCCCCTGAGCCAGTGAGGCCGCGGTGAGCGCGGCCTGCGAGCCTCACGGCCATGGACCTGGTGACACAAGACGGTGTGACCGGGAAAGACGATCGGAGAACTCATGTCCATCTGGAAACGCGGTCTCGCCCTCGCGGGGACGGCCTTCACCATCGCCGCCGGCCCCGCCCTGCTGGGCTCGGCACCGGCCGCCGCGGCGCCGGCCACCGCCCCGTCGAGCAGCGCCGCAGGGCACTGGAGCTACAACGGGTGGTATTACCCCGACATCTTCGGTGAGCGCGCATGCCACAGGGACGGTCGCCGATCCGTCCACCCCTACGAGTGCAGGTTCGTCGCTGGGAGTGTCCCCCAATGGCAGCTGTGGATGTGGATCAACTGGTAATGCCCATCACTGTGGTTCTGGTGGTCCCGGCGGGATGAGGCGTACCGTAACTGGGCCTGGCTAGCGAGTGCCCGCCCACATCATCGAAACCTATCGAACGCACATTCGATATGTGTGTACGGTGACCTGCATGGAGGGCACCCACCCGCCTCGACGTCATCGCCGCGCTTCACCCCGTGCGCGTGGCGGCCGAAGGCGTGAATGACGTGAGCCGGCAGGCCATGGGCGACTTGCCCGGCCGGCCCACCCTCGAAGCCGTGCGCGAAGCGCTGGCCCGAGTGCAGCGCCTGGTCGACGAGGGCGCAAGGACTGAGACGGACACGGCCTGGCGTCTCGCCGTGTCGCTTAGCTTGTCGGTTAACCTCTCGTCGGCCAGCTGTGATCGTCATCATCCTTCGTGGTGCGCGGAGTCCTAAGACCCAGGGGGAGCGAGAGGTCCGATTCACGCCAGCAGGGATCCGGGATGCCCGAAACACTCGGATCATGAGCACGATAAGGACGTCAGAGGTCCAGGTCGGCGAGGATCAGTCAAGGTCGCCGCGAGCTGCGGACGCGTGGACGGTGATGGAGAGGTTTTACGCGGCCGAGGCCGCGTACGTGGCTGCGGGTGGTTTCGGTAAGGCCGGCTATGAACCCGTAGCTGCTCTGCTGGACCCGGAGGTGGTGCTTCACCAGGCTCCAGGACTGCCGTTCACCGGGACCGGGATCTGGCGTGGACATGAGGAGATGGAGCGATTTCTGGCCGTCTTCAGTGAGGTCTGGGAGTCGATGGAGTTCCTGGAGCAGGAGCATTGGGGGGATGCGAACACCGTCGTCGTGCGGAATCGGGTGCGGTTTCGGGCCCGATCCACCGGCAAACAAGTCGACACCTTGATCGTGCAACTGATCACCGTGCGGGATGGACGCATGCTGGAGTGTCGTCCGTTCTACTGGGATCCCCAGGCCATCGCTGAGGCTTGTCAGCCCGATAGCGATGACACGTGACCAGGACGGGCGATCCAGAGGGGTTCACCACTCCCTGAGCGTCTCGCCCGATCTTCGCGTTTGCCGCATCCGGCAGCTCAGGTAACGTATCGCGCATAGCGGATTGTGGCTATCGCGATACGGTGTGTCGCCGTGACGTGGGAGGGTCACCGTCTCATCTTCGGGCTCGTGCAAAGTCTCCGAGGCGAGGCGGTGACCGCGATGTCCACTCTGGCACGCGTGACGGCAAGACGAGCGGATAACCCCGCTTCCGGCTCCGACCAGGGCGGCCTGACCACGCTGTCGGGCTTCCGCCAGGAGTTCTACCAATGCCTGACCGCGCGCGCCGATGAGCTGTTCGAGCTGGCCGAGGCTGTGCTGTGCACCGACGGGCCAGTCAAGACGCTGGTGGACCCGGCATTGGCGCCGGAGCACCGGCGTGGCCACGGTGCCCTGCATGACGGGGTCAACCACGGCCGCATCGAGATCGGCCGCTTGCGCCGGTCGCTGGCCGCGCGGCCGTTACCACGCGCTGCCGACGGGCGGATCGTGCTGGCCGCCGACGTCAGCCCCTGGCTGCGACCAGACGCCGCGACCAGCCCGGACCGGTCGTTCTGCCACACCTACGGCCGCAGCGAGAAGACCAAGCACCAGATGATCCCCGGCTGGCCGTATTCCATCGTCGCCGCTTTGGAGACCGGTCGCACCTCCTGGACCGCGCTGCTGGATGCGATCCGTCTGGAGCCCGGCGCCGACCTGGCGCAGGTCAGCGCCGACCAACTGCGCCAGGTCGTCGAGCGCCTGATCGAAGCGGACCAGTACACCGACGGCGACCCCGCCATCCTCATCGTCCTGGACGCCGGCTACGACGTTCCCGCCTGGCGTTCCTGCTGGCCGACCTGCCCGTGGAGATCCTCGGTCGGATGCGCGCCGATCGGGTGATGCGCCGCCCGGCTCCCTCCCGCGAAGAGTTCGACCGGGCCCACCCCGATGGCGGACGCTACCCCAAGCACGGCGCCGAGTTCGTCTTCGGCCACCCCGCCACCTGGGGCGACCCTC
Source organism: Nonomuraea sp. NPDC050540 (assembly GCF_044457485.1). Lineage (NCBI taxonomy): Bacteria > Bacillati > Actinomycetota > Actinomycetes > Streptosporangiales > Streptosporangiaceae > Nonomuraea > Nonomuraea sp. NPDC050540. The sequence goes on from NZ_JBITHA010000036.1 coordinate 39,439, forward strand.
ACGCACAAACCGTCACCGACACCACCCGATACGGCAGCGCGACCGCGATGGCCTGGGACCGGCTGCACCCCATCCTGACCCACCGGGCCGCCTGGCAGGACTTCCCCGGCGACCTGCCCCTCATCGAGGGCCCCGTTATCCGGCTCCAGGTCGACTCATCGTGGCCGACGCCGGCTAGTACTACAACCAGACTTTGTGATTGTTTGGATGTAGTGTGTGCTCCTGTGACGACTGCTGATGATCTGCAGGTGTGGGTTTCGGGGTTGGACGCGCTGTTCGGGCGAGTGGCGGGGCGGTTCGGTCGGGTCGAGCCGCGCCGTCAGGCGCGGGCCTATGTGACGGGGCTGCTGGCTCCGGTGGAGCGGAAGAACGGCTGGCAGTTGGCTGAGGCGGCCGGGGATCGACAGCCGGATCGGATGCAAAGGTTGCTGGGCAGTGCCCGCTGGGACGTTCGTGGGATGCGGGATGACCTGCGGAAGTATGTGGTGGAGAATCTCGGTCACCGAGATGCGGTGCTGATCGTGGACGAGACCGGGTTCATCAAGAAGGGTGCCAAGTCGGCTGGAGTGCAGAGGCAGTACTCCGGGACCGCAGGCCGCACGGAGAACTGCCAGCTCGGGGTGTTCCTCGCTTATGCCTGCCCGCTGGGCCGGGCGTTGATCGATGCCGAGTTGTACCTGCCCAAGTCCTGGACCGAGGACCGGCCGCGTTGCCGTGAGGCGGGTGTTCCCGACGAGGTCGAGTTCGCCACCAAACCGGTCCTGGCCCGGCAGATGATGGCCCGCGCCCTGCAGGCGGGAATACCGGTGTCATGGGCGACGGCGGACGAGGCGTACGGCCTGGACAGCAAGTTCCGCAGGTTCCTGGAACAGCGCCGCATCGGCTACGTCGTGGCCGTCCCCAAGAACCAGTTCGTCGCGTGCGGTCTGCCGGGAGACCTTCGCGCCGACACCCAGGTCGCCGCCGCTCCGGCCGAGGCGTGGAAACGCCTGTCGTGCGGGAACGGCGCCAAAGGCCCACGGCTGTATGACTGGGCTCTGGCCACGGTGCACTTCGAGACCGAGCCCGGCTACCGGCGATGGCTGCTGGCGCGCCGCTCCCTGACGCCCAACGCCAAGGGAGAACTGGAGATCGCCTACTACCTGTGTCATGGCCCCGCCGGCACCACGATCGCCGAACTCATTCGAGTGGCCGACGCCCGCTGGGCGATCGAGGAATGTTTCCAGTCCGCGAAGAACGAGGTCGGTCTCGACCAGTATCAGGTCCGGCGATTCGACGCCTGGCACCGGCACATCACCCTGGCCATGCTCGCCCACGCCTACCTCGCCATCACCGCAGCCCAGGCCCCAAAAGCCCGCACGGCCTGGTCCGCCTCACACCAGCAGAGATCCGTCGTCTCCTGGCACACGTGACCCGCGCCACCACCCTCGACTCTGCCCTCGCCTGGTCCACTCACCGCCGCCAGCACCAGGCCCGCGCCCGCAGCAGCCACTACTGGCGCCGCTGGCTTAAACATCACGAAATAAGACTGTAGTACTAGGACATCACCCGTCCGGCCTACGTCCTGCAAGATCTGCCCGTCGAACTGCTGGGCCGCATCCGCTCCGACCGGGTGCTGCGTCGTCCGGCACCCTCGCGCGAGGAGTTCCTGCGAGCCCATCCAGGTGGTGGCCGCCCGCCCAAGCACGGCGGCGAGTTCGCCCTGGCCGATCCGGCCACCTGGCCCGAACCCGCGGTGAGCACGGTCACCGACACTACCCACTACGGCAAGGCCGAGACCAGCGTCTGGGACCGACTCCACCCCCGGTTGACGCACCGCGCTGCCTGGCTCGATCACCAGGGTGCGCTGCCGCTCATCGAGGGCACCCTGATCCGGTTGAAAGTTGAGCACCTGCCCGGCGACCGTGACGCCCCACCGGTCTGGCTCTGGTCCTCCAAGACCGGCGCCACCAGCGCGGACGTGGATCGCTGCCGGCAGGCATTCCTGCGCAGATTCGATCTGGAGCGCACCTGTCGCTTCTGGAAGCAGACCCTCGGCTGGACCCAGCCCAAGCTGCGCGCCACCCAAGCCGCCGACCGCTGGACCTGGCTACTGCTCATCGTTCACACCCAGCTGCGCCTGGCTCGCCGGCTGACCGAGGACCTGCGCCATCCGTGGGAGAAACCGGCCGCGCGAGGCCAGCTCACCCCGCCCGAGTCCGGCGCGGGTTTCGGAACCTGCGTCCCGCACTCGCCCAGCCGGCCGGCGCACCCAAACGCTCTCGGCCCGGCCCCGGACGTCCACCCGGGATCCCCAGCCGCCGACCCGCACCCCGCTACGACGTGGGCAGGACCGTCAAACGCGGCCGCACCCTCGCAGCCCTACAACAATCCGGACGATAAAGAACAAGCTTAGCTTGTTCTTTATCCACCAAACCGTTGCGCTCGTTTGGACAACGAACAACGCCTTTGGGTGGTCGACCTGCTCAGCTCGCTGTTGCGAGGTCTTGTGGTTCGATTCGTTTGAGCGACGCGCTCACCCGCACGAGCCCACCCCTGCGACCGATTCAGCCCCGGGTGGTCCAGTCGACGCGTAGTCACCCGAAACAACACCCAAGCGGTACGATGCGAACACCGAACCGGGCAGCCGGCCGTACCAGCAGCACCAGCGGGCAGGACTTCTCCGTCAGGGGGCGTGGCCGTACCGCGCCCACCAGCGGTTTTCCACGTACCTCACGTTGATGGAGAACCCGTCATGACCTCTGCCGTCCCTCGCGCCTTCCACTGCGAGCACACCCGCGCCAAGAGCAGGGTGTACGCCCTCGTCGAGCGCTCTCGCCAGCCCGCGACCCTGCATGCCGTACTGACCTGCACCGACCCCGCCCTCGCTCAGCACGCCGCCTACCTTCTCTCCTCGGTGCTGGAGAACGGCCTGGGCCCCGCCGCCCGCGCTGAGTCGGAGCGGATCGCAGCGGCTCTGCCCGACGCGCCCGCCGCCTCCTTCCGACGCACGCTGGCCGATGTCGTGAACGGGACCTGGGCCGACACCCCCGAACTCGCCGCCACGTGGGAGTCCCTGCGGCGCGGCCGCCGCGACTCGGCCGGCCTCGGTGGCGACCTTGAGAGCCGCACGCCGCACGACGCCCGCCTCGACGCCTTCCCAGGGCCGGTCGTACGCACGATCAGCCTGCTGGAGGTGCACGTCCACGACCCCGCTCGCCTTCTCGCGGCGGCCACCGCGACGGGCTGGAGGCCGTTCGACGCCGAGGACCTCGACGAGGACGACAGACAGGACGTCGTCGGAGCCGTCATGCACTTCGTCAACGGCCCGGAGTTCCTGCCCGGCGCCGACCAGCTGATGGAAGCCATGCAGGCACAGCTGCTGCGCGTCGACAGGGGCGATGAGGTGAGCGACTGGAGCACCATGCCCGTGACGGCGAGGTTCGACACGGGAACGAGGTCCGACCCCGACAACCGGGCCGACTGATCGCTACCTCACAGGCACGTCGGCGCGGCCGAGCACGAAATCGACTCGGCTGCGCCGGGATGTTCACACGCCTAACTTCTTCTTCATTGTCCGGATTGTTGTAGTGCTGCGAGAGTACGGCCGCGTTTGACGGTCTTGCCGACGCCGTAGCGGGGCGCGGGGCGGCGGTTGGGGACGCCGGGTGGGCGCCCCGGGCCGGGTCTGGAGGGTTTGGGTGCGCTGGCCGGTTGGGCGAGGAGCGGGCGGAGGTTCCGAAACCCGCGCCGGACGCGGGCGGGTGTGAGCTGGCCGCGCGGGACGGGTCTCTCCCAGGGGTGGCGCAGGTCCTCGATCAGGTGGCGGCCGAGGCGTAGCTGAGTGTGGGCAATGACGAGCAGCCAGGTCCAGCGGTCGGCTGCCTGGGTGGCGCGAAGCTTGGGCCGAATCCAGCCGAGGGTTTGCTTCCAAAAGCGATAGGTGTGTTCCAGGTCGAATCTGCGCAGGAAACGCCTGCCAGCATCGATCCACGCCCGTGCTGGTGACTCCGGTCTTGGAGGACCAGAGCCAGACTGGCGGAGCGTCACGGTCGCCGGGCAGGTGCTCGACTTTCAGGCGGGTCAGGGTGCCCTCGATGAGCGGCAGCGCACCCTCGTGGTCGAGCCAGGCGCGGTGGAGCCGGGGGTGGATCCGGTCCCAGGCGCGGGTTTCGGCCTTGCCGTAGTGGGTGGTGTCGGTGAGCGTGCTCACCGCGGGTTTGGGCCAGGTGGCCGGATCGGCCAGGGCGAACTCGCCACCATGCTTGGGCGGGCACCCACCGCGGGGGTGGGCTAAGGCGTGTTTCATAAGTCGCGGAGCCATTGGTTGATGGCGGCGATGGTGACGGTGGCCTCGAAGCGGACGGCGAGTTTGTCGTAGCGGGTAG
>NZ_JBITHA010000037.1:0-33353 GCF_044457485.1 Nonomuraea sp. NPDC050540
GCGGCCAGCAGCACGAAGACGGCGCTCAGTCGTCGTCGCATCTGATCTCCTCATCAGGTAGACACTGATCGATGAGTGGCCCGCGCGGACTACTCAGGTCATTCGCGCACCGGGGCCCCGCAGATCACCGGTTCCGTGACGAAGGTCGCCGGGTTGTCAGTGGCGGCTGCCACCGTGTACCGCATGGGCGAGCTGATCGAGCGGGTGGACGAACAGGACCGCGTGCTGGAAGTCGTGGAGCGCGCGGAGGCGGTGCGCCGGCGGTGGCTGCATCGGATCGCGACGACGATGTTCGAACTGCGGAAGGTGGTCGATCGAGGGCCGTTCGTTCCGGGTGGGCGAGAGGCCCTGCGCCGCTATCTTGGCCGCTCAGCTCAGTGACGGTGCGGGGCCGCCACTGACGATCGCACCTGTGCGATCGGGCGTGGCCGTACCGTCGAGCATGGATTGAACGATCGGCCCCGCCCACGTCACGATCGCATCGTGACCGGCTGAGGCGATCGGTTCGACGCGCACGGCGTACCTGGCCACGGCCAGACCCATGAGCTGAGCGGTGACGAGCGCGCCGCGCATCGCCGCGTCGGGGCCTTCGAGTCTGTCGACGACCTGAGCCGTGAACTCCTTGTCGATGAACTCGCGCAACATCCGCGCCGACGGATCCTGGCTGCCTGCGGACATGGTCAAGGTCAGGATCGGCTCCAGGCTCGCGCCGGCGTCCCACACCTGCAGGAAGCGCCGGACCAGTTCGGCGCCGGCGCCGTCGACGCCGTGGGCCAGCAGCGCGGCCACCGGCTCACGCGGGCTGCCGGGCGCCTCGAGCACGGCGGCGAACAGCTTGTCCTTGCCTCCGAAGAAGTAGCTGATCATGGACGGATCCACACCGGCGTCGGCGGCGATGGCCCGCACGGTGGCGCGATCGTAGCCGTCACCGGCGAATCGGACACGAGCCGCCTCCAGGATCTTGTGGCGGCTCTTCTCCCCGCTGCGCCATCGGCCTGATCGTCCGCTCATGTCCTGATTCTACATTTTCTCCAACACACGTTGAAGTATGAGTGCCGTGGCGCTAGATTCTCCAACGAGTGATGAAGAATGGATGTATTGATCGCCGGCGGCGGCCTCAGCGGGCTGACCATGGCGGCTCTCCTCGGCCGGTACGAACGGGACGTACCCAGAGGGCCCGAAACCACCGGCTCAACCCGCGCACCATGGCGGTGCCGCGTGGAGCGGGGCTGGTGCGGCCGGTCCGCGTCATCGAGCTCGGACACGACAGCGGCGGCCTGGTCGTGGCCGACACGCTCATCTGCCCGTCGAGACACAGAGAAAGGCTCTGACATGAACCAACCGCTGCGCGTGCTCATCGCGGGCGCCGGCCTGGGCGGGCTCTGCCTGGCCCAGGGCCTGCGCCGGGCGGGCGTCGACGTGCTGGTCTTCGAACGCGACGCCGGCCCGTACAGCCGGGCCCAGGGGCATCGCGTGCACCTCGACGAACGCGGCGAGGACGCCCTGCGCGCCTGCCTGCCCGAGCACCTCTTCGACCTGTACGAGGCCACCCGCGGCCAGCCCAGCGAACGCCTGATGCTGATCGACGCCGCAGGCGAACACCTTCGGGAGATCCCGGTCCCCCCGCTGCCCGACGACGCCTCGATCATCAAGAAGGGCAGGGCGGTCAGCAGATCCACCCTGCGCGAGATCATGCTCGCCGGCCTGGACGACGTCGTCCATTACGGCAAGGCCCTCACCCACTACGACCATGACGTGCGGGCCTGCTTCGCCGACGGCACCCATGTGAGCGGTGACGTCCTCGTCGGCGCCGACGGGATCGGCTCCGCCGTACGCCGGCTGCGCCTTCCCCAGGCACGGATCGACGACCTGGACATCCGCTGGATCGGCGGCAAGACCCCGGTCACCGCCGGCATCGAACGCTCGCTGCCGGACGGGCTCCACAACGCGTTCGCCGCCGTCACCGGCATGGACCCGGCCATGATGATCGGCTACATGCGCTTCGGGAACCCGCCTCCGGCCGCCGCCGGACGCCTGGCGCCCGGCCTTCGCCTCACCGACACCGAGGACTTCGTCATGTGGGCGATCACCGTGCAGCGCGACCGGCTCACCGCCGCGGACGCCGCCCTGCCCGCCTCCGGCCTGCACCGGCGGGCCCTCGGCCTCACCACGACCGCGCACCCCGCCCTGCGCCGCGTCGTCGAGCAAGCCTGGCCCGAGCACACCTTCCACCTGTCGATCGGTACCTCGGTCGCCGTCCCCGCCTGGGACAGCGACCACGTCACCCTGCTCGGCGACGCGATCCACGCCATGCCGCCCTCCCGCGGCTCCGGCGCGAACACCGCGCTCACCGACGCCGCCGACCTGGCCCGGCACCTGATCGACGCCCGGCGGGGCCGCGGCAGCCTGCCGGAGGCGATCGGCGCGTACGAACACGCCATGCTCGAACGCGGCTTCGCAGCCGTGGAGTCCTCGACGCGAGCGATCGACGCCTTCGCCCGGAAGATCATCCGATGACGACCGTCTGCGTGGTCGGCGGCGGGGGAAGACGAGGGGTCCCTTGAGCCTCTTGATCACCCCATCCTGTGCGCTGTAGGCATACCGAGAGGAACTTCGTACGCCTGAACGAGGCGCTGAAGACGCGCGTGGAGAGCTGACGCTCAGCAGCGCGAGCCGCGACCCTCTAAGGGGTGGCGAAACCCGCGACGATCGTTGCCCGCGGTCCCGCATGGCCGCGCTGAGCTGCTCTCCTGACATCGCCACGTTCACAGTGGGCGGGGACGGCAGGCGGGAGCGCGTATCGGCCTGGCCTTCACCGGAGCCACGGTTGCGCGGGCAGGCGGTTAACTGAGCAGGCCCCGGCGATAGCCCTCGCCTACGGCGGCGGCGCGGTCGCGGACTCCGAGCTTGTCGTAGATGTGCAGCAGGTGGGTCTTGATGCTGGCCTCGCTGATGAACAGTTTGGCGGCCGCCTGGCGGTTGGAGGCGCCGTCCGCGACGAGGGCGAGGACCTGGAGTTCGCGGTCGGTGAGGGCGGCCTTCACGGGCCGGCGTACCTGGCCCATCAGGCGGCCGGCGACCGAAGGGGACAGGACCGGCTCGCCCGCGGCGGCAGCGCGTACGGCACGCAGGAGTTCGTCGGTGGGGGCGTCCTTGAGGAGGTAGCCGGTGGCGCCGGCTTCGATGGCGGGCAGGACGTCGGAGTCGCCGTCGAAGGTGGTCAGGACGAGGACCTTGATGTGGGGATGGGAGTGGCGCAGGGCGGTGATGGCGCTGACGCCGTCCATTTCGGGCATGCGCAGGTCCATGAGGACGATGTCGACCTCGAGTACGGCGGCGCGGTCGATGCCTTCGCGGCCGTTGGCGGCTTCGCCGGCGACGTGGATGTCGGGTTCGGCTTCGAAGGCGGCGCGCAGGCCGTCGCGGACGATCGGGTGGTCGTCGACGATGAGGAGGCGGATCACCGGGGGTTTCCTTGGAGTGCGGGAACGGTGGCGCTGACGGCGGTGCCCTCGCCGGGTGTGCTCTCGATCTCGAGGGTGCCGCCGACGCCGCGTAGGCGTTGTCTCATGCTGCTGAGGCCGAATCCTTTGCCGCTGGGGTTGTGGATGCCGCTGCCGTCGTCGCGGATGTCGAGCAGGACGACGGCGCCGGTGTAGGAGAGGGTGAGGCCGGCGCGGGTGGCGCCCGCGTGCTTGGCGACGTTGGCGAGGGCTTCCTGGGCGACGCGGAACAGGGTGACCTCGATGGCGGGGCTGAGGGGGACGCGGTCGCCGGTCACTTCGACGTGGAGGTCGACGCCGGTGGTCTGGGTCCAGTTGCGGGCCAGGGTGGTCATGGCTTCGGGGAGGTGGGCGTCCTCAAGCTGGTGGGGCTGCAGGGCGGCGACCGAGCGACGGGCTTCGGTGAGGCTTTCCCGGGCGAGGTTGAGCGCGAGTTCGACGTGGGTGTCGGAGTCCTCGACGCGCTGGGCGGCGCGTAGCTGGGTGATGATGCCGGTGAGGCCCTGGGCGAGGGTGTCGTGGATCTCGCGTGCCATGCGCTGGCGTTCGTCGAGGATGCCGGCCTGGTGGGCTTGGGTGAGGAGCTGGGCGTGGAGGCCGGCGTTCTCCTCCAGGGCGGTCTGGAGGTCGCTGACCGCCTTCCGATATTTGCGCTGCCGGTCCTCGATCTTGATGCCTGCGATGGAACCGCCGCCGATGGCGACGGTCTGCACGGCGATGATCGCCAGGTAGAAGACGATGAGCTGGAGGGTGGCCTGGCTCCAGTCGAGCGACGAGCCGTACAGGACGAAGGAGGTGGCGGCGACGGCGGCGAAGGTCCACCGGGAAGGAGCGAAGTGGGCGGCGAGGAAGAAGCCGGAGATGCAGTAGATGATGAAGCTCGGGTGGTGGAGGGTCAGCAGCGCGGCGGTGGCCAGGACGCCGGCGAAGTGAATGGTGACGGCGGCCCTGCGCCGGCGCACCGCGGCGGGGATGAGGGTGCGGGCGCCGAGAATCCAGGCGAGGGCCAGGGCGGTGAGCGCGAGAGTACGGGGGATCCCGCCTTCGTGCCGGTCGGGTGCGGCCAGGCTGATGACGAGGGAGGCGCCGAGGGTGATGTACGGGACGATCTCGACGACGCGCTCGAAGCGTCGTTCCCAGGTGGAGATCGGGAAGGGGTCGTTCATCCGGGGCTCGCCCTCCTCTCGGGGTATGGACGGGTATCACCTGGTGGTGGTGGTCGAGGGCGAGTTTAGGCGCATGGGGATGAGGATGGCGTAGCCGTACATGAGCAGCCCCAGGGCGATCATGAAGATGACGGTGGGCCATTGCCAGATCGGCGGGAGATGAAGGGCGAGGAACCACCCGGGACCCCCGATGCCGAAGATCTTCATGACCAAGGGCACGAGACCCTGGGGGAACAGGGGAAGCCAGGCGATGGCGTAGCTGATCGTGACGCCGATGCGGTGCAGGACGGGGAGGTCCGCGGCGGCGGGTTTGCCGGCCTCGGGCGCCGGGCCGTGCTTCATGAGGTTGAGCAGGTCGATCCCGTGGTTCTCGAGTCTGCGGTACGCGATCCTGCCGAAACCCCAGGCGCTGAGGGCGCCGGTCAGCACACCGGTGGCGATGCCGGCCCAGGGGTGAAGGAGGATGGCGCCGGCCGCGGGCAGGCCGGTGGCGGGGACCGCGACGAGCACGAGCCAGGCGAGGCTGGTTTCGGCGGTTTCGTCGGCGCCGGTGCTGAGCGGGTTGCCGCCGCGCTTGTGGGGGTCGGTGCCGGGGACGAGCGAGGTGACGGCGAGCAGGACGATGATCCCGGCGCCGCCGCCGAGCAGGGCGGGGAGCAGGCCGAGTACCCACGGCCAGGCCCAGGCCAGGCCGCTGACGAGGGTGCCGGCCAGGGAGAGGAGCACTGCTGCCGGGCCGACGACGAGGAGCCAGGCGAGCTGGCGGCCGCGGACGTCCGCGCGTTCCGCGCCGGGGGTCAGGAGGGTGAGCCAGAGCGCGGTGCCGTCGGAGCCGTAGAGGTTGGCCGAGGACGCGGCGGCCATCACGATCGCGATGAGTCCCGCGAAGGGGACCATGATCCAGGCGTCGAGGGCGAGGAGCAGGAGGGGGGTGACGATGGCGTAGGAGAAGGCGGTGGCGAGCAGCTGGATGCGGACGAGGTCGCGCCACCAGGCGCGCAGTTCCTTGGCGGCGGTGATGCGGGCGCCGCCGGTGCTGGGGAGAGGGCGGGGGGTGCCGCGGCGGGGTGGCACGCCTCCGCGTGCGGCCGAGACGACGCGTCGCGACAACAGGCCGGCCCAGGCGGCCAGGAGGAGGGCGATCACGCCGGCGCCGGCGACGAGGATGGCGAGGGCCAGGGGCCAGGGGGCTTCGATGGCGGCCACACCCCATCCGGAGGGCAGGACGCGCACGAGGACCTGGGACCACGCGGAGGTGTCGGTGCCGCCCAGCGCCGCGACGGGCGCCCAGCCGTTGCTGCACAGGGCGATGGCGGTGCCGGTCACGATGCCGACGGCGGCCGCGGTGGCGCGGGATCTGACGAACAGGCCGATGAGCGCCACGATGACGCGGGAGATCATCACCATCGTGATGAGCGTGGTGACGGCTGCCACCAGGCCGATGAGCACTCCGGCCGGGCCGAAGCGCCAGCCGTACACGGGCAGGGACAGCAGGGCGACGAGATTGATGGCAGGTGCGGGGCCCGCGAAGGCTCCGGCGAGCAGCGCCGCCGCGATCCGGCCCGGCGTGGCCGGGAGCATGGAGAAGTATTCGGGGCGGAGGGCCTCGTTGCCGCCCCCGATGAAGATGGGGCCGAAGATCCAGCCGGCGAGCCACACGGCCAGGGTGACGGGCAGGTGGACGGGCCACAGAACGGCGACGGCGATGGTGCCGAAGGCCAGAATCAGCCCGGCCGAGACGCCGGTGTAGAGGTTGGTGGCGTTGTCGCCGCGCAGGGAGTTGCGCATGAGCGCCAGCCGCATGCGGATCATGTGCCGCGCCAAGGCGGTCGGGCCGAGGGTCAGGCCGTGAGCCATGCCAGGCCCTCCGTTCCTCCGGTGCGGGCGCCGACGAGGTCGACGAAGGCGTCCTCCAGGGTCGCGGCGCCGCGTACCTCCGCCAGTGGCCCGGCGGCCACGACCCGGCCGTCGGAGATGACGCCGACGTGGTCGCAGAGCTGCTCGACGAGGGCCATGACGTGGCTGGAGATGATCACGGAGCCGCCGTTGCCGGCGAACCTTCGCAGGATGGTCTTGATCGTGGCCGCGGAGACGGGGTCGACGGCCTCGAAGGGCTCGTCCAGGACGAGCAGGCGGGGCGCGTGCAGGAGGGCGATGGCCAGGCCGATCTTCTTGCGCATGCCGGTGGAGTATTCGATGACCAGGGTCCGCTCGGCGGCGTCGAGCTCGAGGACGTGGAGGAGTTCGTCGGTGCGCTCGGCGACGACGGCGGGCGGCAGGCCCCGCAGCAGGCCGAGGTAGGTGAGAACCTCGCGGCCGGTGAGCCGTTCCGGCATGGCGTTCCCGTCGGGCAGCACGCCGATCAGGTGCTTGGCCTGGACGGTGTCGCGCCAGACGTCGACGCCGAAGATCTCGGCGCTGCCGGCGTCGGGGCGGAGCAGGCCGACGGCCATCGCCAGGGTGGTGGTCTTGCCGGCGCCGTTGGGGCCGACCAGGCCGTAGAAGGATCCCGCGGGGACGGTGAGGTGGATGTCGTCGACGGCCACGTGGTCGCCGAAGGCTTTGCGGAGTCCGATGGTGCGGAGAGCGGGCTCCTGGTGTGTGGGCATGTCCTGAGAATCGCGCGGGGAGCATGGGTGGCGGATCGTCCGGCCGGAGAGCGGAGTGGTGGATTCCGGCATCAGCCGATCGGTTGATGCCGGAAGCGGCTGGTTCGCCCGGACGCCCCTTGCCCAGCGGCGTTTCCCTGCACCATTCTCGATGGGTGATCTGGTGGCTGTCCTTCCGGGCCAGGCGCGGGGACCCGGCGGCGATCCGCACGTTGTGGCGGCGCTGGCGCACGGGTGGCGACCCGGCCATCTGGGACGTCCTGCGGCGCACGGGCCTGATCGACGACGAACTGGTGCACTCCGTGCTTCAGGGCATCCCCGTCGTACGCGCCACCGCGCTGGAGGCGATCATCGCCCGAGGCGACCAGAAGGTGATCGACAGGCTGTTCCACCCCGACTGGCACGACCCGGACGCGGCGCTCAAGCTGCTGCACGAACTGACGGCGCGCGACCTGGCGCCCCACGGCCACGCCCACCTGGCCAAGGTACGGCTGGCGGTCGGCGACCGGGACGGCTTCCTGGAGATCGGCGAGTCCGTGACCACGCCCGTCCCCGGGCTCCTGTGGCCCCACACGATCATCGCCGAGCATCTCAGGAAGCTGGAACTGGAGGACTGGTTCCTCCGCCAGAGCCTGCGCCGAGACGATCAGGACTTCGCGCCCTTCGCCAGGATGCTGAAGCGCCTCATGCCCATCGACCTCGTGCAGGCCGCCCGGCGCAGCGAGCACGCGCCGACCGCCGACCTCGCCCGGGACCGGTGCCGCACCGCCCGCGGGGGCGAGCTCGCGGCCCTGTGGTCCCAGGCGCTGCGCGGCGGAGAACCTTGGCCGGCGCTGTTCGGCAACCACACCCGGCTCGACCCCGAGGCGAGCGGGCACGGCTGGCGGCTGTGGCTGGCCGGCCCCACCCGAGAGCTGTCCAGCCACCTGCTGAGGCACGGGAGCCAGGTCAGCGACCCGGCCTTGGACGACATGAGCGTGGTCGGTGATGCGGACCTGCTCATCGAGGTCCTCGTCTCCCCCCGCCTGCCACGCGCGATCCGCGTGCTCATCGAGCGCTCCCCCACGCTCCGCGGCCACATGATCCACGACCTGCTGAACGGCCGCCTGGACGCCCTCGACACCGGCCGGCTGACGGCCGGCTACCGGCATCCGCAGCTGCGCGAACCGATCCGCGCGGTCTTACGCGAGGCCCGCGGCCTGGACCTCCTCGCGATCGTCAACCCGGCGTCACCGGAGGACCGGCTCTTCGCGGCCGACACCTTCCTCGCCTGGCAGGACTGGGCGAAGCTGCGCGACTACCTGCTCACCTGGCCTTTCCTCGACGTCCTCCAGTACGGGCCCCGCCTGGCCCGCCACCACCCGCCCGAACTGTCCGCCCTGAGGCCGGCCCTCGATGTCGACCGCGCGATGATCCGCTACGCCCGCGTGACCAGATCGCCCAGGATCAAGCCCATCCTGCGATGCTCCCTGGCCTCGATGACCGGCGATGACCTGGCGGTGGTGCGCTGGATCCAGAAGAGCGCGAAGAGCAACCCGAAGCTCTGCCTCCTCGCCCAGGTGATCGAATCCTGCCTCACCCGGCGAAGAACGTCCGCAGATGGCGATTGACCGGGTCCGGGCAGTCCAGCTGGGGGGCGTGGCCGCAGCCGTCCAGGATCACGAGCTGGTCGTTCGGGAGCAGGTCGGCGAACCGCCGGGCGCGCTCGACCGGCTGAACGGTGTCCTGCCTGCCCCACAGCACCAGCGTCGGAGTCCTGGTGGCGGGCAGGGCGCGTTCGGTCTGTGCCCAGTCGAGGCGGCGTTCCAGCAGGTACGTGGCGCGGATGTTGTCATGGAAGGTCATCGGCGCCCACCACTCGTCCACCAGCTGATCGGTGACGCGGCCCTTGTTGACCATCATGCCCTCGGCCAGGCCGCGCACGGTGGACCTGCCGGTGGACAGCTTGACGGCCAGTTCGCCGACGACAGGGATCTTCAGGGACTCCCACATCACGGTGCCCGGCAGGTCCAGGCCGGTGGCGTCCAGCAGGGCGAGCTTGGTGACGCGGTCGGGGTGGCGCTGCGCGAAGGCCAGGGCCCAGCCGCCGCTCCAGGAGTTGCCGGCCAGCGCGGCCTGCCGTACACCGAGACCGTCCATGAACGCGCCGACGGCGGTGACCATCGAGTCCAGGTCGAAGGCGAAGTCCGGGTCTTTCACCCGGGTGTAGCCCTGGCCGGGCAGGTCGGCGACGTAGACCGTGTGATCGCGGGCCAGGGCGTTGAGCTGGTCCTTCCAGCCGATGACCGAGGTGCCGCCGGGCGAGAGCAGGATCACCGGCGTGCCGGATCCGGCCTGGACGTAGTGGAAGCGGGCGAGGGGAGTGTCGGCGTAGCGTGAGCCGGCTTGGGCCAGGTAGGGCGAGCGGAAGGCGCGCCCGTCCTCGGCGGGCTGCCAGACGTAGGCGCCGAACAGCAGCGCGGTCACCAGCAGCGCCGGCACGGCCGCGAGCCGGCGGCGCCGGCACGCCGGTCGGGCGGCGGTGGTCTGCGGTGCGTTCTCAAGGCCAACCATGGTGATCTCCGGCGTGGTCGGGGAATCGTTCATGCGTCTGGACGGACTGGCGTGCCGCCCTGTGACAGTCATGGCAGGTGAACTGGCTCACGCCGGGCCGGACCTGGGGCTGTGGTGCCGGCCGTACCGGATGATGATCAGTGTTTCGCCGGCTCGGGTACCCGGATCCCGGCTCTGAACTCGGGGCAGTCCTCCAGTGACGGGCCGTGGTGGCACTGCTTCAGGTGGCCGAGGTACCGCCGGGCGGCGGCCAGGCGGTCCAGTTGCGCGTCGATGTCGGCCATCCGGGTGTCCACGACGTCAGCTCCCGCACCGTCACCACGGTCCGCGCGTCCGTGACAGCCACCTGGTCACCCCTCCTTCGCCGGTCGGCAGTGGGCATCACGATGTCTCCTCAACCCGGGTTGAGCGCGAGCCTCCGCTTCCCGCAGCCGGATCAGGTGATCGCACTCTTTCGACCTCGTGGTCGTCTGCGCCCCCGCCGGCGGGAACTCCCGCGCGGGACTGAACACCTGACACGACATCCGTCCGCGCACCGCGCGGTACGACGGTGACGTGGCGGCCCTCGGGGCGCGACACTGACGGGCATGGAGTTCGAGTTCGTGACGCGGCGGCCGACGGGGGTGTTGGAGCCGTTCACGGAGTCGGTGTGGTTCGCCCGGGGGCGGATGCCGTACCCGCGGGAGCGGATCGCGCCGACGGGATCAACGGTCGCGGTGCTCGTCCTCGGATCCCCGATCGTGCAGACGCCGCGCAACGGCGACGGACCGGCGTTCGTGGCGGCGGAAGGCTGGTTGACCGGGCCGCACGACCAGCCGGTGATCAACGCCCCGACCGCCGAGACACTCGCCGTAGGTGTGGTGTCGTCGCCGGTCGGCTGCCGCGCGCTGTTCGGCGTCGATCCCGCTCCGCTGCGCGGGCGGGTCGTGGACCTGACGACGGTCTGGCCGCCCGCCCGTGCGCTGCGCGCCGCACTCCTCGCCCGCCCGGACCCGGCTGCCTGCCTGGATTCCGTCGAGGCCACGCTGCGCGCCGGCCTCTCCCCGGCACGCGGATGGCGACGGTGTACGACCGCCGTAGCCGCGCTGGAGGCCGATCCCCGACGGCGCATCTCCGGTCTGGCCGCCGAGCTCGGCATCACCCCCGCCCACCTGGACCGGGAATTCGTGCGCGTCATCGGCCTGACCCCGCGCTCCCTCGCGCGCATCCTCAGGCTGCGGCGGCTGCTGAATCATGTGGACGTGCACGCCGATCTGAACTGGACCGGACTGGCCGCCGCGTGGGGATGGTTCGATCAGAGCCACTTCATCAGGGATTTCAAGCGCCACAGCGGGGTGACGCCGTCCGCGTACGTGCTCGCCCAGCGCGGCGCGTACGCCACCGGGCAGAACGAGCCGGGGTTCGTCCCCGAGATGTGAATTCCGTACAAGTCCCCTACCGCGGCCGGCGGTCACACTGTGGGCCATGAAACGGGCATTCGCCGTCGACGCCGTCATCGACCGGCCGGCGCGGGACGTGTGGCAGGTGCTGACCGACTGGGAACGAGCTCCCCGATGGATGAAGGGCGTGGAGTCGATGTACGCCGAGTCGGGCACCCGCGCCGGTTCGACGATCACCTTCCATGCCCGCGGCAAGACCCGCACCAGTGAGATCGCCGATCTGGACGAGGGACGCTCGATCACACTGGTGACCATCCAGGGCGGAGTCACCGCCCGATACGTCTACCGCCTGGAGCCGCTCGACGGCGACGCGCGTACCCGCGCCCACCTGACCGCCGACCTCGCCACGACCGGATTCCCCTGGACCCTGTTCGCCCCCTTGATCCGCCTGGCCGTCCGCCGCACCGACGCCGGCCAGATCCACGCCCTGCGCGCGACCGCGGAGGGCGCACAGCCTTAGGCACGTTTCCACGGCCGCACCGGACCAGTGGCCGGGTCCAAGGAGCTCCACCTCGTGGAGTGGCTGTGGCGGGGCCCTCGATAATCGTCGGATGCCGCGATTGCCGGTTCTGGACACGAAGAGCCGGCTCCCTGTCCGCCTCCAGCGGCCCGCCCCTGCCGCGCCCGATGATCGACGTCCGTGTGCCCGCGCCTCCGGTCATCAGGAGAGTTGCCGGTGCCGCCGTGACCGGGGCTGCGCCCGGGTGCTGGGGTCGGCGAGGCTCACGACTGCCAGGCCTGGCGGAATCTCCGCCGTGCCCGCGCCAGTCTCGACTTGACCGTGCCCACGGGCACTTCCAGCAACCGCGCGGCGGCCGCCTCCTCCAGGCCTTCGAGGTCGCGCAGCATCAGCACGGCCCGGTGTTCCGGCGAGAGCCGTTCCAGGACGTCCCGGATGTCCACCGCGCTCTCCACGTCCTGCCGCGACGGCAGTTCGGCCAGCTCCGCGGGGCTGGCGCGGCCGTCGCGTCTGGCGATTCTCACCGCTTCCCGTACGGCTATCGCCCGCGCCCAGCCGTACAGCGCCTCGGGCTCACGCAGCCCGCGCAGGTTCCTGAAGACGGCGATCAGCGCCTCCTGGACGGCGTCGGGTCCGCTGTCGAGCGCGATGGGGCCGCAGATCCGGCCGAGGTACGGCGTCAGCTCGTCGAGCAGGTCGCTCATGGCCATGGTGTCCCCGCGCTGTGCGGCCAGGACCCGTTCGACGGTCACCGGGACCGCTCCTCGACGCGGGCGGCCAGCCGCGCCAACGCCTTGCGCCCGGCAGGCCTCACGCCCAGCGGCACCAGCGCGGACCGCCCCGGCACACGAAGACCTCCGGTCTGCGCGACGAGCGTGCCACCGGGTACGGCCGTCGCCGCCAGGCCGACGAGCAGGAACCTGGACTGCATCCAGCACCAGCCCGGTCGCAGGTCGACGGCGAATCGGGCGCGCATGCCGTACCTGCTGCGAGCCGTGGCGACCAGCCGCCCGTGGCCGTCGTCGGCGACGATCCGCACGTGCCGCATGTCCGGCTCGAACGTGCCGAACTCGCGCTCCAGGTCGCTCGCCACCTCCCAGATCAGCTCGAAGGGGGCCGGGATGACGCGCTCGGCGACGTGCGCGCCCGGGATGGCGGCGGCCAGCGCGCGCAGGCGCCGCACCGGGTCCAGATCAACGACAGGCCAGTTCATATACGTCCAGAGGCGGCGAGGTTCCCAAAGGTTCCATGGAACCATCGGGGAATCCGCCGCCTCCTTGAGGGCATGAACACCAAACGTCTCGGCACCTTCGTCGCCGCCATCCTGGTCCTCGACGCCATGGCCCACCTGTACTGGCTCGTCAGGCCCGCGTCCGACCCCCGTGCGCTGTCGATGGCCGTCCTCAACATGGACGTGCCCTTCACCCCCCGGGTTCTGCTGCCGCTGATCCTTCTGCTGACCACGGCGGCGATCGCGATCGTAGCGGTCTCCAGGGGCCGGGGCGGGTGGCCGGCGAAGGCGGTCGTGTTCGCGCTCGGGGCGGGGCTGCTCGTGCGGGGAGCGCTGGGGCTCGTGTGGTCCTCCGGCCTCGGCACCGACACCGGCACGCCGTTCTACCGGCTCAACCTCCTGCTCTACACGCCTGTCTGCCTGATCGCGGCCGGTTCGGTGGGCCTCGTCCTGGCGCGTACGCGGAGGACGGGCGCGCGGGTTTGACCGGCGGCCGGCGTCGCGCTACGGGACTTCCCCCGCGTGGTCGACGATGCCGGCGGCCACCTGAGCGACCGCGAAGATCACCTGACCCTCGGGCAACGCGCCGTGCGGCGGCGGCGCGGCCGATCCACCGACGTAGACGGTGATCTTCCCCGCCCCGACGCCTGGTGATCGTTTCGCTGCCTTCGTCCCGCTGGGCTCGCTCCTTGCCGTCACCCCGCGTCCACATTTCGGTGGTGTGCCGCGAGCCGGTCTCGCCTCCTCCCTCCGGCGACGCGGCCGACGTGGGCGCGATCTTGGGCGATCGGTAGAAGTCTCTTCTGGCGTAAACCCACTGGGCGTCTCGCGGATAGACGTCCGCCTGCCCCGCCGCCGCCGTCGCGCGCTTGGCCAACGTCTCCGCGTGCCTCCGGTCTTCTCAGCTCCCTGGACCCCGCCAGAGCGTCCGGCCCGCCGTGGGCGGTTCCTGGTGTGGAATGAATGTCACGACCGTACTTATCCGAAGGCGGGGAACGGGTTCCCGCCCGCGGCACGGCTCTGGTTCAGCGGGTGACGCCGCTGAGTTCGTTGGGGGTGTTCGGGAGGGACGCGGTCTTGAGGATCTTGCCTGAGGCGAGGTCGATCGCGTGGAGCTGCTTCTTCGCCGGGTCGCTGACGAACACCGTCTGGGCGCGGGCGAAGATGTTCGGGCGGGGCTGCTGCCAGTCCAGCGGCTCGGTCCAGGCGCCGAGGACCGGGATGGTCCTGACGACCTTGGCCGCCACCGGGTCGATGACGTGGATCTTGCCGTCGGTGCCGAGGACGAGGGCTTCTCCCTGCGGGCCGCGGGCCAGCGAGCGGAAGGTGTAGCCGGCGCCGAGCTCCAGGAGCCGCAGCTTGCCGGTGTCGGTGTCGATGAGCGAGACGCGGGTGGGACGTTCCAGTTCGGCGTCGGGGTCGGTCTTGTAGTCGCCGAGGACGACGGGCGACATGTCGGTGCCTGACTGGTTGCCGATTCTGCCGTAGGTGTCCGGGCTCGCGACCTTGGTGATCTTGCCGTTCTTGTAGAGGAGGACGCCGTTCTCGCAGCCGATGACGACGGCTTCGTCCTTGGCGGTGGCCTCGCCGTGCACGCCGGGGCACTGCTCGCTGCGGGCGAGTTCCTTCCTGTTCTTGTCCAGGACGACGATGCCGCGGCGTTCCTCCTCCGTGCCGAGGGTGACGAGGAGTTCTCCGTTCTCGAGCTCGATGGCCACGCCGTGGTGCGGGGCGGCCGCGGTGTAGACCTCCCCCTTGGGCAGGCCCTCGCCGAGCCGCGCGGGGTCGAAGAGGGTGACCTCGCCGCTGCCGTCGGCGAACAGGACCGTGGTGCCGCCGTGCCTGACCACGTGTCCCGGCTTGGCGGCCTTGAACTCGTCGTTCTTCAGCGCCGGGGAGACGGCGTCGAGGACGCGGAAGCCGGTGGCGGTCGAGACGAGCATGTGACGGTCGTCTCCGGCGGCGTTGACCCGGTTGTATCCGGTCAGCGGGATGTCCTTGGCCAGGCGCAGGGTCTTGCCGTCGAGGACGTACAGGCCTCCGGCGTAGGTGGCGACGAGCGGTTCGGCGACCGGCGGCGGCGGGGCCGCCGCCTTTGTGGTCGTGCCGCAGGCGGTCAGGAGGAGGCCGGCGGCGATGAGCGTCGGGAAACGCATGGTGAAGACACCTTTCATTGGAGGGATGTGACGATGGCCGTGGTGTTGGTGCGCATCATGTCCAGGTAGGTCGCGGCGCCCGGTTCGCGCCGGCTGAGCGACTCGGAGAACAAGGTGACGACGCGGACGTCCAGGCGGGTCTCCGAGGCCAGGACCTGGGCCAGGCGGTCGGGATGGGAGGAGTCGGCGAAGATCGCCTTGACCTTGGCGCGCCTGATGGCGTCGGCGAGCGACTTCAGGTCGGAGGCGCTCGGGGAGGCGAGCGTGGTACCGCTGGGGATCACCGCCCCGATCACGCTGAAGCCATACCTTTTGGCGAAATATCCGAAGACATGGTGGTTTGTCACGAGCTTTCGGTTGCCGGCGGGGATGGCGGCGATCTGGGTGGCCATCCAGATGTCCAGTTCGGCGATGCGTCCGCGGTAGGCGGCCGCGTTCGCGCGGACCCGGGCGGCGTCGATGCCGTCGACCTCCGCGATGACGCGCTCGGCGATCAGGTCGACGGCCTTGGCGACCTGCCGCGGATCGGCCCAGAAGTGCGGATCGGCGTCCGCGTCGCCGATCACGCCGTCGCCGACGGCGAGGGTGGGGACGGCCGCTTCGCGCGCGGCCCGGACGTTGCGCAGCACGCCCTCCTCCAGCCCGAGGCCGTTGTAGACGACGAGGGCGGCGTCTTCCAGCCGGGCGGCCTGCTGGGCGGAGATGCCGAAGGAGTGCGGGTCGGAGTCCGGCTTCATCAGCACGGTCACCTCAGCCTCGTCGCCGACGATGTTGCGGGTGATGTCGCCGAGGATGTTCGTGGTGACGACGATGCCCGTGCCGTTCCCGGTCCCCGCCGCGCAGCCCGCCAGAAGGACGATCGCCAGGAGGGCGGCGGCGACGCGGCTCATCGGCCGATCTCCGTCATGTACCGCGGCGCGAAGCCGAGCCTGAACGTCCGCGCCCGTCTGAGCCTGTCGTTGTAGTCGATCTCGTGGACGGCCTTGCGCGCGGGGTCGTTGACGTAGGCGCGGGCCGTGTCCACCTGAATGACAGGACTTTCCGGTACGGCCAGCAGCTTCGTGCGCGCCGTCCGTTTCCCGGTGGCGGGATCGTGGGACTGGAGCGTTCCGTCCCCGGTCAGCGACAGGACGGGCAGGCCGTCACCGGCCGCGTTCACCGCGACCACGCCCTTGCTCCTGATCAGCTTCCAGGTCGAGCGGGTCACGTCGAGCACCCAGATGCCCTGGTCACCGGCCATGGCGGCGAGCGTGGTGCTCCCCGGCCGGTGATGGAACTCCGTCGCCCGCACGCCGCGTACCGGATACCCGATCTTCTTCCCCGCGAGGTTCCCGTCGACGACCAGGGCGCCGTCGGCGCACCCGACGACGACGCCGCGGCGGGTCACAGCGGCGCCTTCCGGCTCACGACATCCCTCGCCGATCGTGCGGACCCGCGCCCCGGCCCTGGTCCTCACCTGTACGGCGTCGCCATCGGCCACGAGCAGATGCCCCGCGAAGGGCACGACGGGACCACCCGCCGAGAGGACGCCGATCTGGGCGATGTCCCCCTTGTCCAGGCGGGCCCGGTCGAGCAGCTTGACCGTGCCGTCCCCGGACCGCACGGCCGTGACGGCCGTGTCGCTGAACGCCTCGTGCGGCCCCCGCCCGGTGACCTCGCCGAGATCGCGAACGGCCGACCTGTAGTAGTGGACGTGGTCGCCGTGATCGACCATCCACGCACCTCCATCGACGATCCGCAGCGCGCCGCCGGACAGGAACGCGTGCCGTCCATCCCCGGTGACCCCCGTGACGTCCCCGGCCTCGCCGGCGGCGTACACCTTCCCGCTGAGCAGGTCGAGGACGTGCGCCTTCGCGCCGTCGGCCAGGACGAGCCGGTACTGCGGCTCGGCGGTCTCCTCCGCCCCGGCCACGTAGCCGTGGGGAGCGGCGTTCTCGGCAGGCTCGGTGGCGCATCCGGCCAGTACCAGCAGCCCCGCGAGGGCGATCTTCATCACTGCGTGCGATTCCTTCCGGCGATCCCGCGACCGATGGCGGAGACGAAGAACAGAGCCACGGCGACGGCGGCGATCGTGGCCCCCGCGGCCGTCCCGGCGTGCCACGACACCACCAGCCCCGCCGCGGTCGAGACGACGCCCAACGCCGCGGCGCCCAGCATGATCATCGGGATGCGGCGCGCCCACAGCGCCGCCGCCGCGGGCGGCGCCACCAGCAGGCCGAACACGAGCAGGGTGCCGACGATGTGGAAGGACGCGACGATCGCCAGCGTGAGCAGGGCGAGCAGCAGCACGTGAGCCAGCCGCGGCCGCATGCCCAGCGTGTGGGCCTTGCGCGCGTCGAAGGCCAGGGCGACGAAGAGCCGATGACCCGCCAGCGCGACCAGCGCGCAGACCCCGAGCGCGACGGCCAGATGGACCAGATCGCGCGGCCGCACACCGAGGACGTCTCCGAAGAGGAACGCGGTCAGATCCACCGCGAACGACTCCGAGTGCGACACCACGATCACGCCGAGCGCCAGCATCCCGGCGAACAGCAGGCCGATGCTCGTGTCCTGCGACAGCTTCGGCGACCTGCTGATCGCGCTCACGCCGAGCGCCATCGCACCGGCGCTCACCAACGCTCCGGCCAGGAGATTGACCCCGATGAGCGAGGCGAGCGCGACTCCCAGCAGCATCCCGTGCGACATCGCGTCGCCCAGGAAGGCCATGCCGCGCAGCACCACCCACGTCCCGGCGAGGGCGCAGATGAGGGAGACGAGGATCCCGCCCATGAGGGCGTGCCGCACCAACGACACCTGAAACGGATCAAGCAACCAATCCATGGCAAAGCACTCTACAATGAAAACCATTATCAATTTCAACTCGGAGGTGTCCGTGACCGTCGCGATCAGCGATCTCAGTGCGGGGTACGGCGGGCGGACGGTCCTGCACGGCCTCGATGCCCGCTTCCCGGGACCAGGCGTCACCGCCGTGGTGGGGCCGAACGGTTCCGGCAAGTCGACGCTGCTGGCCGTACTGGCCGGAGTCGTCAAGCCGCTGTCGGGAACGGTGTCGCGGGACGGCGGCAGGCGTCCCGGCTACGTGGTGCAGCGCAGTGAAGCGTCCGACACGCTGCCGATCACGGTCCGGCAGACGGTGGCCATGGGCCGCTGGGCGCACCGTGGCGCGTGGCGGCCGCTGTCACGGCAGGACTGGGCGGTGGTCGACGCGTGCATGGCCCGGCTGGGGATCCGGGAACTGGCGGGCCGCCGGCTGGGCGCGCTGTCGGGCGGGCAGAGGCAGCGCGCGCTCCTGGCCCAGGGGCTGGCGCAAGAGCCTGACCTCCTGCTGCTCGACGAGCCCGCGACAGGGCTTGACGCGGAGGCCCGGCAGCGCATCTCCGACGTACTCGACGAGGTGCGCGCCGACGGGACCACGGTCATCCACGCCACCCACGACCTGCGCATGGCGAAGTGCGCGGACCACTGCCTCCTGCTCGATCAGGGACGTCTCGCCGCAGCGGGGACACCGGCCGAGGTACTGACCGCACCACGCCTGGGCCCGTTCTCCGGTGCGGTTTCCTGATCCAAGCGGTGTCGCCGACGGCGAGCACGCAGCCGTGCCGGCCCTATCCGAGCCCTCTGCCGCCGTGTCCATGGGGGGCGGCGGCGAACAGCGTCGATCCGCCGGAGCGGGCTCGCCCACCGGTGTCGACGGCACGGTGGAGCCGCGCGCGGTCCTGGAGTGCTGCGCGCCGGGATCCGTCCGACGGCCTCATCGGCGTGACCGGGGCCCGCGAAGACCTGGAGCGCCGGGGGCCGGCGGCTCCTCCCGAGCCGCCGGCCCCCGGCGCCGCGCCGGTTCACGTCATACGACGCGGCAGCCGGTGGTGGTTTCTGTTCTGGTGCAGGTGTCGGGATCCACGCCGCCGGCAGGGGCGGCGGGCAGTCCGCCGTCGGCGGTGTCGCCGGGCTGGCTGGTGGTGTGCCCCTGCCCGTCGATGGAGTCGGCGCCGTCGCCTCCACGGATGACATCGTCGCCGTCGCCCTGCTCGACGGTGCTCAAGCAGGCGGTGGTGTCGTGCTTGCCGCGATCCCCGCACAGGAGATCGTCGCCGTCGCCGCCGTCCACGGTGTCGGCTCCCAGGCCGCCGAACAGCCGGTCGTTTCCGTCGCCACCGAGGATCTCGCCGTCACCGTTGCCGCCATAGATGACGTCGACTCCGGCGTCGCCGGTGACGGTCGACAGGTTGCCGCCGCCGGCGGCTCCTTCGCCGGCGCCGCCGCCTACGGTGATCATGTCGTCGCCCGCGCCGCCGGTGGTGCTCGCTCCGCTGAGGAGCCCGTCTCCGCCGTGTCCGAGGGCGCCGGTGGCTCTGCCGCCGCCGACCGTGATGGTGTCGTCGCCGTCCCGTCCGGCGACCGTGCCCGCCAGGACGCCGTGGCCGCCCAGGCCCCCGGCGTTCGTGGCGACGCCGCCGAGGACGGAGACGTTGTCGTTGCCCGGCCCCGCGTCGACGCCGCCCCCGGCGACGGCGGCGTTGACACGGGAGTCGGCGCCGGCCGTCGCGTCGCCGCCGTAGATGAGGATGTTGTCGTGGTCGGTTCCGCCGTTGATCTGGCTCGATCTGACGGCCAGGGCCCCGGTGGCGCTCGCGGCGCCCCTCAGGGTGATGCTGTCGTCGCCGTCGCCGCCGTTGACCGTGGCGCCGTCCACGGCGGGCGAGCCCGCGGCGCTGATCATGTCGGCGCCGCCGAGGCCGTTGACGGTGGTGCCGGGCAGGATGGAGGTTTCGTCGCGGCTGCCCGCCCAGCAGGTGATGATGTCGTTGCCGGCGGTGCCGTTGATGACGGTGCCCGTCTGGGCTGTGCCGTTGACGGTGCACGTGCTCGCCGCGGCCGCGTGGGCCGCCGGCGCGAACGCGAGCAGGAGCGCGGTGGTCGCCAGGGGGATGGTCAGGGTGTTCAATCTCATGATGAAGGTCCCTTGAGGGATGAGATCCACTGTCCGTAGAGGGGTTCGATCAGGGTCTCGTCGTAGGGTGTTCGATAGGTCACCTCGACTCGGCCCGTGCCGGCCGTGGGGAGCACATCGAAGAACAGCCCGTACTTCGCGTGCCTGGCAGGTGGCGAGACGAGCTCGACCTCCAGGCCCGGCCACGCGAGGTCGGGCAGGGTGGGATTGAGGTCGAAGACCACATCCACATCGGGTGCGTCGGTCATCGGGGTCAGGTCGAGCGGTTCCCCGGCGCGGCTGGTGACGACGGCCACGTCGAGGAAGTGCCCGGCGAAGGCGTGCTGGCCGGTCCTGGCGTCGGCATGGAAGCCGACCCGCAGTTCGGCCCGCCCCGTCACCTGGTGCAGCGCGTCGCAGAACGCACGGAACGCCAGCCTGAACGGCGTGAGCCCCTCGCGCTTCGCCCGCTCACGCACGTCGTCCCAGTGAGGCAGGCCGAACTCGCGCCGCGTCGCGGGCGAGAAGTCGTGCGGTCCGGGCGGCCGAGGAGTGACCCCGGCGGCTCCTCCGGGCAGCGCGGGGATCGGCGGCACCCCACGCGGCAGCCGTTCACCGCGTACGGCACGCGTATAGGCCTCCGTCAGGTCTTCGAGCACGAGCCCGGCCGACACGCCGTCCAGGACCAGGTGGTGCCCGAGCAGGACGAGGGTGTGCAGGTCGGGCCCCTGCCGGAGGAGCGCGGCACGGAACAGCGGGCCGCCGTCGAGCGAGAAGGGCGCCTCGGTCCAGGTCCGCACGTCGTCACCGTCGGCCACCTGGAGTTCCCCGGCGATGCTCGGGTCGCCGCGCAGGGCGGCGCCGTCCTCGGTGAAGGCGGCGGTCAGCGCGGGATGGCGGCGCAGCACGTACCGCACCGCCTGGCCCAGGGCCGCGACATCGAGCCGGCCCCGCAGGCGCAGCAGCATGGTCTCGTGGTAGGCGGTCCACTCGGGACCGTGATCGCGCTGGATCTGCCACAGCCGCCGCTGCTGTGGCGTCGCCCGCCACTCCGGCCGTTCCCCGGCAGGGAGGAAACCGCCCTTTCTCAGGGCGCCCACGCTCCGCTCCACCGCGTCGAGCAGGTGCTCGGCGTCCCGGTCGTCATGCGCGGTGGACAGGAAGAACGTCCTGCCCTCCCACACGTGGACGCCCTCTGCCAGCAGGCTGTAGTAGAGCATCTCCAGGGGAAGCGGCTGGTAGAAGCCGGCCGTACCGCGATATTCGATCCGCCACAGTGAGCCGAACGAGGCGATCGAGTACGGCAGGCCCTCGGCCTGGAAGATCTCCGTCAGCCCGTCGGTGATCCGCGCGGCCCTGGCGTTGAGATCCGGATAGAGCGTGGGCCCTTCCGCTTCCAGATGATCCAGTACGGCACGCGCCGCGCTGACCGCGAGCGGATGTTTCTGGAAGGTGCCGCCGAACAAGGTCGTCCGGGCGGTGGGCGCGCTGTCGTCGCCGTATCCCCAGGCTCCGCCGTCCATGCCGTCCATGAGGTCGGCGCGGCCGGCGATGGCCGCGATGGGCAGGCCGCCGCCGATGACCTTTCCGTAGGTGCTGAGGTCCGGAGTGATGTCCCAGTGGCCCTGCGCGCCGCGCAGCCCGATACGGAACCCGGTGATCATCTCATCGAAGATCAGGACGATGCCGTGCTCGGCGGTCAGCCGCCGCAGCTCGGCCAGGAACCGCGCGGGCTGCACGGACGGGTTCCTGTTCTGCACCGGCTCGACGACGACCGCGGCGAGCTCGCCCGCGACGGACCGTATCCGCCGCAGCGAGTCGTCCTCCCCATAGGGCAGGACGACCGCCTCGCCGGCGGCCGCCGGTGACAGCCCGGGAGCGCCGGTGTCGGCCAGCACGGCGTCGATCAGCCCGTGATACGACCGCTCGAAGTAGGCGATCTTGTCGCGTCCCGTGGCCAGCCGGGCCAGCCGGATCGCGCCCATGACCGCCTCGGAGCCCGTGTTGCAGAAGGTGACGCGATCATGACCGGTGATCTGGCAGAACTGATCCGCCAGATCATAGGACTGCTTGAGCTGATAGCCCAGGGAGTAGGTCTGGCCGAGCTGACGGCGGATCGCCTCGGTCACGAACGGCGGATTGTGCCCGAGCAGCTGAACGCCGAAGCCCATGCAGTAGTCGGTGTAGACATTTCTCGCCGCGTCCCAGAGCCGCGCCCCCTCGGCCCGCTCGGCGACGAACGGGACGATCAGCTCCTTCAGCGCCGGGCGGAAGTTCGCCCACGGCCGGCTCTCCGCGAGCCGCGGCCGGTAGGCGCCCGCCAGTTTCTTGGCCGACTCATCCCGTTTGCCCATCCGCTCCACGAGATCGGCCACGTAGTGGCGCTGGGGCTCGGTGAGCGGTTCAGGCCTGCTGTGCGGTATGGGCGTGCTGTGCGGTACGGGCCTGCCGTGCGGTACGGCATGCGGCACCGGCATCGCGGGAGCCGGGGGAAGATCGCGCTTCGGCGGGATCTCGTCGCGGGCGGCGGGGGTCAGCAGGCGCAGCTGCTCCCGCATGATCACCAGCTGCTCGGACACGAGCCGGGACAGGGACGCGTCGGCGGCGGGCTCAGAGGCGACAGCGGGCTCCAAGGCGGGAGCGGGCTTCACGGCGGGGGCGGGTTCAGGGGCTGCGGTGCTTCCGATCGCGGCCGCCAGCGTCCGCACGGTCGGGTAGGTGTCGAACAGCATCGAGGGCTGCAGTGCCGTGCCGTACCGGTCGTTGAGGTAGGACACCAGCTTCATCAGCACCAGGCTGTCGGCGCCGAGGTCGAGGAAGGTCGCATGGTCGGAGATGTCGGCCGCGCCGAGCTTGAGATGTTCGGCGAGCCGCTCCTTGATGGTGACGACGGTGTCGCCGTGCATGCCGTACTCCTTGGTGATCGCCCAGTGCCGGGTCCTCTGCCACGGATAGGTGGGCAGGTCCGGCAGGAAGGTTCCGTCGGGGTGGCGGGCCGTCCAGTCGATGTCCGCTCCGGCGCGGTAGAGCCGCGTGAGCGGTTGGGCGACACTGCCGGCTCGGTGGGCCTGGACGACGCGGACGGGCCGGTCGGCGATCGCGGTGATGTCGCCGGCGTGGGTCGGGCGCGCGCCGACTTCGAGGAAGGACGCGAATCCGATGGTCAGGAGGGCCTCGATCGCCTGGTGGAAGCGGACCGGCTCAGCGATGCCGCGGGCCCAGTAGTCCGCGTCGAGCGCGTCGCCGCCGGCGACCGCCCCGAGCACGGTCGAGCAGAAGACGGCCGTGCCCGCGGAGGCGGCGGCCGGGAGGTCGGTGGCCGTCATCGCCTCGGCGACGTCCCGCATGAGGGGACTGTGGAAGGCGTAGTCGCCCGGCAGGGGCTGACCGGAGCATCCGGCTCCCCGCAGCGCCCGCATGGCCGCGCCGAGGTCGCCGCCGGAGATCACGAACCTGTCGGGGCCGTTGTAGGCGGCGATGACCGCGCTCTCGCCCAGATGCCGCCTGACCTGGTCCATGGGACCGGTCACGAACGCCATGCGGCCGCGCCCGTGGGCCCGCCGCATGGCGGCGCCCCGTGCCGCCGCCACCCTGGCGGCCTGCTCCAGGTCGAGCAGCCCGGCCGCGTAGACGGCCGCGGTCTCTCCCGCGCTGTGCCCGACGACGGCGGCGGGCCGCACCCCCAGGGATCGCCACAGGTCGGTGAGCCCCGCCTGGAAGGCGAACAGCACGGCCTGCGCCACGTCGGTGCCGTCGGGGATCGGCTCCGCACCCAACAGCATCGCCCGCAGCGGCAGCCGGAACATCGGCTCGCACCTGGCCACCACGTCCGCGAAGACAGGCTCGTCCAGCAGGGCCGGGGCGTCGGGGAGGTGGCTCTGCCCGCTGAACACCAGGACGGGATCGCGCCAGGGCACACCGTCCGCCTCGGGTTCCGGCAGATTCCGCAGGTCACGCCGTAGCTGCTCCCGGTCCTGCACGATCACGGCCGCCCGATGGGGGTGATGCGCCCGGCGTACGGCGGCGCTGTGGCAGATGCCGGCCAGCGGCCTGTCCTCGGCGAACTCCGCATAACGCTCGGCCAGCGCGCGCAGCGCGCCGGGACTGCGCGCGGACAGCGGCAGGATCAGCGGGCTCGGGAAGGCGGGCGCTGGCCCGGCGGCCTGGGCCGGAGGCTCGGCGACGATCAGGTGGGCATTGGCTCCTCCGAAGCCGAACGAGCTCACCGCTCCGATCAGCCGCCCCTCCGCGGTCCACGGCATGGACCGGGTGACCACCTCGACCTTGGGGTTACGCGGCAGCCGCGGGTTCGGCGGATCGGCGTGCAGCGAGGCCGGCAGGTGGCGCCGTCCCAGGCACAGGATCAGCTTGGCCAGCCCGGCCATGCCCGCCGCCGCCTCCGCGTGCCCGATGTTGGACTTGACCGACCCGACCCGGCAGATCCCCGACTCCCTGGCGCCATAGGTGCGGGCCAGCGCGCTCATCTCTATCGGGTCGCCGAGCGCGGTGCCCGAACCGTGCGCCTCGACATAGGTGACCGCCTCGGCGGGCAGTCCGGCGTCGGCCAGCGCGCTGCGGATGACCGCTTCCTGGGCGGTGCCGTTCGGCGCGGTGAGCCCGTTGCTGCGGCCGTCCTGGCCGACCGCCGAGCCGAGGATGACGGCCAGGATCTCGTCGCCGTCACGTTCTGCCGCTTGGAGGGGTTTGAGCAGGACCACGGCACAGCCGTCCGAGCGGACGAAGCCGTCGCCGCCCGCGCCGAACGATCGGCAGCGGCCGTCGCTGGACATCATCCCGAATTTGGACAGCGACACCCAGTTCGCCGGGCCGAGCACCAGGTTGACCGCGCCCGCCAGGGCGATGGAGCAGGCGCCCCGCCGCAGGCTCTGCACGGCGAGGTCGACGGCGACCAGCCCCGAGGAGCAGGCGGTGTCCACGGCCATGCTGGGTCCGCGCAGGTCCCAGGTGTAGGAGATGCGGTTGGCGGCGATCGACGACGCCTGTCCCGTACTGAAATAGGGGCCGATGGCGGTCAGGTCGCCGCCCAGGGCGCGGCCGTAGTCGCTGCCGCTGATCCCGATGAAGACCCCGCAGTCACCGGCTCGGGCGGGTGGCAGCCCCGCGCGTTCCATCGCCTCGTAGGCGGACTCCATCAGCAGCCGCTGCTGTGGATCCAGCTGCTCGGCCTCGGCGCGCGACAGGCCGAAGAATCCCGCGTCGAACTCCTCGATGCCGTCGACGCACCCCGCCCACCTGCTGCTGATCTTCCCCGGTTCCTCCGGGTCGGCCGAGTAGAGCCGGTCGACCGGCCACCGCGACGGCGGCACCTCCCCGATGGCGTCGACTCCGCCGGCCAGCAAGCGCCACAGCTCCTCGGGAGAGGCGACGCCCCCGGGGAACCGGCAGGCCATGGAGACGACGGCGATGGCGTTCATGGTGTGGCCAGCGCTTTCGCCAGGTCGGAGATCGTCGGATGATCGAAGATCAGGGAGGTGGGTACCGGCGCGCCGAGCATGCGTTCCAGCTCGGCGGCCAGTTGCTCGGCCCCTACGGAGTCCAGGCCGAGGCCGGCGAAGGGCATGTCGTCGGCGAGATCGTCGGCCGGCACCGCCAGGATCTTCGCGAGCATGAACCTGAGCATCGGCCTGAGCATGGCCACGCTGGGCTGGGGAGCCGCGTCGCGCTGCCGCCACTGGTAGCGGACGCGGAGTTCGCCGGCCGCCAGCCGGCGGCGGCACTCGTTTCTCTGGACCTTGCCGCTGGAGGTCTTGGGCACGCTCCCCAGGTGGACCAGGGTGATCGTGTCGAGCTTGAGCTGAAACGCGGAGGAGATCACGCGCTGGATCGCGGTGGCCATGTCGGCCAGCGACTCCTGTGACTGTGCCCCGCGGATCTCGCACGCCAGGCCGACGGCGCCCTCGTCCTGGAACGCGGCGAGGCCACCGGGCCGGATGGCGGGATCCACCTCCTGGGCGACGTGCTCCAGGTCCACCGGATGGTAGTTCTGCCCGCGGACGATGATCACGTCCTTGAGCCTGCCGGTGAGGTAGAGCTCGCCCTCGTGGAAGAAGCCGAGATCGCCCGTACGAAGTTCGCGCAGGTCGCCGGACCGGCCGTGGAAGCCTTTGGCGACGCCCCAGCCGGCGACGGCGATCTCCCCGACGGCGCCGTCGGGCAGGACCTCGCCGGTCTCGGGCGACAGGATGGTGACGTCCAGGCCGGGCAGCGGCCGTCCGCACGACGACAGCGACCGGCCCGCCGGCGCCGCCTTGGCGCTGCCCGCGCTCAACGCGTCCCGGTCGGCGGTGAACCGGCCCGGCGTCTCGCCCGGCCGGGGTGTCGTCACCGCCAGCGTGCACTCGGCCAGGCCGTAGGAGGGGCGCATCGCCTCGGCGCGGAACCCGCACGGGCCGAACGTCGTGGCGAAGCGGTCCATGGTCGCGACGCGGACGGGCTCGGCCCCGTTGATGGCGGCCTTCCAGGTGTCCAGCCGCAGCCGCGACCGCTGCTGCTCGGTGACCTTGCGCACGCACAGGTCGTAGGCGAAATCGGGCGCCGCCGAGTGGGTGCCGCCGAAGTCGGAGATGGCGCGCAGCCACCGTTCCGGATCACGGATGAACGCCTGCGGCGACAGCGTCACCACCCGCGCGCCGCGTAACAGCGGTATCAGCAGGCCGAGCACCAGCCCCATGTCGTGGAAGAACGGCGCCCAGTTGACCAGCACCGAGTCGCGCTCGATCTCCAGCGCGTCCCCGAAGTGCCGCGCCTGACCCAGCACGTTGTCGTGAGTGATCTCGATCCCGCGCGGCGAACCGGTGGAGCCCGAGGTGTACTGCAGATAGGCGAGGTCCTCCCCGCGCGCCCCACTCTCCTCGGGAACGGCGCCGCCGCCCCCACGCCCAAGCCACGTGATCTCCGCCAGGCTCGGGCTCAGCTGCACCACCTCCTCGCGCGAGACCTGCGGGGTGAGGCCGGCGGCGGTGATCCCGGCGTCCGCCACGATCCGCGCGAGCCTGTCGGCGGACCGGTCACGGGGTGTACGAGGCTCGGGAGCGGGCACCGGCACGGCGCCGCCCAGCAGGCAGCCGAAGAACTCCACCACGAAGTCGGGCCCGATGCTGTGCAGCAGGAGCACCCGCTGTCCCGGCTCGACGGCCGGCGCGAACGCCTCGCACGCGCGCCGCAACTCGCCGAAGGTCAGCGTGGTGCTCCGGGGCTCACCCCCGTGGTCGTAGTCCAGGTGGGTGAGCGCCGGACGCTCGGCGGGGTGTGCCAGCGCATCCTGGATCAGGCGCATCGGCTCAGATCCGTTCGCGCAGGCTGCGTGGGCGGATGTCCGTCCACACCGTGCCGATGTGCTCCAGGCATTCCTTCTCCGACCCGCGGAATCCGGCGTCGTCCCAGCCCGCGGGCAGGTCGCGGTCGTCGGGGTAGATCGAGTACTGCTCCTCGTGGTTCACCACAACGACGTAGTTCATCAAGGCTCCTGTCGATAGTCGGCGTACGGCCGGACCGTCATGGCATAGGCGGCCAGCAGGTAGGCATTGGAGTAGGCGACGACCAGTCCGTGCGGCAGCCGCGGCGACGGATGGTCGGCCAGCAGCAGCGCCCGGTCGGACGCCGGGTCCTGGACGAACACCGCGCTGAGCGCGAAGTGGTTGGGCTCGTATCGCATCGTGGGCGCCGATCCGAGTCGCTCGTCGTCGATCTGCGCCCCGGCCAGCGCGTGGAAGCGGTTGAAGGTGAAGCTGGCCGCCAGCTCGGGGTCGCGCATGAACGTGGAGATGGTCGCGAACGGCACCCGCCGGTGCGGCATGATCGCGACTTCCTCGCGGTGCACCCGCCGGACGAGATCGATCCAGGTGCCGCCGTCCAGGCGCAGCGTGAAGGGGACGATGTTGAGGAACAGGCCCAGGGCCTCGGCCCCTCCCGCCTCCTCGACCCTGCCGTGCTGGCCGAGCCCGGTGACGACGTCGGTACGACCGCTCGCCCGGCTCAGCGCCACCAGATGGGCGGTCAGGGCGACGCTCTTGACGGACACACCCGCGTTCTGGGCGAGCCTGGTCATGGCGCGGGACAGCTCGCCCGGCACCTCACGCTCGATGGTCCTGCCGACGGTGGGCCCGGGGGGCAGCTTGCCGAAGATGGCGCCGTCCGCGGCGGCCAGCCGTTCCTTCCAGAACGTCAGCGACTCGGCCGAGCCCGCGGCCTCGCGCTCCAGCGCCACGAACCGGCTGAAGCGGGACGCCGGCGGGGGCTGCGGAGGCGTCCGCGGCCGGCGGCTGAGCAGCGCGTGGCGGTTGATCAGCTCGGCCAGCAGGGAGGTGAAGCTCCAGCCGTCCAGGATCGCGTGATGTTCGACGACGGTGAGCTGGAAGGACTCCGGTGACAGCCGCTGGGCGTTCACCCGGAACAACGGCGCCCGGCCCAGGTCGAAGGGTGCCGACCACTCGCGTTCGACGAGCGCGGTGATCTCCTTGTGCTGATCGGTCCCGGTGAGGTCGCCCATCGCCAGCGGGAGTGGGGCCGACGCGCGCACGAGCTGCATCGGCTCGCCGAACGACGTCAGGTCGAAGCAGGTCCGCAGCACGGGATGACGCTCGGCCGCCTCGCGTACGGCCCGTTCCAGCGCCGCCTCGTCCAGGGGCGCCGCGACCCGGTAGCTGTTGACGTTCTGGTACGGCCGCAGCTCCGGGTCCAGCTCCATGTGGTAGACCATGGCGAGCTGCATCGCGGTCATCGGGTAGGCGTCCACCAGGCCGTCGATCGCCGCCGCCCGCTCAAGGTCACGGTCGTCGAGCTGGCCGTACGGCTGGGCGTCCGCGGCCGGCGCGGCCGGTGTCGCCTGATCGGCCGCCGCGGCGACGGTGGGATGGGTGAACAGCACGTCCAGCGGAAGCGTGTAGCCCGCCCGCCGCAACCTCCCGACGACCTGCACCGCGCGTACGGAGTCGCCGCCGAGGTCCATGAAGGAGTCCTGCCTGCTCACCCGCTCCACCTTCAGCACCTCCGACAGCGAGGCGGCGAGTGCCTGTTCCACGGGCCCTTGGGGCGGGTCGTAGACCTTCTCGGCCCGGCCCGCCGTCGGCAGGGCGCGCCGGTCGACCTTCCCGTTGACGGTCAGCGGTATCCGATCCACCACGATGACCGCCGACGGCACCATGTAGTCCGGCAGCCGGCCCGCCAGATGCGCTCGGATCTGACCCGTCGTGGCCTCGGCGCTCAGCACGGCGTAGGCGATCAGCCGGCCGTCGGTGGCCACGACCGCGCCGGAGCGGACCGCGGGATGCTCCATCAGCACCTGATGGATCTCGCCGGGCTCGATGCGGAACCCGCGGATCTTGACCTGGTCGTCGATCCTGCCCAGGTACTCCAGATTCCCGTCGGGCAGCCAGCGGGCCAGGTCGCCGCTGTGATACCGCCGGGCGCCCGGGACGGCGGGGTCGGGGCGGAACCGCTGGGCGGTGAGCCCGGGACGGCCCAGGTAGCTGCCCGCCACCCCGTAGCCGCCGACGACCAGCTCGCCCGGCACCCCCACGGGGACGGGATGCCCGCGCGGATCCAGCACCTCGGCCGACAGGTGGGCGAGCGGACGCCCGACGACCGAGCGCTCGAACGGCGTCTCGGGGGTGATGTCGAAGCCGGTGACGTGCACGGTGGTCTCGGTGATGCCGTACATGTTGCACAACCGGGCCTGCGGCGCCGCCCCCGCGGCGAACCACCGCCTGACCTGCTGGGGTCGCAGGGCCTCGCCGCCCAGGACGACCCAGCGCAGATCGCGCAGGACCCGCGGCGACTCCTCCACCAGGGCGGTGAGCTGGGCGAACGCGGAGGGCGTCTGGCTGAGCACGGTCACCCGCTCGCGCCGCAGGAGATCGGCGTACGCCTCGGGCGACCTGCTGACCTGCCGGGGAACGGTGACGACCCGCCCGCCGTACAGGAGAGCACCCCAGATCTCCCACACCGAGAAGTCGAAGGCGTAGGAGTGGAAGAGGGTCCACACGTCCCGTGGGCCGGGGGTGAAGCGCTCTTCCGCGGCGGCGAACAGCTCGGCGACGTTGGCGTGGCTGACCGGGACGCCCTTGGGCCGGCCGGTGGAGCCGGAGGTGTAGATGACGTACGCGGTGGCATCGGGGCCGGGCGGCTCCAGGCGGCCGGTGGGGCGGGCGGCGATCTCGCGCTCCTCCTCACGCAGGCCGATCGTGACACCTTCGCCCGCCCGGTCGGCCAGCACGACCTTGACACCGGCGTCGGCGACGATGAACGCGACGCGCTCCGGTGGGGTGCCGGGCGCGATGGGGACGTAGGCGGCGCCCGCCTTCAGCACGGCGAGGATGGCCTCCACCTGGCGTGGGGTGCGTTCCAGCAGGAGACCGACGTGATCTCCCCGGCCCACGCCACGGGCGCGCAGGTGGTGGGCCAGGCGGGAGGATCGCCGGTCCAGCTCGGCATAGGTGATGTCGGTGGCGAGCCGGTCGGCGTGCGCGGCGGCCGTCGTCTCGAAGCGCTCGTGCAGGCAGGCGTTCCGCGCGCCGCGTACCGGGCTGGTGACGGCGACGACGGACTTGTCGGCCCGGGTCATCAGCGGCAGGTCGGCGACCGGGGTGTCCGGCGCTTCGACCGCGGCGGCCAGCAGGGTCAGCCAGTGCGCCGCCATGCGCTCGATGGTCGCGGAGTCGAACAGGCCGGAGTTGTACTCGATCTCGCCGCGGAGGTCCAGGCCGTCGTCGAAGATCGACCACAGCTGGTCGAACTTCGCCGTCCCGGTCGTGTGCACCTGGGGGATTCCGCTCGCCTCGCCCAGCCGTACCGTCTTCGCGGCGGGCGTGGTGTGCACACCGAACGCGACGTGCGGGCGCTGCCCCGCGGACAGCCGGCCGAGCGGGGCATGGCGGTGCTCGAAGTCGTCCATGACCCCCTGCCACACCGTGTCCAGCAGGTCGGCGAAACGTCGCTCGCCCTCGATCCGGGTGCGCACCGGCAGCAGGGCCACGAAGTGGCCGATCAGCTCTTCCAGCTCGATGCGGTCTCTGACCACCGTCGAACAGCCGATCACCAGGTCGTCCTGGCCCGTGTAGCGGTGCAGCAACACGTTGAACGAGGTGAACAGGATCGTGAAGGACGAGACCCCGGCCGCGGCGGCGAGTCTGCGCACCTGTACGGCGAGCGCCGGAGGCAGGTCGAAGTCGTAGGTCGCGCCCTCGACCGTCCTGACCGGCGGGCGGGGACGGTCGGTGCGCAGGTCCAGGCGGCCGGGGGCGCCCTGGAGCCGCCGGGCCCAGTAGTCCAGGTCGGCACGCGCGTCACGTTCGCGTTGCCAGGTCGCGTAGTCGGCGTACTGCCAGGCGAGCGTGGGCAGGGTGTCCCCCGCGTAGAGCGTGGCGAGCTCGCGCTGGAAGATCTCCAGTGACAGCTCGTCGCAGGCGGCGTGGTGGAAGACCACGATCAGGGTGGCGGTGTCCGACCGCACCAGCAGCGCCCTGACGGGCAACTCGCGTTCCAGGTCGAACGGCCGGCGGACCTCGTCGTGGATCACGTCGCGGACCTGGTCGGTGCGGCACTGCCGCACCGGCAGGCCGATGTCGGCGGCCGGGCGGACCTGTTGCCGCGGTTCGGGCACGGCGGGCACATAACCGGTGCGTAAGATCGCGTGCCTGGCGACGACGGCGTTCAGCGCCGCCCTGAGCCGGTCCTCGTCCACGGGTCCGGTCAGCGGGAGCACCCAGGGGACGTTGTGCAGCGGGGTGCCGGGGCTGAGGCGGTCGGCGATCCACAGGGTGTGCTGGCCGTACGACAGGGCCGTCATGACGGCACCCGGGCGACGGCGGCGACCCATGCCTGGTCGTCGAGTTCTGACAGGGGGGCGATCTCCTCGGCGCGGCGCAGCAGCGTGGGGCGTGACGGCGCTCGTTCCATGAGGGCCTCGGCCTGGTCGTCGATGGTGCGCGCGGTATAGAAGACGCGCAGCGGGAGATCGATCTGGAAGGCGACGGCGATGCGGGCCTTGGCCTTGGCGACCGTGAAGGAGTGCGCTCCCAGCTCGAACAGGTCCGCGTCGACGGCCAGCGAGGCGAAGCCGAGCGACCTGCTCCAGATCTGGGTGAGCGTGTGGTGCAGAGGGGTGGCGGCGGGCTGCCGGGGTGGGGCGTCGAGCTGGGGTGGTTGCAGGGCCTTGCGGTTGATCTTGCCGTTGTGGGTGGTGGGGAGGGCGTCGAGGTAGTGGTAGCCGGTGGGGATCATGTAGTCGGGCAGGTGGGGTTTGAGGTGGTTGCGGAGCTGGTCGGGGGTGGGCCGGTCGCCGTGGGTGGTGAGGTAGGCGTTCAGCCGCAGGGTGCCGGTGGGGTCGGGGTGGGTGGTGACGGCGACCTGGGCGACGTTCGGATGGGTGAGGAGGCGGGATTCGATCTCGGCGAGTTCGACGCGGTAGCCGCGGATCTTGTGCTGGGTGTCGTTGCGGCCGTGGAAGATGAGCCGGCGGTCGGGGGTGTGCTGGGCGAGGTCGCCGGTGGCGTAACGGCGGCTGCCGGGCGGTCCGGTGGGGTCGGGGGTGAAGTGCCGCGCGGTGGTGGCGGGTTGGTTGAGGTAGCCGTGGGCCAGTCCCGGGCCGCTGATGTGGAGGTGGCCGATCTGGCCGGGCGGGGTGGGCGTGAGGTCGGGGTTGAGGAGCTGGATGCGGCGGTCGCCGAGGGGACGGCCGAGCGGGATGCCGGGCTGGTCGAGGTCGTCGGGGGTGATGGGGTGGATCATGGCCCAGACGGTGGTTTCGACGGGTCCGTAGGCGTTGTAGAGGTGGGTGTGGGGGAGGGTGGCCAGGGCGGTGGCGACGTGGGTGGGGATGGCGGTTTCGCCGCCGAAGATGAGGTGGTGGATGTTGGTGAGGAGGTGGGGCTGGGTGGTGATGACGGTGTTGAAGGAGGCGGTGGACAGGAAGAGGGTGGTGACGTGGGTGGCGTGGGCGGTGTGGGCGACCGTGAGGGGGTTGGTGTCGGGGTCGGTGTGGATGATGAGGCGGGATCCGGCGGTCAGGGGCGGGAGGATTTCGAGGAGGTGGAGGTCCCAGGACAGGGCTGAGTGCAGGAGTGCGGTGGTGTGGGGGGTCCAGGAGGCGTAGCCGGCGCCGAGGAAGAAGCCGGGGATGGCGCGGTGGGGGACGAGGGTGGCTTTGGGGGTTCCGGTGCTGCCGGAGGTGTAGGGGAGGTAGAAGGGGTCGTCGGGGTTGATGGGCAGGTTGGGGTTGGTGTCGTCGTGGTGGCCGGTGTCGAGTTGGTCGAGGTTGAGTACCGGGGTGTCGGTGTGGGTCCAGTCG
>NZ_JBITHA010000038.1:0-31975 GCF_044457485.1 Nonomuraea sp. NPDC050540
AGCACGACATTGCGCCCCTTGGGACCAAGGGTCACCTTCACGGCGTCAGCGAGCTGGTTCATGCCGCGCTCGAGACCGCGCCGGGCGTCCTCGTCAAACGCGATCATCTTGGCTGCCATAAGGCTGGACCTCCCAGATGCAGGGTGGCTTCTCAAGGATCGAGCCGACGCCCGCGACGGCAGCGTGCCCGGCCCGGGGGCCGAACACTTGGGCCCGCATCTCCGTTCGGCAGGCCCCGATCGTCTCGATCCAGGTGTTGGCACTCACGTGGAGAGAGTGCCAACGAACTGTTTAGCACTCTACCCGGTCGAGTGCAAGCGAGAGCCACCTCGTCGCAGGTCAGGCCCGATCCCCTCGCGAGATCGGGCCTGTCCTGGTGAGACGAAAGGTGTTGGCAGAACCGCACGGACTGCGCTGCCGTGCGGGCTGCCTCGGTGCGTGGTTCAAACGGTGCGGACAGATTCCGCCTGCGGCCCCTTCTGGCCTTGTGTGATCTCGAACTCGACCCGCTGGCCTTGTTCGAGTGATCTGTAGCCGTCCATCATGATCGCTGAGTAATGGACGAATACATCCTTACCACCGTCTACCGCGATGAAACCGTAGCCCTTGTCCGCGTTGAACCACTTGACGGTGCCCTGCGCCACTTCCGACTCCTCTTACTGGGCTCTGGATCCCGCCCATTCCTCCGCGAGATCCGCGTTCGCCGCTTTTACCGAAAAACTGGCGGCGATCGCCCTCGACCATACCTGTGGCATGCCGTTGGGCAACAGAGTCAATCTGAAAACTGCCTATTTCATCCTTCGAAGAGTTGAATTTTCCAGAAATGGGAAGGGCACCTCCGAAGAGGTGCCCTAGTGCTAAGAGTGTGCGAAGCGTTAGCCTCCGGCTACCGCGGGGATGATGGAGATCTCGCTCCCCTCGGGGGCCGCGGTGTCGAGCCCCTCGGCGAATCGGACGTCCTCTTGCCCCACGTAAACGTTGACAAAACGCCGAATCTTGCCCGATTCATCGAGAATTCGGGCGCCGATCCCCGGGTAGTCACTGTCCAGCTTCTGAAGGACCTCGCGCAGCGTCGCACCCTCGCCACTGACCTCCGCGTTACCACCCGTGTAGGTGCGCAGAATGGTGGGAATCCGTACAGAAACGCTCATGCCTTAAACTTCCTTTCAGATGGCGCGGAACGCGTCGAGAGAGGGCCGGATGACAGCGGTGGGTTCGGCGATCGACGACACCGCGTCAAGGGTCTTGAGGCCGTCGCCGGTGTTCAGCACGACCGTTTCCGCCTCGGGATCCAGCGCGCCGTTTTCCACCAGCTTCTTGAGCACGCCCACGGTGACGCCGCCCGCGGTCTCCGCGAAGATGCCCTCCGTGGAGGCCAGGAGCTTGATGGCCGCGACGATCTCGGCGTCGGTGACGTCTTCCACCGCCCCTCCCGTACGGCGGGCGATGTCGAGCACGTACGGCCCGTCAGCCGGGTTCCCGATGGCCAGCGACTTGGCGATGGTGTCCGGCTTGACCGGCTGGACCACGTCGTGCCCGGCCTTGTACGCCGCCGACACCGGCGAGCAGCCGAGCGCCTGGGCCCCGAACACCTTGTAGGGCGTGTCCTCGACCAGCCCGAGCGCCACGAGCTCCTTGAAGCCCTTGTCGATCTTCGTGAGCTGGGAGCCGGAGGCGATCGGGATGACGATCTGCTCGGGCAGCCTCCACCCGAGCTGCTCGGCGATCTCGTAGGCCAGCGTCTTGGAGCCCTCGGCGTAGTACGGCCGCAGGTTCACGTTGACGAAGCCCCACTTGTCGCCCAGCGGGTCGCCGATGAGCTCGGAGCAGAAGCGGTTGACCTCGTCGTAGGTGCCCTCGATGCCGATCAGCCTGCCGCCGAACACCCGGGCCATGGCGATCTTGGCCTGCTCCAGGTCGGCGGGGATGAAGACGCACGCGTCGAGCCCGGCCCTGGCGGCGGCCGCGGTGACCGCGCCGGCCAGGTTGCCGGTGGAGGAGCAGGACAGGGTGTGGAAGCCGAAGTTGCGGGCCGCCTCGACGGCGATGGCCACCACACGGTCCTTGAAGGAGTGGGTGGGATTGCCGGAGTCGTCCTTGATGTGCAGCGACTTGATGCCGAGCGTCCGGCCGAGGTTGCCGGCCTTGACCAGCTTGGTCCAGCCGGGGTTCATGTTCTGCTTGGCCGCCACGTCCACGGGGACCGGCAGGAGCGCCTGGTAACGCCAGATGTTGGTCGGACCGGACTCGATCTGCGAGCGGGTCACCGTACCGAAGTCATAGGCCACTTCGAGTGGCCCGAAACACTCCAGACACGCGAAACTGGGGCCGAGGTCATAGCGGGTGCCGCACTCGCGGCAGGAGAGAGCTACAGCAGGACCGAAGTCGAGCGACATGAAGCGAGGCCTTCCCTCATCTTCGCCTGCGGCCACCTTGACCACAGACCGGAATTGGCACCTTGTCCCGGTCGGCCTCGCGGGTGCGAGTCACAATCCGGGAGGGTTGCCGGGGCTTCGCAGGGCCGGTCCCTCCACCCCTCTGGATGAGCAATATGTAGTTGTCGAAAGGGACTCTACCTGGTCAAGCGGATCGGTTGCCCACCCGTCTCGACCAGTGAGACAAACCGTCTCACCGATAGTCCTCCCCGAGCACGCCCTGCACGTACTTGCGCGCCTGGTGGATGCGGGATTTCGCGGTGCCGAGAGGGATGCCGAGCTGCTCGGCCACCTCGTTGTAGTCGAGCTGCACGATGTCGCGCAGCACGAGCGCCTGCGCCAGGTCGGGCTTGGACGCCTCCAGCGCCTCCATCGCGTCGAGCAGGTCCAGGCGCGAGCCCGCGATCACGCTCACCCGGGCCACGTCCGGCTTCTGCGTGGGCAATTCGTCGGAGCTCTGCTCGGCCGCCCGCCGCTTCAGCGACCGGTAGGTCGTGCGGGCGCAGTTGGCCGTCACGATGTGCAGCCACGTGCTGAACCGCGCCCTGCCCTCGAACCGGCCGATGTTGCGCGCGACGGCCAGCAGGGTGTCCTGGCAGGCCTCCTCCGCGTCCTGGTGATAGGGCAGGATTCGCGCGCAGTGGCGGAGTACGTGCGGCTCGATCCGCCGCAAGAGCTCGCCGAGTGCGCGATGATCTCCAGCGGCTGCGGAGCGGGCCA
This sequence comes from Nonomuraea sp. NPDC050540, assembly GCF_044457485.1. Lineage (NCBI taxonomy): Bacteria > Bacillati > Actinomycetota > Actinomycetes > Streptosporangiales > Streptosporangiaceae > Nonomuraea > Nonomuraea sp. NPDC050540. Next base: position 3,156 of record NZ_JBITHA010000038.1, read on the forward strand.
GTTCCTCGGTTAGCTCATCAAGCGCCATAGCGGGATCCTATGAGCGGAGGATAGTTAAATGAACAGCGTCCTGGTCGCCTCGAACCGCGGTCCTGTCTCCTTCACCGTCTCCGACGACGGTGAACTCACCATGAAACGCGGTGGCGGCGGACTGGTCTCCGGCCTTTCCGGCGTGGCGAAGGACGAGGGCGTGCTGTGGGTCTGCGCGGCCCTTTCCGACGGCGACCGCAGCGCCGTACGGCAGGCTCCCGGCGGCCGCCTCGACCAGGCCGGCTACGACACCGGGTCGCTGCGCATGCTGGACATCGCCCCCGCGACCTTCCACCGCGCCTACAACGCCGTGGCCAACTCCACGCTGTGGTTCGTCAACCACCTGCTCTACGACATCCCCAACTCCCCGCATTTCGGCACCAGGTTCCAGCGCGAGTGGGAGTCCTACCGCGACTACAACGGCGCCTTCGCGCTGGCGCTGGCCGAGGAGGCCGGGCACGGGGCGCGGGTGATGGTGCAGGACTACCACCTGACCCTCACCCCTGCCATGCTCCGCGCCGAGCGTCCCGACCTGCGCATCGCGCATTTCAGCCACACGCCCTGGGCCCCGCCGGAGTACTTCGCGCTGCTGCCCGACGAGGTGGCCCGTGAGGTCCTGGAAGGCATTCTGGGAGCCGATCACGCCGGGTTCCTCACCGAGCGGTGGGCGCGGGCGTTCACCGACTGCTGCGCGGCCCTGCTGGGCGCCCGGGTGGACGCGCGCGGCGTCACCCACGAGGGCCGCACGACGAGGGTCGGCGTGCACGCGCTCGGCGTCGACGGCGAGCAGTTGTGGCGGCGCGCCTGCGAGCCGGACGTGGAGTCGAACGTGGCGGCGCTGCGCGCGCAGACCGGCGACAGGAAGCTGATCGTCCGCATCGACCGCACCGAGCTGTCGAAGAACATCGTGCGCGGGCTGGTCGCCTACCGCGAGTTCCTGGCCGCCCACCCCGAGTGGCACGGCCGCGTGGTGCACCTGGCCTTCGCCTACCCGAGCCGCCACGACCTGCCCGAGTACCGCGAGTACACCGCGGCGGTGCAGCGCTGCGCCAAGGAGATCGAGGACGAGTACGCCACCGAGGACTGGGACCCGCTGATACTCAACGTCAACGACGACTACGCGCGCAGCCTCGCCGCCTACCGGATGGCCGACGTGCTGCTGGTCAACCCGATCCGCGACGGCATGAACCTGGTCGCCAAGGAGGGCCCGATCCTGTCGCCCCGCTGCGTCCTGGTGCTCTCCCGCGAGGCCGGCGCCGCCGCCGAACTGGGCGCCGACGCGCTCGTGGTCAACCCCTACGACGTCCTGGAGACCGCGCAGGCCCTGCACACCGCCCTGGTCATGCCCGAGGAGGAGCGTACGCGCAGGGCCGCCAGCCTGGCCGCGGCGGCCACCGCGCTGCCGCCCCAGAAGTGGCTTGCGGCGCAGCTCGATGCCCTGACTTAATGCCTCAAGTGACCACAGTCCGGATCCGTCTGACCCGTGATCTCCCGACCTGGCTCGTCTACCTCCAACTCGGCGCCTTCGCCACCTACCTGTACGGGCTGAGCGCCGTCCTGCCGCTGCTGCGCCAGGAACAGCAGGTCTCCAACGCGGTCGCCGCCCTGCACGGCACCGCGATGGCCGCGGGAACGCTCCTGGCCGGCGCCGCCCTGCCGTTCCTGGAGCGCGGGTACGGCCGGCGCGCCACGATCTGGGGCAGCCTGGCCGGCATGAACGCGGGCCTGGTTCCGGTCATGCTCACCCCCGCCCTGCCCGCCACCCTGCTGGGCTACGGCCTGGCCAGCCTGTTCGGCTCGGTGGCCCTCTACGCCATGATGGCCGCGCTCAGCGACCACCACGGCCCGGCGGGACCGGCGGCGATCAGCGAGGCCAACGCGGTCGCGATCCTGTTCGGCATCGCCATGACCTACGCGATCAGCGCCACCGCGCAGACCGCGCTCGGCTGGCGGGCGGCCCTGCTGATCACCCCCATCCTCACCGCCCTGATCGCCTTCACGCTCGGCCGCGTCCGCGTGGCCGGCCGCCCGCACGACGGCGCCGCCCGCGCGAGCCGGCCGCCGCCCGGCTGGCGCTTCTACGTGGCGGGCGGCGTGCTCTTCCTGGTGGTCGCGCTGGAGTTCTGCTTCAACCTGTGGGCGGTGCAGCTGTTCGCGTCGAACACCGGGATGGGCGTGGCGGCGGCCACGACCGGGCTGACCGCGTTCACGGCCGGCCTGGCCGTCGGCCGCTTCGCCGGGACGCCGCTGGCCCTGCGGATGGGACCGCCCGCGCTGCTCACCGGCGCCCTGCTGCTCACCGCGGCCGGCTGGCTGCTGTTCTGGTCGAGCACGCAGCCGCTGCTCGCCTACGCGGGGCTGGCGATCAGCGGGCTCGGCGTCTCGCTGCACTTCCCGCTCGCGTTGGCCGGCGTGCTCGCCTACGACCCGGTGCGGGCCACGGCCGTCTCACCGGTCTGCGCGGGGCTGGCGATGGCCGCGGGCCCGTTCGTGCTGGGGGCGCTGGCCGACGGCTTCGGGACGCGTACGGCCTTCCTCATGGTCCCGGTGCTGATCGCGCTGGCCGTCGCGGGCGTGCTGGTCAGCCGCGAACCGCGGCCGTCAGCTCCTTGAGCAGCGCCATGACGCCGTCGGGCCCGTCCACGACGATGTCGGCCCGCTCGGCCAGCTCGGTGACCTCGGCCGAACCACTGCACACGGTGACACCGGGCAACCCGGAAGCGCGTACCGCGTCGAAGGCGGCCAGATCGCCCAGGTCGTCGCCGACGAACATCACCGACCTGGCAGCGCGCTCGGCCAGGAACAACGAGAGCGCCTGGCCCTTGTCCATGCCGGGCGGGCGCAGCTCCAGCACGTACCGGCCGGGCTCGACCACCAGCCCGTTGCGCTCCGCCAGCGCCGCGAGCGGCCGGCGCAGCGCCTCGAAGGCCCCCTCGGGATCGGGACTGCGCCTCGTGTGTACGGCTACCGCCCGCCCCTTGTCCTCGACGGCCACTCCGGTCAGGCCCAGGGCGTCGAGCAGCATCGGCAGCTCGGCCTCGGCCCGCGGCACTCCGGCGGGCGGCGGCGGCGCGCTGACCCGGCCGTTCTCCCACCGCTCGAAGCCGTAGTGCCCGAGGATCACCAGGCCGGGCACGTCGGCCAGCCCGGGACCGAGTTCGAGGACGGTGGCAGGGGGGCGGCCGGTCAGGATGACGACGGCGGACACCCGCGCGCTGAGCCGGGCCAGGATGTCGGGAGCCGCCGGATGGATCCTCGCGGCGGCCGGATCGGGCACGATGGGCGACAGGGTGCCGTCGAAGTCGAGCCCGATCACCGCCCCTGACGGATCTTTCACGATCGCTTGGATTCCAGGGATGTTCCTCACGCGGCTGGGGTACCCCGCCACCTAGGGACGCATGCCGAGTCGCCGGGCCGCGCGCTCGCGCTGCCGCGTGGCCCGCAGCCGGCGCAGTCGTTTGACCAGCATCGGATCCTGCTCCAGCGCCTCGGGACGGTCGATGAGTTCACCGAGCAACTGGTAGTAACGCGTGGCCGAGAACCCGAAGGTCTCCTTGACGGCCTGCTCCTTCGCGCCGGCGTAGCGCCACCATTGGCGCTCGAAGGCGAGGAGCTGGAGGTCTCGTTCGGTGAGGGGCTGACGGTCGGGTTCCTGGGCAGCACTGTCACCGCTGACCGGTGCGGTGTCCATGGTCGTCCTCCTCGGAAGGGCGTACGGCGCTCACGCCATACGTACGCGGCCCGTGGCCATCGTAATGTGCCAAAGCCGGGTGTTCACCGCGGATCGGGAGACGTACAGTCACCAAGTGTGACCCCAGTCATAACGCTTCTCACCGATTACGGACTCGAAGACGGCTATGTGGCTGCCTGCCATGGCGTGATCGTCGGAATCGCGCCGCAGGCCCGCGTCATCGACGTGTGCCACCTGATCCCTTCGGGCGACGTACGGCGGGGCGCGGCGGTTCTCGCGCAGACCATCCCGTACATCCCGCCCGGCGTGCACATCGGCGCCGTGGACCCGGGAGCCGGCGGGGCCAGGCGCGCGGTGGCCGTGGCGGCGGGGGGACGGGTGTTCATCGGGCCGGACAACGGCCTGCTGTCCTGGGCGGTGCACGCCTGCGGCGGCGCCGAGTCCGCCTACGAGATCACCAACGACGCGCTCTTCCTGCACCCGGTCTCGCCGACCTTCCACGGCCGCGACGTGTACGCGCCGGTGGCCGGGCGGCTGTGCGTGGGCGGCAAGCCGTCCGACCTCGGTCCGGAGATCCCGCTGAACAGGCTCGTCTCGCTGCCGGAGCCGACGTCGGTGCTGCGCGAGGGTTCGGTGGAGGGCGAGGTGGTCTCCGTGGACCGCTACGGCAACACCCAGCTGTCGATCGCTGCGGGCGACCTGGCGACGCTCGGGGTCCGGGTGGGCGACACGCTGGGCGTGTGGATGGGGCGCAGGCAGCTGTCGATGCCGTATCGGGAGACGTACGCGGCGGTGTCGCCGGGGGAACTGGTGGCCTTCGCCGACTCGGCGGGGCTCATCGCCATCGCCGTGAACTCGGGCGATGCGGCCCAGCGCCTGGGGCTCCCGCCGGGCGCACATGTCCGTCTTTCCCCCGCTCCGGTGCGATAGGGACATTACCCCGCGTATCGGTCTGTTTACCGAAGCGTCGGATTGAACCATCACCTGCGTGCCAGAATGCACGGCAGTTCGAGCGCCTCCTCCCCCTTCCTTCGAGGCAGACGTGTTCCTGCTGTCCATCGCACTGTTGTCCCTCCTTCCCCACTGGGGCTCGGCCGAGCCCCCGGTGAGCGAGCGCTGGCACGCCTGGCCGGTGTCGAGGGTCTTCCCCGCCGCGCTCACCGGCGCGAGCCCGTCCGGCGCGCGGGTGACCTACCTGCTGGCCGGGGTCGCGCCCGAGGCGCCGTGCCGGGTCGCCCTCCAGGCCGCCGCAGCGGCCATGCTGCCGCGCTGCCTGACGACCCTGCGGGCCACCTACTCCGACAGCACGCAGACCTTCGTCGCCACCGTGGGCGTGGCCGTGCTCGACGGGGCGCCGTCCTGGCTGCCCGTCAGAGCGATCCACGCCGGCGCCGCGGGGCGTCCACCGAGCGTGCGGCCCGTGGCCTTTCCCGGCGGCGCGGCCGAGCGGTTCGGCGAGGCCCAGTACGTCACCGGCGCCGTGGCGGCCTCCGGCGGGCCGTACGTGGTCTTCACCGCCGCCGGGTACGCCGACGGCCGGCCGTACCAAGGCAGGCAGTACCAAGGCAGGCCGTACCAGCCGGCGGGCGGGACCGAGCCGCGCCTCGGCGCGGCGGCCGTGCAACTGGCGGAGGCCCTGCACAAGGCGCTCACCCGGTGATCCGCGCCGCGGCCGGGCTGCTGCCCGTCGGTCTCGTCACGCTGCTGATCGCGGGGCCGCCCGCGAGCGGCATGCGCGGCGTCGCCGCGAGCGGCGGCATGGCCGCCGTGGCCGCGAGACAGCAGCAGTGGCAACTCACCGCGTTACGCGTGCCCGAGGCGTGGAAGGTGAGCAGGGGCGAGGGAGTGCTGGTGGCCGTGCTCGACACGGGCGTGGACGCCCGCCACCCCGACCTGGCCGGAGCCGTCGTCGAGGGACCCGACCTGACCGGGCCCGTACCCGGACCGGCCAGAACGGGCCACCACGGCACCGCGATGGCCAGCCTCATCGCCGGGCGCGGCCACGGTGACGGGCGCGGCGTGGTGGGCGTCGCCCCGGCCGCGCGGGTGTTGTCGGTCCGGGTGACGCTGGAGAACGACGACCCGCTGCGCGGCGAGCAGCGCGCCACGGCGGGCGGCAGCGACGCGCTCGCCCAGGGCATCCGTTACGCCGTCGACCGGGGCGCGCGGGTCGTCAGCATGTCGCTGGGCGGCGGCAGCGGCTCGTGGGAGGGCTCGGCCGCCGAGGAGGAGGCGGTGCAGTACGCGATCTCCCGGGGGGCCGTGCTCGTCGCCTCCTCGGGCAACGACGGCGACGACGCCAACCGCAAGAACTTCCCCGCCGCCTACCCCGGGGTGATCGCCGTGGGCGCGGTGGACAAGCGGATGAAGGTGCCGCGCTTCTCCAACCGCCAGGACTACCTGTCGGTGGTCGCGCCGGGCACCGGGATCGTCAGCGCCGACGGTCCCGACGGGTACGTGGTCGGCGACGGGACCAGTTCGGCGGCGGCGATGGTGGCGGGGATCGCCGCGCTGGTCAGGGCGGAGTATCCGGGGCTGTCGCCGTACCACGTGCGCGTGGCCATCGAACGCGGCACCAGGAAGCGGCCGGCCGACGGGCACAGCCGCGCCTACGGTCACGGAGTGGCCGACGCGGCGCTCGCCCTGCGCGAGGCCGGGCGGCTGGCCCGTCCGGCCGCGTCCAGGATCGGGCAGGTGGGCGGCTATTTCGGCGGCGGCCCGCTGCCCTCGCAGCCGGGCTCGCGGCTGCCGGTGGTGGTGGCGATGATCGGGCTGACGGTCGCGATGTCGGCCAGGGTGGTCGTGCTGCACTTGCGGCGGCGGAGGCATTCTCCCTAGCAAGCGCTTGTGTGATACTCGTCGGTATGACCTTGGCGATCGACGGCTGGTTCACCATCGGCGACGACGGCACCCATCTTCTCGGCACCCGGTGCGCCGACTGCGGCACGGTCAGCTTCCCGCCGCAGCGGGGGTTCTGCCGCAATCCGCACTGCTCGGGCGAGACGCAGGAGGAGACCCGGCTGCCCCGTCAGGGCACCGTCTGGTCCTACACCAACGCCTGTTACGCGCCGCCGCCGCCGTTCGCGGCCGCCGAGCCGTACACGCCGGTGACGCTCGCCGCGGTCGAGCTCGCCGAGGCCGGGATCATCGTGCTCGGCCAGGTCAAGGGCCTGACCGTCGACGAACTGCGGGTCGGCATGGAGCTGCGGCTCACGCACGGCCCGCTCGCCGACGGCCCGCTGGTGTGGATGTGGGAGGCGGCCCGATGAGCGTCATGGTCATCGGAGCGGGCATGCACCCGTGGGGCAAATGGGGCAAACCCTTCATCGAGTACGGCGTCGCCGCCGCACGGGCCGCCTTGGCCGACGCCGGCGTGTCCTGGACCGACGTGCAGTACGTCGTCGGCGCCGACACCATCAGAAACGGCTATCCCGGCTTCATCGCCGGCGCCACCTTCGCCCAGGCGCTCGGCTGGAACGGAGCCAGGATCGCCTCCTGCTACGCCGCGTGCGCCTCGGGAGCGCAGGCCATCGACCTGGCCAGGACCAGAATTCTGGCGGGCCTGTGCGACGTGGCACTCGTCGTCGGCGCGGACTCGACGCCCAAGGGCTTCTTCAAACCGGTCGGCGGCGATCGCCCCGACGACCCCGACTGGCTGCGCTTCCGGCTCCTCGGCGCCACCAACCCCGCCTACTTCGCCCTCTACGCCCGCCGCCGCATGGCCCTGTACGGCTCGACCGCCGCCGACTTCGCCGCCGTGAAGGTCAAGAACGCCGCCTGCGGCGCGCTCAACCCCATGGCCCGCTACCGCAGGCCGGTCACGGAGCAGGAGGTGCTGGCCTCGCCGATGGTGGCCGACCCGCTGCGGCTCATGGACATCTGCGCCACCTCCGACGGGGGCGCCGCGGTGGTGCTGGCCTCGGCGGAGTTCGCCCGCCGCCACGGCATCTCCCGGCCGGTACGGCTGGCCGCCGTCTCGACCGTCACCCCGGCCTTCCCCAACACCACGCTGGAGCTGCCCGCCTTCGCCACCGACTCGGCGGCAGCCGTACCCCCGCCAGAACGCCCTTTCCGCGCCGCGATCGCCCACGCCGCCTACGAGGAGGCGGGCCTGGGGCCGGACGACCTGTCCTTCGCCGAGGTCTACGACCTGTCCACGGCACTGGAGCTGGACTGGATGGAGGACGTCGGCCTGTGCCCGCCCGGCGAGGCGGAGAAGCTCCTGCGGGCCGGCGACACCACGCTCGGCGGCCGGACCCCGGTGAACCCGTCCGGCGGGCTCGCCTCCTTCGGCGAGGCCATCCCGGCCCAGGCCATCGCCCAGGTGTGCGAGCTGACCTGGCAGCTGCGCGGCACCGCCGGCGCCCGTCAGGTCGGCGACGCCCGGGTCGGCCTGGCCGCCAACCAGGGCCTTTTCGGACACGGCTCGGCCGTCATCGCCACAACGTGAAAGGAGCCCTCCGCGGAGGGCTCCTTCCTGTCGTTCTAACCGATGTGCACCACGTCGTGCGTCTCGGCGAAATGGCACGCGCTCTCGTGCGCGGTGCCCGGCCGGATCTGCAGCAGCGGCTCTTCCTCCGCGCAGATCTCCTGCGCCTTCCAGCACCGGGTGCGGAAGCGGCAGCCCGACGGCGGGTTGGCCGGCGACGGCGGGTCACCCTGAAGGATGATCCGCTCGCGCAGCTCGCGCCCCTCCGGGTCCGGAACCGGAACCGCGGAGAGCAGAGCCTGCGTGTACGGATGCGCGGGCTTGTCGTAGACCTCCGTGTCCTTGCCGAGCTCCACCAGCTTGCCCAGATACATCACACCCACCCGGTCGGCGATGTGGCGCACCACCGACAGGTCGTGGGCGATGAAGATGTAGGCCAGGTTGAACTCGTTCTGCAGCCGCTCCAGCAGGTTGATGACCTGCGCCTGGATCGACACGTCCAGCGCCGAGACCGGCTCGTCGCAGACGATGATCTCCGGCTGCAGGGCCAGGCCGCGCGCGATGCCGATGCGCTGACGCTGACCGCCCGAGAACTGGTGCGGGTAGCGGTTGATGTGGTCGGGGTTGAGTCCGACCACCTCCAGCAGCTCCTGCACCTTCTTGCGCCGGTCGCCCCTCGGCGCGACCTCGGTGTGGATGTCGTACGGCTCGCCGATGATGTCACCGACGGTCATCCGGGGGTTCAGCGAGGTGTAGGGATCCTGCATCACCATCTGGATGTTGCGCCGCATGCGCTTGAGCTCGCCGCCGCGGGCGTGGGCGATCTCCCGGCCGCCGACCTTGACGGAGCCCGACGTCGGCCGCTCCAGCGCCATGAGCACCTTGGCCAGCGTCGACTTGCCGCAGCCCGACTCGCCCACGATGCCCAGAGTCTCGCCCCTGTGCAGGTCGAAGGAGACGCCGTCGACGGCCTTGATCGCGCCGATCTGCCTCTTGACCACGATGCCCTGGGTCAGCGGGAAGTGCTTGACCAGGTCGCGTACCTCAAGGATCGGCTCACTCGTGGGTGCCATCGAGGACCTCCCTCCAGTAGTGGCAGGCACTGCTGCGCGTACCGCTGATCCCGGACAGCACCGGGGCCTCGGTGACGCAGATGTCCTGGCGGTACGGGCAGCGGGGGTGGAAGGCGCAGCCGGTCGGCATGTCCAGCAGGTTCGGCGGCATGCCCTTGATGGCGTACAGCTCCTGGCCCTTCAGGTCGACCCTGGGGATCGACTCGAGCAGGCCCTTCGTGTACGGGTGGGCGGGTGTCTTGTAGATGTCGTGGACGGGGGCGTTCTCGACGATCCGCCCGCCGTACATGACCGCGATCTTGTCCGCGACGTCGGCGACCACGCCGAGGTCGTGGGTGATCAGGATCAGGCCCATGTTGCTCTCGCGCTGGAGCTCCGCGAGGAGCTCCATGATCTGGGCCTGGACGGTCACGTCGAGCGCGGTGGTCGGCTCGTCGGCGATCAGCACCTCCGGGTCCAGCGCGATCGACATGGCGATCATGATGCGCTGGCGCATGCCACCGGAGAACTGGTGCGGGTAGTCGTTGACGCGCTGCCTGGCGGCCGGGATGCGGACCCGGTCCATGAGCTCGACCGCCTTGGTCAGCGCCTCCTTCTTGCCCATGCCCCGGTGCACGCGGAACATCTCGCTGATCTGCCAGCCCACGGTGAAGACCGGGTTCAGCGAGGAGAGCGCGTCCTGGAAGACCATCGCGATGCGCTGGCCGCGCACCTGCGAGCGGGCGTCTTCCGAGAGCTTGAGCAGGTCGGTGCCGCGGAAGCGGATCTCGCCCTTGGGGATCACCGCGGGCGGCATGTCCAGGATGCCCATGATCGCCTGAGCGGTCACGGACTTGCCGGAGCCCGACTCGCCCAGCACGGCGAGGGTCTCGCCGGGGTTGAGCGAATACGTCACACCGTTGACGGCGTGCACGACGCCGGCCCGCGTGCGGAACTCCACGTGCAGGTTGTCGACAGCGAGCAGAGGCTCGTTGCCCAGCCCTCCCTCGGCGGGCAACACCTCTGGGGATGTCTTCTTCACAGGTCCCCCTTACCTGAGCTTCGGGTCGAGCGCGTCGCGTACGGCGTCGCCCAGCATGATGAACGCGAGCACCGTGATGCTCAGGAACACGGCCGGGAAGATCAGCGGCAGCGGCGCGTCCAGGAACCTGTTACGGGCGTCGGAGATCATCAGACCCCACGAGATGTCGGGCGAGGTCACACCGACGCCGAGGAACGACAGGGCCGCCTCGGCCGCGATGAACCCGCCGAGGTTGATCGTCGCGATGACGATGACCGGCGCGAGCGCGTTCGGCAGCAGGTGCCTCATCATGATCCGCATGTGGCCGGCGCCCAGGGCTCTGGCCGCGACCACGAAGTCCTGGCTCTTGGCCGTGATGACCGCGGCTCTCATGATCCGGTACGTCATCGGCCACCCCAGGACGGTCAGCGCGATGATGACCAGGGTGATGCTGCTCAACGGCCCGCCACGGAAGGTGGCCGCGATCAGCAGGGCGCCCAGGATGCTGGGGATGGCGAAGAAGATCTCGGTCAGTCGCGAGGCCAGCGTGTCGGTGACACCGCCGAAGTACCCGGCCGCGAGGCCGAACATGCCGCCGATGAGCGAGGTCGCCAGCGTCGTCGAGATGCCGATCAGCAGCGAGTTGGCGGCGCCGTAGATCGAGCGCGCGTAGACGTCGCAGCCCAGGTTGTCGCGGCCGAAGATATGGCCGCTGCTGGGCCCCTGACGGGCCGTGGCCAGCTCGCAGGTCCTCGGGTCGTTCGGGTCGATGGACGTGAACAACGACGGCCACAGCGCCATGACGACGAGGACCGCGATGAGGACCGCCGAGATGATGAAGATCGGACGGCGGCGGAGGTCGTGCCAGGCGTCGCTCCAGAGGCTGGCCGGCTTGCCCTCCTTCTTCTTGTGCCTGGCGGGCGGTGGAGACGTCGGCACCGTGTTCGGCACAAGGGGCGCCGCAGGCTGCTGGATGTCACTCATAGCGGATCCTCGGGTCGAGCACTGCGTACATCAAGTCGACGACCAGGTTGGCGACGATGTAGATCAGCACCAGAACTGTCACGATACCGACGACGACGGGTTGCTCACGCAGGTAGACGGATTGGAAGAGCTGGTTGCCGATGCCCGGGAGATTGAAGATCGTCTCCGTGATGACCGCGCCGCCCATGAGGTTGCCGAGGTCGGCGCCCAGATAGGTGACGAGGGGGATCAGCGCGTTGCGCAATCCGTGCCTGCCGATGACCCGCCGTCTGGACAGGCCCTTGGCGGTCGCCGTGCGGATGTAGTCCGCTCGGAGCGTCTCCACCAGGCTGGTCCGTGTCAATCGGGTGAGGTAGGCGATCGAGATGCCGGCCAGCACGAAGCCCGGGAGCAGATAGCTGCGGAAGCCGTTGCTGATGCCCGCGATGGGGAAGATGTCGATGCCGGTCCACTGTTTGACCTTCACGCCGAGCACCAGCTGCAGCACGAAGCCGGTGACCAGGGTGGGGACGGAGATCAGCAGAAGGGTCGAGGCCAGGATCATGGTGTCGGCGGCCCTGCCGCGGCGCAGCGCCGCCCACAGGCCGAGGCCGACGCCGATGATGGCCTCGAAGACCAGCGCGGTCAGCGCCAGGTTCAGCGTGACCTGGAACTTGCCGGCCATGAGCTGGGACACGGGGACGTCGGCGAAAGTGACGCCGAAGTCACCGCGGAAGATGACGCCGCTGATGTAGTACCAGTACTGCAGCAGCAGCGGATCGTTGAGGTGGTATCGCTCGCGAAGGATCGCGACGATCGTCGGGTCTGTCCTCTTCTCACCGGCCAGCGCTGCGACAGGGTCGCCGGGCAGCGCGAACACAATGGCGAAGATGAGCAGAGTGGCACCCAGTAGTACAGGTATCGCCTGGATCAGACGCCTGATGACATAACGGCCCATTTAAGCCTCCCGTACATGCCAAGAAGGCAATCACCTGGGGGTGGGATCTACCGGCCCAAGTGACCGCCTCCGTGGCTGGCCCTCAAGGGGCGGGCGACAGCGCGCCCGCCCCGGGGAACAACGTCAGGCCTTCTCGACCTGGGACCACTCGACCTGGTTAAGCAGGTTGATCTTGACGTTCTTGACCTTGGTGGAGTAGCCGGAGTTGTTCCGGTAGAAGTAGACCGGGATGTACGGCAGTTCCTTGTTCAGGATGTCATCGGCCTGCTGATAGAACTTCAGGCCTTCCTCCGGAGTCGCCGCCTGGTCGCCCTTGGCGAGCAGGTCGTCGAACTCCTTGCTGGTGTAGCCGCCGTAGTTCGAGCCCGTCTTGATGGCGCCGGTCCCGAAGATCGGGGTCAGGTAGTTCTCCGCGGACGGGTAGTCGATCGCCCAGCCCATACGGAACAGACCCGTGTACTTCTTCGCGTCCAGCTCGTCCAGGATGGCCTGGAACTTCTCGAACGGCTTCGGCGTCACCTCGATGCCGAGGTTGGCGCGAAGGTTGTTGGCGACGGCCTCGATCCACTCCTTGTGACCGCCGTCGGCGTTGTAGCCGAGCTCCAGCTTCGCCGGACCCTTGGCGGACGCGTAGAGCGTCTTGGCCTCGGCCGGGTTGTACGCGCAGGCCGCGCAGGCGCCCTGGCGGTAACCGTCGATGGCCGGGTTGATGAAGTCGTCGGCCGGGGCGCGGGTGCCGGAGAAGACCGTCTCGGCGATGGTCTTCCTGTCGATGGCCATCGAGATGGCCTTGCGCACGTCGGCGTTCTTGAAATCGGGGTTGTACTGCAGGGGGACGCCGATGTAGCCGATGCCGGCGTCAGGCTGGTCCTGGTAGCGCTCGCCCAGGGCGGTCTTGGCGGTGGCGATCGCGGACGGCGGCAGGGAGTCGTGGATGTCCAGGTTCTCGGCCTGCAGGTCGTTGAACGAGGTCTCCGCGCTGGTGTACAGCTTGAACTGCAGCTTGGTCCAGCCCTTGGGCTTGGGGCCCTTGTAGCCGTCGTAGACCGACATGTCGATCGTCTGGTCGGTGCCCTTCTTGTAGGGCTTGTCCAGCTTGAACAGGCCCTGGCCGATGGGCTTCTCGCCGTACTCCTGGGTCACCTTGCCGTCGGCGCCGAAGGCGGCCTTGGGCAGCGGGTAGAAGGCGGTGTAGCCGAGGAGCGTCTTGAACTGCGAGAACGGCGCGGCGAGGGTGACCTTCAGCGTCGTGTCGTCGATCGCCTCCAGACCCTTCATGCCCTTCGCGGTGACCTGCTTGCCCTCTCCGGGGTTGAGGTCGGCGAAGCCGTCGACACGGCCGAAGAAGTAACCGGCGGACTGCGCGTTGTCCTGGTTGGCGGCGTAGTTCCACGCGTCCACGTAGTTCTGCGCGATGACCGGCTCACCGTTGTGCCAGGTGTTGCCCGCCTTGAGCTTGATCGTCCAGACCTTCTGGTCATCGGAGGTGATCGACTCGGCGGCGGCCTCGACAGCCTTCTTGTTCTCGTCGTAGTTGACGAGCGGCTCGAACACGGCCGCGAGAGCCTCCGCACCCTCGGACTCGGTCGTGTTGGTCGGAACCAGGAGCTCCTGCGGCTCGCCCAGCTCCATGCGGACCGGCGTGTCGCTGCCGCCCGCGGCGGTGTTGCCGCCACCTTCCGTGGCACCGCCACCACACGCGGCAACCGCGAGGGCGAGCAGCGCGGTACCGGCGACGATCTGTGCGCCCTTAGTAACACGCATTGTGAGAACTTTCCTCCCTCTACCAGGTGGGCGTTAGCGCTGAGCTGCGTTGATCCAGAGCAGCCTGACGGGGGGTCCTTGTAATCCCCCGGGTTTGGCTGACATGGTCAAACCAGCCGACGCCCTGCCAGTCGATCGCGACTATCCCTCACTACTTGCCACCAGCGAGTCTCTGGCGCGTTGCAGTTCGGTCACACGTGCGCCTATCCAACGTCACAGACATTTCCCACAAGACGCGCAAAAAGCCACCAACCACGCGTAATAGGACACGTCAGGACGTGAACAGTTGAGTAAAAATACCCCTCCAGACGGTGTGCTGAGGCCATCTACTTGGGGCGTTGGCCGGAGAAGTGCTGTGCTGAGGGGGTACGGGAACCCAGCGGTCCGCAAAACCCGTCCAACAGACCGCGGCGAACTGCCGTGACAGGCACCCCACCGACCCGAATCCAATAGAGTCCATGCCATGAGCCAGCCGGAATCCGCGGTCGCGGACGCCCAGGCGGGCGGCCGAAGCGCGCAGGAGCCGCTGGCCAAGCTCGCCAAGAGATACGGGCTTCGCCGTGCCATCGCACGGCCGAGGTTCCACGTCTACCTGCGCCAGCTCTGGGAGCGGCGGCACTTCATGATGACGTACGCGACCTCGCGCAACGTCTCGAAGTACTCCAGCTCCGCACTCGGCCAGCTGTGGCAGGTGCTGACGCCCCTGCTCAACGCCGCGATCTACTTCGTCATGTTCGGCCTGATCCTCGGCGGCGCCAACGGGATCGAGAACTACCCGGTCTTCCTGCTGACCGGGATGTTCGTCTTCACCTTCACACAACGGTCGGTGACCGCGGGGGCCAAGTCCATCTCGGGCAACCTCTCGCTCATCCGGGCGCTTCACTTCCCGCGTGCCGCGCTGCCCCTGGCGTACACGATCCAGGAGCTGCAGCAGCTGGGCATCTCGATGGGCGTGCTGCTGCTGATCGTGGTCTGGAGCGAGCCGCCCACGCTGCTCTGGCTGCTCATCCCCGTGGTGCTGGCCCTGCAGTCGCTGTTCAACGTCGGCGCCAGCCTGGTGATGGCCCGCGTCGGCTCGAACATGCGCGACATGAACCAGCTCCTGCCCTTCATCATGCGCACCTGGCTCTACGCCTCCGGCGTCTTCTTCTCCATCCAGGACAAGGTCGTCGACGGCGCCCACCTCCCCCAGTGGGTCGCCAACGTCATGTATCTCAACCCAGCGGCCTCCTACATCGAGGTCATGCGCGACATCCTGATGCCGAAGGACCACAACCCCCCTCCGTTCGCCATGGCGGGCTGCGTATTCTGGGCGTTGTTCGCTCTCGTTTTCGGCTTCTGGTACTTCTGGCGGGCCGAGGAGAGGTACGGGCGTGGCTGAGCTGACGGAGGAGTTGTCACAGGTGAAGGGCGAGGAGCCCGGCGTCGCCGCGAGCAAGGACGTCAGGGTGTACCCCAACCCGGAGCCCACCGGTCACAAGCCTGTGGACGCCCCGACGGGCACTCCGACCGTGGTCGTCGACGACCTCCACATCGTCTACCGCGTCTACAGCGCCGCCTCCGACCACGAGAAGGGCAACGCGGTCAGCGCCCTCGTCCGCATGCTCAAGCGCCAGGGCCGGCCGCAGATGAAGGAGGTGCACGCCGTCAAGGGCGTCTCCTTCGTGGCCTACCACGGCGACGCCATCGGCATCGTGGGCCGCAACGGCTCCGGCAAGTCCACGCTCCTGCGCGCCATCGCCGGCCTCCTGCCGCCCCACGCGGGCGCCGTCTACACCGACGGCCAGCCGTCCCTGCTGGGCGTCAACGCCGCGCTGATGCGCGAGCTCACCGGTGAGCGCAACATCGTGCTCGGCTGCTACGCCATGGGCATGACCCCGGCCGAGGTCAAGGAGAAGTACCAGGAGATCGTCGACTTCTCCGGCATCGATGACTTCGTCCAGCTGCCGATGTCCACCTACTCCTCCGGCATGGGCGCCCGCCTGCGCTTCGCCATCTCCAGCGCCAAGACCCACGACGTGCTCCTCATCGACGAGGCCCTGGCCACCGGTGACCGCGAGTTCCGCAAGAAGAGCCAGGAGCGCATCAAGCAGATCCGGGAGTCCGCCGGGACCGTCTTCCTCGTCTCCCACGACCACAAGGTCATCGAGGAGACCTGCAACCGGGTCATCTGGCTCCACAAGGGCAAGATCAAGATGGACGGCGATCCCAAGGAAGTGATGACGGCCTACAACAAGGGCTGATCTCCGATAAGAAGGATGGGAGCGTACGAACCCGTCCTCCGGAGGTAGACATGTCCGCGCGGCCACCGATCCCCTACGACTTCCTGCCCGAGGTCCCCGCCCTCACCGTCGAGAGCGACGACGTACACGACGGGGAACGCCTGGCCGAGGCCCACGTGTTCGACGACTGGGGCATGACCGGTGGCAACCAGTCCCCCCACCTGCGCTGGTCCGGCGCCCCGGAAGGCACCCGTGGCTACGCCGTGACGTGCTACGACCCCGACGCCCCCACGGGCAGCGGTTTCTGGCACTGGCTCCTGTTCGACATCCCCGCCGACGTCACCGAGCTCCCGGCGGGCGCGGGCGCCGCCGACACGAAGGCAGGCGTGCACGCCCGCAACGACTTCGGCACCAAGGCGTACGGCGGCGCAGCCCCGCCCCCCGGCCACCCCCACCGCTACCTGTTCGCCGTCCACGCCCTGAGCGTGGAGTCGCTGGGCCTGGACCCGGACACCCCGGCGGCGGTCGTGGGCTTCAACATCACCGCCAACACGCTGGCTCGCGGCTATCTCGCACCTGTGTACGAAACCTGAGTGCCACCAACCCCAAATCGCTGACGCGCCCCCACATGTTCCGATAGGATTCGAACGTTAATTCGATCCCCTGAGGACACGTGATGGAATGGGGGCGCGCGATGCGAGAGCTGTCGACCGCGATAGACCACCTGGCCATCGAGGACCCTTCCGAGGTGCCCCGGGCCCAGCTGGCCGAGCAACTCATCGAACTCCACTGGCAGATGGCCCGCCTGCAGGCCCAGATCGCCCGCCGCACCGCCGTACGCGTCTTCTGACCGGGAACACCATCTCGGCGTCCCACAGGGCCACGCCACAGCCTGGCGGCCCCCGCGCCGACTCCCGGGGGCGCCGGCGGGCCGTGCGGCCCCAGGCGGGGGCTTCCCGGGCCGCGCACGGCCGCCTGGCGGCCCAGACAGCCCATAAGCGCAGGTTAGGAATGTCTTAAACGTTCCGTAAGGGGTGCCCGGCAAGCTGAAGCCAGTTGGAAGACACCCCGGAAGGACGCACGACATGCGCAAGCTCAAGCTTCAGCTCCAGATCACCGCCGACGGCTACATGGGCGGCCCGAACGGCGAGATGGACTGGATCTCCACCCCGTGGAGCGAAGACCTCGGCACCTACGTCAGCGCCATCACCGAGGGCGTCGACACGATCCTGCTGGGCCGCAAGCTCGCCGAGGGCTTCATCCCGCACTGGTCCGCCGAGCCCGAGGGCGAGGACAAGGAGTCGGCCGCCTGGATGACGGACACGCCCAAGGTCGTGATCTCCAGGACCCTCACCGACTCCCCCTGGGACAACGCGAAGGTGGAAGACGACGTGGTCGAGGCCGTCCGGCGCCTCAAGTCCGCCCAGGGCGGCGACATCATCACCTACGGCGGCGCGGAGCTGGTGGCGAGCCTGCTGGCCAACGGCCTCATCGACGAGCTCAACCTGCTGGTCGAGCCGGCCGCGATCGGCAGGGGCCTGCCGGTCTTCCCCGACCTCGGCACGCCCCAGCAGCTGCGGCTGGTGTCGGCCACGCCGTTCGCGTGCGGCATCACCGCCCTGCGCTACGAGCCGAAGCCCGTGTGAGCGGCGACGGGCGTACCAGGACAAAAAGGAGCCCCCAGACGGCCCGTCACCACCGGGTCACGGGCTGGGGGCTCGGTTTGAACCGCTCAGGCGGACAGCCTGGCGGTGGCGACGCCGGTCTCGAAAGGGAACCTGTCGGCGAAGGCCGGGCGCAGGTCCGTCAGCCAGACGGCCTGCGGGTCGTACTGAGCGAAGAACGGCCGGCCGACGAGCGAAGGGTCGCGTGCCTGGATGAGGTGAAGCACGAAGACCTTCTGGCCGGCGATCTCGGTGACGCCGTCCACACACACCTTGCCGGGCGTGGCCGACATCGAAGGCCCGCGCACCGTGCGGCAGAGCCCGGAGACGGAGGCGTAGGCCTCACGGAAGACCTCGTACGCGTCGGCCAGCGGAACCGCGAAGTAGTCCTGTGGTCCCGTGTCGCGCTCGACGAACATGTAGTACGGGATCATCCCCATACGCAGCTGCCGCTTCCACATGCCTGACCAGATGGCCGGATCGTCGTTGATCGACCGGATCAGCGGAGCCTGCGTCCTGATGGTCGCCCCCGTGCCGAGGATCCGCTCCACTGCGGATTCCACCAGCGGCGAGTCCAGCTCTCGCAGGTGCGAGAAGTGGGCCATGAAGGAGAGGTTCTTCCCGGCCGCGACGACCTGCTCGAACAGGCGGAGCGTGTCGTCGGCGTCCGGGTCGGTGGTGAATCGCTGCGGCCAGTAGGCCAGCGACTTGGTGCCGATTCTGATGGATTCGAGCTGCTCGACCTCCAGCAGCGGCTCGACGTAGCGCTTGAGCACCGACTCACCCATGATCATGGGGTCGCCGCCGGTGAGCAGGACGCTGGTGATCTCGGGATGCTGGCGCACGTACGCCACCAGCTGGTCGATGTCGTCGGAGGCGAACTTGAGGTCCGCGTCGCCGACGAACTGGGCCCAGCGGAAGCAGTACGTGCAGTACGCGTGACAGGTCTGCCCCTGTTTGGGGAAGAAGAGCACGGTCTCCGGGTACTTGTGTTGCATGCCGGGCACCGGTTCCCTGCCGATGCGCGGGACGTTGAGTTCCATCTGCCCCGCGGGATGCGGGTTGAGCTGCGCGCGTACCTTGTTGGCTTCCGCGTTCAGCTCGGCGGTGGGCGCGTCGGCCTTGAGAAGGTCGGCGAGCCTGGCCACGTCGGCCGCCGGCAGCATGTCTGCCAGCGGGAAGACGAGGCGGTATATCGGGTCGTCGGGCGCTGCCGACCAATCTATGAGTTCATCCACGACGTAGGCGTTGGTCCGAAAGGGCAGCACCGTCGCGACGGCGCGCACCTTCAGACGTTCCTCCTCGCTGAGCCCCGCACGCAGCAACAGCTCGTCGAGGTGCTTGGACGTGTACGCCCGGAAGCGTCGCGTTCCTGCCTGGTTCAAGATCACTAGGCCTTTCCCATCTTTTTTGTTCGATCGGATGTAAACCTCTCGACCCAGTCGTGCGTCTAGGGTTCTTATACCCGGACGCGTGCGAAGCCACTTCTGGTTCCGCTGGGACCCAAGATTCTCCTGAGGACTGCCTATCGCGACATATCGCGAGAGGGCATACACTGCAGTTTGTGACCGACGATCCCGTCCTGCGTGCCTCAGATGCCGACCGCGATCGAGTCGCCGCGGTGCTGAGCGAGGCCCTGGCCACTGGACGACTCACCACAGTCGAGCACGCGGACCGGCTGGATGTCACATATTCCGCCAAAACGGTCGGCGAACTCCTCCCCCTGACCCGCGACCTGCCCGACGTCACCGGCGCCTCCACTCCCGTCGTGGTCGAGCGTCAGAACATCAACTCCACCTTCAGCAAGATCATCAGAAGGGGACGCTGGGTCGCCTCCCGCCACACCCGGCTGAACGCGCACTTCGGCGCGATGATCGTGGACCTGTCCGACGCCGTCCTGCCCGGCCGCGAGATCACGCTGCAGATCGCCGCCCGGTTCAGCAAGGTCATCGTCCGGGTGCCCGACAACGCCAGGGTGGTCGACGAGGGCGGCTCGGCGTTCGGCAAGCGCAACGTCTCCGGCGGTGTCGAGGGCGACGGGCCCCTCATCCGGGTGACAGGCACGTCCGCGTTTTCCAAGGTCATCGTGACGCGCGGGGTCTCAGACTGGAACCTGGCGTAACGGCTGCCGCCCCACCTGCCTACGATGCGTGTGGGGTGAGAGTTGTCCGACATTAAGCCGATCGCACTGGACGCCATGGGCGGCGACCACGCGCCGCACGAGATCATCGGCGGCGCGGTCCACGCCGTGCGCGAACGCGGCCTCTCCGTCGTGCTCGTCGGCCCGCCCCGCGTGCTCTACGAGAGCCTCGCCGACCACGGCGCCACCAAGGAGATCCCGATCGTGCGGGCCGAGGAAGCCCTCGCGATGGACGAGGGCGCGCTGGCGAGCCTGCGCCGCCCCCGCTCCAGCATCGCGATCGCCTGCCACCTGGTACGGCAGGGCAACGCCGGCGCGGTCGTGTCAGCCGGATCGACGGCCGGAATCGTGGCCACCGGCCGCCTGCGGCTCAAGGGCCAGCAGGGCGTGCTGCGCCCGGCCATCGCCGTGGCCCTGCCCACCCGCCCCAACCCCGCCCTCCTCCTGGACGCCGGCGCGAACGCCGAGGTCAAACCGGAGATGCTGGTCCAGTTCGCACACCTGGGCGCCGCCTACGCCGAAACCGCCTACGGCATCGGCAAACCCCGCGTCGCCCTGCTCACCATCGGCAGCGAGGCGGAGAAGGGCAACAAACTGGTCCGCCGCGCCCACGAACTCCTCCTCGCCTCCCCCTCCCTCCACTTCGTCGGCAACGTCGAGGGCTACGACCTGCTCACCGGCGCCGCCGACGTGATCGTCACCGACGGCTTCACCGGCAACGTGGCGCTCAAGACGATGGAGGGCTCGGTCCGCTACGCCTTCGGCGAGCTCAGGGAGGCCATCGGCGACAGCCGCATGGCCAAGCTCGGCGCCATCCTGCAACGCTCCACGCTGCGCGAACTGAACCGCCGCCTCGACGCCGAGGCCTACGGCGGCGCCGTGCTCCTCGGCCTGAACGGCACCGTCGTCATCGCGCACGGATCGTCGAAGGCGCCCAGCGTCAGCGCCGCCTGCCAGCTCGCCGCCGACCTGGCCCAGGGCGGCATCGTCACCCGCGTCGGCGAGCGCGTCGCCGCCACCCACCGCACCCATCGTCTGTGGTGACCCCGTAGTGTTTTGCCCGGTGATCCACAACATCGGGGGGTTGTGTGGACGGGCTGACTTCCGCTCAGGTGGCCGTCGCGCCACGTAACGACGCACCGCGGCGCTCCAGCCGCTCGCTGTGGGCCATCATCAGGGCCAATGTGTTCACGCTGTTCAACCTGGTGATCGCGATCCTCTGGGCGCTGATCATGATCTTCGGCGAGTGGCAGAACGGCCTGTTCGGCCTGGTCATCGTCTTCAACGCGCTCATCGGCATCGTCCAGGAGCTACGCGCCAAGGCCACCCTCGACAAGCTGGCCGTGGTCAACGAGGCGCCCGTCCGCGTCCGCCGCGACGGCAGGGACCAGGAGATCGAGCCGCGCGCGGTCGTCCGGGGCGACCTCATCCTGATCGGTCCCGGCGACCGGCTGCTGGTCGACGGCGAGGTCGTGGCCTCCGACGGGATGGAGATCGACGAGTCGCTGCTCACCGGCGAGGCGGACGCCGTACACAAGCAGCCGGGCGACGAGGTGCTGTCCGGCAGCTTCGCGGTCGCGGGCAGCGGCGCGTTCGTCGCCACCAAGGTCGGCGCCGAGGCCTACGCCGCCAAGCTCACCGAGGAGGCCAGCAAGTTCGGCCTGGCCCACTCCGAACTGCGCGACGGCATCACCAAGTTCATCAGGTACGTCACCTACCTGGTCATCCCCATCGGCGCGCTGCTGATCTGGAGCCAGGTACGCAACGAGGCCGACTTCGGCACCGCCATCACCGGCGCGGTCGCCGGCATCGTCACCATGATCCCCGAGGGCCTGGTGCTGATGACCTCGATCGCCTTCGCCGTCGGCGTGGTACGGCTCGGCCAGCGCAACACCCTGGTCCAGGAACTGCCCGCCATCGAGGGCCTGGCCCGCGTGGACGTGCTCTGCGTCGACAAGACCGGCACCCTCACCGCCGGCGGCATGGACCTCGACGAGGTGCTCCCGCTGCGCGGCGGCGAACCGGTCGACGACGCCCTCGCCGCCCTGGCCAACGTCGACCCGCGGCCCAACCCGACCGCGCAGGCCATCAAGGAGCGCTTCCCGTCCATGCCGTCGGGATGGGCGGCCACCGAGGCGGTGCCGTTCTCCTCGGCCAGGAAGTGGAGCGGGGCCGACTTCGCCGAGCACGGCCCGTGGGTGCTCGGAGCTCCGGACATCCTTCTCGAACCGGGTAGCGAGGGCTTCGAGGGGGCCGCCGAACTGGCCGCGACCGGGGCGAGGGTTCTGGCGCTGTGCCGTACCTCGTCGCTGGACGGCGAGGGCACGGCGGAGCCCGTCGCGCTCATCACGCTCAAGCAGCGCATCCGGCCCGACGCCAAGGAGACGCTGGCCTACTTCGCCCGGCAGAACGTCACCGTCAAGGTCATCTCCGGCGACAACCCCGAGGCCGTCTCCGCCATCGCCGTCGGGCTCGACATCCCCGGCGGCGAGCGCGCCGTGGACGCCCGCACGCTCCCCGAGAACGACCCGGAAAAGCTCGCCGACATCCTGGAGAAGAACACCGTCTTCGGGCGGGTCACACCGGTGCAGAAGCGGCAGTTCGTCGGGGCGCTGCAGTCGCGCGGTCACACGGTCGCGATGACCGGCGACGGCGTCAACGACGTGCTCGCCCTCAAGGACGCCGACCTCGGCATCGCCATGGGCGCGGGCAGCCCGGCCACCAAAGCGGTGGCGCAGGTGGTGCTGCTGGACAACCGGTTCGCGACGCTGCCGCACGTCGTGGCCGAGGGGCGGCGGGTGCTGGCCAACATCGAGCGGGTCTCGAACCTGTTCCTCACCAAGACCTTCTACGCCATCGTGCTGTCGCTGCTGGTGGGGGTGCTCGGGCTGATGTTCCCGTTCGAGCCGCGGCACTCGACGCTGGTCAACGCGCTGACCATCGGCATTCCGGCGTTCTTCCTGGCGCTGGCGCCCAGCGACGAGCGGTCCCGGCCCGGGTTCGTGCCACGGGTGCTGCGCTTCGCCGTACCGGCTGGGGTGATCTGCGCGGCGGCGGTGTTCTTCTCGTTCTGGGCGGCGCACTCCGGGACGTCCACGCTCATCCAGGACCGCACCACCGCGGTCATCACGCTCTTCCTCACGACCTGGTGGGTGCTGGTCCTGGTGGCGCGGCCGCTGCTGTGGTGGAAGATCGTGCTGATCGCGGCCATGGCCGTGCTGTTCGCCGTGTCCTTCGCCGTACCGCTGACCAGGTGGTTCTTCGCGCTCGCGCCCTCCGACGTGAGCAACGATCTGCTCGCGCTCGGAGTGTCCGCGGTGGCCGCCGTCGCCATCAGTATCGCGGTCAAGGTCACCGGTACCCTTAAGGCATGACCGACCCGCAGCTAGTGCTCACCGAGCGCGTCCAGCAGGCGCTGGCCAACGCGTTCGGCGCCGAGTACGCCGACGCAGACCCGCTGATCCGGCCCTCCCAGTTCGCCGACTTCCAGGCGAACGTCGCGATGAGCCTGGGCAAGCGACTGCGACGGGCGCCGCGGGAGGTCGCCGAGGCCATCAGCGCGCAGATGTCGGACTTCCCCGGCACGGTGGAGGTGTCCGGTCCCGGCTTCCTGAACATCACGCTCGACTCCTCCTGGATCGCCGGCGAGGCCGGGCGCATGCTCGCCGACCCCCGCGCGGGCGTCGGCCAGAGCACGCCGCCGCAGCGCATCGTGATCGACTACTCCGCGCCCAACGCGGCCAAGGAGATGCACGTCGGCCACCTGCGCACCACCATCGTGGGCGACGCCATGGCCCGCACGCTGGAGCACCTCGGCCACACCGTCATCCGGCAGAACCACCTGGGCGACTGGGGCACGCCGTTCGGCATGCTCATCGAGCATCTGCTGGACATCGGCGAGGACGCCGCCGTCGCGCAGCTCGAAGCCGGCGCCAGCACCGAGTACTACCAGGCGGCGCGCGCCAAGTTCGAGGGCGACGAGACGTTCAAGACCCGCTCGCGCGTCCGGGTGACCACGCTGCAGTCCGGCGACCCCGAGACCATGCGGCTCTGGCACGTCTTCATGGAAGCGACCATCCGCTACTTCAACAAGCTCTACGACATGCTCGGCGTCACGCTCACCGACGCCGACATCGCCGGCGAGAGCATGTACAACCCCATGCTCGAAAAGACCTGTGACGACCTGCAGGCGATGGGCGTCGCGGTCATCAGCGAGGGCGCGCTCTGCCTGTTCCCGCCCGGCTTCACCGGTTCCGACGACAAGCCGCTGCCGCTCATCATCAGGAAGAGCGACGGCGGCTACGGCTACGCCTCCACCGACATGGCCGCCATCCGCTACCGGGTCGACGACCTCAAGGCCGACCGGATCCTCTACGTCGTCGGCGCCGACCAAGCCCTCCACTTCCGGATGGTGTTCGCCGCCGCGGAGCAGGCCGGCTGGCTGCCCGACACCGTCTCCGCCGAACACATCCAGATCGGGATGATGCTCGGCAAGGACGGCAAGCGGTTCAAGACCCGTTCCGGCGCGTCGGTCAAGCTGATGGACCTGCTGCACGAAGCGGTGGACCGGGCGACGGCCGCCATCGACGACCGCGGCTACGACGAGACCACCAAGGCCGAGATCGCCCACGGCGTCGGCATGGGCGCGGTGAAGTACGCCGACCTGTCGGTCAGCCACGACAGCGAGTACGTCTTCGACTTCGACCGCATGCTGGGCTTCACCGGCAACACCGGCCCGTACATGCAGTACGCCACCGCCCGGATCCGGTCGATCTTCCGCAGGGGCGAAATCGAGGCCGCCGCGGTGACCGGTCCGATCCTGCTGGGCGAGGAGGCCGAGCGCGCGCTGGCCCTTCACCTGCTGTCGTTCGGCAGCGTCGTCGAGCAGGTGGGCAGCCTGATCGAGCCCCATCGCCTGTGCGCGTACCTCTTCGAGATCGCGAGCCTGTTCAGCACCTTCTACGAGCAGTGCCCGGTTCTCAAGGAAGGCGTCGACGCCGAGACCCGCGCGTCCAGGCTGGCCCTGTGCGCGCTGACCCTGCGCGTCATCGAAACCGGACTCGACCTCCTGGGCGTCCCGGTACCCGACCGTATGTAAGACATGTCGTGCTAACGTGCACGTCTGCTTCGCCCAGGTCTGGAGGGGTTCTCACTCTCTTCGGACGCCGCGGTGGGCGCGCCTCCCTCTGGTTGGCGCGCCCCCCGGCTAGGCTTTACGCGGTCATGAATGTGAGGCCGATATTTGGGGGAGTTTCCGCCTTGAGCACGGATCTGACCGCAAGCCCCCCAGCTGCGACTGAGCTTCACCGCTACGCTGAGGCCCTGCTGGCGCACCTGGCCGCCAACGGCTCCGCGCCGCCCCAGACACACGAACTCCACGACGTGCCCAGCTACTGGCTGCCGCCCGCCGTGGAAGCACTCGTCACCATCCTGTCCGGCGACGATCCGATCGAACCCCTGACCAGAGCCGCCGGCCGCGACCAGCAGAAGACCGCGCTGTTCCTCTGCCTCGCGCTCGCCGTCGCCGGCCACGGCGGCCGCATCCACGCCTCCTGGCTCGGCACCGCCTTTGGCGAGCTGTCCACCGAGCGGCCCGTCACGCATGGGCAGCGTGGATTGTGGCTGGCCGCCGCCCGTGGCGCGTACGGCCCGGCCGGCAAGATCTTCGTGCTCCGGAAGCTGGATGCGCTGGCCGTACAGGAAGAAGCCGACCCGCGCGCCTGGGTGCAGGCGCTCGCGCCCGGCGAGCCGTCGGTGGTCGTGCCCGAGTCGCTCGTGGACTTTCCGGAAATGGCGGAGATCCCGGAACTGGCCCGCCCCGCGCAGGCCGCCGCCCGCCTCGCCCGGCTACGCGCTCGCTGCGCCGAGATCACCTCGGCCAAACAGGCCGACCAGGAGGCCTCCACCCCGCTCACGAACAGCGCCGGCAGCCCCGCCACCACCTGGGCGGAGGACGAGCCGATCGCGGTGCTGCGCTCGCTGATCGGCCTCGGCGGCCCCGAGGGCCCCATGGGATCGCTGACCGCGCATCTGCTGGACGACCTGCGTCCCGGCGCCGATCCGCACCTCGCGGCGATCGCCCTGCACGTGGCCGCGCCGATCCTGCGCGAGTTCGCCGACGAACTGGAGTCCGACACCCAGCTGGTGCCGCCCGCGACCGTCACCGTGTCGCTCCTGGGGCACCGCATCGTGCTCCACCCGGAAGGGCCGGATCAGGAATCGTTCGAACAGGCGGAACAAGAGATCGTGGCGACGGGCGTCATCTCGCGCCGGCCGCCGATCGCGGCGTACGCGCTGCTCGCCCTCGGCGTGGCCGCCGTGGTCGCCTTCGTGGTTCATGGCCTGTTCGCAGTGCTGGGCGTGGCCATGCTCGGCCTGGGAGGCTGGCTTCTTCGCCAACGCCACCAGGCCAACGAAGCGGACAGTCGCTACGTCACCGCTCAACTCAGCGAGCTTCGCGAACTCGCCGACGGCGCGGTGTGGGCTCTCCACTCCTACGCCCGCGAGGCCGAAGCCCGCGCCAAACAGGCAGCGGAGGACTCAACCGATGTCAACCGGTTGATCCGCCGCGGCCCTCGCGCCGCCTAGCTAGGTGGTCTCGATCTCCACGTGCGCCGGCGCGAGCAGGAAGACACGGTCGGCGATGCGCTCGATCCGCCCTTCACACCCATAGGCAAGTCCCGCGGCGAAGTCGACCATCCGGGTCGCCTCGGGCATCGGCATGCCGGTGACGTCCATGATGACCGTCTGCCCCTCGCGGAAGTGCTGACCGATCATCGGCGCGTCGTTGTACTTCAACGGCTGCACCATCACAATGCGTGACGACTCAGAGGTGGACCTCCACCGCTTCGCCGCCCTCTCGGACGCCGGCATGTACTCGTCTTCGTACTGCTCTTCTTCGTAGGCCTCGTCGTAAGGATCGACGCCGCCCAGGCCAAGGTAGCTCACCACCTTGCGCACTGCCCCCATCGGTATGTCCTTTCCTCAGGAACTCACCGTAATCGGCACGTCCCCACACATTGGACGGTAACCGACGACTCCTCGTTCGCCATGCGACACGCCCAGCACTTATTCCATTTTGTACGGCTAGCACCCTGGTTGCAGCTGGATTACAAGCGGCCTATAGCATCCAAACCATGCGTGTCTACACCGTGGACGCCTTCACCGATGTGGCGTTCAGGGGTAATCCAGCCGCGGTCTGCCTCTTGGAGTCCTCCGCGCCCGCGGCCTGGATGCAGGCGGTAGCGGCCGAGATCGGCCTGTCGGAGACAGCATTCCTGCTGGACAATTCACTGCGCTGGTTCACCCCCGCTGTCGAGGTCTCCCTCTGCGGGCACGCCACCCTCGCCACGGCCCACGTCCTGTTTTCGACCGGCGCCGCGAGCGGCCAACTCAAATTCGAGACCGCCAGCGGAATCCTGTCTGTGAATCGCACCACAGATGGCATGATCACAATGGACTTTCCCGCCAAGGAAGTGACGCCCGCCACTCCTCCTGACGGCCTGGCAAAAGCGCTCGGCGTCGTCCCGGTGCAGGTCAGCACCGCAAAAGACGATCTGTTGGTGGAGCTCGAATCCGAAGAACAAGTCCGCACCCTATCCCCGGACATCACCGCCTTGTCACACCTGGCGGCACGTGCGGTAATCGTCACGGCCCGCGGCGTTTCCACGGACTTCGTATCCCGTTTCTTCGCTCCGAAGGGCGGCGTCCCCGAAGACCCGGTAACCGGGTCCGCCCACTGCGCCCTGGCCCCCTACTGGGCTCCGCGGCTGTCCCGCACCACGATGACCGCCGCCCAGCTATCCCAACGAGGCGGCCTCATCCACGTCACCCTCCGCAGCCCCCGAGTAGACCTGGCCGGCCACGCCATCACCATCACCTCCGGCCACCTCCACGTCTAACCCGAGCCAGCCCGCTGCCGCCGCTCATCCAAACCCCAGCCAGCCCACTGCCGCACACCGCGCCATCCAAACCCAAGGCATCCAGCTGCCGCACACTGCCCCACGACTACACACGCCCCGCGGCTACACACTCACCCGCCCAAACCCCAGTCCATCACCGCCCCGCTGTTGCACACATCCGCACCGCTCACGCTCTTCGGCTCACGCTCTTCGGCCACTTGCCGCACCGCCCTCTGAACAAGCGGCGGGATTCAGACACTCGAGACGCCCGGGTACCGGCAAATCTGGGCCACCGCGTACGCGCTGCATCGAACACGCCCGCCCGACACGCCGCCCGAGCTCTCCCAGAACCGGCGCTGGACAAGCAACGAGACGGACCCGAGCGCCGTGCGCGTTGCGCCGTTCGCGCCCGTGGGGGTGTTCGCCGCACCGGCGCCGGACAAGCGCCGGACAAGCGTCGGGGAGGTGGCGGGGAATGGGTCGGTGTCGAGGGTGGGGCCTCGAGGGGTGGGTGGGCGGCGAGGCGAGGTGGGAGGGCGGCGAGGCGAGGTGGGAGGGCGGTGATGTGGGTGGGGAGGGCGAGGTGGGGGCCGGCGGGCCCTCGCCGGAACGGTGCGGCGAACCCCGCCCGGGGCAAGGTGGCCGCAAGGGGCGGGGTGGCCAGGCCCGGCTGGCGGGGTGGCCAGGCCCGGCTGGCGGGTTGGCGTGTGGAGGTGCACGAGGGGGGTCGTGTGGTGGAGGTGCAGGCGGGGGTGGTGGCGCGCACGGGGTGGTGTGGTGGAGGCGCAGGCGGGGATCGAGGGTGCAGGCGGGGGTGGAAGTGCAGGCGGGGTGGTGTGGTGGAAGTCGCGCACGAAGGTCGTGTTGCGTGTTGCGTGTTGTGTGGTGGTGGTGAACGCGAAAAAGGGGCCCAACCCTAAGGTTGGACCCCTTCATCTCGCATACGTGTTTGTGCGGCGGTGACCTACTCTCCCACACCCTCCCG
>NZ_JBITHA010000039.1:0-27154 GCF_044457485.1 Nonomuraea sp. NPDC050540
CCGGCGGACATGCCGCGAGCCGGACCGGCCTGCGGAGACGGTGACCAGGGAGACTTCGTGACCAGCAACATCACGACGAGCGAGATGATCAGCGACGAGATCCGCGGGCAGGCTCTGCTCATCTGGGACTACCACCAAGTGCGCCACCAGGTGCAGCCGTGTGATGCCGCCATCGGTCTTGGCTCCCACGACCTCGGTGTCGCCGACACCGCCATCGACCTCTACCAGGCTGGCATGTTCCCGGTACTGGTGTTCTCCGGCGGCAACAGCCCCACCACACGGGCCGTGTTCCCGCGCGGCGAGGCCGTCCACTTCCGGGAGCGAGCGATCGAGCGGGGTATGCCTGAAGCGGTAGTGCTTCTGGAGCCGAAGGCGGGCAACACCGGCCAGAACATCACCTACTCGCGGCGTGTGCTGGCCGAAGCTGGGATCACCCCGGCAACGGTAATGCTGATCTCCAAGCCGTACATGGAGCGGCGCAGCTACGCCACCGCCCGCAAGGCATGGCCCGAGGCCGAGGTGGTGTGCACCTCAGAGCCGCTGGAGTTCGACGCCTACCTCAAGTCCATCGGCGATGCCCGGCTGGTACTGGACATGCTCGTCGGCGACCTCCAACGCATCATCGACTACCCCAAGCAGGGATACGCTATCGAGCAGCACGTTCCGGAAGAGGTGCTTGACGCCTATGAGGCTCTCATCAATGCCGGGTACGACAGCCGCCTCATTACCTCTTGAACTGCTGACGGCGGGCGGGCTCGTCGCGGCCATCCACCAGCCGAACCCGTCCACACTGGCCAAGCCATATGCGGCCGATCGGTGAATCATCCTGGACGACGTCCAGTTCAACAGCCGCGACTACCAGCACCGGGCCCGCCTGGCCGCCCTCGACGACACCACCCGGCAGAGATACTCACCCTGGCTACCCACCTGCCCGGGAGGGGGAGCCACCTTGATCCAGGACGCTGCCCTCGACGAGCCCGCCCGATGCCGGCGCCGCCTCGCACACATGCTGCCCGAGCACTACAAACCAAGCCCACACTGGCCTGACCTCCGCAACCGCTGTCTTACCGTGCCTCGATTCCGCTGTCCAACCACACCCTGGTCCGCCTGGCCGAACTCGGTGGGGCCGTCGGCGTTGTGGGTGCCGAATATCTTGTCCCCTCAAGCAACCTGGGCGTATTCATGTAGCAGGCCGCCGAGCCGGTCTCGTCGGGAGACATGGATATCGGCGTCGACCGGATCGGGTAGTGCCCGCAGAGGGCTGGCCTGCTGCGGGGCTCGATGCGGACGATGCATAGTGAAGTGGGCCTCGTACTCGGCAAGGACCTTGCGTTGGTGGCGTTCGTTCATGAGGAGGATCCGGTCGAGTAGTTCACGGCGTACGCTGCCCACCCACCGCTCCTTGACCGCGTTCATCCGAGGAGCCTGCGGTGCGCTGAGCACCACGCAGATATCCTCGGTCGTGAACGCCTCATCGAACAGAGCGGTGAACTTGCTGTCCCGGTCTCTGATCACGAATCGGAAGTCACCGATACGATCGCCCAGGTCGAGTATCAGGTTGCGGGCTTGCTGGGCGACCCAGCCAGCGGTCGGGTTCGCTGTGACCCGCAGCACGTGGACTCGGCGGGTGGCGTGCTCGGGTGGTGTGCTCGACCGCGGCGAAGCAAGTACAGCCGGGCAAGTATGACCGGTGAACTTGAC
The DNA here is from genome assembly GCF_044457485.1 of Nonomuraea sp. NPDC050540. Classification (NCBI taxonomy): domain Bacteria; kingdom Bacillati; phylum Actinomycetota; class Actinomycetes; order Streptosporangiales; family Streptosporangiaceae; genus Nonomuraea; species Nonomuraea sp. NPDC050540. The sequence goes on from NZ_JBITHA010000039.1 coordinate 1,702, forward strand.
GTCCCGGTCACGGACGAGGAACCGGAACGAGGTGGCTCTGTTCCCGAGGTCCATGAGCAGGTTGCGGGCCTGCTGAGCTGTCCAGGCGCCGGCAGGATGGGCGGTGACGCCCAAGACGTGAACGCGTCGGGTTTCCACCTCCATCACGAACAACACGTACAAGCGCTTCAAGAAGACCGTGTCGACGTGGAAGAAGTCGCAGGCGAGCAGTCCCTTCGCTTGCAGCCGTAGAAGCGTCCGCCAAGAGGTGTCGAAGGTTCGTGGCGCCGGACTGTGCCGGCGTGAACGCAGGATCCGCCGCACGGTCGCCGCGCTGACCTGCATGCCGAGGCGAACCAGTTCACCGTGGACCCGCCGGTATCCCCATCTTGGGTTCTCACGGGCCAGGCGGAGGACCAGATCCCGGACCTCTTTGCTGGTTCCGGGACGGCCAGTGCGGTGGGGATAGGTCCAGGAGTGTTTGATCAGACGACGGTGCCAGGCCAGCAAGGTTCCCGGGGTGACCAGCCTATGAGCTCGCAGCACCGACGGCAGAAAGCGGGCCAATGCAGCGAAGAGCGCCCTATCGGCCCAGTCCGGCCTCGGCCGGACGACCTGACGCTTCAACACGGCAACCTCGTGACGGAGCACCATGATCTCGGCATCCTTGGACGCCTGGCTACGCCCCAGCAACACCAGCCAGCCGAACACCCGGATCAAGGTGAGATACAGCAGACGAACCGATACGAACTGCGATCTTGCCCATAGGGCCTGTGGAGGTCAAAGCCGCAGATCAAGCACCACGCGATGAGTTATGAAGCGGTACAGGGCGAGTCACACCCGCGTTGCTGGTCTGTCACCCGCAGCCGATTCATGTCCGGCGGTGGTGGAGCGAAGCGAGTTCCTCCCACCTGAACCGCCAGACATGGATGTCGCCCTGCAGGATCTTCACGATCTTCCCTATTGCCTCCCACTTCGGCAGCACCTTGCCCGAGAAGGAGGCGGCAACGGTGCTGTAGGGAATTCCCGATTGGCGTGATAGGTCCCTATATGACGGCAGGCCCCTCGCTGCACGAAGCTCAGACAGCCGGAGAGCGAACTCCGCCAGCGTGTTGTCTTCCATCGAGGGAACTGAGGTGCTGACCCGGTTGGACCGAAGGCTGACGTAAGTGTCCTGGTGAGCGGGCCGCTGGGTCGGCGTCAGAAGCCTGACCGCCTCCAGTTCGGCCTCAGCGGCGCTGCGCCTGATCATCCACTCGCCCTCGTCGCCACCCCACGCCTGTACGAGGCTGGCGAGGACATCGCGCGTCGGGACGCGCTGGCCGCGCAAAGCTGCGTAGAGCGTGGAGCGCGGGATACCAGCGCGCACGCTGATCTGGTCTATCGATGGTGCTTTCGCACCTGCGCGATCTCGCAACTCTCGAAGAGCAAGTGCGAACCGAGCAGTGGGCCCCTCGTCTGCGCGCAGGGGTCTGGGCCGCCGTGGCATGAGCACATCGTGCGACGTACCGAAGAGCTTTGTCCCACGAATGAGTCGGGTTGTCTACGTATTGTCCAAGACCCGTTGATCGCCTTCCCGCAACGATGCGACCGTTGCGCCATCCGATCGACCAGCCTGCCGGGATTTCGACGCTGCGAGCACGAGATCCCGGCCTGCCCTGATCGCCGGCCGCGAGCCGGTAGAAGGAGCTGACCAGATGAATCGCCTCGGCCCCCATGTCCCCTCCAAAGGAGAGCCACGCAGCAGGAGCGGAATCGTGATCATCATCGTCATTGTGGCGGTGGCGATCCTTCCAGCGCCACAGATGACCGCTCTCGGCACCCTGCTCACGGCCGGGTGTGCCCTGCTGACCCTGCTACCGAAGCGGGCGTCGCCAGATGACCGATAGTTAGGTAGCCAAAGGCTATGCCCCGCTCCAGCTCGGCGACATCACCTCCCAGCGCGACCTGTCGTAGCCTGGCACCGGACAGTGTCAACTTTCTGTCCGGTGCCCTGAGCGAAACTCCCCAGCTCAGCGTCATGATCCCGATGGAGCTATGATCCGATCCGTGGGACACCTCGACCCGATGGCGCCGAAACCCCGGCTACTACAGGTGAAACTCACAGCTTGGCCCCGATCGAGGGCGTCGACTACACCCGCCTGCCCTGGGATCCGCCCGCCTGCGTCGCGCCGCCGGTGGGCGCGGACGATGGCGGGCGCCGGTTGCCCGACGCGTGGCCACCGGACGTCGTGCCAGCGCCCGGCGCCGACGGCTGGCCGGACAAGGCGATCGACTGGCTGCTCCAGGAGGCGATGCCGCCGGACTACCGCAAGCACCGCGACGTGCTCGCCAAGCACCCCCTGCTGCTGGCCCCCTCTGCGTACGAGCACACCGCCCGCGCGCGCGACGCCGTACGGGACGGCTACCGCGGCGCCGCCGTCGGCCTGCGCGACCAGATCCCGCCCGAGGCGATCGGCGCCGTGCTGGACGTGCACCGCGCCGAGCTCGCCCGCCTGACCGAACTGCAGCAGGGGATCGAGCGCGTCGGCCGGGTCCTGCCGCCCTGAACTGTCGGCGTAGCCTCCGGCATTGCACTGCCTCGGCGGGGCTACGGGGCCGCCGTGCTGGAGACAGGCCCGCGCCCCGATGCACGATCTTTGCATCCGTCCTCGCGCCCGCATCGTGTCACATGCTGCACCTGCATGTCGCCGATGACACGACACCCGGAGGACTGGCCTGCCCGGCTGCGTCAGGTCCTGACCGCCGACGACCTGTCCGCCGTGCTGGAGTGCCTGCGCCGGGCCGGCTGGCGCGAGATGGACTTCGGCGCGCACCACGAGCTGCAGGCCGAGGCGGCCGCGCTATGGCGGGCATCGGCGCAGACCCGCTACGACGTCGAATCCAGGTCGGCGTCCAGGGTCGTATACAAATGACCGGGAAGGTCGGCTTTCTGGGCCTGTGGTTTTTGGCCGGTTTTCCGCTTGAGCTGGGCGCGGAACTCCGCCAATCGAAACTCAGCCAGGCCATCGGCTATCGCGGTCTCATCGCCGTCTTCCTCGGGCGGGAGATGTTCCCCGGAAATGTCCTGTTTGTTGATGCTTCGGGCGATGGCCCATTTCCTGCCGGGGTCATTGCTGATGAGGCGGGCGCCGGAGATGGAAAATCTGCTCGCTCGCGCGAGCGAGGCGAGCTGGTACGGCCGGGGCCGGACGAAGTGCCTGCCGTATGTGATGAGACGCCGTATTTGATCGTCGATGAGCTCTTTCTCCGCGGCCAGCTGCTCCAGCATGTAGATCAGTGGGTCGAAATTCGAGGTCGCGCCGTCTTGAGCTTCGATCAGCTCCTGCTCCAGGACGGTCCGCAACCTGAACGCTTCGTCCGTGAGCTGGAAGAACTCAAAACCCATCCCTAGCGTCGCCTGGTCGGGATTGGGGTGAAGTATGCGCACTATGTCGCCTACGAATGCATCCATCGCCGTCTCCGTAATCTCTCACTGGAATTGCACTGGCTGCAGATGATTGCATGTCTTCGCGACTTTCACCCCGTGCGCCGGGGCCTGCCGGGCGCAGCGGGTGTAGGTGGGTCATTCCCGGTGGGGCAAATCCACTCCAGAGCCTTGAACTGTATGACGGGGGACTGATCTTGTGGGAGGGTTTCCCGCGTCGGAGCCTGTCGATGAAGGCTTCTTTTATGGGCGACAAAGGGCGGCTCCCGCGTATCGGCGGGAGCCGTTCGTCGTCCAGGACAATTCGGAGATTCGGAGCGTTTGGAAAGAAAGGGATCTGCGATGACAGAACCGCTCTCGGCCGGCTCCAACCGGCCTCCACCACAGGATCGGCCTGAGGAGCCGCAGCCTGCTGAGGAGTGGCCGCCGCCGAGCTCGCTGGGTGGGGAGATGGCCCGGGTGGTCCGGGACGCCCTCTACAGCAATGCCCAGACCACCCGGCTGTGCATCATCCTCGCCACCGGCCTTGCGGTTCTGGCCATGGCGTGGGTCGTCTTCAAGTAGCAGCCTGTCGCCGACCCTGATGATGCACTGAACTGGCCCCAGGTTGGAACGACCTTCTAGGCGATACGTCGAGTACGCGCCGTTCTGGCCTGGGGTCGTCGTGTGTGCCGGTCACCGTGCCCGCGCTCACAGGCGCTGAATCCTCCGCGCCTGTGAGCAGCCGTGCGCAGTGAACGGACAGCGTACGACCTTCGGAGCGCTGCCTGGGCAGGCACCCCGAGGGTTGTGGCCATGTTCATGGAGGAGTAGGCGTCCGGTTGTGGTCCCCACCGCAGGACCTCGGGGCGCCGCCCCTCCACCGTGGCACCCCGGTCCGCGCTTCGCACCCCAGACGCGGCAAGTTTCCGCCGAAGTCCATCAAATCGAATGCGTTTTCGGCTCCGCGCTGCGCCCAGGGGCATGAGTACCATCCCGCCCGAGCTTGAGCCGCAGTCGGTCGAGATTCTGCCGGATGGCGCTGGATACATCCCCCGCTTGCGCATGGCCGGTGACGAGTGTGAGGCCCCTGGTCAGCTGGATCGAGGACGTCCCGCAAGGGTAGAGCGGCTCGCCGCCGCTGCCCGCGCCGGGCGGCTGGCCGGCAGCATCGTCTCGGTCGTCCGGGTCTGATGCGCGAGGGGCCGCCCGCGCTCACGCGGAGGGTCCGTGGTCCAGGTTCTGCTGGCGTCTCTCTGGTCACGCCGATGCGCCATGGGCTCACCGGTGACCGCAGGCTGACGCACCTGGTTCGGGGTCAGTACAGGTCATCGGAGTCTGGTTCGGCCGGGAAGTTCCCACGTTCGCGGTCGTCCCAGTCGTCGTCTTCCTCATGCTAGCTCGGCAGGTGGAGCACGGAACGGGGGATGGCGATGAGCGGGCAGGGGGCGACGGCGTCGACCGGCTCCTGCCAGGACACGCCCGGATATCGCTGGGGCCCTCCCAGATCCTGAGGTCGTTGAAGGGTGAGCCGACGGCCTCGGCTGCTCTGTCGTGGATCACGGGGGCGACGCGCTCGAGCACGGCTGAAGCCCGCGCTTTCCGCTGGACGAGGGCCGACGGCTGCCTGCCCGGGTTGCTGGTGCCGGGGCTTCGGGCTGATCGCGACCGAAGCCCGGCTGGGCATCGCGCTCGTGCGGTCAGCAGGTGGCCAGCATGTCGTGCAAGGCGTCGACCTCCGACGGCTGCGCGCTCAGGCTCCAGTCGTATTTCACATCGATCCAGCTTTTGGCGTAGGTGCAGTGGAAGGAGGTCAGCGGCGGACGCCAGGTGGACGGGTCTTGGTCGCCCTTGGACTGGTTGATGTTGTCGGTGACGCTCCACAGCTGGCTGTCGTCCAGCGAGTTCGCGAACGCCTTGCGGCGGGTGGTCGTCCAAGCCCACGCCCCGGAGCGCCAGCCCTCCTTCAGCGCGACCATGTGGTCGATGTCGATATCGCTGGCCTGGCTCCACACCCCGCCGTCGTACGGGCTGACCCAGGTGCCGGATATCGGAGCGCAGGTGGAGGGGTTGGTGACGACGTCCTGGCCGTCGCGGATCAGCACGGTCTCGCGCGTGTTGCAGGCGCCGGAAACCGTCGACCAGTGCGGGAACAGGGCACGGTCGTAGGTGTCGTCATGGCTTTCGGGAGCGACGGTGAGGGCGGCCAGCTCGGCCTGGGCGGTGGCCAGATCGGGCACGCCGGGCGGGTCGGCCAGGGCGGGGGAAGCCGAGAGCGGGATGGTCAGGAGTACGGCGGTTGCGGCCACGAGCGCGAAAGAGCGTCGCACGGGGGAGGCCTTCCTGTCCCGGTGCCTCGGCCAGGAAAAAGGGGGGCCTGGTCAGGGGCGAGGGCGGGACAGGCTGACCATCTCAACTGACCTGGTGTCGGCCCAGGGTGTCAACCCACAGAAACAGCGGCCCATCTTCGTCGAAGTAGGCCCGTAACAGCCCGGCACCCGGTCGCAAAACCCGGACATCAGGAGCCAACACGACCACAGGCCGCGATCCTGCTCAAGATGTCGCCGCTGCCCGGTGGCCGGGCAAGGAAGGCCTGAGCCGGGCCGGGAAGGGCTGGCGGCGTGGTCACATACGTCGCGGGCGTCCATCACGCAACTGCTCGGACCGCCAGGCAGAACGCCCATAGACAGCTTGGCGTAATGGCGTGAACACTCTGGGCGACAGGTCCTCCCCCCCGGCGGCCACTTCCTCCAGCATCGCCATCACCGGCTTTGTGCTGCCCGAAGTGCGTCCGCCAAGGACACCACGAAGGAGAAGCCATGCTGTCCAAGAAACTCCTGGCCCTTCCGCTCGCCCTCCTGGCGGCCGGAGCGTGCGTGTGCGCGGCCACCACCGCCACCGCCAGCACCGCGGCCAAGCCGGCCTCGGCCCGCCAGGCAGCACTGCCGCCGGGCTATCAACTCGTCACGCTCCCCAACGCCAACGTCCCCAACTTCCAGCGCCGCACGCTGCTCTGCCCCGGCACCAAGCGCGTCCTCGGCGGCGGCGCCGAAGCCCAAGGCAACCGGGCGATCCTCGTCGGCTCCTTCCCCACCACCGACGGGCGCGGCTGGATCGGAATCGGCCGCCAGGACGGCTTTAACGACGTCGGCATCAGCGTCTACGCCATCTGCGCCGACTAGACCCTCTGCGGCTTCTGTCTCGGCCCGGCGCGGCCGAGACAGAAGCCCACCTCGCCCACCCCGCCCCCTGGCCACGGTGAGGCCCAGGAAACCAGCATCCGACCTGGCGACGTCCGGCGCCCACTGGCCGTCGCACATGGCAGAAGCATTCAAAATTTCCTTCACCCCGGCAGAGCGCTGCACGTCACAGATCCGCCGTCAAACACACCCACCGAGGCGCCCGCGTCACGGCGTCCACGGGCTCACCGTCACCGGCCTGCGAGACCCCGCAGGAACGTCTGGCCGCGGCGACACAGCCGACCAGGCCACGAAATAACTGGTCGACGCAGCCACGTAGCCCTCATCATGCTCACCACGCCCCACTAAGAAGGCGACAGCAGACGATCCCCGAACCCGCTCCCGGCGACCCCGCCGAGAAGAAGATGGCTCACGGTGAGCTGGCCCAGCACGCCCTTCGAGACGGCGGGCAATTCTCCGGGCCCGCACCTACGCTCCGTAACCAGCGGGAGAATATTGCACCTGATCCTCGGTCCCGGCTATCACACGAAGAACGGTTACTGGCGGTCAGGTGGCCCCTCAGATTTCGTGATACAGATGGCTCGGCGCTTGCCATCAGCGGATCCGGCCTGAACTAGCCGGTCGCTCACGCGGCCATTAGGGCACGAGCCCCGCTCGATCCTCATAACCTGGCGGATCGCGGGCCATGTGAGAGGGCCAATCGAATCCACGACCTTCGCGTTCTCTTGAAGATCCAACCCCGCGATACCAGATCGGGCGTGGCAGCGCAGCAGCGTGCCCGGCGTCACGAACAACCGCAGACGACCGGCTGGAGACAGCAGCCGCGCCAGCGCGCTGATCACCGCTCGATCCGCCCACGCCAGCCGGGGCCCTGCCACCTGGAGACGCAACACCGCGAGTTGATGATGCAAGACGAGGATCTCCGCACCCTTCGACCTCTGCGAGTGGGCCTATAGCATCACCAACCCGCGAGTTAGACGAAGACCAGATAGATCAACCGCAACGCCATGAACAGCGATCAGGCCTGCAAGAAACGGGAACACCGAACCCCAGGTCAGCTCAGACGCCCGAGTTTCGGGCACCCACAGGCGGGTGACCATTCGACAGCCACCCCATCGGCGGCCCACCCTATGCTTCCTCTGTGATCGTCCCTCTCTCCCGGCCGCCGCACTCTGACCAGCTCAACGGTCGACGCGCCTCCTACCTCGTACGCATCGGGGCCGTGCAGGTCCGCCAAAACAAGCGCGGCCCCGCCTATATCGCCCGATGGACGGTCGCCCGCCAGCCCAAGTCCCGCAGCTTCACGACCGCAAACCTGGCCGCCGCCTTCACATCCGACCTGCGGCAGGCCGCCAAGGCGGGAGAGGAGTTCGCCATCGACACCGGCCTGCCAACGTCGATGACACCCCGGACAGGACCATCCCTGCTCGAGCTGACGCAGGCGTTCCTGCTGGGCCGCTGGCCCAGTAGCGCTCCTCGCACCCGGGAGACGGAGTCGTATGCGCTGGCGCAGCTGCTGACCACGCTGACCGAAGAGCGCTCTGATAGGCCAGAAGTGAATGTCTTGCGGGCAGCGCTGCGCGACCATGCGCTGGTGCCGGAGGAACGGCGGATCCCCATGACAAAGCCGCAGGCGGTGGCGCTGGCTTGGCTGCAGCGCGCCTCACTGCCGGTGCGGTCGCTGTGGGACGCCACCGAACTGCGGCGCGCGCTGGCCGCCCTGTCGGTCAACCTGGATGGCCGGCCAGCGGCAGCCAACACCGTGAAACGCCGCCGGGCGATCCTGCACCAGCTACTGGAGTGGGCAGTGGAGCAGCAGTTGTTCACCTTCAACCCGCTGGACCGCATCAAATGGACACCACCGCGAACAAACCCAGCCGTGGATCCGCGCGTGGTTGTCAACCCGGCGCAGGCCGTCCTGTTGCTGGACTGCGTCGCGCTGGTCGGCCGCGAACGCGGCGCCCGCATGCGGGCTCTGTTCGCCACCATGTACTACGCCGGGCTCCGGCCGGAGGAGGTGGCGGCGCTGCGCAAGGACAACTGCCACCTCCCCGAACATGGCTGGGGACTGCTGATTCTGGACGGCTCCCGGCCACAAAGCGGCAGCCGCTGGACCGACTCCGGCGAGACATCCGAGCCACGCTCTCTGAAGCACCGGGCAAGCAAGGCGACGCGGCAGGTGCCGATCCCGCTCGCACTGGTGCATATCCTGCGCGAACACATGCATGCGTACGGCACGGCCAAGGATGGCCGCCTGTTTTGCACGCCGACCGGCAAGCCATACACGCCATCGGCCTTGTCGCGGGTGTGGGCGGAGGCGCGCCGGGCAGCGCTGACTAGCGAACAGCAGGCATCACCTCTGGCAGCCCGGCCATACGACCTACGACACGCGGCCGTCAGTCTATGGCTGAACGCGGGCGTGGCACCGGCGGAGGTAGCCGAGCGCGCCGGGCACGGCGTGGACGTGCTGCTCAAGGTATACGCCCACTGCCTGGACGGCGACCTGCACATCCACAACACCAAGATCGAACATGCGTTGGAGTGGTGCCCCCGGCAGGATTCGAACCTGCGGCACCCGCTTTAGGAGAGCGGTGCTCTATCCCCTGAGCTACGGAGGCGGACGAAGCTAACCCTACCGAAGAGCAGGCGCGGTTGACCATTCGACGCCGCCGCTGCGCGGATTACGGTACAGGCTTGAGCCAGAGCAGCACGACCGGCGTCGCCCGTGGACGACAGGACTTGCCAGGCTTCGGTCTCCAGACACCAGGCTGTGATCTCCGGGTGGTCGGCCTGCCGGGCCATCGCGGCGGCGGTGCGCAACCGGGCGGTCACGGGGCCGCGCTGCCATAGGTCGACGTGGCAGGTCGCCGCCAGCAACGACGATCAGCCGCCCAGGACGGTAAGTCGTCATCGTTCAGCCAAGATGGTTTTGGCGTCCATCAGCTTGGCTGTACAGGCGAGGTGAGGGCGAACGCGCTGCAGCAGTACCTCGTACCCCCGCGGCAGCATCAGCTGGAATGTCCACGCGGCCACACGTCGAGGGCCTTCTTGCCAACTATGGAAGCTGAGAAAACGCGAACCCCAAAAGAGCGGGCGCACGGGGTGAGCCGTCCCATAAAATGCGTCAAGATCCCGAACGCCCGGCCCGGCACCGGTTCCATCAGAACCTCCTGCCTGGATGAAGACGATGCTGGTCGGCAGGCAGAGGCTGCTAGCAGGCCACCGTGGGCGTCGAATCGGCTCAACCCGCGAACGCCGACGGTCGGGACGCCCCATCAGCATCTGCGTGCCGCTGCAGCATTGCCGGTCTTCCACGTGCGCAGCGGTCCTGTTGGCTCTGAGGAGGAGAGCTCAAGATGACAACGGTTGGCGAACAGATCCGGAGTGTGGACAAGACGATCTGTCGCAACATTGCCTCGCTCCTGGACCAGCGTGATCTGCTATCGCAGAACGTACTTGCTCAACTCCGTAATCTGGTCGAGGGTGTAGCAGTCCGTATCCACGTGGGCAGGGATGATGCCGAGTTCAGCTACGCAGCTGTGGAGCCAGCGCTCGAGTTCGTCCGAGCCAATGGCAAGCTGAACTTCCTCGGCAAGTTCCACAAGCTCATCCAGGCGAGTGCCTCTCACTACACCCTGGATGGGGATGCGTCTGAGCGCCTGATGCTCAAGTACTACGAGTACCTCCATCGCATCCGCAGTCTGCTCCAGGACAAGTGTGGGATCGCCGTGCTGGTGAACCTCGAAGCGTTCCCGGTTGATCTCGATCCGTCGCTGCGGGAGTACCACGAGAAGATCGCTGCGAGGATTGTGGCGGCCCGTTCGGCTCCGCCGGACATCAGCGTGCGGTCCCGGTACTACATTCACAAGACGCGTCCATTCTTCGTCGGAGGCCGCATCTACTACGAGGTCACCTTCTTCCGTGCGGTCAACAAGGTCAGCAAGTTCGACCGCATCATCGCCTTCACTGACATCGACTTGACTGACAAGTACGCGGCCATGCTGACGCTCCAGCGTGATTCGATCGACGTGCTCGATCAGAGCATGCCGATCACCATCATCCACGCATGGGAGGTCTCCATCCGCCCTTGCGAGTTCGATAACTTCGCACGTCTCCTGGGCATCACGAGCAGGGTTCGGACTGACTCTGCGGAGTACCGCTACCTGATGAGAGGGCTGACGGTGGGCATGGGCAGCCTGCTCGACCTCATCGACATGCCCGATAACCAGTACGAGGCGACGAAGATCGCGGGTACGCCTCGCACGAGCACGCCACAGATCTTTCCTGCTCTGGATAAGGCGCGCGGCATTATGCGGTCGGGCGCGCCAGGCCACAACGTCATCCGTTATCTGCTCCTGCGGATGCACAACCAGGTACTCAAGGGCCAGCGCGGTCGGGAGGCGTGCGCGCTTCTATCCAGGCTGCACCTTCAGTATGGCTGTATCCCGTTCGATACGATGCCCTTCTGTACGTCCCTGCCGGGGCACAACCCGCGGTATTGGGACATTATCGAGAGCCTCGACATCAACGGCCGAGATCATGAGCTGCTCGCTCGCCGGGTGAAAAACAACGTCGAGCGCCACGGGGTCCTCTACACACCAGTGGCCGATCTCGCGGAGTTCGGAGACGTCGGAGGTCTGATCTCCATCTACAACCGCCAGCTCTACTCCGGGCACACCGAGCGCCAGCTGGTCCTGGACAAGGGGCACGTCTTCATCCGGGGGTATGAGGATGACACCGTCGCCATTGTGGAGAAGCTCCAGCAATACGCGTCCTCGGGGATCGAGGGGTATAGCGAGGCCGTCGAACGCTGGCTCGACCAGACGCCTCGTGGCATTGATGACGAGGTGAAGAAGGGCGCGCTCAAGCTGCTGTTCGGCCGGTCGAGAGTCGCGCTGGTCTACGGGGCGGCCGGAACGGGCAAGTCGACGATGGTCGATCACATCGCGAACTACTTCAACGAAAAGGCGAAACTCTTTCTCGCTCACACCAACCCGGCGATCGACAACCTCAAGCGCAGGGTCACCGCGCAGCACTCCACCTTCCGGACGATCAGCAGCCAGATCCACCGGATCGTCTCCGATGTGGAGTACGACATTCTGGTCATCGACGAGTGCAGCACCGTCAGCAATAGCGACCTGCTCAAGGTGTTGGAGCGGACGTCATTCAAGTTGCTCGTGTTGGTCGGTGACGTGTACCAGATTGAGTCGATCCAGTTCGGGAACTGGTTTGGCATCATTCGCTCGTTCATCCCATGCACATCGGTGTTCGAGCTGACGACACCCTTCAGAACCAAGAGCAAGTCACTCCTGAGCTTCTGGGGCAAGGTCCGGAACCTGGACGACGACATCGCCGAGGTCATCGCCCGCAACGGCTACTCAAGCGTGCTCGACAAATCGCTGTTCAAGGCCCAACGCGATGATGAGATCATCCTGTGCTTGAACTACGACGGCCTCTACGGGATCAACAACATCAACAGGTTCCTCCAGAGCAGCAACCCCAACACCCCAACCACCTGGGGTGCCTCCACCTACAAGGTCGGCGATCCGGTGCTGTTCAACGAGACCGAACGCTTCCGCCCCGTCATCTACAACAACTTGAAGGGGCGGATCGTCCACATCCAGCACGCCTCCGGGCGAATCCAGTTCGATGTCGAACTCGACCGGCCGCTCAGTGACTTCGACGTTGACAGTGACGAGCTCAAATGGGTGGGGGGGTCGACCGTGCGCTTCTCCGTCTTCGAGACGGACACCAGCGACGAAGACGACGACTCGCTGAACATCTCCGTCCCATTCCAGGTGGCCTATGCCGTCTCGATCCACAAGGCGCAGGGCCTTGAGTACGACTCCGTCAAGATCGTCATCACCGACGCCAACGAAGACGACATCACACACAGCATCTTCTACACAGCCGTGACCCGTTCGCGCGAAAGCCTGAAGATCTTCTGGACGCCAGAAACCCAGCAGGCTGTGCTCAAGAGCCTCCAACGGGCCAGCAGCCCAAAGGACGTCAAACTCCTGTCCAGCAGGCGTGGCCTGACACCAGTCACCAAGCCTCGACGAGTCTCGTAACCATGAGCGCAATTCGGAACGAGGCGACCCTGCGGCCGTGGTCCATGAGCAGGTTACGGGCCTGCTGGGCGGTCCAGGCACCGCTGGTATCTCATGAGCCGACTTGGCGTCCAGGCCATCGCACATCTCTGGGGACGACTCGCGCCTCGTGGCGGACGTTGCGTGTCCCCACGGACGTGGTGGTGGACACCGCCGGTGTGGGGCACCATCACCGCCCGCGTCCTTGCCTGCATCGGCCCGGAACGTCGTCCGCAGGTCCTCGGCGGAGGCGGCCGGAGCATTGGTGCGCACGGCAGAGGGCGCACACTGACCACGTCCAACCCCCGGCGAGACCACTGTCGACACCAGTTGATGTTGGAGTAGGCGAACGTGCCACGGTGGGCTTGAGCGTCAGCGCCACCTTCAGGAAGTCCGGGAACGGCTCCTGCCACGCGACCGCGTTGCCGTACTCGGGCAGCCCGCTGGTCTGCTGCAGCAGCATCCGCATCGTGAGCTTCCGCCCATCGATGCCGGCCCCATCCCCGCTGCCTCGCAGCGCCCCCGGCAGATAGCGCTCCACGGGAGCGTCCAGATCGATCCGCTTCCGCTCGACCAGCCGCAGCACGGTGTGCCGCTCAAATATTGAGTTACGTGTCCTGAGCTGCGGTTAAGCGGCGTGGTGGTATTCGTTGATCGTGCCTGCAACGAAGGGTTTTCGGCGGATGGATCGCGGGTCGTTGAGGTCGGTCACGTCGCGGGCGGGCTGCTTTGCGGTGTTCGGGGGCCGTTGGTGCCGGGACTGGTGTGGCCGGTGGCCGTTGTAGTGGATCAGGTATTCACGGAGCACCAAGGCCAGGTGGCGTTCGCCGAGGATCAGGATCCGGTCGAGGAGTTCGCGGCGTAGGGTGCCGATGACCCGCTCGCAGATGGCGTTCATCCTCGGCGTCCGCGGCAGCGTGGTGATGACCCGCAGCCCTTCGGCTGTGAAGACCTCCCGAAAGACGGAGGTGAAGAGCGGGTCCCGATCGTGGATCAAGAATTGCAGGCCAGCGATGCTGTCACCCAGATCCATGACTAGGTTGCGTGCTTGCTGCGCCGTCCATGCTCCGGTCGGGTTCGCGGTTATTCCGGCCAGGTGGAGTCGCCGGGAGCCGTGCTCGATGAAAATCAGCACATACACCCGTTTGAGCAGCACCGTCTCGACCACCAGGAAGTCACAGGCGATGATCGCGCGGGCTTGCGCGGCCAGGAACTGCCGCCAGGTCGGGCCAGCCCGGCGAGGCGCCGGATCGATACCTGCCACATGCAGGATCTCCCACACCGTGGAGGCCGCGATCGGGTAACCCAGGCGAGCCAACTCGCCTTGGATTCTCCTGTGCCCCCAGGTCGGATTCTCCCGCGCCATCCGAACAATCAGTGCCCTGACCGGCGGACGGGTGCAGGGCCGTCCCGGGCGCCGCCTGTCGGTGAAGGTCCACTTACGCGCCACAAGGTTGCGATGCCAGCGCAAGATCGTCGCCGGGGTGACTGGAAACACCTCCGCCCACCGGCGACGGCGAATCAGCCTCGACAATGCCGCAAGCCAGAGCCGGTCGGCGTGACTCCACCGCGGCCGGTCACCGAGCTGACGGCGCAGCACCTGATTCTCGTGACGGAGCACCAGCAGCTCAACATCCTTGGACCGATCAGAGCGGACCAGCACCGCCAGCAAGCCGAACGAGCACCTCACCAACCGGTAGAGCAGCGATAACAACATCTTGCGATGGTCGCAGCCGCCGCTCTGATCCCGCAGCAAAACCCCAGCTCAGAGCACCAAACCGTATTTCCGAGCGGGACACGGTCGAGGCCGATATCGAGGTCGTCCGCCGTGACCGTCTCGGTGGGCTGATCCACGAGTATGCGCAGGCCGCGTAGGGTGGCCGAGTTCCTGGCACCCACACGCTCTCCGACCGGTCGCGGCCCGTGCTGCCCACGCGCACTGACCGACGCAGAGACTGGCTACGCCGATCGCATTACTTCACACCGCCAGTCGGGAAGCATCCCGGTCGCGCCACTGACGGCCAGAACACGCCTTCGGCGAAGATCTACGGCCCAAGGTGACCATTTCGCGGGACGGGGCGTGCGGAGTGGTTGCGGTGGAAGCCTGATCGCCTCGCACCATCGACCCAGGCAAGCCCAGGAGACCAGCTACAGCTACTCGGTGGGTCGACGTACGAACCGATCAGACAGGATCGCGATGCGGGTGCTTACTATTTGATTGTTCATGAATTACTATCGGGACGACATTCCAACTAAAATATCAGAGAGATCCGGAAAGGCGGAGGTGCCACAGATGGAAGGCCCGCGCCCATACACTCGAAATGAGTGGAGAATAGTGAGATTCCTTGGGCGTAGGCGCTCCCGCGGATCCTATTATGAGCGACTTGTTTCCGGGACTCCTCAGGTCTGGTTTAAAGTCCTACTCAGCCTAGCGATTCTGTTAGGGCTGAGTGGTGCGGCGAACCTCTGGGAGTTTGTGCGCCCCTGGATCGCGACTTTGAGGATCTCGCAAGAGCAATTTAGGGCGGTTATCGCTGTATGCGTGATGATCCCGGCCGTATTGCTCGGCCGTTACGCCGCCCGCAGGATTCTTACCAAGCGTAAAAGAGCAGACGGTATATCAGGGTTTTGGGGATGGATTCTTGGTGGGTTGCTTCTAGCTCTCATCGCTTTCTGGGTATCACTTCAGGTTATGAAGTCAACCGCCGGAACTGATCCCCAGCTTCAGATGGAGGCCATAAAAACTGCCCTCACCGTGGGTGCCGGTACCGGTGGAGCCTTGGCATTGGTGTTGGCGGTGCGAAGGCACCAGCTGCAGGAACGCGCACAATATCATACGGAGCTGGATGCGGAAGAGAAGCGGATAACCGAACTATATGTTAAGGCAGTTGAGCTTCTCGGTGATTCCAACGCATCTGTTCGGCTTGGCGGACTGTATGCTCTGGAGCGACTTGCTCAAAGCCACTCAGAACATCGCCAGACGATTATAAACGTCTTTTGCGCTTGCTTGCGGAAAGTATCATCGCCGGATGAGTCCACGGCAGAAGAGAAGCGGGTAAAGCTAGCGATACAGGAGATACTAACTAATCATCTGCGCCCCTCCATCGGGAGCTTGTCTAGCTCCTTCTGGGGCAATATAGTTCTCGAGCTTTCGGGGGTTGAGCTCGAAGACTTCACCCTCCGCGGGTGTCATGTCCGGTCGGCCGACTTCTCCAATACTCGGTTCATTGGCGAGGCGGATTTCTCCGATTCTGCCTTTGGATGGGCGACCTTCGATTGTGCCGAGTTCTCTGTGGGTGCAAACTTCGCCCACTGTGAGTTCGCCTTCACGGGAAGCTTCAAGAAAATCCGAACAAGCGGAGGAATGAGCTTCAAAGGCGCCAAAGTGCGGAGCTTGAAATTCGATGGAGCAAAGTTCGGCGACTCGGTTAGCTTAGACGGAATTGAAGTCATGGACGAGCTGATGTTCGATTCGGTAGAGCTCGACGGCGACGCATCGCTCAGGTTGGCAAATTTGGGAGGTCTCGGCATTCATAAATCAACCTTTTTGAAGGATCTAAACCTTGAGAGTGCGGTTGTAGAGAACCTTTGGATTACTGAAACAGAACTTGAGTGCGGCCTATCCTGTTCTGATTCACACCTCTCGCATTGCTCGTGCTGGCACGTTAAAATAGGCGGCCGTGCCGATTTCTCGAATACAAGTTTTTCTGGCAGAACCAGCTTTTGCGCAGTTACTTTCAATGGGGACGCGTCATTCAACGGCGCAACCTGCGGGCGCAGAAGTGGCTTGATGGAATCTCGCGAGGAAAGACCTACCGAGTTCGAAGAGGTTGAATTCCGCAGCTCCGTGTTGCTGAGTGGCATCGAATCATATGGGCCGCTCTCTTTTAGCCGGTGCAAAGTCATAGCTCCTAGCGGTGAGCCCACTTCGTCTGGTCTCGTGATTAGCCTCCCAGTCGGCTGGCGATGTGATACGCCTCAAGGACAGGACGGTACAAATGAGCGACTGATCGTGCGAGGGCATTAACGCGAGGGGGAGAGGCAGAAAGGAGCATAGACGGCACCCTCAAGCAGAT
This sequence comes from Nonomuraea sp. NPDC050540, assembly GCF_044457485.1. Classification (NCBI taxonomy): domain Bacteria; kingdom Bacillati; phylum Actinomycetota; class Actinomycetes; order Streptosporangiales; family Streptosporangiaceae; genus Nonomuraea; species Nonomuraea sp. NPDC050540. The sequence goes on from NZ_JBITHA010000039.1 coordinate 18,452, forward strand.
CCGGCCCCGTGGCAGATGACATCGGCTACGGCTCAGGGTCGGTCAAGTCGTGTGCGGTGGTCAGTGGAATGAATCGGGAGATTCTGGCGACCGGAAAGTGACTACACAGAAGGGCAAAGCAACTATGAGCGACTCAATTTCTGATTTCGATCTCGAATTTGATGGCGAAATACTTACCCCACGAACCAATCAATCAGTCTATAGGCAGATCTACGCACTTGAAGTTTGGTTTCGGCGCATTTGCTTAGCAGCGTGGATGGGCCACTACGGCGCATCGTGGTGCCAGACAATCAATCCACCGCTGAGGAGGGCACTGGAATCTCGTGTCCGACGAAGCCGTCAACGCCTCTACCTGGGCGCTGAGTCCCATGACGATCTCGTCTGGCAGGCAACCCATGGTGAACTTATCCAGATGCTAGTCGCCGAGCCAGTGGCGCCGTCAGTTCAGGCTCTCACTGGAGCCGACTCGGCGTTCCTGCGGATCAAGCTTGACGAAGTGCGGGAGATCAGAAACTTACTTGCTCACAATCGAGCACTGTCTCAGCGAACGCACGTCATTCTGTCTGGTCTTCTGGCGTCCCTGGAAGAGGCAGTCGACACATTCAAGATTAATATTCTTTACAGAGACCCGGACCCGGATACTTTTAGCGGCTTGCTACCCGGTCGAAGGGCTCCATTCCAAGGCTTCACCGCTAGATTCGGGGAGTTCACTGAGCATGTCTGTCTTCCGGTTCCACCTTTCGGAAAGTGGCCAGACGCCGAGCGCCTCTTGAACGCGTTCCAAGATAGCCTTGACGGAATCGTGGCTATCTGCCTCAACAAGACCGGCGATGAGTATAGAGTACTGACGCCAACGGCCCTCGCCGAAGAAGCGCAAAGCGCTATATTAGACACCTTTACGGAGAATCGAAATATCTGGACACACGTTCCTATAGAAGGCCAGTCGCCGCGTTTTGCTTGTAGCCCCAAGATTTGGTTCTACGAGAACCGATCACCATTGCATAAACATCAATTCTGACGTGAACATATCGGCGAGAAATGCTAGAATGACCAGGCTGCCGCATAGAAAAATATGCGACGACATCGCTGGCTGCCAAGGGCCTGACCACTGGGGAGATCTCCGCGCACCTGGCCGAGGTCTACGGGGCCGAAGTCTCCAAACAGACCATCTCCACGATCACCGACAAGGTCTCGGAGGGCATGGCCGAATGGCAGAACCGGCCGCTCGACCCCGTCTACCCGGTGATCTTCATCGACGCCATCCATGTGAAGTTGCGCGAGGGCCAGGTCGCCAACCGGCCGATCTACGTGGCGATGGCGGTCACCGTCGATGGCGAGCGCGACATCCTCGGGCTGTGGGCCGGCGGCGAGGGCGCCAAGTTCTGGCTGCACGTGCTGACCGAGATCAAGAATCGCGGCGTCGCCGATGCGCTGATGGTGGTCTGCGACGGGCTGAAGGGGCTGCCGCAGGCCATCGAGAGCGTCTGGCCGCAAGCGGTCGTGCAGACGTGCGTGGTTCATTTGCTGCGCGCGTCGTTCCGGTATGCCGCCCGCCAGCACTGGGACGCCGTCGCCAAGGCGCTCAAGCCGATCTACACCGCGCCGACCGAGGCCGCGGCGCTCGAGCGGTTCATGGAGTTCGCCGAGCTCTGGGGCGGTAAGTACCCGGCGATCGTGAAGTTGTGGGAGGACGCCTGGGCCGAGTTCGTGCCCTTCCTCAACTTCGACCCCGAGATCCGCCGGGTGATCTGCTCGACCAACGCCATCGAGTCGGTCAACGCCCGCATCCGGCGGGCGGTCAAGGCCCGCGACGGCCAGTCGCCGTTGGTGGGGCTCCAATCGACGGGCAAACCGTTCGTGGACTGGGCGACGGTGTTCCGGCGGACTTCGGAGCGGCTAAGGGATCGGTTCGAGCCGCGTTTCCCGACCGTTTCGGCGCACTGGCTCCGCCACACCTTCGCGATGAACACCTTGGAGTGGCTGGTGTCGGGCTACTACCAGCGGGTCGCGGAGCTGGAGAAGGACGCTGGCGACAACGCTGCCCTCGCCCTGTACCTGACCACCTCGGAACCCACCGCCGACCGCGCCCGGAACGAGAGCGCGATCCGGGCCGCCATGGACACGCTGCTTGCCGGGCAGATCCCCGAAGGCGGCCGTTGCGACCTCAAGACCCTCGCGGCCCTGGCCGGAGTGACCAGGACCAGCTTCTACCCCAAGTGGCCCCGAGACGGCCAGATCCGGGCCGGCCGCTACCAGCACCTCGCCGCCGAGTTTGATAACGCGCCTGGCGGCCGTGCGCGCGAGCGGCCAGCAGCCCGATCCGCGCCTGGCCCAGCTTGAGCGGCTCAAGGACGAGGTCGGCCGGCTGAAAGACCGGGTGACCGCCCGGGACGCGACCATCGCCGAACTCACCGGCTTCAAGACGCTCGCGGTCTCCCGGCTCGCCGCCCAGCACGAAGAAATCGAGCGGCTCAGGAAGCTGGTCGGCAGCGCAGTGGTCGTCCGCGCTGTCACCGACAACCCAAGCCGCACGACATAAGGGGCCTACAACCACAGGAGGTCGCGCTTCTGCATGCTTCCGCCTTTTGTCCCCCCGCAGGCGTAGACTTGCGGGGTCGGTTCAGGTGACCTGTTCCGACCGCGCACCGCTCCGGTTATACGGAACCGCACGCGGCAGGGTTGGAACTGCTGCGTGAAGATCGGCTGGCGCCCGCCCTCGGCGGGATGTCCGAATCCCTCTGGGGTTCGGCCGACTAGCAGGTTACCTGGGCCCGTGGAACATCGGTCGGCACGGAGGTTCCCGGACACCAGAGGTCCGGTGAAACGACGTGACGGCGCTCGTCGCCCTGATGGCGGCGCGCAGTGGATTCCGGCACCGTGCCGGAACGTTCGGCCGTCAGGCCTTTGCGCGCCAGCCTCGAAAGGGCGAGCACGTGACCTCTTCATACATGCCGGACCCGTCTGAGTCCGAGCCGGGATCCGACGGCATCAGCAACAGCCTTCCCCCGCTGCTTCGTCGTCCCGATCCCGTCGCCGACCCGGTTCCCCTGCCGCAGCTACGCGGCGTCCGCAAGGCGCTGCTGGACAACCCGAGCTGCTCCCTGGACGAGCAGGCCGCGAGCGTAATTACGGCCGGCGCGGTCGATCCCGTCCGGCTGCGCGCTCTCGTGGAGCTCAACGGCAAGGACGAGCACGCCGTCAGCCTGCTGACGGACAAGCCGATCGTGGGCGGCACCCTGTTCGTGACCGGCACCCATTCCCGGTACCTGGACCTCGAAGTCCTGCCGGACTTCATCAACCAGCGGTGGGCTCACCTGCTGCACACACCCATGGACGTCTCACCCCCCACCGATCCCGTACCCGTCTATGAGACGCTCTGGGCGCATCTTGACGGTACGGAGCGGCCCCTGGCCGTCCTCACCGTCAAGATGCGGGACCGCAAAGAGCTCGCACGCGCCGTGACCGAGAGCATGCGGCAGACCCATCAGTCCCACGGCGGTGAGAACGACTACACCGACTCCGTCCTGCAGCAGGGGATCAAGGAGCCGCTCACCCTCATCGTGGTCCGGATCGTCTACGACGACGACAGCACCGACACCTATCTCGTCGCCGGCGACGGCAACAGCCGAATCGTGAGCATGTGGCTGGCCCGCACCGGAGGCGACATCGACGCCGCGGCCGCCGCATGCGTGGCGTCGGTCATCGGCCCGACGAGCCGTACAGGAGAGCGCCATCCCGGCGACCAACGGGCCGCGCGGCGACGGGTCGAAGAGATGGCCTCCCGTGTGCGGCGCGGCCTGGCCGAGACCGATCTGACCGAAGCGACCCGGCGCGAGGGACACACCCTGGCCTTCCCCGCCATCGTGGTCGTGGGAGCCCAAGACGAGCACGGCGACCCGCTCAGCGACCTCGTCGCCGCACGCGACGACCTGCTGGCCAACCTCCACGTCCGCGTCACCCCGTGGGCCGAAGGCGCCCAAAGCAACCAAGGAATGCAGCGGGTCTACCGGCACGCTCTGGGGGACGGCCTGATCGACCAGGCCGTCTATGACATCATCTCCGGCCGGGTAGGTCCGAAGGCCATGCACGAGCACCTCGGTGTTCCGGCTCACCGGCTGTGGTCGGCAGCCGTGCATCAGCACGCGGTCCTCGCCGTTCAGGCCGAGGCGATGAACTGGCTCATCCGCCAGGAGTTCGGCATGGGCAAAGCCGACCGGCAGCGCGTCAGCGAACGGCTTGCGCCCATGGCCCTGTCCGCCTACCGCAGCTCGGACCAGATCACGCGGTCCCTGCGCACCTTCGGCAACGGCGGCACGATCACCGACACGGTCTGGAAGAAGCCCTGGACGCTCACCCGCGGCACGAACCCAATGGAGGTCCTCGACGACGTGCTGCAGCGGGCCCTGGCCGGTCACCCGGAGGCCGTCGCCGAACTCACCGTCCTGGGCGGCACCGCCGCCATCGTGGACGGCTTCATCACACGCGACCGGGGCTCCAAGCTGGGCATCACCCGCGACGCCATGAGCGCCCCGTTCCGGGCCACCCCGAACAAGCTGCTGACGATTCTGGCATCGACCGCAGGCGGGCTGCGCATGCTGCACTCCATCGCCCGGGCCCATGTGGCCGCCGACCTGACCATCCCGCCCAAGGAGTTCCACACCTGCCAGCACGAGCATGAAGGAGTCACGGTCGACGACGGCGACCCGGTCATCGACCAGGCCGGCGCACAGAAGACCCTCTACTACGAATGGGACCTCGTCTACGCCGCCGACCCGAAGCACGCCGAGGCCACGATGGCCGACATCCGCGCCGCCCGTCGCACTGGCGGCCAGGGCGGAGAACCGGACGAGCCGGCCGAGGACGTGGTGCAGCGGCGGAACCTCGACCAGGGGGTCACCAGGGCGCTCAAGGCAGCTCAGGCGCTCGCCAAGATCAGTGTGGCACGCAGCAACAGGACGGTGTTCGGAAGCCCCGAGACCGTGGAGATCTGGTCTGGCCACCTAGACACGATCGAAAAGATCCTCGCGCAGTACGGTCCCGCCAACACCACCCTGCTTGGTCTCGAGGACGAGGACGAGGACGAGGACGACGACGTCGAGGACGGCGAAGCATGAGCGGCCTTCATCTCCCCCCGCCGATCCTCAAGGCACTGCTCCCGGTGTGCACACTGATCCAGCCGATGCTCGCTGAGCCGTTCACCCGGGCTCAGGGGCAGGGTGCGGCGCTTTCCGCCTGGTCAAGCCGCGCCAACCCGGCCGAGGTACGGTGCCGGATCACGGCGGTGTCGGCGGTGTACGTGGCCTGGGACGTCCGGCGCACCTGCCGATACGTCGGCAGCGTGTGCCGCGAAGGCTCCACCGCGGTAGGTGACAGGCTGTCCGAGCACTACCGCGACCGGAGTGCCGGCGCATCGCGCCGGGCGGACTGGGCGCTACTCACGGTCCTGCCGCTTCACCCCGACCTGCACGTCAAAGACGTCCGCATCGCCGAAGGGTGGGCGGCCCGCCGCCTAGGGCCACTAGACGGCTCTGCCCATCCGATGGTCAACCTTGCCACCCCTCCTGCCAGCCTGCTCGTGCCGCGATGCGGCTAGGGAGGGGCGGGCCGCACCGTCTCAAGACGGTGCGGCCCGCCCGCCCCAACGCGGGATTGCCTACGCCTCAGGTGAGCCGCACGTTGGTCCCGCACCACGGTCCGTTCGTGCTCCTCGGTAGGCAACCGCGTTCAGCCTGGTCAGCCAACGAAGGACGTCGACATCTTTCCCCACGCTGTCATTGATGGAAGATGCAGGCATGAGCACGTTGAGCGCGACTGAGCACCACTCGACCCAGATAACACTGGGATGGCGGCCCCGTCCATCCCCGCCCAACACACGCCGGACCAGCCTGTCCACGTCCCCGCCGCGACCCTGTACCGCTTCAAAACTCGTACACGTGGTCTGAGCTGGTGTTTCACCGGATGAGCTACACGGCTCGGCGATACTCGTTGATCGCTCCGCTGAGCACCTTTCGGCACTGAATTTGGCCTTCCAGCGGCACTACAACGTGCTCGTCTTGATCAGGTGGCCGTTGTTGCCGGGACTGGTGCGGCCGGTGCGCGTTGTAGTGATCGGCGTACTCTTCCAAGACTGATCGCAGGTGCCGCTCGTCGTAGATCAGCATCTGGTCGGTGCACTCGGCTCGGACGGTGCGCACCCAGCGTTCGGCATAGCAGTTGGCCCGAGGTGTCCGCGGCGGCGTCTTCATCACCGTGATCCCCTCGCCAGTGAAGATCTGATCGAAGGTGGCGGTGAATTTGGCATCCCGGTCGCGGATGAGGAACCGGAACGAGCTCGCCTTCTGCCCGGGATCGATGAGCAGGTTGCGGGCCTGCTGAGCCGTCCACGCGCCGGTTGGATGGGTGGTCACACCCAGGACGCGCACGCGTCGTGATTCCACCTCCATCACGAATATCACATACAGGCGTTTCAAGAAGATCGTGTCGACGTAAAGAAGTCGCAAGCCAACAGCCCCTTCGCGTGCAGGCGTAGAAACGTCCGCCAGGAGGTGTCGACGTTTCGTGGCGCCGGGCCGTGTCGGCGTGAACGCAGGATTCGTCGCACGGTCGCCTCGCTGACCCGCACGCCGAGCCGAGCCAGTTCGCCGTGGACCCACCGATACCCCCAGCTGGGGTTCTCGCGTGCCAGGCGGAGGACCAGCTCTCTAACCTCCTGGCTCATCTCAGGACGACCGGCGCGGTGTGGGTAGGTCCATGCGCGTTTGACCAAACGACGATGCCAGGCCAAGAGGGTACCCGGGGTGACCAGCCGATGAGCTCGCAGCACCGTCGGCACGAAGCGGGCCAAGGCCGCCAAGAGCGCCCGATCGGCCCAGTCCGGCTTCGGCCGGGCGACCTGACGCTTCAACACAGCAACCTCATGCCGGAGCACCATGATCTCGACATCCTTGGACGCCTGACCACGACCCAGCAACACCAGCCAGCCAAACACTCGAATCAAAGTCAGATACAGCAGACGAACCGACACAGCCCGCGATCTTGCCCGTGGGGCCTCTGGACGTCAAAACCGCAGATCAAGCACCACGAGATGAGTTATGAAGCGGGACAGGCTCTTGCGCGCCGCCAGGATGGTGAACATCCGGCGCACGTGCCAACCGCCCAGTTCCGCGAGCCGGCCATGACCGAGGTACAGCCGCAGATGATCCTCATACGCCTTGCGTGTGGTCGGGCGTAGTCGCTGGTGGGTGGCCAGCCAGTGCCGAAGCCGCTTCCCCACGGTCGCCTCCGCCCCGATCGGCCTGTCCCGCAGCGCGGCCAGCACCGCCGCGCCCTGGATCAGCGCCTCCTCGCGCGTGGGGTAGCCGCCCCGGCGGATCCGCTCCCGGCGCCCTGATAGGCCCGTCGCCTGCACCGCGAAGTACCAGCGCCCGTGCTCGGGTGACACCAGTAGCGGGCAGCGCGTGCCGAACTGCCTGCCTGTCGTCTCGTCGATGCAGCCGCATCGCTTTTTGGGTCGGCAAAGATGGTCGAGCATCTCCCGCCGGAACGTCTTGTGAAAGCGCTCGATCTTGCCGGTCGTGGTGGGTGACCTGGGCTTGGTCAGCCGCTGGGTGATGCCGTTCTCGCGGCAGACCCGCTCGAACATCACCTCGGTCGGCAGTGGTTTGGAGAATCGGCCGGTGAACTGCTTACCGTTGAGTTCCTAATGGATGTCAAGGTGGCGAAGGCATAGCTTGAGAGCCGGGCGGGCCGGTCGACGGGACGCGTTGCGATCTCTTGTTTCGCCGGTCCGTCTCTGATCTCAGCGGCCGTTGGCGGGTATGGGTTGTGCGCCGGGCCGCTCGCACCTCGGTGGGTATGGCATACCGCTCAGCGATGATGGCGCGGGCTTGGGTGGCATCGATTGGCCGGCCGTTGGCGTCGTGCAGGATGTAGTGCTCGCCGCGCCGCCAGCAACCGGCGATCCGGGTGAGCAGGGCTGTGGCGACGTGGCACAGAGCAGAGTTGTGATGCTTGCCTTCGGTGACCATCAGGCGGTGGTATTTGGCGGCCAAACTGGGGTCGGCGCGGCGGGCGTGTTCGGCGGCCATGAACAAGGCTTCACGCAGGCAGGCGTCACCCGCCTTGGTAGGGCCGCCATGGTGGCCGTTGACGCCGGAGGAGTCCAGACGCGGGACCAGACCGCTGAAGGCTCTGACTGCGGCTAGCGAGGTGAAGCGGTTCGGATCGCCCAGCCGGCCGAGGATCTGGGCGCCCAGGATGGGGCCGATCCCGGGCACTGAGGGCAAGATCCCGTCAGGGTCAGCGTGGGCGAAGAGTACGGCGATGCGCTCATCGAGTTCCTTGATCTCATGAGTGAGGGCCAAGGCCAGCCGGGCTTCGATGGCGATGTCGTCGGCCAGGTCGGGGTAATCGAGCTCGTCGTCCCAGAGGTGGAGCGTCGCGCTGGCGGCGGCCAAGAGTTCGTCGGCCTTGATCTGGTTCCAGGCACCGCGTGAGTGTCGGTGCAGGAAGCGGGCCAGTCGGGTTCTGATGCTCCTATAGATGTCAAGCGGCGGATTCTTGATCGTTTTTGGTGATGATCTGGTAGAGCTCGCGGGCGATGTAGCGCTTGAGGCAGCGGATGATCTCCTTCTTGGAGAGTCCCTCTTTGGTGCGTCGTTCCATGTAGGCGCGGGTGCGGGGGTCCCAGCGCAGGCGGACCAG
>NZ_JBITHA010000040.1:0-24582 GCF_044457485.1 Nonomuraea sp. NPDC050540
GGCCCGCGTGCCGGGGCCGTACCGGACGCCGGACGTTGTTAGGCGGTGGCCAGCATCCGGAAGGCGCGGGCCTTGAGCTTGGCGTTGTCGTGGTCGTCGAGCAGGGCGCGTTCGGCGCGGACGGTGGCGATGTCGCGGCTGCCGAACACCGGGCTCTTGTGGTCCAGCCGCTCAGTCACCGCGTTGTAGGCCGCCCAGCGGGTGTTACGAATCGGCTCCTGGGTGGGGGCCTCGTTGAACAGGTACTCCAGCTCCCGCATGGTCAGGTCGTGGTTGCGCTTGGTCAGGTCCTTCGCGTCCGCCGGTAGCGGGTGGAGGCGGGTGGCGAACTGCCGGAATTCCTTGCGGTCCATCGGGACGGCGAGGAGTTTCTCGGCTTCGGCGGCGAACGCCTGGCCGTGCTTCCAGGTGAGTTTCAGCGCCTCACGGGCTTCGGCGATGCGCCCGGCGACGTTGCCGGTATGGCGGACGGTGAACCTGGAGGCGTGGTTGGCCAGTGCCGCGCGTTCGGTGTTCGCGCACACGACCCGGACCGGGGTGGCGACCGTGGTGAACGAACCCCATCCGTCGTGCCGGGAGAAGGCGGCCAGGTAGAGGTCGATCTGGTCGAACCCACCCACCATGAGCGGCTCGGGCAGGCGCATGGTGATGAACACGCGCCGTCCGTTGTTCAGTGAGCCGCCGGTGTCGAAGATCGCCCCCGACTCATCCACCAGGGTCTGGAGGAATCCGGTGACGTCTTCGTTCTGCAGGACCTGGTAGTCGCGTCCGACCCGGCCGAGCCGTTCGGGTCGGCCGGTGACCGGGTTGGTACGGACGACCAGGAAGTCCTCGTCAGTGGTGACGGTGTGGCCGGTGACGGGATCGGTCACCTGGCCGACCGGCAGCTTGCGCACGTTCCATCCGGCGAGCTGAGCGTTGGCCAGCAGGTCCTCGGCGGTCATCGGGCCGGGCGCGGTGTAGCCGAGCCCGTGCCAGCCGGGCTTACCGGCGGCGGCGAATCCGGCCGAACCGTTGGCGAAGACTTCGATTTCGTGAGCCATGACAGATTCCCTTTCAGATGGGTGCCGACGTGCGGCGTTGTGGTGTGCGGGCATACGGAACAGACGCGATGCCGCGAAGGGTGTTGGTGGTGGATCGGGCTCAGGCCCGGTGCGGGCCGGTGGGCCGGTGAACAGCGGGGGCTACGGGTGCCCGTCCGGCGTGTGGCCGGGTGCCCTAGACGGTGGGGCCGTGCGGGGCCGGGTTGTTGCGGTGGGGTGCGGGGCTGTAGGGGTGTCCCGCCCGCCACCGGGCCGGGGTGGGCGGGCCGGTCAGGGCGGCCCGCCCGCGCTCCCGGTTCAGTCGTCGTAGGTGTCAGCCGCTGCGCCGTCCCCGGCGATAGCGTCGGCGTCGGCGGGGTTGGCCGGGGCCACGGCGGGGGCGGTGGCCGGGGCGGGGTTGGCCGGGGCGTGGTTGACGGTGGGCGCGAGGGCGAAGCGGCGGGGCCGTTCCGTGGTCAGCACCGCGTCCCCGAGCTGGACCAACCGGTCCAGGGCGTTGGCCACCGCGCCGGACGAACGGCCGCCCAGCGCCTTGGCCATGTCGTGCGGGCTGAATTCCTTGCCGGGGAACTCGGTCAGGTGCGCGTAGATCTCTTCCCGCAACGCACCCGGCCGCGTGCTGCCACCCGTGCCCGCGCCGCCACCGGTCCCCGGACGGGCCCCTGACGCCGGGTGGGCGGGGGTGGCGGTGCCGGTCAGCGCCGCCCGCGCCGTGCGGTGCGCGGCGGCGACCTTCGTCATCGCCATTTCCAGGCACCCCAACGCCATCACCGCGTTCCCCTCGTCCTTCGCCGTGAGCACCCCGTAGAACAGGTCCGCCAGCTCCGACAGGTCGGCACGGGCCCGCTCCCACGCCGGGTCATCCACCACCGGCTCAGACACCGGCTCGGCCGGGTCGGGGACCGCGTCGAGCTCATTGTCCGTCCCGTCCGGCACCTGACCGGCTGTCTCGTCGGTCGCCTCGGCCTCGGCGTCGGTCGGCTCGTCCGCCGGGGCGGGATCGGCCGCAGCGGCGGCGGACGGGGGAACCTCCCCTTCCGGTGCGGGAGGCGTGTCAGCGTCCGTGGCGTCCGTGGCGTCCGTGTCGGGCGTGTCGGGCGTGGGGGTCGCGTCGGGTGCGGCGTCCGGCGTTTCGGGGGCCGGTGCGGGCGTGTCGGCGGTGTCGGTCGGCGCGGCGGCGTCCGCCGTGGCGGGATTGGGGTTTGGGGTGGGGGTGGGGATGATCGGGAACCACCGGTCAGCCGCCCGTCCTCGTCCACCGTCGTTGACGCCCGGCTCACGGCGGGCGTGCCCGTCGGCTTCGAGCTGGCCGAGGATCTTCCCCGCGACCGTGCGGTTCAGGTCGGCCGCCGCCCCGATCATCGTGGCCGACCCGCCGGGCTCGGCGTTCAGCGCCGCCCACACCGCCCCCACACGCCCATCCGCGTCCGCCGCTGGGTCGGCGGCCGGGGCGGCGGCGTCGGGGCCGTCAGGGGCCATCAGGGGCACGGCGTCGGCCGTCCCGGTAACGGCGATTTCCGCATCGGCCGGAACGGTTTCGGTAGCGGTCATTTCCGGAGTGTGAATAGCCATTGTGTGACGCCCTTTCCGATCGAATTCCCGGCCCCGTCCGGGCCGGTGTTTTTCGTTTGTGCCACGACCATCCCTCGCCCATAACCCGACTGGCAAGCCGAACCGGCCACAAATAATGTCACCCCAACGGCTGGAGAGGCTAACCTAATAAAACAATCTCCGACCTGCGGAAACATCTCGCGAGAAGATGGCGGTTTCGACTTGACATCCCGGGCCGGCCCGGCTCTTCACCCCATGAGAAGACGACGGCGGACGATGCATAATTGTCCGAATGTATTCTTGAAGAATCTTCGAGATGAATGCGCATTCGGGTTGACATCAATGCCGGGGTCGAGCGTCCATGGAATTAGGCGGGAAACACCGCCGGAACACCGCACCGGAATAAATACGCCGCGCCATTCCGGGGCCACGACGAAAGGGCACACCCGCATGACGCCGAACACCAACGCCGCCGCCGACACCGGCACCGAAAGCGCCGACAGCATCACCGTGGAACCCGCCCACCTACGCGGGCTGGTCGACACCGGCCCCGGCCACGCCCTGATGTGGGACGGACAGGATGTGCTCATCGGGCCCGCCGCGATGGCCGACGACGGCACCCTGCTGGAGATCACCACGCAGGAAGAGATCGCCGCCACCCTGGCCAACGACGCCCGGCCCGGCGTGCCGCGCCCCCTGGGCATCGCCGACAGCGTCACCGAAGCCGCCCGCCTCCTGCTGGAAGGTCGGCGGCACATCAGGTCGCTCATGGGTGTCAGCGGCCCCTACAGCGCCGCGCTACGCCCGTACGGCATCCACCGCGACCAGCTCAGCCACCTCGACCCCGCCACCGGCGACATCATCACCCGTTATCGGACGCCCGACGGGGCCACCGCCACCCTCGCCACCCCGTACATGCGCGACACCCGGGCCCCGATCACCATCACCATTGCCGGGGCCGACACTGGGGCCGCCCCGGCACCCGCCTACACCGCGACCGTGCCGCGCCGCACCCCGCCCGCCGCCGTCGCCACCCTGACCGCCACCGCCGCCGGACTCACCCCCCAGCGCGCCGACCTCTACCGCCACCTCAACGACACCGGCTTCCCCGACACCATCGAGCAGCTCACGATCGCACCCGCCTACGCCCGCGCCCTCGCCGCCCACGGGCCAGGCTGGGCGATTATGTGGAACGACGAGCATGGCCACCCCGTCATCGCCCGACCCGAACGCGGCGACGACGGCACCCTGCTGGAAATCTGCCTCTACGAGGAGATGTTCACCCTCAGTCTGTGCGCCACCTGCGACGACGCCCGCACCTGTGACGTATGCATCGGGCAGCCCGACTTCGAGGCCATTGCCGCCGACATGAGTGACATCCTCGGCGACTACCACCTCGGCATCGACGTCATCGCCACCTACCTGCCCGGCACCCTGCCCTACACCCGCGCCCTGCGCGCCCACGGCTACCAACGCCACACACAGGGCCGCTACTACGACCCCGACCACACCCGCGCCGTGCGCCGTGACGCCTACGGTCTGGACTACCGTTCGCCTGAAGGCCACCTCGTCGAGGTGATCATCCCGATCAACCCCACCCCCAGCCCCGCCGACACCGGCGCGCCGCCCATGACCATCCGATGGACCTACCTCGGCCACACCGCCCCCGGCGACACCTACCCCACCACCGACCTCCCCAACGACACCCCGCCCACCGAAGTGGCCGACTTGATCGCCGCACACCTCGCCATCCACCCGCCCACCCCCGACACCACGGACGGCATGGACGGCATGGACGGCACGGACGGCACGGACGGCACGGACGGCACGGACGCGCCTGACAGCGCCGCCACGGCATAGCCCCCGCCTCCGGCATGTCTACGGCCCCGGCACCGCCCCACGCGGCGGACCGGGGCCGTAGACATGTGCCCGGCCGGTCAGGCGGCGTCGTCGGCGAACCCCCACCCGGTGGCGTCATCCAACGCCGCCAACCCCAAACACCCCACCCGGCACGGCTCACCCGCCCCGGCATCGCACGCCTCACACGCCCGCGACGGGTCAGCCGGACGGAAGATGCCGACCGGGCCGCCGGGTAGATCCGCCGCCCGCGTGACGTAGCGGGCCGGGTTCAGCACCACATCCGTGCGCCGTACATCCGCCGCCGCAACCGCCATAAACTCGCCGTCGAATTCGTTCGCGTTACACGCCATTTCTTCCACCTTTCTACTTTTCTCACTGACGTTTCTATTTTATCTCGATAACGCCGACAAAAAAGGGGTGCGGGACTTTATCTCGCGGCCAAAAGGTAAAGTTTTCCGGCGGAATTAACAGCCGCCGGACCATCACGGCCGGGTGCCCGGCCACCGGCACGCCGCCCGGCCGGGGCCGTACGTTCGGAACTCGTTTGACCTGCTCGTTCGGAGGTTCGGCTCGTCGTTCACGGCGAGGCCACCGCGAGGGCCGGCCCGCGGCTGGCCGCGAGCCGGCAACTGCTGATGGGGAGAGAAGGAAGGGGAAGACGTAAGGGGGCGGAAGGAGAGAAGAGAAAGATGATGTAGGCATCCACGAGGACGCGCGCACACATATTCAAAAGGAGTCGTCTTTAGACGAGTCGGCCGGTCCACCGCTATGCCCGAAACTGGCGTGACCTGCGAAAACGATCCCCGCAGGGGGTAGCGGTCTTAACCGCGCACCGGAACGCTACCCCCATTTCCAGTATGGAAATCTGCCCCCATTTTCTCGCCCTCTACGGGCAGGAACCGACCGGATCGGGAAGGAAGTGCGGTGGGTTCGCCTCGTCCCCCACACGAGGCGAACCCACCCCTACACCCGCCCACCCTGCACCCCTCCGCACCGGGCGGGCGGACCGGTATCAACGCCCACCTGCACCCCAGGTGTCAAGCCCCGTCCCGGCCCCCGCGCCGGGACGCGACCCCGGCCCAGGCTCTCAGGCCGCGATCGGTCGAGTGGCTGCTGCGGGCCTTGGCCGGACACGTCGGCCGTGACGACGCCGACCACGCTCCGCAGGCCCGGCTCGGCTCGCCGAAGCAGCGGCTTCCCCTGTTCGCGGGCCTGGTCGCGGGCGGTCGTGGCCCCGGCCCCAGGGCCACCACCCGGCCACCACGCCACCCGCACCCCGCCCGCGCCCGTAACGGCCCACGTGCCCGTCACCGACCGTTCCGCCGCCATCACCCCCAGCACCGGCGTTGCGGCCGTCAGCGGGCCGCACAGCCCCGCACCGCCACCATCACCCCCACCCACCCCACCCGCGTGGACGCCCGCGCCGGATGTGGGCACCGTGGTCGAGGATGGCGTGTTCGCCCGAGTCCAGCTCACGCCAGGCGCCCTGTGCAGCAACTCGGCCAACGTCGGCAGCACCAGACGGCGCCCTGGCACATCGTGCCCGACCGGACCAGGCGAAGCCGAGACGGGCACCGGGGCCGACTCAGCCGGGGGCGACTCGGGCGGCTCGGGCATCTTGGACGGCTCGGGCGGTCTGGGCGGTTTCGGTGGCTTGGGTGGGCGGGGTGGCAGCGCGTGCTGTAGCTCGCGTGGCCCGCTCGCGCTGATCACCCGCTGCTTGCCGCGCAACGCCAGCCATTGGTGTTTCACCACCAGAAACGCCCAGTCGGGCCAGCCATGGCGCAGCTCGGCGAGCGCCTGCTGCGCCCACGGCTCCTGCCCGAACGCGGACACCTGGTCCGCCGCCCGCCTCAGCTCGCCTCCCGCAGAACCGCGGAAGGGTCCAGGCGGACACCCTCCTCCCGGCGGTCGGAGCCCGGTCTTTCGGCCGCAAGTAGCTCCCGGATGCCGCCCGGCTCCGGCACGTCCACACCGCGCCCGGCCATGACGCCAGGCGTCGTGGCGTCCGAAGCCGAGCCGGTCGCTGCCTCTGCCAGGGCCAGTTCGGCCCACACCGCATGCCCGGTCACCTCGTCACCCGCCGCCCCAGTCCGGGCCGCGAGCTTAACCACCCCGGCCAGCCCCCGCCCCTCCTCAGCGTCCGGCAGCGTGCCGGGTGTCCGCGAGAAGTCCGGGGTTGGGCCGCCGCCCAAGTCATAGACCACGATCCGCACCGACGCCGACCCGAGCAGCACCTCCACCACGAAGAAGCCCCGCTCCCGGCCCGAGTCGGAGTGGCGTAGCGCGTTGCTGACCAGCTCGGCCGTCACCCACACCGCGTCCTCCACCCGAACGGTGTCCGCCAGCAGCTGCCCGACCATCCGGCGGGCCAGGGCTGACTGGTCGCCGCGTCCGGGGAAAGCCCGCCGCCACGCCATCCCGCCCCACAAGCGCGCGGAGCGGAGGGTGGACATCATCAGTCCCGGCGCCAGGTCCGGGAACTCCTCGCCGACCGGCTCCCGCCGGAGGGGGAAGGTCGGCGGGGCGAGGAGGTTGCTCGGCTCGGCCAGGCTCGTGTGCTGCGTACGGGTGTTCATGACAGGTGTCCCTTCCGGTCCGCGTCCCGGCCCGATGCCGGGAGCGGCCAGCACGATCACCCACCTTCACGCCCGAATCACACCCCCAATCCCAACCCCTACGCTGACATCGCCCCGGCCTGCGGCAACACCGCCACGATGCCCGCCATCCCCACCGCGATCGGCACGTCGACCACCCCACACCCAGACTGGAGCCCCTCCCACAAGACCGCCTACCGTCCCCCAACCCCGACCGAACAGGGGCCCCGCCGCGCGCACCCGCGCGCCAACGGAAGGGACGTCAGGCCATGTCCGGCACCGGATACCAGACACTCCTCGACTGCCGCCGCCGCAGCCGCTACCTCCGCCGGCACGGCTTCACCACCGACCAGATCGCCCTCATCCTCGCCCTCGACCACCCCGCCACCCCACTACGCCTGCACCGCTACGCAGCAGGCCTCACCGCCGCCCAGACCATCGAGGCCTTTCACCGGCTCGCCGGCACCACCGGAGCCGGACTGCGCGAGTCCCGCCTCTACGACTACGAGAACTGGCCCCAGGCAGGCCGGCGACCCTCCATCTCCACACTCCGACTGCTGGCCCGCATCTACGACACCCAGCCGGTCAAGTTGCTCACCGCCGAGACGCTGGCCGCATACCCCGCACGAGACCAGCGCGCCCTGCGCGAGAACGGGTGAGGTCCCGGCCGTCGCCACCTGGACTCACCTCACCCGATCCCCGGGCTGTGCCCTGGTCAGCCAAGGAGCCGCTCATACACCTGCCGGGCCTGCGCACTCGGTGCGGTGTCGATCTCCGCCAGCCGTTCCTTCAACAGCTCGAACGAGCGCCGTACCGCGAGGTGACGGCCCAGCTCTCCTTGAATCGTCATGAGCTGGCCCCACAACATCTCGCTGTACGGATCGATGCGCTCCACCGCCAACTGCAAGACATCCACCGCCCGATCCGGGTCATCTGCCCGCACCAGCTCCGCCAACCGAACAGCGGCATTGACCGCTTGCCGTTGAGCAGCCTGCCGTACCGGGAGAACCCACAGATCATCACGCCCTGCCAACAGCGGCCCCCGGTACAGCGCCAGTGCCTCCTGCAAGGTCTCCGCCCGAGCCGGGTCGTCGGTCGTGGTCGAGGCGCGCTGGCAAGCATCGCCGAACCGCCAGACGTCCACATCGAACCAGGACGCGGGCAACAGGCGCCGATCCCCGGACTTCACCACGAACCGCACCCCCGCCGCACAACCGGTCACGTGCCGCATCGCCTGGTTGACCTCTCGCACCGCCGACTCCAACCGGCGCCCACCACGCTCACCATCACCCGCCCGCAACGCCTCCACGATCCCGTCGGCCAACACCCCGTCCGGGGAGACCGACAACAGCGCGAACAGATCCCGCGCCTCCGCCCGCCCAAACACCACCTCTTTCCCCGACCACGCCACCCGCGGCACCCCGAGCACCTCAACTTTGATCTTGCCCGGTGCCGCCACGAAGGCCGAACCCACGTACCCGATCGAGGCCGCCGCCGCTGTTCGCGCGTCTGGCGCGGAACAGGGTGTTCCGGGACCGTCGTCGCCGTGCGCAGGGGCAGGCGCGTCCGTCGTCAGGCCGTCCGGGTCGCCGGCCGGACTTACTTCGGCGGGCTCGGCGACAGGAGTCGGTGCAGCCGTCGCCATCGCAACCGGCAGAGACGTCCGGTCCCTACGAGGAGCTCGAATAGGACCACCGACGCTAGGAGCGCCCACGTCGTGCGAACCCGCGAACGCCGGGACGAGCCGGGACCGTACCCGGGCGATCAGCGCAGCCGCCAGCGCCATCACCAGCATCCCGAACACCAGCGCAGTCCCCAACGGCCCTGTCACATCCGACCGAGGCCCGGCACCGTGACGCTCCGTCCCAACCTCCCGCGAACCCGGGGGCGAAGAGGTCGAAGCCGTGGGCGACGCCGAAGGAGCAGAGGACGGGGACGGCGTTGACGGATCAGGCGTCGGAGCCTCCGTCACCACTGGGACCACGTCCGTCTGCGGCTGTGGATCATCCGTTCCACGGGATTCTTGATCTGTCGTCATATCCGGTGCCCGGTCCGTCTTCGTGCTATTGCTGGGCTCGTCCGCTTCGCTGTTCTTCGTCGTGCGCGTTTCTGACTCGGTCTCGGGCCGCCTGACCTCAGACACAGGATCGCCTGATTCTGAGGTTTTCCGGGGCTGCGGAACGGGCGACGTCTCCACGGGCTTGCGGCGTGATTGCTCCAGCCGCTCACCCAGATTCGGCACCCGCCCGTCGTCTAGATCACCGTTTACCGAGGCGCACCATTGGTCGATGTCGTACATCTCGTGCGCCTGCCGCGACACCGGTGGGCAGTAAGGCTCCGCCTCGGCCGCGGCGCTATTCCAAGAACAGGCGGTGAGAAGGAACGCGACGGCGACTGCTGGACACGCGAGCGGAACCAATCGCCCGACTCTGCTCACTGTGCCAGCTTGTGAATATTCCTCCCAAATCATCAAGAAACCTCCGGAGGGGTTGACAAATACACCTCCGAACTACCGTCATGCCGTTCTAGCTAGACCCCGAAAAGGGAACACAAATGACAAAGCCGAGCTCAGCGGCATTCTCCCGGCGATATACGCACGCTCGCCAACTCGGCCTATTCCGTTATCTGCGTTCGCCCGAGAGGCACATGCTCCACTCCGTGAGATGCCAGACATGCTGGACATGCCCCCGGCTTTCCCGAAGGGTTATGACCGCTGAATGGAGCATCAGCGTCAAACATGAGGAATCAGCCAACGGCGCAACAAGGCTGCACCGTCACAGGGAAAGCGACTCCGAGCCTGTGGCGCACCAGCCGACCCCAGATTAACCGTGCTGTCCCACGCTGCGGTCAGGTCTGGGGAGCCGCTGTCCAGAGGGCCAATCGCGATTTCCAGGATCTGCTCTCAGTCACGATCCTGGCCACACCACCGGGCCCTTCCAGGTCGAGGGCTACAAGCGGAGCGGTCGTCCGCGGCTGAGCTGTCACGGCTTCTCCGATGAGGTAGGGCTGGGGTGTGCGGCGTGGCGATCAGGTGGCGGCCTTCATGATGTGACGGCGGTTCCTAAGATCCGTCTTGCCGCCAGCTCGGCCGAGGAAGCTGCCGTGATCAGGTCATGCTCCCCGTAGCCCAGCAGTCCCGCGCCGTCGAGTCCGGACGATCGCACCAGGCGCATCAGGTCTGCCCGGGTCTCCCGCGTGAGCAGCCCTCGAGCGGACAGGTGGGTGAGCACTTCTCTGGCCATGTACCCGTCTTTGGACTGGAGGGCATCTCGGATGAGGTGGGCCGTCGTAGGCCCGGCCGTGGGATGGTCCGCCGCGTCGAGGAGGTCGATCACAGTGAGCCCGAGTTGGGCTCGGAACATGTGCAGGCCATGCTTGGCGGGTAGCCGAAGGTAGGCGTCTTCCATACGGCTGGTAGTCAACGGCGGCTGGCCGGCCGCAGTGAGGCACAGCGTAGTCAGGCAGGCAGAGACGGCGTGTTCCCAGTGGGTGTCTGTGGCGGCTTCAGCAAGGAGGTTCAAGGCGGTCCGGGCCGCGTTGCGGCCCTTCAGGCAGTTGGCGACGATGGCGATCTGACGGCCTTCGAACAGGCGCACTCCTACAGCGTTGTGCTCGGTGATGTAGGAGAGGGCTTTGCCCCATTGGCCTGCCCGAATGAGTGCGCGGGGCGCCTCGGCGATCAGGGCTCGGAACAGCCAGGTTTGGGTTTCTTGGCGGTCGGCGGAGGTGGCGGTCAGTCCGCGTAGGCACACGGTGCGGCCATCGAGGCTCACCGGTGCGCCGCTGTCGAAGGTTCGCCACAGGTCGGTGAGTAAAGTGAACGCGCCTGCGCCGTCCCCGGCCCGGATGCGCATCCGGGCCAGGTTGATCAGCGGTTCCAAGCAGTAGCGTGCGACGCGGCCGGTGAGGGGACGGGCGGCTTGGTAGGTGTCGTAGTGCTGCCAGCACATGGCGCGGGCTTGTCCGGGCAGGCCGCAGTCGCTGGCGATCAATGCCGCAAGGTTTTGGGCCTGCGCCGCCAGGACCAGCCCCTTGCGCGGGTCGCTGGTCCCGGCGGCGGCTTCGGCGATCTTGCGCACGTTGGCCACTCGCTCATGAATCGGCCCGCAGGCGGGCCGCGGGCGGGAGATGAGCGGGAACCTGTGGGCAATCTGGAGTAAGGCGGTCACGGCCGGTCCCAGATGACGGTGATGGGGCGATGCGGGCGGTCGAGGACGAACACGCCGTTGTCCGGGTCGGGGGCCGGGGTGACGTCCGGCATGGCGATGGTGACCGGGTGGTCGCGGAAGTCGGCGTTCCAGCGCACGGTTTCCTGTGCCACCTCCTCGGCCAGGCGCTGACCGGCGGGGCCGTGCCCGATAAGGCCGACCTCCCACCGTTTGCGTCCATCGGCGCCGAGCGTGGCCGGACGCAGGGTGAAGTAAGCGAGGGAGGTGCTGGAGGTGGTGGCCATTGCGCCCCAGCCGAACATGGGCGCGACCAGGCCGCTCTCCTTAGCGTGCGGCTCGGTGTTCATCCGCATCAGCGGGGTCGGCAGGCGCATGCACAGCCACAGGTCCATCCACTCGAACGATTCCATGGCCGGGAACAGCACCCCCGTCCACACCTCATGGCGCGGGGTGTCCAAGACTCCGGCCAGCGCTTCCCCGTTGACCTGCTGGTCCTTGTGGACTTGCAGCTCGACCCCGGGGGAGAGGTGGATCATGCGGCGGGCGTCGTCGCCGATGCCGCGCAGGGGCATGAACACAGCCAGTTGGCTGTCAGTGCCGACCCAGCCGGAGCTCCCGCGCTTGAACACGATGCTGCGTGAGGCGGTGCCGCGCAGGCGGAGGGGAACCACCAGCCGAGCGCCTGGGGCGAGTTGCGTCAGCCAGGGGTCGGGGACCTCCCAGGCGCTGACGGTGGCGATGGCATGGTGGTAGGGGGCGGCTTCGGGGTGGCCGAGGGCGCCGTCGCCGAGGATGACCTCGACGTTGTCGATGCCGGCGGCGGCCAGGTGCTGGCGAGCGCCGGTGACGAGGTCATCGTCGACGTCGATGGTGTGGACGCGACCGGCGGGGCCGACGAGGTGGCCGATGAGGGCGGCGTTGTAGCCGGTCCCGGCTCCGGCTTCGAGGATCTTCTCGCCCGGCTGGGGGGCGAGTTGTTCCAGCATCATGGCGACGGTGCTCGGCTGGGAGGCGGCGCTGATGCGTGCCCCGTCCGGCGCGTATTTGGTGTAGACGGCGTCGTCGGCGTACGCCTGGGTGAGCGGGACGTCGGGGACGAAGCAGTGCCGGGGGACAGCGCGGAACGCTTCCGCGATGGCGGGTGTGCGGACGCTGTTCTTGCTGACCAGGGAGTCGGCCAGGTCTTCGCGAAGCTGCTCGGCAGAGGGGCTGTCGCTGATGGTAGTCATATGATCACCTTACGAATTGATGCTGCTGGTGGTGGGTAGAAAGTGCCGGGCCTTCGCCCCGGCCGAAGACCGCGCCGATCGCCAGGTCCGCGAGCATGGCCTGATCGCCGGTCGGCAGTAGAGCCCGGTTGAAATGGAAGATCATCTGGTGGGCGAGGACCGCGCGTAAGCCGCGGCTGAGCCGCCCTTGACGGGCCAGGGCGGCCAGGTCCTTGCCCGCACGCTCGAAAGCGGAGATCCAGGACTCATATCCGGTTACGGTGCCGTCGAGGCGGCACAGGCGGCGGGGATCTCCGCTCATGAGGGCCAGCATCAGCCGTTCCAGCTCGATGATCGGCTGCTGCGGGCTTTGGCTGAGGCGTGCTGGGCGCTGGCCAGCTACGCGCCCCCACACGTCGCCTTGCTCGAAGATGTCCAGGCCCGCCCCGCGCATCAGGGCCGAGCACAGCACGACGCTGAGCTCGCGGTGCCCCAGGAGCGTGCCGGTCGGCGGACGTCTCTGGGCGAGCAGGTGACGGCTGTCGTGGTGGAACAGGCGGTGGGCGATGCTCGTGCCGTCCGGCCCGCCGAACGCCCGCGTTTCCGGTTCATAGACCTCGCTCGTCGAGCCGATGATGCGGCTTTCGGCGATGAGCCGGGCGAGCATCTGGGTGATGGCCGGACTGGGGCTCTGGCCGAGTGGCCGGTAGCGAAGCCGCCAGGGGTTCTTGCTGAGATACCACCAGCAGTGCAGTTCGCCGGTACGCTGGGTGGATGCCAGGGCCGGGCCGATCTCCTGGGTGGCGACGCTGATGGCGGTGGCCCGGTCGGGGAACCAGATGTTGTGCTGAGACCATTGGCCTTCGGGCGGGGTCAGGCGATCAGCAGGCATGTGTCCCACTCCGTTCGTGGCGGGCGGCCGGTCGCCGCCGCGTGGGCGGCCAGCGCGATCCCGGCGGCCCCTTCCAGGAGCGCCGGTGCCTGGCGGGGGTTGTCGAGCCCGGCCGCCGCGGTGGCCTCAAGCAGGGCGGGCAGAGCCGCCTGGAGCCGCTCGGCGCTGGCCGGCTCAGCGTCCTCGGCCGCGCGCAGGGCGAGAAGGGCCAGGCCGGTGAATCCATGGCACAGGGTCGGCCCATCGGTTGCGGCCAGCCGTCCCGGCGTGGTGAGCGCATCGGCCAGCGCGCTCTCGGCCATGGACCGTCGTGCGGGGTCGCCGGTGGCCAGGGCGGCGAGCTGTTGCGCGCGTGCGAGCCCGGCGGTGCCGTAGCACCAGGCCAGCCGCTGGGGTTCGGTGTCGTCTCGAGATCCGGCGCGGTGATCGGCGACGGTGATCCAGTACGGCCAGGCCAGACCGCCGCCGGTGTCGCACTGCCAGCGGTCCAGGACGGCGGTGATCCGGCCGATCGCGTCGAGCTGGCCGTCGACGGTGACGCCTTGGCGGGCGGCCAGGGCGAGCAAGGCGAGCGGCCCGCCGATCCCGTGGGCCATCCCCAAATTGGCGTGCCCGCCCGGGAATCCGTGCGGATCCAGCTTCTCCCGGGGGCCTTCCAACGCCCACCATCCGGGTCTCTGCTCGCCGTCGATGATGAAGGGTTGGCTGACCCGGACCAGCGCCGCCAGCACCTGGCGGATCGCCTCTCCCTGCGGGTCTCGGCGCAGCAGGTGGGAGCCAAGCCCGGCCAGGCCGCGGAGCGTGTCGAACTCGCGCACGGCGGCGACCTCGCCCCGGTCGGCGCGTGAGCAGGCGAGGGCGGCGCAGCGCAGAGCTTCTGCGGCCACGGCCCGGTCCAAGAGCGCCAGGGCGTCGGCGTAGACTCCGGGTCTGACGGTGTCGGCGCAGGCCAGGACGTGGGCCATGGCAGGAGCCCCGTAGAACAGGTGACAGTCCCTTCCGGTGGTGAGGGGCCCACTGGCCGCGAACGTCAGCCAATCGTGGGCGCGCTGCCACGGCCGCAGCTCGGCCGCCGCGAGTTCCAGATGCAGCAGGGCGATGCCCGGGGCGCCGAAGGCCAGCGATTGCCTCCACACGTCGTTGGGGGTGTGGAGTTGATCGGCGATCCAGCCGACCAGCTTCGCCGTCGCCTTGTGGGTGGTGAGGCTGGTGGTCATGGCCGGCCTCCGCCTGCTCGGATGCGGCCGAACCAGGCGTGCGCGGCTGCTCGCGCCAGGTAGACCCCTTGGGCCTCCTGGTCGAAGTCGATGGCGCGGGCGCGGACGAAATGCACGTGCATGAGCGAGGACAGGACGTCATCGACGTTCACGCCCTCGGTGCACGGGCCGGGAAAGTGCCGGCGGTACTCGCGCAGCGCCTGTTCGCGCTTGTGCCATACCTCGGCCAGATCGCTGCCGCCCGGCAGCTCCCGAAGGGCGGCCCACCCGTGGCGAGGGTCGGCCACGCGTACCGAGTCGGTGAACAGCGGGCGCGGCACAGGGCGCTTCGGCGCGGCGGCGGGTATGTGGTCGAGCAGCCACTGCATCCCCGTCGCGATATCGTCGGCGAAGGCGCAGGCGAAGGCGACGGTATTGGCGGCCACCAACGCCAGCGGGTGCACCGACCCGGCGCGGCGGAGCTGCGTGAGGACCACCTGCGAGTCGGTGCGGAAGACGCCTTCGGCTGCCGCCATGGCGGCGTCATGTCCCCACCGTCCGGTCTCCGGGTAGGAGGTCGGGAAGACGACCTCGCGGACCAGCCCGGCCGTGCGCAGCTCGGCGGCCCAGGCGCTGACGGTGGCCGCCACCGGGCCAAAGGCTTCACCCGTGGGCAGCGCGATGCGCAGGCGCAGCTGCTGGCCGGGGTCTCGGTAGCGGACAAACCACCACAGCGGCTCGCCCAACTCCGCAAGCAGAGCGGGCAGGTGTTGGGCCAGGACGGTGTCCTGGTGGCGGTGCTCGCCGTACAGGCTGGCCAGCAGCGTCGGGCACAGACCCGGAGGCTGTGCTGGTGATCGGCGGCTCCGGCGGATCGGCGTGGGCTGGGGCAGGCGCGGCCAGTCGGGCATCGAGGCGGCGCGCATACCGACGATCAGCTCGTGAGGTCGTGCGCCACACCATCCCAGGTCGTCCGGTGTGGGGGCTTCGGCTAGGAGGGCGTGCGGGTGACGGAGCAGGTGGGCGTGCAGCAGAGTCCGGTCCATGCGGTTGCCGAGGTCGAGCGGCAGTTCCTGGTCGTCGCTGGTGAGGTTGACCAGGTCGGGTACGCGCCGCCGCTTCCGCCAGGTGGCCAACGCCTGGTGCCATGTCGGGTTCAGCGCGCCCGCGGGCAGTTCGGCCGTGGTGATCCGCCACTGTGCGGCGGCCAGGACGGTCCGCCCGTACCGGAGCCTGGGCAGGTACGGCAGGCGCGTGGCCGCGCCCCACTGGAACATGGTCACCTGCGCGTACTGGGCACGGCTCACTTCGATCAGCAAACGTGCAAGTGGCGGGGTGTGGTGACGGAGGGCAAGGGCGTGCAGCGCATGGGCCTCGACCCGTGTCCCCAGCGCTGGGGCGGCTAGGTAGAGGCGGCGGCCGTCGCAGCCGACTGCCAGGTCCGTGACCGTCAGCGTCCGCTCGTCCGGCGGCCGGTGTTCCGACAGGCTGATCAGGTGCGGTAGCGCGCGCACCGTCCGGGTCACGTGCGCGGTGGCCGCCTGCATCGGCGGGAACGATAGCTGCGCCGCGATGGTGCCCTGGTCGCCGCACGGCAGCTCCGCCAGGTCGGCCACCAGGTTCTCGCGTGCCTCGTCGGGCAGCATGCTCAAGAAGCGGCCAGTCAGCACCCCCGCCCCGCGCGACACCTTCACCACATGAAGCCGGAAATCTCCGGCCTGGAGTGTGAGCTGGTCGCGGGAGTGCACGCGGATGCCGACCTCCAGGTGCGGCGGCCGGCGCAGAGCCTCGTCGCCTTCCAGGGCGGTGATCAGCGTCTCGTCGAGGGCGATTTCTTCCAGGCCGTCCAGCGCCGCTTGCTGGGCCAGGCCCAGCAGGAGGTGATCGCGCTCCGACAGCACGGGCAAGGGCTCGGGAGTGAGGGTGCCGGGATAGCCGTCCGGCCAGCCGATCCCGGCGCCGGAGACCATCTCCAGGACCGGTACGAGCGAGCCGATCCCGTACCGCTCGTAGAAACGCTGATGGTAGTCGCGCCAAGCGGCGACCCCAACGGGGTAGGCGGAGAGCCGTGTCAGCGCCTCAGCGGCGCGTCCGACCTCTGCGGCGACCTCGGCCGGCAGGACGGCGTCGACGTCCAAGCGGCTGTCGATCGCCAACGGGTGCCTGCGCAGCCCGCAGGAGAGGGAACGCATCCGCTTGGAGGCTTCGCAACGCCGCGCCCTTGCCTCGCTTTCACTCTCACGTCTCGGGCCTGAAGGCTGCTGGTTGTGCGGAGCGAGCAAGTCATGGATGCGGCCGAGTTCCTCGATGAGACCGGCAACCTCGGGCACGGTGCCAGCACCCGCCCGGTGGAGCTCGGTGAGCAGGTGCACGAGCGCGTCGGGAGTGGTGCCTGGTGCGTGCAGGCAGGTGATCAGCGCTCCATGGGCGACTAGCCCGTTCAGCATCGCCGCGATGTGGCTCGCGTCGGCGCCCGGGAATCGGGTGTGGAGCTTGGCGGCCAGATTCTCCATCCGGACCGGGCAACGGGCCGCCTCCATCGCCGCCTGCATGCCTACCGGGTAGTCCAGGCACGCCTCGGCGGCTGGTCCTGACGGAGCTCCCGCGCTTCGGTTGGGGACGATCAAACGGCCACCGCGGACCGTCACACTGGAATTCGCCACTACCTCCAGGCGGGCCACCACGCCCGGCAGGGCCTCCAGTTTTGCGGTCACCTGGGAGAGCCACTCGGCGTTCGCGCGCACCACCGGCTCGTGATGCTCTCCCCAGCGCAAGCTCAGCCGCTGGCCGAACGTCGCTGTGGTGACCCCGGCCAGCAGCCCCAGCGGCGTCGGTCGGCGCATCCGTCTGAGATAGCGGGCCGTCGACAGCACCGCACGCCGCACCTTCGGCGCTGGTGGTGCTGGGTCGGCGAGAAGCGCCCACACCTGGTCGGCCAGGGCAGGGGTGGCGTGCTCCAACGCCTCCTCCACCTCGGCCGCCGTCCAGACAGCGCGCAGCCACTGAACCCACCCGGCCAACGCCTTGGCGGTGACCTCGCCCTCCACATCGGGCTCTGGCCAGGCGGGTGCCGCCGCCTGGAGGCAGGCGGCGCGCAGCATGGCAGTGCGCGCCGCCCTGTACCCGGTGGGGGAAGAGTCTTTCCGACTCACCTGGTGCCTCCGTCTGCTCAGGGGATGGGGGTATGAGGGTTGATGCCTATGCCGCGCCGGTGACGCACGCACCACAGGTGCTGGTGCAACCGTCATCCGTCGGACTGACGTTGCCCTCGGGGTCGGCGACGTCCAGAAGCTCGACGTTCAGCCGGAACGGATCGTTGATCAGGGTGGTCACAAGGTCCTCCACTCAGTGGGGATGGCCGGCGCGGTGAGGCGCCGGAGTCGTCTTGCCGCCCAAGGTCCTGTGGTTCGGGGTGGGCCTACGGCGGGGGCTTGTTGAGCTCCCTTCTGGCTGCGGCTGAGAGCAGGAGCCGGCGTCCGCCGGGCGGTACCGGCTCGCCGATGCGACGCCTCGGTGGCGCTGTGCTCGACGATCGTGCGCTCGTGTCCGCTGGCCCGGTGTTGGGCTTGCTGGTGCGGGTTTCGCTTCGGCGGCCCCGGCAGCATGAGCAATGATCCGAACAGCCGTATGGCCACCAAACCAGTCTATGTACTACATACTTCATAGTTGTCCGACCGGAGGAGGTCAATGAGTAAGTAGTACGTACTATCGGTAGGGTGAGGGTGTGACGAGCACAGCCAGCTACCGCCAGGTGGCCGACACCATCCGCCAATCCATCCACGACGGCCTCTACCCGCGCGGCTCGCTGTTGCCCAATGAAGACGTTCTGGCCACCGACCTCGGCGTTCACCGGGCCACGATCAACAAAGCGTTGAAGATCCTCAAGGCGGAGGGGCTGCTCTACGTGCACATGGGGGTCGGGACCTACGTCCATAAGCTGCCACCTCTGCTGCGCGACGCCGCGGTACGGCACAGCCGTGCGCACCGCGAACGCGGCGGCGTACGGGGGGCGTTTGCCAGCGAACTCGAACAGCTCGGCTACACCATGGACAACCAGACCACCATCGGACCCGGCCGCCCACCCGCCGCCGTCGCCCAGGTGCTCGGCGTCGACCCCGACAGCGACAGCGTCATCATCCGGGCCCGGCGCATGTACGCCGAGGACTGGCCGATCCAGATCGTCACCACATACCTCCCATGCTCGATCGCGGACGGCACTCCGATGGCCGAACGTGACCCAGGCGTGGGCGGGATCAGCAGCCGCCTGGCCGAACTCGGCCACGCGCAGGCCGACATCCAAGAGGACATCGACGTCCGGCCGCCCACGTCCGAGGAGGCGCGGTTCCTCCGGATGACACCCGACCAGCGGGTGTACGAGGTCTTCCACATCGGGTCTACTGAGGACGATCGCGCGGTGAAGGTCAACATCTACGTCCTGCCGACCCACCAATGGCGGCTGCGCTACCGCTACGCGGTCGACCCTCGATGAGTTGTCGTGGTCGCTCCAGCCCCATACGAACATCGAACCTCCTTTGCCATGGGCATCCACCTTGTGCCGGAGCGCCGCCACGCCCACGAGGCGCCTCGGCATAGGTTCTGGCCATCACAGGCATGTGCCGCTACACATGAAGCAGCACCCACGCCAGGAGCAGGATGGCCACCACCAGGATGAAGAACCTGCGCTTGTGCGACTTCAGTAAGGCTTCCAGGACCGGCAGCGCGTCCGCCGTCCGCTTCAGGTCGGCCATGGCGCGCTTGCGGTCACCGAAGGCCACACCCAGCAGGAACCCGAGCGGCAGGGCGATGGCCAGGACGAGGGCTAAGCGAGGATCCATAGCCGGATACCGGCACGTCCCGCCAGTGAGGCGGCTGGGGCGTCCCGGCCCCGATGGGAACTCCTCCATGTCTGCTCCATCACTCTCGCTCCTCTCATAGGTGGATGGCTCGGCTTCCGAGGCTGGGCTGCGGCTCGTGACCCACGAGCCTGGTCCGCACCCGAATGCACGCGGTGCCCCGACTGGCCTCCTCTGGTCGACACGACTCCCACTGCCCGGCTGACCTGCGGAGGTAGCGGACGTCCAAGCGCGCTGGCTCTGCCACTTCCCGCCCCTGCGCTGCCAGATCGCGGACGAACTGTTCTCCGAGCGAGGTGAGCGCTACCCGCGCAGACTCCTCGGGCCCTCGGTCCGCAACGACGTCGAAGACCAGCTCAAGCACCTGACTGTCTGTTCGCCAAGACGCGTCGGGCGCGGGCAGAACCTTCCACTCGGTTGCTGGCGACTGTGACGTTGGAGAGCTTGGTGGGGGTGGCGGGTAGCCCCGGCGGGCGAGGGCCGTGGAAGGCTGGCGCCCCTGACCTTCAGCCGCAGACGGTCGCGCCAGCGGCTGGACGCCAAGGGGCAGGCAGTCGGGCGCGATGCGTGGTGGGAGGCCCTGGGAGGCCAGGAGCATGATCGCGTTCATGGGGCCTGCCTGTGAATCGGAGGGTGCGACTGGGGGAGGTGGCGACGGCTGCCCGGGAGTCGACCCCGGGGGCGGGTCGACTCGTACCGCAACGGGGTGGGCTGCGGAGACCGGGCAGCCGTGCGTCTTCATCGCCGTCCCACCTCGTGAGGCTGGGCGGCGATGAGTTCGGTGAAGCGGGCGGTGATTAATCGGGCCGAGGCGCCCGCGTTGGCGATCGGGGCGGTGTGGTACATCCATCGCCCGTTCTGCTCTATCTCTCCGCTCCACCAATGCCACAGCGAGCTGTGTCCATAGACGACCAGCATCCCCTCGACGAGCAGGACCGCCACGTCCCCCATGATGTGCACCCTGGAGATGAGTCTGTGCGCGGTGTAGAGCTCGGTATGGAGCTGATGGGCGACCCTGTCGACGGGGGACAGCTCATCGGGAAATGAGACGTACAGGCCGGACATCAGGCCGCCTCCCTGGACATGATCTTCTGCCACAGCTCCTCGGCATCCTTCTCGCTGCCCATCGGGCCGTCGAAGATGGCGACCTCACCGGCGTCGCCCCTCATGAAACGGCGGACCCAGTGGAGGCCGGCGCGGGCACACAGCTCGTACAGGACGCCATCGATTCGCCTGTTCTTGACGACGCGGGGGGAGCGATCGAACCGTGCAGGGTTCACCTCGGTCCACTCGACGTGCACTACGGGCTCGTCGTCCAGGTCGTCATCGTCCATCCATGGTGTGGCCATGCCCTCACCTGCCCTCTGCCGGAGCGGGGCCGAACCTGGCCACGGCGGCCAGGAAGTGCGCCGGTCCTACTTCGTCCTTGACCTCATGCCGCGGTCGCCACTGGGAGGCTTCGACCAGGCCGGGCTCCAGCAGCTCGAACCCGTCCAAGAAGCCAGCAATCGTCTCGATACTGCGCGGGTAGATGGCCGCGATCTTGGCGTAGGCCGCGACCCCTTCTCCCAGCAAGTCGCGGGGCAGTAAATCGCCGCGCGCATGCGTGAAGATCACAAACCCTCCGGCCGAGCAGCGGTCGACATAGCGGCGCAGGATCGCGCCCGGGTCGTCCTGATCAGTCCAGAAATGGGCGATCGCCGCCGCGATGACCGCCACCGGCAGGTCGAAGTCCACCAGCCTGGACGCCTCAGCTAGAACGACGTCGGAGTCGCGGACGTCGGCCTCCACCATGATCGCGCTGTCCTCGGCCTCCAGCAGTGCGCGGCCGTGCACGGCGACCTGGCGGTCGTTATCGACGTAGACCACGCGCGGGTCATCCTGGACCTGGCGAGCGATCTCCAAGGTGGTCGACCCCGTAGTTGAGGGCAGCCCGCACCCGAGGTTGAGGAACTGGCGAACGCCATGCTCGCTGGCGGCGTGGATGGCGCGAGGGACGAAGGCCGCGTTGGCCAGCGCGGCCTTGTGAAGCTGAGGGAGGATGCCGAGAAGCTCGTCCACCACGGCGTCCTCGTCGAGGTAGTGCTCCTTCCCCTTCAGGAAGCCGTCGTAGGTGCGCGCGATGCTGGGTTGCTTCGCGAGAGGAGTCATCCCTGCGGAGGCTTGATTCTCGGTCATCCGGGGTTCCTTCGCTGAAGGAGTTGGTGTCCAGGTGTGGGCGAGCACCCTCCACCTTCAGCCCGCCCGCATACGGCGGGAACGCCAGATAGGCGGGGCAGTCAAGGGGCAGATGAGGGGCAGATAGGCGGGCGTCGCCTGGCCGGTCTGTGCGACGATGCGGCTGCATGCCACTCTGCGGGAGGAGCAGCTCATGCCCGGCGCGAACCAGGCGCTCCGAACGGCACGGGTGCGACTTGACTCCACGGCCGCACCCGGCCAGCCCACCAGCCGCCAGGAACTGGCTGACCTCGTCAACGCCTGGATCTACCAGCGCTACCGGCGGATTAGCTGCCTGACCGCGAACTACATCGGCAAGCTCGAACGCGGCGTCGTCGGTTGGCCGCAGACAGACTATCGGGAGGCGCTGCGGGTGATCCTGCATGCCGACACCGACGCCGACCTTGGTTTCCGGCGCCCGGTTCGAAGCACGAGCGCAGCCGCTGTACGGGAGGAGGGGGATGTGAACCGCAAGGCGTTCTTCCGGACCGCGCTCGGCGCCGCCGTCTCCCTTCCGATGACCGAGCTTGCTCAGCTCAGCCAGCAGGTCGAGGTGCCGACGACGGTGCGGCCGGCGGACATTCACGAGCTGCGCGTCCTGGCTGGCGTCTTCTCCGCTTGGGATCACACCTACGGCGGCAGCCTGATCCGCGAAGCCCTCTACGCCCAGTTGCGGTACTCGATCTCCCTGCTCAAGCACGCCTCCTGTCCACGACCCCTGCACGGCGAGCTGTATACGGCGGTCGGCTGGCTGGCTCACACGGGTGCCGCGATGGCGTTCGACGCCTTCGCCCACGACGACGCCCGGGACATGTTCTCCTTCGCGTTGTTCTGCGCGGAGGAAGCCCAAGACTGGCACCTGCGGGCCAAGATCCTTTCGCTGATGGCGCGGCAAGCTATCTGGTGTGAGGACGCCGACCACGGCCTGACCCTCGTCGAGCTCGCCCTGGTACGAGCCGACCGGCTCACCCCTGCCGAACGGGCCATGCTGTACACGGCGCGTGCCCGCGCTACCGCCAAGCTCGGCATGCTGGAAGAGACGCTGGAATCCATCGGTCGCGCCGATGACGAGTTCACCCGCATCCGCCCAGCCGATGAGGCGCCGTGGATGCGCTACTACGACGCCGCCCAGCACGCAGGCGACACCGGGCACGCCCTGTACGACCTGGCCCTCCTGGTGGACCGCCGCTACACGGCCGAGGCCAGTCACCGGCTGTCCTCTGCTGTCGCCGGACATAGCGCCCAGTACGTTCGCTCCCGCGCGACCAGCGGCATCAAGCTCGCCTCCTTGATCATGGCGACTGGAGACCCACAGGAGGCAGCCGAGATCGGCCTACGCGCGACGACCGACGCGGGCCGGGTCCGCTCCTGCCGAACCCGAGACACCATGAGCGAGCTGAGCCGCCTGGCCGTTCCGCATGAACGGTTGACGCCAGTCGCCGCGCTTCGGCACCAGATCCGGACGGTGACCTGCACGTGACCCTCGCTCCGTACGCCGAGGCGCAGGCCCGCGCAGTCCTGGCGGCCGCGTGTCGTACAGCAGGCATCGACGCCGAAGGCGCCGAGCTGATGCGGTTCGGGGAGAACGCCCTCTACCGGCTGCCCGGCGGCATCATCGCCCGCATCGCCCGCGCCGGGCAGGGCGCGGCAGCCGCCCGCGAGATCCAGGTCGCCCGCTGGCTCGAAGCCCACCACGTGCCCGCCGTCCAGGCCCTGCCCAAGATCGAGCAGCCCATCGAGATGGACGGGCGCGCGGTGAGCTGGTGGCTGGAGTTGCCGCCACACCGGCACGGCACCGCCCTGCAAGTCGCCGCCGCGCTGCGCCGACTCCATGACCTGCCCATCCCCACAAGCTTCGACATCGGCCGCCTCGACCCGTTCGTCCGCCTGGCCGAGCGCATCGACCAGGCGGCCACGCTCTCGGAGCAGGATCGGGCGTGGATGCGCGAGCGGCTCAGCGAGCTGCGCATCCGCTGGAGGACTCTCCCATCCGGGCTTCCGAACGCCGTCGTGCACGGCGACGCGTGGATCGGCAACGTGGTCGGCACCAGCGACGGCCGCGTGATCCTGCTCGACCTGGAACGCTGCTCGATCGGCCCACCCGAATGGGACCTGACCTCCACCGCGGTCAAAGCCCACACCCTCGCTGGCATCACCATCGAGGACTACCGGGAGTTCTGCGCCTCCTACGGGCACGACGTCACCGCGTGGGCCGGGTTCGAGACCCTCCGCGACATCCGCGAGTTCCGCATGACCTGCATGGCCGCCCAAGTCGCCGGAGAGAACCCCGACCGGCACCCGGAAATCATGCATCGGCTCGCCTGCCTGCGCGGCCAGCGTGGTCCCCGCCCGTGGGTGTGGGTAGCCGTCCCGTAGACCTGTCATCCACCGGCAATCGGTCTTGCGGCGAGCAACGCACCACCCGTGTGGCGCGGATGGTGAGGAGCCGCGCCCCGATCGCCTGGACCTCCCTGGCGCGCGCGGCTACCAGAGCCGGGCGAGGTCCTAGATGATTCAGCGTCGGCACCACCAAGCCATAGGTGGCGGGGAGGGCGAGCACATCGAGCAGTCCGACGAATGCGGCGGACTGCTCAGCACCATCCCGATCGGTGAACATGCCCGCGAGCTGAAGTTCGTGCAGTTCACAGAACGCGGCGATCGCGGAAGCCAGAGCAGCGCATCGTGCCGGGGAGATCCCCACCGCCTGGAGGTAGCCGTAGACGGATGGGCTGGGCACGAGACGCTGCTCAGTGAGGGGCTCAACCACGAGCGGTTTCCTCTGCCCCGAAGGGTGCGGCTTTCTCACGCTCTTCAGCGTCGCTGCGCGGCCGGGTACCGGGAATGAAGCGGTGTGGCAATTCCGTGGCAGTTGCGCACCACCGCGTCGGTCGCGTGTGTTTGTCTCAGTGGCAGAGGGAGGGCGAAGCGTGGCGACCGTTCATCAGTGGACCGGCTTGGAGGCGTACGCGCTCGGCCGGGCCCTGCGCATGAGCGTT
>NZ_JBITHA010000041.1:0-22030 GCF_044457485.1 Nonomuraea sp. NPDC050540
GCAAAAACTCATCATATTCCAGACGAGGTGTTGCATGAAATACTTCATGCACTGGCTTTTAACACACTGTTGAGTTCTCAAGAAACGGACGCGTTCTCGGCGTTCATTTCGTATTTCTATTCTTTCAGCCGTTCCATTCTCTGTCAAATTCAGCGACTTGACATTTCCTGGAACCCCCGCAAACTTACCAGACCATCCAGACAGGATGAACCAGAAAGATTTCTGTGGGGTGTGCCGGGCGGATCATGTGATCGGCTGCCCTGCGGGAGCAACTCTAGCAGCCCCGGGGACCCGCTTACGCCCACTCAGGTAATCACCTTGTCCTTCCCTCCCCACGCGCCCCCAAACCTCCGCGGCCGCATCCGGCCCGCGACCTCGGCAAGTGGACGGCAAGTCATCCGCAATCGCTCCCCGGTACGAAGTACACACGAGCAGACTGCACCCCGGAGGTGTTGGCAATGACCCGCTCGGAGTTCGACGACATCCGTGCCTTCCTGGCCGACGGGCAGACATCCGCCGGCGACCTTCTCAAGATTGCCCGCACCCTGGTGGACGACCTGGAACACGCCAGGATGCGCGAGGCCGTGCTGCGTTCCTACTATCTGCGGCTGATGACCGCGGCCCGCGCGTCGGTGGCGTCCGACGCCGTGGACGCGCCGGACCCGCTGGCCTTCGTCAGGCACGAACTCGCCGAGCGCGGCCAGTTGCCGACGGACGGCGAGGCGGTGCAGCGCATCCTTTCCGACGCGCGTACGGCCGCGGCGCTGATGGCCTGCATGGAGGAGAATCCTCCCCCGGTACGGCCCCGCGGCCTGCGTCTACGCCGCTGCGTCGGCACGGGCCGCAGGCTCGCCCACTAGCCTCCGAGCGCGGAAAAGCCAGACCATGTCCATACCCAGTCTTGGATGAACGGCTGTAAGACTGCGCGTATGTGGCAGCGGGGGTTGAACTGGGCAGCGATCGTCCTTGTGGGCGGTTTCGGCCTCATGTGGCTGGGCGTCGTGCTGTACGCGGCCGACGCCTCGACGCCATGGATGCGATTCGCACAGGCGGCGTTCGGGCTCCTGCTGGCCGGCTGGTCCGTACAGAAGGCCACTGTGATGATCCGAGCATGACATGACTGAGCAGCCGTACGAGATCAGCCAGGACATGGGCGACGATCCCCAGGAGTCGGTCATCGCCATGTACAAGGACAAGCTGCCCGAGCGGCACAAGATCGACGAGATCGACGACGAGGCCGACCGCAGCATCGTCACGTGGATGCGCGAAGAGGACCACCGTCAGACCGACGCCCACGTCGACCTTCTCCAGGAGCCCAGGACGTATTTCCCGGAAGAGGACGAGGATCAGGGCTGAAACCGGTAGCCCATCCCCGGCTCGGTCAGCAGATGCACGGGACGCGCGGGATCGCGCTCCAGTTTCCTGCGCAGTTGCGCCATGTACTGCCGCAGGTAGTGCGTCTCCTTCTGGTACGAGGCGCCCCACACCTCCGTCAGCAGTTGCCGCTGGCTGACCAGCTTGCCCGGGTTGCGGAGCAGCAACTCCAGGAAGTGCCATTCCGTGGGCGTCAGCCGTACCCCGCCCGAGATGGTCTTGCCGACGAGGTCGATCACGTGATCGCCGACGCGCGCCTCCGCGGACTCCGCGGTGGGGGCGGCGGCGCGGCGGGTGACCGCCCGCACCCGTGCGAGCAGTTCGTCGATGCCGAAGGGCTTGGTGACGTAGTCGTCGGCGCCGGCGTCGAGGGCGTCGACCTTGTCGTGGCCGTCGCTGCGGCCGCTGAGCACGATGATGGGGACCTGGGTCCAGCCGCGCAGCCCGTGGATGACGTCCACGCCGTCGATGTCGGGCAGGCCGAGGTCGAGGATGACCAGGTCGGGGTGCCAGTCGGCGGCC
The DNA here is from genome assembly GCF_044457485.1 of Nonomuraea sp. NPDC050540. Taxonomy (NCBI): domain Bacteria; kingdom Bacillati; phylum Actinomycetota; class Actinomycetes; order Streptosporangiales; family Streptosporangiaceae; genus Nonomuraea; species Nonomuraea sp. NPDC050540. The sequence continues at coordinate 1,897 of NZ_JBITHA010000041.1, forward strand.
TGGCGCAGGGCGGTGGCGCCGTCGGCGGCGACGGCCACCTCGTAGTGGCGGGCGACGAGGTTGATCCGCATGGCACGCAGGATCTGGGGCTCGTCGTCGACCACGAGCACGCGCGTCATCCGGCTCTCCGCAGCGAGACCGTCATGGTGAGCCCTCCTCCTGGTGTCTCCTCCGGCGTGAGCGTGCCGCCCATGGCCTCGGTGAGTCCGCGGGAGAGCGCCAGCCCCAGCCCCACGCCCTTGTGCGTGGAACGGTCGCCGAGCCGCTGGAACGGCCGGAACACCCGCTCGTGCGCCTCGGCCGGGATGCCGGGGCCGTGGTCGACCACCCTGATCTCCACGTTCTCGCCGTGCCAGCTCGCCGAGACGACAACGTCCCCGTAGCGCACCGCGTTCCCGACGAGGTTGACCAGGACGCGTTCGAGCAGCACCGGGTCGGCGGTGAGGTCGGGCAGGTCGGGCGGGATCTCCACGGCCACGAGCCGGGAAACCCCCAGGTCGGCGAGGGCCCGGTGGACGATCTCCGCCGCCGGCACCGGTTCCGGGGCGACGCCCAGGACTCCGGCCTGCAGACGGCTCATGTCGAGGAGGTTGGTCACCAGCCGGTCGAGTTTGTTCAGGGACTCGTGGGCGGTGTCGAGCAGTTCGGCGCGGTCCTCGGGCGACCAGTCGACCTCGGTGCCGCGCAGCGAGTCGACGGCCGCGCTCGCCGAGGCCAGCGGGGTGCGCAGGTCGTGGCTGACGGCCGCGAGCAACGCGGTGCGCATCTTGTCGGCTTCGGCGAGCGCCGCGGACGACGACGCCTCCTCGCGCAGCCGCTGCTGGCGCAGCGCCACCGCCGCCTCGGCCGCGAACGCCTCCAGCACCCGCCGGTCGGCCGCGTCGAGGATCCTCCCCTGTACGGCCAGCCCCAGATCCCCGTCGACCACCACATCCGGTACGGCCGACGGCGGCCCGCCCGCCGTGGCCACGATCCGCCAGCCGTCGCCGTCCTTCTCCAGCATGGTCGCCGAGGTCAGCGAGTAGACCTCGCGCAGCCGGGCCAGCAGCGACGGCAGCGCCGAGTCCCCCCGCAGTACGTGCCCGGCCAGCGTGGACAGCACCTCGGCGTCGGCCCTGGCCCGCGAGGCCTCCCCGCTGCGCCGGGCGGCCAGGCCGACGACCGCGCTGACCATGGCCGCGACCAGCATGAAGATGGCGAGGGCCAGCAGGTTCTCCGGCTCGTCGACGGTCAGCGTGTGATACGGCGGTGTGAAGAACCAGTTGAGCAGCCCGAACCCGACGACGGCCGCGGTGAGCGCGGGCCACATGCCGCCCGCGAGGGCCACGCCGACGACGAGCAGCAGGAAGAGCAGGATCTCGCTGGGCAGCGCCAGCTGGGGACGGAGCGGCAGCAGCCCCGCCGTGAGCAGGGGCATCCCGGCCAGCGCCAGCGCCCAGCCCGAGCCGCGCCGTCGCAGCGAGAGGGCGGAGCGGTCCCCTTGCCTGCGCCCGTGCCGGACGCCCTCGTGCGTGACCATGTGCACGTCGATGGAGCCGGACAGCGCGGTGGTCTCCACGCCGACGCCCGGCGAGAGGATCTGCGCGAGGCGGCCGCGGCGGGAGGCGCCCAGAACGAGCTGGGTGGCGTTGACGCCGCGGGCGAACTCCAGCAGGGCGCGAGGGACGTCGTCGCCGAGCACCTGGTGGTAGGTGCCGCCGAGGTTCTCCACGATGGTGCGCTGGCGGGCGACGTTGGCCGGATCCGCGCCGGAGGTGAGGCCGTCGGCGCTGGTCACGTGGACGGCCAGGAGGTCCGCGCCCTTGGAGCGGTCGGCTATGCGGGCGGCCCGCCGTACCAGAGTGTCGCCTTCCGGACCGCCGCTGAGGGCGACCACGACGCGCTCGCGCGCCTCCCACGTCTCGGCGATGCCGTGGTCGGCGCGGTAGCGGTCGAGCTGCTCGTCCACCTTGCCAGCCACCCAGAGCAGGGCGAGCTCGCGCAGCGCGGTGAGGTTGCCGACGCGAAAGTAGTTGGACAGGGCGGCGTCGACCATGGCCGGGCTGTAGACGTTGCCGTGGGCCATGCGGCGGCGCAGTGCCTCGGGGGCCATGTCGACGAGCTGGACCTGGTCGGCCCGCCTGACCCACTCGTCGGGGACGCGTTCGCGCTGGGCGACGCCGGTGATCTGCTGGACGACGTCGCTGAGCGACTCCAGGTGCTGGATGTTGACGGTGGAGACCACGTCGATCCCGGCCGCGAGGATCTCGTCGATGTCCTGCCAGCGTTTATCGTTGCGCGAGCCGGGCGTGTTGGTGTGGGCCAGTTCGTCCACGAGCGCGGCCTCGGGCGCGCGGGCGATGACGGCGGCGGTGTCCAGTTCCGCGAGGTCGGCGCCGCGGTAGTGGATCGTCTTCCTCGGCACGATCTCCATGCCGTCGAGGAGCTCGGCGGTGCGGGGCCGGTCGTGGGTCTCGACGAGCCCCACGACCACGTCTCTGCCTCGGGCGAGCGCGCGCCGCCCTTCGTCGAGCATGGCGTAGGTCTTGCCCACGCCGGGGGCCGCGCCCAGGTATATCCGCAGCGTCCCCCTCATAGATCCAGGTTACGGCTGGTACGGCGGCGCGACCCCCCAGCCCCACCGCGGCGTCGGCGCCTTGGTCGGAGGCTTCGCCCCGGGCTGCGAGTTGTGCAGCGCGAGCCGCGTCCCCCACTCGATGTATCCGGCGAAAGCGGCCCTGAACTCGGGGTCGTCCGGCAGCCCGACCTCGTCGGCCGCGTCCATCAGCAGATTGACCCACCGGCGGCGCTGCTGCTCGGTGATGCCCTTGCCGAGGTGCTGGGAGAGCATGTGCGGGTATCCGCCGCGCTCGTCGGTGTAGCGGGTGGGCCCGCCGAACACCTCGCTCAGCCACATGGCCACGTATCGGGGGTGGCCCGGATCCATATGCGCGAAGAGCGGCCCGACCACGTCGTCCTTCTTCACCTTCGCGTAGAAGGTTTCGGTGAGCCGCTCGAACGCGTCGCTGCCGCCCGCCCAGTCGTACAGTGTCGGTACTTGCTCGTTGTCAGCCACGTAATCATGTAATCATGGATGGGCGGCACCTGTCATGGACCTCATCGGCAAAGGGCGCACAGCCGACGTTTTCGCACTATCTCCTACCAAAGTGCTCCGCCGCTACCGAGACGGAGACACCGCCCTCGACGAAGCCCGCGTGATGGAGCACGTACGCGCCCAGGGCTACCCGGTGCCCGAGGTGTTCGACGCGACCGAGACCGACCTGGTCATGGCCAGGCTGCACGGGCCCACGATGTTCGAGGTCCTGGTCAGGAAGCCGTGGATGGTCAGCGGTCACGGGCGGTTGCTGGGCCGGCTGCACGACCGGCTCCACGCGATCGAGGCGCCGGACTGGCTCGGCCCCTCCCCCGGCGACCGCGTGCTCCACCTCGACCTCCACCCGCTCAACGTGATCATGACGCCCGACGGCCCCTCGGTCATCGACTGGTGCAACGCCGCGGCGGGCGAGCCCGCGTTCGAACTGGCCACGACCTACCTGACGCTGCGCACGAGCGAGATTCCGATCACGATGATCAAGCTGATCCGCCGCCCGCTCGCCCGCGCCCTCCTGCGCGGCAGCGCCACCGACCCGTCCCCGCGCCTGGCCGACGCCGCCGCGGCCCGCCTGCGCGACCCGCACACCACCCCTACCGAGCAGGTACGGCTGCGCCGTCTCCTGTGAGACACCGAGGCCGGGTCCTGCGCTGGTAGTCCCAGGCCACCACGGCGAAGGCCGACCCCGCTCGCCCTCGCGTAGGGCAGGAACAACGCCGCCCCCGCATAGGCCGCCCACCGCACCCCCTTGGGCGCCGTCGTGGCCTCGGGAGAACGCAAGGGCACCGGCCCGCCGTCCGCGTGCTCGTACCCGCACCTCCCGCACGCGCCGCGCGCCCGCCTGCCGACGACCAGCGCCGCACCCACGAGCAGCAGCATCGCCACGACCCGCGCCCCCTTGGCCAGGAACCCCGGCCAGCTGTCCGGCCGTCCCACTCCCAGCAGCGTCACGAGATCCTGCAGCAGCCCGAACGTGCTGAAGGCCAGCACCACCACGCCCGCCCACACCACCCAGCCTCGCCTGAGCACGAGCCCCGCCAGCCCGAGCGCGCCGCCCACGGCCCCCACCCACCCGGACACCGCCGCGCCCGCCAGACCCAGCGCCACCACGAGCGCCGCCAACCGCGACCGCGGTACGACCAGCCCCGACTCGTAGGCCACGACCACGAGCTGCGCTCGATCCCGCGCATCGAGCTTGGACATGGCCCGGTTCACATGCGTCTTGGCGGTCAGCGGGCGCATGTCCAGCTTCAGGGCGATCTCGTCGTTGCTGTGCCCTCTGGCCACCAGCACCAGCACCTCCCGCTCCCGCCCGGTCAGCCCACATCACCCATGACCGCCATCCTGTCAGCCGCGCGAGATTAGGGCCTTGTTCACGATCACGAAGCCCCCCAAGATGCTTAGCGTGCTACAGAAGGGACGAGTGAGGTGGACAGCACGCTCACGGAAACACCGGTGCTCGCCCGACCGGCCGGACCATCGAGGCGCCTGAACCGGCGCTGGTGGTGGGTGGCGGGGTCGCTCGTAGCGGCGGCCCTGCTGGTACAGACCCCCATGTGGATCAACGACATGCGGCTGAGCGCCCTGGTCGAGCGGGTACGCGCCTACCCGCTGCCGCCGGGCACGCAGCCCAACGTGGTCGCACAGGGCAAGGTCGGGCTGCAGATCGGCAACAGCAACCACTGCGACTACCTCGTGCGGTTGTCGTTGGTCACGACGCTGCCGGAGGCGGCGATCGTGAAGTACTACGAGAGCACGACGATCCGCGGCGTCCAAGGCGGGACATTACCCGGCGAGGTGTACTTCGCCGGAGGAAAAGGACCGCGGCCGGTGATCGTGGAATTTCTGGAAATGCACGACGCCGGCCTGGATTTGCGCTGCCGGTGAAAACACGAAGGCCCTGATCGCATTGATCAGGGCCTTCTTTGGTAGCGGGGACAGGATTTGAACCTGCGACCTCTGGGTTATGAGCCCAGCGAGCTACCGAACTGCTCCACCCCGCGTCGGTGTGTATGTCTTAACCATAGCGGTGATTCATCGCGGACGCAAAACGAAGATCACGGAAAGCACGAAGGCCCTGATCGCATTGATCAGGGCCTTCTTTGGTAGCGGGGACAGGATTTGAACCTGCGACCTCTGGGTTATGAGCCCAGCGAGCTACCGAACTGCTCCACCCCGCGTCGTCGTGCTTCACGAGAGTATCCGCCACCGGCTGCCTGCGCAAACTGATACGCCGAAAGCGGCGAGGACCCCGCCGGGAAGGCGGGGTCCTCGTCCGTCATCCGCTGGTCGCGGTGGCCGTCGGTGAAGGCGGCGGCGTCGATGGAGGTGGCGTGGACGGCGGCGTGGACGCGGTGGGCGTCGCCGACGGCGTGGGCTGCGGCTGGGTGGCTCCCAGCGCCTGCAGCTCCTTCAGTGCCGTCTCCAGCTTCTTCTGCGCCTCGCCGTACTTCACCCAGTCGGGCGGTGAGGCCTTCAGGGCCGCCTGGCCCTCCTGGTAGGCCGTCTCGACGGCGGTGATGGCCTTGGTCAGCGCGGTGGTGTTCGTGTTGGGCTTGGACTCCGTGGGCTTCTCACCCGTCTGCGTCGGTGGCGCGACGCCGAAGACCTCCTTCAGGGCGGCGTCCAGCGTGTCGCCGAAGCCGACCTTGTCCCCGAACAACACCAGCACCTTGCGCAGGCTCGGGAAGCGGCCCGCGCTCTCCTCCTTCGGCTGGACGTAGACCGGCTCGACGTAGAGCAGGCCGCCGCCGAACGGAAGCGTGAGCAGGTTGCCGTAGATGACCTCGGTGGCGCCGCCGGTGCCGCGAAGCAGGTTCAGCCGCTCGGAGACCGTCGGGTTCGACAGGAACGTGTTCTGTGCCTGTGGCGGACCCTGCACCGCCGTGTTGCTGGGTAGCTGGAGGATCTCCAGCTTCGCCTGCGACGGGTCGGCCGTGGCGTCCACGGCCATGAAGGCGGCCATGTTCTGACGGCCGTTCGGGACGAAGGTCGTCGTCAGCGAGAACCGCTCGGTCCCCTCCGGCATCTTCATCGTCACGTAGTACGGCGGCTGCTTGCTCTTCTTCGTGGCCGGATCCTCGGGGACCTTCCAGAAGTCCTGGCCGCCGAAGAACGCACCCGGGTCGGTGACGTGGTACTGCGTCAGGATCTCCCGCTGCGCCTTGAACATGTCGGCCGGGTAGCGCAGGTGGTCGCGCAGCTCGGCCGGGATCTCGGCCTTGGGCTTGATGATCGTGCCGAACGTGTTCTGCCACGTCTTCAGCACCGGGTCGACGTCGTCCCAGGCGTACAGGGTCACGGTGCCGTCGTAGGCGTCCACGGTGGCCTTGACCGAGTTGCGCATGTAGTTGATGACGTCCGTCGGCGCGGGCTGCGGCTGACCGGCCACCAGCTTGCTGGTCTGCACGTCGGTGGTCAGGTCGCCGAGGCTCTTGCGCTGGGAGTACGGGTAGGAGTCCGACGTCGTGTAGCCGTCGACGATCCAGACGATCCGGTTGTTCACGATCGCCGGGTACGGGTCCTTGTCCAGCGTCAGGAACGGCGCCACCTTGCCCACGCGCTCCAGCGGCTTGCGTTCGTACAGGATCCGCGAGAAGTCGTTGACGTCGGAGGAGAGCAGCAGGTTGGTCTCGCCGTACTTGGCGGCGTAGAGCAGCTTCGTGAAGAAGTTGCCGATGGGCACGCCGCCGTTGCCGGCGTAGGTGTTGTTCTTCTGCCCGCTGCCGCCCTGCTGGTCGTCGGGGTAGTCGAGCTCGACGCCCTGGCCGGGGCCCGGCTTGGGGCCGCCGACGATGGAGTACTCGGGAGAGTTCTCGCCGAAGTAGACGCGGGGCTCGAACTTCGGCCCGATCAGGTCGCCTACCGGCGGGATGTCCTTGGCGTTGAAGACCGGCAGCCCGCCGGAGCCCACCTGATTGCCCGGCGCGGCCACGAAGCCGAAGCCGTGGGTGTAGACGAGGCGGCTGTTGATCCAGTTGCGCTCGGCCTCCGGCGGCAGCCCGATGTCGCGGACCGAGACCACGGTGTCGCGGATCTTGCCGTCGGGCGCCTTGTAGCGGTCGATGTCCAGCTGCTCGGGGAACTGGTAGTAGCCCTTGATCTGCTGGAGCTGCTGGAACGTCGGCGACAGGATCGTCGGGTCGAGCAGGCGCAGACCGGGGATGGCGCTGGCCTCCTGCTGGAGCACCTGCTCGGTCGCGCTGGTCGTCGCGCCGTACTGCTTCACCGAGATGCTGTTGTCGTCGACCTTGAACGCGTCCCGCGTGGCCTGGATGTTCCTGGAGATCGACTCCTTCTCCTTGGCCTGCTGGTTCGGCTTGACCTGGAACTGCTCGACCAGCGCCGGGTAGACGCTGCCGATCAGCACGGCCGACAGCACGAGGAGGCCGAAGGAGACGCCCGGCAGCATGCCGCCGGGGCGGAAGACACCGGCGAACAGCATCGCGGCGCAGATCAGCGCGATGATCGCGAGGATGGTCTTGGCCGGAAGCACCGCGTTGAGGTCGGTGTAGGACGCGCCGAAGACCTTGCCCCGGTCGGAGAAGACCAGGCCGTAGCGGTCGACCCAGTAGGCCACCGCCTTCAGCAGCACGAACACGCCCAGCAGCACCGACAGGTGGGTGCGGGCCGCGCGCGAGGCGTGCACGCCGGGCGACTGCAGGCGGAAGCCGCCGTACAGGTAGTGCGTGATCGCGGCGAGCACGATCGAGATGATGATCGCGGTGAACAGGAAGTTCAGCGCCATCCGGATGAACGGGTAGTCGAACATGAAGAACGACACGTCCAGCCCGAACATCGGGTCTGTCTTGCCGGCCTTCACGCCGTTGGAGAACTGAAGCCAGGTCTTCCACTGGCCCGCCACCGACGACCCCGCGAACAACGCGAGCACGGCCATGCCCACGATGAAGATCAGCTTGCGGTGGGGGTCGAGCGCCATCCGGTAGCGGTCGGCGCCGCTGCCTCCGCCGAACATGGCGGGGCCGAACATCGGCCGCATCCTGAACGCCAGCAGCATGTTGCCGCCGGCTATGCCGACCATCAACAACGCGCCGACCAGGAACAACACGATCTGCGTCAGCATCACGCCGGAGAAGACCGAGGTGTACCTGACGGAGTCGAACCAGAGATAGTCGGTGTAAATGCCGGCAAACAGGAAGAAGAACGCCACAATCGCCACGAGGGCGATCGCGACAGGAAGCAGCAGTCGCGGGCGGCGGGGCAAGCGCATCGCCCTGCCGGCTCCTGGGGTCCGGAAGCTCAAGGCCAACCCCTCGTCGTGGTGAACAATCGTCTCGCTCTGGCAACCTACACCGGTGTGCCAGCCGTACGGCTAACGCACGACGGGCACGAGAAGTTTCAGCCGGCCGTACATGCGGGAAGATCTGTCTTTCCCTGACGCAGCGCGTCGAGCGTCGTGACCATGTCGTGCAGGGTCTCCGCCTTCACCAGCCGCAGCCCGTCGGGCGCCGCCTTCAGCGCCTCGGCGCAGTTGTCCGCCGGGGTGAGGAAGAGCGTGGCGCCCGCCTTCTTGGCGCCGACCATCTTCTGCGCGATGCCGCCGATCGCCCCGACCTCGCCCTCCGGCGTGATGGTTCCGGTGCCGGCGATCGACTTGCCGCCGGTCAGGGAGCCGGGGGTGAGCTTGTCGACGATGCCGAGCGAGAACATCAGGCCGGCGCTCGGCCCGCCGACGTCGCCCACGCTGATGCTGACCTTGAACGGGAACTTGTACTTGGCCTGCATGGTCATCCCGACCATGGTCGCGCCCTTGTCGCCCGAGGTGGTCTTGACCGTGACGTCGACCTTCTTCTCACCCCTGGTGACGCCGAACACGACGTCGGCGCCCGGCTTGAGCGCGCGGACGGTCTCGCGGACCATGTCGACGTCGGTGACCTTCTTGCCGTCGATGGCGTTGATCTCGTCGCCCTTCTGCACCTTGCCGTCGGCGGGCTTGCCCTTCTCCGTGGAGAGGACCGTGACGACGGTGCTGTAGGGGATCTTGAGCTCGGTGAGCGCCGCGGCCGTCGCGTTGTCCTGCGAGTTGGCCATCTCGACGGTGTTCTCCTCCTCGACCTGCTTGGCGGTGCGGCTCTTGGGGAAGATCGTCTCTTCCGGCACCACCGCGACGTTCGGGTCGAGCCAGCCGCGCAGCGCGGTCATCAGGTCGATGCGGCTGCTGGGGCCGCCCTGGTAGGCGACGGTGACCAGGCTGAGCGCGCCGTCCGTCGGGTAGACCTGGCGGCCGGTGATCGCGATGACCGGCTTCTTGTCGACCTCACCGATGGTGTTCTCGGTCGGGCCGGGGCTCAGCACGACGTAGGGCACCTTCATGAGGGCGCCGACGACACCGAGGGCGAGCACCATAAAGCCCGCCACGAGCAGGGTCAGGGCACGTCGTGACATGGAGAGAGCTTATTCGCAGGCGCCGACCCACTCGGCCGAGCCGTCCCCGAAGAGCTGATGTTTCCAGATGGGGACCTCGGCCTTGAGGTCGTCGATCAGGCGGCGTGAGGCGGCGAAGGCCTCGCCGCGGTGCGGGCAGGCCGCGGCGACGATGACCGCGATGTCGCCCAGCTCCAGGTCACCGACCCGGTGGACGGCGGCGAGCGCGGTCACGGGGAAGTCAGCGGCCACCTTCTCGGCCACGCGGCGCAGCTCCGCCCGCGCGGACGGATGCGCGGAATAGGAGAGCCGCTTCACCGGCTTGCCCTGGTCCTGCTCGCGTACGGTGCCGACGAACAGGGTCGTCCCGCCCGCCGCGTGGTCGCCCACGGCGGCGTACACCTCGTCGACCGACAACGGGGTGTCGCGAATGTCTAGCAACCGGATGACGTCCACGCAAACAAGCCTACAGGCGGCGCCTCTTGCGGACCTGACGGACGATGGCGGCGGTGCCGATGACGGCCACGGTGGCGCCGGCCGCGGTGAGCGTCGCCTCCTTGACGGGCAGGCGGCGTCCGGCCACGGTGGTGCGGTTCTCGCGCAGTTCGAGCAGCTGCTCCAGGGCGGCCTCGTTGGTCCAGGCGGGTTTCCAGCCGGCCTCGCGCAGCTGGGCGCAGTCGACGACCCACGGGTAGACGACGTAGTGCAGGTCCGTGGCGGGCGCCGGGGTGATGCCCAGCCGGTGCAGGCGCTGGGCCGTGCCGAAGGTCAGGCCGGCGGGCAGCTCGAAGCGCCGGATGCCGGACAGCTCCTCCACCTGCTCCTGCTCCAGCCAGCCGTCGGAGCCCACGGCCACCACGCCGGTGACCACGCCGCGGGCGGCCAGTTCCAGCGCCGAGACCAGGTCCTCGATGTGGCAGAACTGCCAGCGCGGGTTGCAGCCCTTCACCGCCAGCAGCCGGGGCGACTCGAAGTGGCGGGTGATGACGGTGTCGACACCCGGGCCCACGACGGCGGCCGGGCGCACGACGGTCACGTCGAGGCCGGTGTTGCTCCTGATGGCCCGGCGGACCAGGGCCTCGATCTCCAGGTAGTCGCCGACGACGCCGGTGTCCGGCTCGGCGGCCACCGCGGAGTCCTCGGGCAGCGGGACCGGGTTGTCGGGGGCGGCGCCGTACACCATCGCGCTCGTGACGAGCACGACGCGGCGCACGCGCGCGGCCGCGCCGGCGGTGAGCACGGTCTGTGCGGCGCGCAGGTTGTACGCGCGGCGCTCACCGGGGTTGGAGTCGACGGCGTAGTCGCCGGCCAGGTGGACCAGCACGTCGATGTCGGAGATGCGGTTCGCCAAGAGCGGATCCCGGACGTCGATCACTCGCCAGGTGACGTCCTGGACGTCGCCGCGCTGCTCGTCGATGGCCACCACCCTGCGGAAATCCGCGGAGTTCGCGAGCCTTGCGAGCAGCTCGCGACCGAGGCCGGAGGCCGCGCCGGTGACGGCGACGACCGGTTGGCGCGGGCGTTTCGAGGTAGGCACACGGTCCTCACTTTGCACTGATCCGCCGTAGGACGACTAACGTGGCGGATGTGGACTCCTCCATCCTGCACGAGGTAGAGCGGTGACTGACCTGCCAGGTCGTGAAAACGACCCCAACGAAAACCCGTTCGCCATGTTCGGCAACCCTGAGCAGATGGCTCAGGCGATGCGCCAGTTCGCCGACATGCTGTCGGCGCCTCAGGGTTCCGGCCCTGTCAACTGGGACATGGCCAAGAACATCGCCCGACACGCGGTGGTCGCCGAGGGCGATCCCTCCGTCATGGACGGAGAACGCCGCCAGATCATCGACGCGCTCAGTCTGGCCGACCTGTGGCTCAACGAGGCCACGGCGCTGCCGAGCGGGGTGTCGAACCCGCAGGCGTGGAGCCGGTCCGAGTGGATCGAGAACACCGTCCCGGTATGGCGCACGCTGTGCGAGCCGATCGCCCAACGCATGGTCGAGACCATGGGCGGGGCGCTCGGCGGCGCCGGCCTGCCCGCGGAGGCCCAGCAGATGGCCGGGCCGCTCATGGGCATGCTCAAGCAGATGGGCGGCATGATGGTCGGCCAGCAGATCGGGCAGGCGCTCGGTTCGCTGGCGCGCGAGGTGATCGGCACGACCGACATCGGCCTGCCGCTGTCGGACACGGCCGCGCTGCTGCCCGGCGGCATCGCCTCCTTCAGCGACGGCCTCGAACTGCCCGCCGACGAGATCCGGCTGTACCTGGCGCTGCGCGAGGCGGCCCATCACCGGCTGTTCCAGCACGTGCCGTGGCTGCGTTCGCACCTGCTCGGCGCCGTCGAGGAGTACGCCAAGGGGATCACGGTCGACACCTCGGCGCTCGAAGAGCAGATCCGCGGCCTCGACATCAGCAACCCCGAGGCGCTCCAGGAGGCGTTGAGCGGCGGCGCGCTGCTCAAGCCCGAGGAGACCGAGCGGCAGAAGGCCGCGCTGGCCCGTCTGGAGACGATGCTGGCGCTGGTCGAGGGCTGGGTGGCGACCGTCGTGGACGCCGCGGCGGAGGGCAAGCTGCCTTCGGCCAACGCCCTCGCCGAGACGGTACGCAGGCGCCGCGCCACCGGCGGCCCCGCCGAGCTGACGTTCGGCACGCTGGTGGGCCTGGAGCTGCGTCCGCGCAGGCTGCGGGAGGCGGCGGCGCTGTGGCAGGCGCTGGAGGCCGACCGCGGGCTCGACGGCCGCGACTCGGTCTGGGGTCACCCCGACCTGATGCCGACGGCCGAGGACCTCGACCACCCGGACGCGTTCGTGAAGGGCGATTCCGACTGGGACATCTCCAAGCTGGACGAGCCCGGAGAATCGGAGTGACGCTGCGCTCTGACGCGGTCGCCGTGCTGACCGGCTGGTCGGCGCCGACCCCCGAGGAGGAGGTGCTGCGCAAGGAGTTCCTGGAGCACCTGGCGACGCATGCCGACGCCATGTACCGGGAGTGCGTTCCCGGGCACCTGACCGCGACCACCGCGGTCCTGTCCCACGACGGTGCGCGGGTCCTGCTGACGCTGCACCCGAAGGCGGGCATGTGGCTGCCGATGGGCGGCCATTGCGAGCGCGCCGACCGGACGCTGGTGGAGGTGGCGCTGCGGGAGGCCGGGGAGGAGTCCGGCATCTCCGGACTCCGGCTGCTGCCTGGACCGCTGGCGCTGGACCGGCATGAGGTCTGGTGTCATCCGCCGCGTTCGTGGCACCTAGACGTGGAGTACGCCGCCGTGGCGCCCGAGGGCGCGGAGGCGGTGATCAGCGAGGAGTCCCTGGACCTGCGCTGGTTCCCGGTGGAGGAGATCCCCGAGCTGTCCGACGAGGCGACCAGGCGGCTGGCCAGGCGCGGCAGGGCGGCACTTCTGGCCTGAGGGGGTTACGCGGTGGTCGGAGGGACGATCGTCACTCCTGCCCGCCGCGCGCCGGTGCGCGCTTCCCTCGCCTGGGTCCTGGTCATCCCCTTCGCCGTCTGGGCTTTGGCGCGGGTGGCCGGGCTTGAACGTGGCGGGCCGTTGACGCAGGTCATGTCGGCCACGCCGTACGTCGCCCTTGGGTCGCTGCTGCCCGTCCTCGTCGCGGTGTCCGGGCGGCGGCCCGTCGCGGCGTGCGTCGCCGTTGCCACCACGCTCGCGCTGGCGTCGTGCGTGCTGCCCCGGGCGTTCGGTGACGGGGCCGTCGCCGGTGGCCGGCCGTTCACGGTGCTGTCGGTGAACTTGCTGGTCGGGCGGGCCGATCCCGCGGCTCTCGTGGATCTGGTACGGCGGGTGCGGCCCGATGTCCTGAGCGCCCAGGAACTGACGCCCGAGGCGGTGGCCCGGCTGGACGGCGCCGGCCTGAGCGGGATGCTGCCGTACCGCGAGCTCGGGGCGGAACGAGGCGTGTATTCGCGGCACCCGCTGACCGGTTCGGTGGTCACCCTGCCCGGCGGTGGGCGGGTCGAGGTCTTCGCGGTGCATCCGCCGCAGCCCTCGTCGGAGAACCTTGAGCTTTGGCGTACGGCTCTCGCATCGCTGCCCGCCGCCTCCGCGGAGATCCCGCGGATCCTGGCCGGGGACTTCAACGCCACCCTCGACCACGCGGCGCTGCGCGAGGTGCTGGCCCGCGGGTACACGGACGCGGCCGACAGGGCCGGAGCCGGGCTGGTGCCCACCTGGCCGGCGAACGCGCGACTGCCGCCGATGATCACGATCGACCACGTGCTGGTGGACGCCCGCGTGGGAGTGCGGGAGGTCGGCGTGCACACGCTGCCGGGGACCGACCACCGGGCGGTGGTGGCCCGGCTAGAACTTCCCCAGTAGGGCGCGGGTGTTGTCCCAGCCTTCGAGACCGGGGTCCAGGCGGAGGACGTCGCCGGGGGTACGCAGGCGGTGCCAGCCGGGTGACGCGGCGACCATGCGGCGACCGGGCGCCTGGGCGCGCAGGTCGGCCACCGGGTCGTGGGCGTCGAGGTCGGGGTCGGCCCAGCCGGGGAGGGGGAGGTGGCAGGCCAGCGCGACGGCGCCGCCGTACTCGGAGGGGCACAGGGTGAGCTGGGCGCGGCCGAGTTCGCGAAAGAGCTTGCCGATGAGGAGCGGGGGCAGGTCGGGGGCGTCGGCGTTGATGACGGCGGCCTGGTCGCCCTGGAGTCGCTTGATGATGTCCTTCAGGGGTTCGTCGTCATCTATCGTGATCACCTCGGTGCCGGGCCAGACGATCTCCTCCAGGCCGGGCACGCTCGTCACCAGCACCGGCGTGACGAGTTCGAGGCCGGCCACCATCTCGTAGGTGTCCTCGGCCACGGCCGTCAGGAACTCCTCCTGATCCACTCCGTCAGGGGCCGCCTTCGCCATGTTCCGGCGCGCGAGAACCGCGACGGTGCGGATCAACATTCCTCCGGGGCGTTGTGCGCGGCGGCGGAGAATCCTTCGAGGAAGCCGCGCGCCCGCTCGGCCTTGGGATACTGTTCGACCAGAGCCCAGAACTGCGGGCCGTGGCTCGGCACCAGCAGGTGCACGAGCTCGTGGATGATGACGTAGTCGATGACCCATTCCGGCAGGCCCTTGAGGCGGGTCGAGATCCTGATCGTGGCGTTGTCCGGGGTGCACGAGCCCCATCGGTGCTGCTGGTTGTCCACCCAGCGGACGGTGGTGGGCCGCGCTCTTCCGTCGAGGTACTTCGCCGACAGCTCGTTGGCTCTGGCCTGGAGTCCTTCGTCGGTGGGTCTGCGCCGCCGCTCCTTGGCCGCCAGCCGATCGAGCATCCGGCTCACCCATTCATCAGCGTCTTCGCCGCTCAGCCATGCGGGCAAGAGCACGATCGTCTTGTCGCCGTCTCGGTATGCGGAGACCGTACGCCGGCGACGAGAACTTCGACGGACCTCGACTGTCTCGGGGGGCACATATGCACGTTAGCCGACACCGGCCGAATTCCACAGGGGGTGAGCCCCGTTTTAGCTGGTCAGATGATTAAGAGCCGGTGAATTTGGGCACCCGCCTTTCCCGATGGGCCAGAAGACCCTCCACCATGTCGGCGGAAGCCATGGTCACGGGCTGGGCGAGGGCCTCCCAGCGGAGGGCGGCTTCGAGATCCTGATGATCCCCATTTAGCGCGGATTTGGTGAGTTTCGCGGCGATGGGGGCGGTTGAGGCGACCTTGAGGGCGATCTCTTGAACGGCCTGCCTAAGGTCATTTCCCGCGAATGCCCGATTTATCAGACCTTCCGATGCTGCTTCTGCTCCTGTCAGGACACGTCCGGTCAGGAGCATCTCGCGGGCCAGCCTCAGGCCTCCCGTCTTCGGCAACAGGTACGTGGCCGCCATGCCCGGGTGCAGGCCCAGGGAGGTGAAGGGGGCCAGCAGTTTGGCGTCCTCCGCCGCGTAGACGAGGTCGCAGGCCAGGGCCAGGCAGAGGCCCGCCCCCACCGCGGCGCCGTTCACGGCGGCGATCGTGGGGATTTCCAGGTGGGTGATCGACAGCCAGGTCCGGTAGAAGGTGAGCATGCGGTCCCTGAGGTCCGGGACTGATTCGGCCGCCCTCTCCGACAGCCAGGACAGGTCTCCACCTGCGGAGAAGGCACTGCCCGCGCCGGTGATCACTACGCAGCGGGCGGTTCTGTCGGCGGCCAGGGCGGCCATCTCCCGGGACCAGCGCTGGGTCATGGCGTCGGTCATGGCGTTGCGGCGGTCGGGGAGGTTGAAGGTCACCCAGACGACGCCGTCGCCCGAACGGTCGACCAAGAGCTCGCTCATGCCCAAGATCGTAACCCCGCCCCCATCTCCCCCCGGGCCACCCTCCACTTCCCCAGCACTTTGCCTCTCTCATCCCCCTCGTCCCCTCATCCCTGGCGTCTCCGTCGCCCCTCTCACCCTTCGCCCCTCGCTGCTGCGGTCCCCCACCCCGTTACCGCGCCCTCCCCGTCCCCTACCCGGGACTCCGCTCACCGGCCTTGCCCACTCCGCCACGGCGTTTCCCGCGTCCCGTCCGCACGTGGTTCGGCACCCCCGCAGCCCCGCACCCGGCCTGCCACCGCGCCCGTTTGCCCAGGTATGGCGGGACCTTCATCCACAGCCCTCTGACCAGCGGAAGAAGTTATCCACAGCCCGGGACAACCAACCCCCACAAACGCCCCCGATGATGGAACCCTGACCGTCATGAGGCCCCGCGTGAAACCCTCCCTGCGCCGCATCCTCAGAGACGAGCGCACCCTCCAGTTCGGCGTACACCCGATGCAGGCCGTCGTGCTCACCGACCTCACCCCACCGCTCCGAGCCTGGATCGAGTCCCTGGACGGCACCCAGGACCTGGCCCAAGCCGTAAGACACGCCGTGAAAGCGGGCATGGAAGAGCAGGCAGCCAGAACTCTCCTGGCAGAACTGACCGCCCAAGGCGTCCTGGACGACGCCTCAATCCCGCTCACGATCCTTCAGGACATCCCCCTGCCAGAACGAGACCGCCTCCGCCCCGACCTGGACGCCCTCGATCTGGCCAGAGACAACCCCGCAGGCGGCCTGCCCGCCCTCGCCCGCCGCCGCAACGCCCGCGTCCGGGTCTACGGCGCCGGCCGCCTGGGCGCGTCGATCGTCAACCTCCTGGCCGCCGCCGGTGTGGGAACGATCCGCGTCATCGACCCCGCCCCCACCCGCCCCGAAGACCTGGTCCCAGGCGGCCTCACCTGGTCCGAACTCGGCCTCCCCCGAGAAGAAGCCTCCGTCGCCACCGCCACGCGCCTGATCACCTGCCCCCACGCATCCACCCACCAGCCCGCCCAGATTCCCCCCGCAAAGCAACGCCGCCGATCGCAACAACCCACCCAGCCGACACCCCAGGAGACCCGCCCATCAGCAAAGGCGCCCCAAGACCCCACCCACGATCTTCAGGACGCCACCCACGACGCCCGGAATTCCGATTCCGCCCAAGCCAATCGAAGCTCCACCCGCCAGGTCCGTGACTCCACTCAGGGCACTCGAACCCCCACCCATAGCGCCCGAGATTCCGCGCGCGACGCTGGAAAGCCGAGCCGACCGACCCAAGCGGCTCGTCAGCGGACTGGGGTCATCAGCCAATCGATCGAGGACACCCGCCCCGGCGGCGGCAAACGACGACCGGCCTCTCCCTCCCAGCCCACCTCACCAGCACGAACCTCGGCCACACCCGCAGAGCCCGCGCCGCCGGCCAGGCCGGTCCCATCGCCCTATGCCCGGTTCGTCGCGGGCGGGCCGTATCTCAACGACCGCTCCGATCTTCCGCACCTGGTCATCCTCGCTCCGGTGGGCCCGCTGGACGGGATCCTGGTGACCGAGCTGACCGCGCTGAACATCCCGCACATGCTGGTCTCCGCCTTCGAGGGCTACGGAACGGTGGGACCGCTGGTGCACCCGAGCCAGAGCGCGTGCCTGCACTGCCTTGACCTCACCCGCCGCGACCGCGATCCGGCCTGGCCCATGGTCACCGCTCATCTGGGCGGCTACCCCGCGGGCGAGATCGCCTGCGACACCACCCTGGCCGCCTTGGTGGCCGCGGAAGCCTCCAGGCACGCCCTCGCCTACCTTGACGGCCACCCTTCGATTGTGACCAACGGCACAATCGACATATTGCCTGATTGGCAGAGGAAGCGGCGGACCTGGGCAATCCACCCGCAATGTAGGTGTATACGCAACAATCCTGATTCGCTAAGAATGGTCAGAGCGGCCACCCGCGACTAAACCCCAGCCACATCACGCCAGTCATCCCACGCCACAGCCCCAGTCACCCGGGGGTCCGCGACCAGACCTCTGGGCACGCGCCATACAGTCACAAGCAAGAGCCCCCGCATCCAGCGGGAACACACCACCCTCGCACCCAGCGAGGACATCCCTCCCGACCTCGCTTCCCGCGAGGCACCCCCTCGACCTCGCACCCAGCGAGGCACCCCCTCGATCTTGCACCCAGCAGGGCAACCCTGTCGCTTCACGCCGAACAGGCAATGCCGCGAACCCCCGCACCCGGCGGGGCGATCTCGGCACCGTCCGGGTCAGGCGCGGCCACCGCCGTGTCGGTTCCCGTCAGGTGTGGCCTGCCGTGCCAAGACGGCCTGCCGTACCAGGGAAGAAGCTCGAACCCGCGGCCGGCGGGGTTCGCACGATCGAAGGCTCGCAGCCAGCGGGACCGGCACCACCAGCACATCGCCCGTGTCCGACGGGCATCAGGGGAGACCATTGGGCCTGGAAGCCACCGGGCCGGGTCCGCGACCATGCGCACATGGGTCGACCACGGAAGGGGGAAGTGGCGCCTCAACGGGACGCCGCGTACTAGGGTGAGCGATCTTCCGCGCCGCGCAGTCACGCGCTCCGCCAAGCTGGCCACGCTTCCGATCAGTTTCGCGGGCCGCACGGCCCTGGGCATCGGGAAGCGTATCGGCGGCAAATCCGCCGAGATCGTCGCACAGGAGATCCAGCAGCGTACCGCCGAGCAGATCTTCAAGGTCCTCGGCGAGCTCAAGGGCGGTGCGATGAAGCTGGGCCAAGCGCTGTCCATCTTCGAAGCCGCTCTGCCGCCGGAGATCGCCGGGCCTTATCGGGCCACGCTGACCAAACTCCAGGATGCCGCTCCGCCGCTGCCCGTGGCCACCGTTCACAAGGTGCTGGCCGAGCAGTTGGGCGACGACTGGCGGGAGAATTTCATCTCCTTCGAGGACCAGCCCACCGCTGCCGCCTCGATCGGACAGGTCCATCGTGCGGTTTGGCACGACGGCCGTGACGTGGCGGTCAAAGTCCAGTACCCCGGCGCCGGCAAGGCGCTTCTCGGTGATTTCACCCAGTTGGCTCGGCTGGGCAAGTTGTTCGGGGTCATGTTGCCCGGCCTCGACATCAAGGCCGTTCTGGCCGAGCTCCGCGAGCGTATCGCCGAAGAGCTCGACTACTTCCACGAGGCCGAAGCCCAGCACGCCTTCGCGCAGGAGTTCCACGGCGACCCCGACTTCCAGGTGCCCGACGTGATCGCCGCCAACGAGATGGTCCTGGTGACCGAGTGGATGGACGGTACGCCGCTGTCGCGCATCATCACCGGTGGCACGAAGGAACAGCGTGACAGGGCGGGGCTGCTGCTCGTGCGGTTCCTGTTCTGCTCGCCGGCTCGGGTGGGCATGCTCCACGCGGACCCTCATCCCGGTAACTTCCGCATGCTTGAGGACGGCCGACTCGGTGTCCTGGATTTCGGCGCGGTCAACCGGCTCCCCGAGGGGTACCCCAAGGCGTTCGGGAAGCTCACCCGCATCTTCAACCACGGCGACATGGAAACGGTCATGAACGGCCTTCGCGACGAGGGCTTCATCCGACCCCACATCGAGATCGACGCCGATGCTCTGCGCGCGTTCCTGGCGCCGTATGTCGAGCCCACGGCGGTGGAGGAGTTCACGTTCAGCCGCGAGTGGCTGCAGGCGCAGGCCGCCAGCGTGACCGACCTCCGGCCGAACAACGTGGTGCGCCAGCTCAACCTTCCCGTCTCGTATGTGCTCATCCATCGGGTGCACGCCGCAGGCATCGGCGTCCTGTGCCAGCTCGGAGCCACTGCCCGGTTCCGTGACGAGGTCATCCGCTGGGTCCCCGGCTTCGCCGACGATCCTGACGAAGCCACCGATTCCCTCCCTGTTTCCTGACCTCGGAACACAAGCAGTTCCAGAAGCACCGCTTGTCGGGCCTCATGCACCTTTGGTGACCGCCATCGCCGGAGCCGGTGGTCTTCGGACCCGGCACCGGGGCACAGGTCCATTTGGGCAGCGGCGCGCGGGTGCTCGTCGGGCGGCGGCAAGCGGCCCAGGGGGCAGAGACGGCGGCGGGCCGGGAACAGCACGCGAGCCACACAGGGAGGGGAAGGCCGAGGGCCGAGAAGGGGCGCGATTCGGCGGAACCGGGCGGTGTAGCCGGACGGTTGGGCGTGGGCCGGGACGACCGAGGTGGGGTGCGCCTGGGCCGAGGTGGGCCGCTGGGGTGGCCCGGGGCCGCGTGCGCCGGGGCCGCGTGCGCCTGTGCCGGGGCTGTCGGCCTGGTTGGTCGGCCTGGCCAGCGCGGCGTGGGCTAGCTAGTGCTGTGACCGGAAATGATCGCCGGGTTGAGGGACGGTTTCAGGCTGCCCATGCGAGGGGCCGGCCTCCCCAGCGGAGGCCTTTCTCGCT
>NZ_JBITHA010000042.1:0-19470 GCF_044457485.1 Nonomuraea sp. NPDC050540
CTACGCCACCGCCCGCAAGGCATGGCCCGAGGCCGAGGTGGTGTGCACCTCAGAGCCGCTGGAGTTCGACGCCTACCTCAAGTCCATCGGCGATGTCCGGCTGGTGCTGGACATGCTCGTCGGCGACCTCCAACGCATCATCGACTACCCCAAACAGGGATACGCCATCGAGCAGCACGTTCCGGAAGAGGTGCTTGACGCCTATGAGGCTCTCATCCATGCCGGGTACGACAGCCGCCTCATTACCTCTTGAACTGCTGACGGCGGGCGGGCTCGTCGCGGCCATCCACCAGCCGAACCCGTTCACACTGGCCAAGCTATATGCGGCCGATCGGTGAATCATCCTGGACGACGTCCAGTTCAACAGCCGCGACTACCAGCACCGGGCCCGCCTGGCTGCACTCGACGACGCCAACCGGCAGCGGTGGCTCACGTTGGCCACTCGTCTGCCGGGAGGGCGGGCAACCTTGATCCGTGACGCCGCCCTCGCCGACCCCGGCCGGTGCCGGCGGCGCCTCGCGCACATGCTGCCCGAGCACTACAAGAGCAGCCCGCACTGGTCGGAGGTTCGCGACCGACTCCGCGCCATCCTCGACCTCTTCGACGACACCGCGTCGGTCGCCGAGGTGGCCACCGCCTCGACGCTTCTGCTGGTGGACCTGCTGGGCTGGCCAGGAAGGGCGGTCGCCAGCAGCAGCCTGCCGTCACGGCCCGGCCGTTCGACGCGGCTCGCTGACCTCCCGGCTATCTCCGGTGGCCGAACCTACCTTTGCGGCACGGGCGGGATGAAGTACCTCGATATGGCCCCGTTTCAGGAGCTCGGCATTCGGGTGGTGCCGTTCCAGCCGGGTGGCGTAAGCGGGCTATGGGGGCAGGCGCGGCGGATTACCGCCCTGAACGCTCTCATGATGCTGGGACCGGACCTGCTGGCCGCTGAGCTTCTCCACCAAGCTCGGGCAGAGAACCAGTCGGCGTCCTCGTCGACGAAGACCGCCGGGCACGCCCGCTGAGGGGTCTCTCCCGCATGAGACAGAAGCAACCAGTACAGCCGCCGGGCTACCCACCGTCCGTGAGTCTGCCCACCCTGCACTCCTCGGATCCCCCGGAGGTGGGCCGAAGGTCATAGTGGCGGCTGCTCAAGCGGCGGTCTCACACCATGCGCAGCCACTCTAAGCACCGCCCCTGGGACACCAGCCCGCGCGTTGATCTCGTCGACGAACGAGGCTTTGCGATCGCAGCGTCGAGGGCACGGCCCCGCCATGGTTTGCCTCGCAGCAGATCACTAACAGCCAGCTCCCACGCCTTTGACTGATGCGGCCTACCAGCCCAAAATGTGGTGGTCCGTACTTCGATTGGGGAGGCGTTCCTCGTCGTCGTGCGGCAGAATCGGAAGCTCGGACCGATTCGTTCATCGCTGCCCGGCGTGAGCGACCACAGTGCGTGTCCGGTGAAATCCTGTTGTTCGTCTCGTGCGTTCGAAAGGATCTAGGTTGGACCTGCAAGACGCCGAGGCCTACATTAGGCAAGTCACCCGGAGAACCTCCACCAAGGATGCGCTGGCATGGCTAGCCGAGGAGCGCGCGGTGCCTCGGCCGATCGATCTGCCGAAACTGCTGGCTTCGTTGCTGACACTCGAGGATCAGGCGCTGGCGGCCGACCTCCGAGGGCTGGCTAGCCGGGTGATTCGGCAGGTCTGCCGGTCCGAGGTGGTTTCCGAACTGGATCCGAGCCAGGAGCTCCTCGCGCTCGATGAGGTGCTGCGGCCGGCGCAGTACAGGGCTGCCCTTGACGCGCTGGCCGCCAGGACCGCGACTCGGACCCTGGCTAGCGTTACGCTGGCCGCCGTCATCGCTGCACAACAGGACGACTGCAACGTCGTAACCGCGCTTTGCGCAGCGGCCGGCTTGTCCTACCGAGATTTGCGCGCCAGGGTCCGCGATGCGTCGGTCCCCACCAATCTCCGCGGCAAATGGAAGAACGACCAGTTGAAGGCGGTCTTTGACGTCATCGATGCAGTCATCACCGGCCAAGTAACGGCGAGCAGTCCCGCTGCCCAGCCGGCCCGGCCGGTTGAACACCTGCTGCCCGAGATCGACGACGTGCCTGAGCGGCAACGCGGATGGGCATTGGTTGAGCAGATGAGGGCCAACGGTGTCCCATATGAGCTTCTGCTAACCCAGCGAGCAGTTGGCAGTGCATGGGTCGCCCACAGGAGCAGCACGGGCAAGAAGGTGCAAGCTGCGGTAACGACCTCTCTATGCAAGCTGCTTGACAAGCGGTCGGTGCCCTATCACAGGCTTGCCATGAACGCGGCGTCACGGGAGCTGTTGACACGGGTGGGAGCCAACCCGACCGCTGCTGCGGAGGACGGACGTAACGAGGGCGGGCAACTCGCCGTGCTGGTGCATTCTCCGGCACTGACGCACGCGGTCGCCGTCTCGGTCGCACGGGACGGCGGAACGGCAAGGAAGAGCGGAGCTAGGCTTGGGACGCTTCCGGCGCGCCTTGGCATCGCTTGCAGCGTGGTGTTGGTAGGCCCGGGATGGGCGGAACGGAATACCACGGCCGAACTCGCTCGTCCGTTTAATGGACGAATCTACACAGAGCGGACAGTCCCTGAGCTTGCGGACGCGCTCAGCGGCATAGTTGCTCAAGGTGAAATCCTTCTACCGGTCGGGCAGAATCGCGGCGTACAGCCCACCGCCTCGGTTGACGGTCCATTGGAGCCTCGCCCATGAGTTCGCTGACCCAGCAGGCCCGGCGCGAGGTCATTGCGGCAGCCAAGGCGGCAGTCACGGATCAGACTGAACGCAGACCGTTCGAATGGCGCGGCGGGGACATCATGCTGCCCGTGGTCACCGTCCCGGTGGGTGATGTTCTACTCAACCACCGCACGCACCGCGTACGCGCCCAGGTCGAGAGTCTCGGGGCCAGCGGAACCATCATCGATACCAACCCTCACAGTGAGGAAGCGCAACAGCTACTGGCCGACCTCATTCGGCAGACCAGCGGCTACAACGAGGTCAAGGCCATGATCCGCCACGACAAGCAGCGCGAGCCGGGGCTCATCACGCACGAGGGCGTGCTGGTCAATGCAAACACCAGAGCGGTTGCCTTGCGAGATCTGCACGAGGAGGTACGGCACGAGAGCGCCTTCGCGTTTATCAAGGTCCAGGTGCTGCCAGATAACGCCGACAGCACCGAGATTATGCAGCTGGAGTTCAAGTACCAGATGCAGCAGAACTATCAGCAGCCGTACTCGTTCACGAATCAGTTACTGTTCATCAAGGATCTGCTGGACTCCAACCTGAAGCCGGACGAAATCGGCGTGAAGATGAAGCCACACTACGATCCGACATCTGTGAAGGATCGACGTGCGGCCGCCGAAGAAGTGGAAGCTGAGGACCGACTTCGACAGATCATCGAGGAACTGATCGCCGCAAGCAGCGGAGCGCTGCACTGGCCCGACTTCGACAACGACCGGCAGAACTTGATCGAGATCGACGAGTCCTACCGCAGGATGGTCGCGCGTAAAGGCTCGGATGCGGCGCGCCGCGTCAAGCAGGCGAAACTCGTCGGTCTCCTCGCCGGGATGGACTACCGCCGGGTAAGGCACATCGATGAGTCGTATCTGGATAGTTACGTGCTCCAGGCGCTCGAGGAAGAGCCGAACTTGCGGTCTGCCGCGAAGTCTCTGGCGATTGGACAACAGGAAGTCCCCCGCGCAGACCTGGGAGGGCTTTCTGTCCTCGATGACCTCAGCGAGGACTCGCCTGTTGATCAACTCGGGCAGGAGGTCACCCTGCGGCCGCTGTTCGATGTGCTCGTCCGCCACAGCAGGGTCGACGGCGACACCGACTGGGACGCCGAAGTGGAGATACCGACCGCTGAGGGCACCACGAGGCTGCCGAAAAATACGTTCTTCGACGCGGTCAAGGCTGCGATGCAGACAGCTGCGGACAGCAAGGCGCAGGACGATCAAGGCCAGGACGCCCTCGACCTTCCGCGGCGTCAGTTGAACGCTGCTGGTACCGCATGTGACCGGGTACGTCGGGCGTACGACGAGCTTGAGGACGACGGCGATCAGCCGGATCGGATAGCGCTCGAGCGCGCATTCGAAGCCTACCTGCGCTCGCACGATGAACTGCTGCATTACCTTGCAGAACGCGGATTCGCCGCCGCGGAGAATCGACTGTGACCGACGGTCCGGCTATCTCGCTCGACTTCGACCCTGCGGCGAACGTGGTCCTTGCCCAGAAGGTCGGCGCCGTCCCGGACGTGTTCTGGGGCCAGCTGCGCGTCGAGTGGGGCTACGACGGCGACCCAGCCCGGTCCGTCCGGGTACCGCTCGAACGATTCCGCGAGAACATCGGCTGGCTGGGCCCAGCTTGTAACCGCTACAACGTCGATATCGCGTGGGCGCCTGCCGCCGAGGCCATCATCACGACGATCAAGCTTGAACGCAGGCAGCTTGAACGCGCACGTCAAGAGATCAACGCGCCGATTACCCCCGACGACGTGGAACGCCGCCTCAACGGGAGCCGCTTCGCCAGGCCGCTCAAGCCGTTCCAACTTCGCGACGCCGCCAAACTACTCGGTCTGGCGCACGGCGCGAACTTTTCCGTACCCGGCGCTGGTAAGACATCTGTGGCATACGCCGTCTATGAGGCGGAGCACCGCGCTGGGAAAGTCGACCAGCTCCTAGTGGTTGCGCCGCTCTCGGCGTTCGACGCATGGGAGACGGAGATCGGGGAGTGCTTCAAGCCGGGGATGGCCCCGGTCATCAAGGTGTTCGGGACGCCGGGCAGCCAGGACGCTGAGATCCTGCTGGTTAACTATCACCGTTTGGCGGCCTACCTCAGCGAGCTCACCAAGTGGGTCCGTAGACGGCGGACCTTGGTGCTGCTCGATGAGGCGCATCGGATGAAGGCGGGCCGCATCGGCCAGCACGGTAGCGCGTGTCTCGACCTTGCGTTTTCCGCGTCACGGCGGGACATCCTGACGGGGACGCCCGCTCCGCAGTCAGCCCAGGACTTTGTCGCCCTCTGTGAGTTCTTGTGGCCAGGGCAGTCGCGGCGGATCCTGCCGGCCGAGGTGATGACGAAGAACCCCCAGCCGGAAACACTCCACGCAATCAACCGAGCCATAAGGCCGCTCTTCGTGCGCACCACGAAGAGTGAGCTGGAGCTGCCTCGGCCCACACTTGGGCGGGTCGTAGTCCCGTTGAGTGGCTTGCAGCGGGAGATCTATTCGAGTCTCCGCGATCGCTACGCAGGTATGCTGCGCGTGTCGATGAATGACCGCGTCGAGCTGGCCCGCATGGGCACGATCGTCATGTACTTGCTCGAGGCGGCGAGCAACCCGCAGCTGCTTGCGGTCGGGTCACGTGACCTACCCGGTGAGTTTGCCCATCCACCGTTGCCCGTCGAACCCGGGAGCCGATTGTGGGAGATGATCGTCGGCTATAGCCGCTACGAGACGCCCCCCAAGTTCACCCGCCTCTTGGAGATCATTGCTCAGAACGTCGCTGATCCGGCCGGTCCCCGCAAGACGCTGGTGTGGTCGAACTTCGTTTCCAACCTTGAAGGTCTGAAACGGTGGCTGGCCGATTACCAGCCCGCCATGATCCATGGCGGGGTCCCGTCCGTCTCGAGCGCGCCGACTGCGGCGATCACTCGGGAGTCGGAGCTGCGGCGCTTCCGCCAGGACGACGACTGCAAGGTCCTGCTCGCCAATCCCGCGGCGATGAGCGAAGGCGTCAGCCTTCACCATGACTGCCATGACGCGGTCTACTTCGACAGAACCTTCAACGCTGGCCACTACCTACAGAGCATCGACCGCATCCACAGGCTTGGCATGGATCCCAACAAGCGCGCTACTTTGCTTTTTATGATCACGGATGACACCGTCGATCAGGTCGTTGACACGCGAATCCGGGACAAGGCCACCAACCTTGCTCGCGCTCTGGACGACAAGGAACTTGTTCGGATGTCGCTGCCTGACGACGAGGACTACGGATCTCCGATCGAGAGCGATGCAGACATGGCCGCGTTGCTTGCCCACATCAGCGGCCAGGGTAAGTGAGCTACGGTGTTGCCCGAGCCGCTCCCGGTTCATCCGAGTCACCGGCACCTCCAGGCGGCGTTCTACGTAGCTCGGCTGCTTAAGCCGGATGGCGAACTCCGACCCGCCCTCGACCGGAGCTACCGCAGCCTCGCAACAGGCGCACTGCACGATCACCGTAGTCTCGCCGAGGGCGAACGCCTGCTCTCGCGCGCTGGCCTGCTCGCGACCCGGGGAGACCTTGTCGTTCCGTCCGACGACCTGATGGCCATGGCCCGATTGCCGGTGGACACGTTCGTTGAGGCCCTGCTCTTCAGGATTCTGACCGACCAGCGCGAGGTGTGGCTGGCGCAGATGGCGACGACTGATGAGGTCCGCTGGGAACTCGTGCCGTTCGACGTGGCCACCGCGCTTGCTTCGACCTTCGAAGACGTGCGCGAACGCGACGCGCTGCTGCTTGCCGCAGCCAGAAAAGTTGATCTTCAGGTGCTACAAGAATTCGGGGACGAAGGTGAGCAGGCGGTACTTGAGGCATGCCGGACCCATCTACGCAGTGCCGGTATGCAGCACATGCTCGCCGATGTGGCCCAGGTCAGCCTGATCGACGACACATTAGGCTATGACATCGCCAGCCCGGATGCCGCCGGCCAGCGTCACCGCCTCGAGGTCAAGGCGACCTCGGCACCACCAGGCTGGGTGGAGTTCTTCATCAGCCGGAATGAGGCCACTGTCGCCGAACGCGATCCGCGCTGGTCACTGGTGGTCACCCGGCGGGAACGTGATCCCACCATCACTGAACCGGTAATGCAAGTGGTCGGCTGGCTTACACACGGCGATTTCGCCCAGGCGCTGCCCACAGACCCGCCACTCGGCCGAGGCCAGCTTCGAGGACGCTGGGCGTCATGCCGGATCACGATCAGTGCCCAGTGTCTGCGGCCCGGTCTTCCGCTCAAGCAACCGAACGAACCGAGCTGATCTGGTGCTACATAGGGGCGACTCCCGATCGGGCGAATGGCGTCGTAACATGATCGGTTATTCGGGTGTACGACACGCTTCCCCGCACGTCCGTGATATCAACGCCCGGGACGGTTCAGTGAGTGAACATAGGATGGACATGACCGCGATGACGGCCCCGACGATCGACCCACAACCGTCGGTCCCATCGTCCTCGCAGCCTGAACCACTTCGCAGCCCTCTCGGCGGACTCGACTATCGCAAGGTCAGCGAGGAGGCACGAGCCGAGAGCCGCAATCGAGAGGTTCACCTTCCGCCGGTCAGCACCTACCGCTGGTGGGCACGGCGGACGAGTGCCGTCAACGGTGCCATCATCGACGCGTTCAACGTAATGATGCCTGGCCGGCTTCTCGTTGCCGACATGTTCGCCGGAGGCGGCGTCATCCCGCTCGCAGCCGTTGCGCGAGGCCACCAGGTGTACGCCCAGGACCTAAACCCCTGGCCGGCCGCCGGTCTCACCGCAATGCTCGGGCTTCCCGCACCGGACAAACTCCGCGAGGCGGCATCGACGATCGAGCAGTGGGTCCATACCGAGGTCGAGGCCGCCTACGGCACGACCCTCACCAACGGGACGAGAGGCGTCGTCTCCCACACGATCCGAGTGGCCACGGGCGAGTGCACCGGCTGCGCTCGGCGCGCACGCATGTTCCCCCACGCGCTTGTATCGCTGCGAGTCCGCAAAGAGAGTGGAAACCCCCAAGCATGGCTGGCCTGTCGGCGTGGCCACCTCTTCTCAGCGAATTCCGATAAACGTCGACGCTGCCCGACCTGCCACGTCCTAGTCGAGCCGACAGCCACCTACACCCCGATGCGGATGATCACCTGCGGCGAATGCGGCAAAATCGATCGCCTCGCCGATCGTGCCAAGACCTGGCAATGGGAGATCGTCCTCGTCGACCGGTCCAGCCGCACCGCACGTGAGGTGGACATCCCTACCGAGGCCGAACGCGAGCGGGCCGACTCGAGTGCATGGCAACCGGCACACGACCTGGGACCGATCCTGCCAGGCCAAGAAACGAGCGTACTCACCCGTCACGGCTTCCAGCGCTGGCAGGACCTGTACCCGGACCGGCAGCGCCACATGCTCGAGCGCATGCTCGATCTGGCGAGCCGCTGTTCGAAAGATCCTTCAGTCCTGCGCGCGGCGGAACTGGCCGTCATCGGAAGCGCCGAGATGGCCGGGCACCTGTCCCGCTGGGACCGGTTCTACCTCAAGAGCTTTGAATCAATGGCAGGCCATCGATTCAACCTCACGACCCTGGCTGTCGAGCCGAACGTTTGGGGCGGTGTCGGCCGCGGCCGCGGAACCGTCCTGCGACGCCTCAACCAGCTCGTCAAGTCCGCGGCATGGTTGCATGAGAAGACCGGCCGTGAGCTGCTCGTCCAAGGCCCGCTCACCAGTAGCACACCGGCCACCGCCATGAAGGAGTGGGACGTACGCGTTGTCGAAGGCAGCAGCGAGCAGATGGTCCTACCGTCGAAGTCCGTGCACCTGGTTCTGACCGATCCGCCGTACCACGACGACGTTCAGTACGCAGAATTGTCCGGCCCCCTGCGCGCGTGGGCTCGTCTCGCGAACGAGAAGCTCACTAACGAGGCACTCACCGGCGAAGCCGTGGTCAATAGCGCCACCGGCCAACTCGTCGACGACGGCGCCTACGAGGCGCTGCTCGGCCGCATCTTCAAAGAGGCTCGACGTACACTTCGACCGGACGGACATCTCGTCTTTAGCTACGCCAATCGAAGCCCGCGCGCCTGGGTCGCCGTCTTCGGCGCGCTGCAAAGCGCTGGCCTGCGCGCGGTGGGCTGCGAGTTGGTCCACAGCGAGAACGAGACCGACCATGCAAAGCGGGGCGTGCGGGCCTGCACCCTCGACCTCATACTCGACCTCGTTCCGGCTGGACCTTCTGCCGTCGAGCAGCACGGGCCGCGTCCCTCTCCAGACATCCCGCTCACTGACGAACGACGGTTCCTCAGCGTCGTCGCCGACATGTTCCTGCGAGTTGGCGACCTCAAGGACGGATGGCGATCCGAGGTCCACAAGACGTTGTCAGAGCACCCCTTTATTACGCCCATCGAGCGTGTCACATGAGTGATACCCCCGGGTCCGGACGGGATGGGGTCGTTGACGAACGGGGTGATTGCCAATGGAAGCCTTGATCTCCGCGGTGGCGGACAGCGGATGCCTCCCGTCGGCCGACAGCAAACTTCCCCATGGATAGCAAAGCTCCCCATGTGATCCGCATGATTCTTCTAAGGCGCGGGTCAGGTGAGGAGCTTCAGCTCCCTGCCTCTGATGGCCTCGGTGAGCCGGAAACTGACGCCCTGCGTCACCACGACATGAGCGTGATGCAGGAGGCGATCAACTGTCGCGGTGGCCAAGGTCGAGACCATGTCTCTGGCGTCCTAGCCGGTCGGCATCGCTGGCATAGCGGTGCTACAGGCAGTGGCTGACGACCTGTCGATGATCGCGTTCCTGCCCGATTGGGTCGAGGCGATCACCCTGCCTCTGCTTCCTACAATATTGGCGGCTGTGGCGGGCTGGAAGGCCAAGCACACGCCGCGTCCAGACCTACCCACTGAGCAGCATTAACACCAGTGATCCGCTTTCATCTCTGTGCGGCGACTGTTGATCACAGCATGATCGCAAGGTTTGAGGTGCCTTGAAGTTTTCCGGACAATCGGGAAACTTCAAGGCACCTCAGCCAACGGCTCACCGCATCCTTCATCCACGGGCAGGTCGGTGAGCCGTTTTGACTTCTGGGCAGATGCCGCAGTGGCGGCGAAATGCGGCACCGAGTTGCCTTTTGAGCAGGTTGGTCGTGGTGGTGTCCAGGTTCGGCGTCCAGCGGTAGTTGCAATGAAGTCTTCACTGAAGTCTGCTGAGGGTATGTCGAGACGTCTGCTGTCCGTCGAGCACACCAAGATCCGGGCGCTGCGTGAGCAGGCTGGACTCACGCCACAAGAGCTTGCCGATCGCGTGGGGGTCACATATCGCCTGGTGGTCTATTGGGAGGAGGGCAGGTATGTGCCCGAAGCCAGAAACATGCGACGTCTCGCTCATGCTCTCGGCTGTGTCACCGCCGACCTCACGGGTACACGCAGCGGGACCGAGATGTTGGTTGACCTCAGGTATGCCGCTGGTCTCACTGCGGAGGAGGCCGCCACCCGACTTCGCGCCACTGCCGTCGGCGGTGAGTTGTTCGTGGACGCCCACAAGATCCGCAGCCTGGAGCGGAATCGTCAGGTGTCTGGGTGGAGCTGGAGGAAGCCGGAGTGCACGGGCCGGCTTGTGCAGCAGTTGGCCGCCTTGTATGAGGTGCCAGTGCGTATGGTCATGGACGCGTGGATGCGTACTCGGCCCATGGATGAGCCTCCAAGCCTGCCCGAACATGAGCGACGCGGTCCGCCGACCTCAGCTGTCGAGGGCTGGGAGGGTTTGAACGATCGGCAGCGGGTCTATCTCGGCGAGATCCTGCGAGACGACCGGATGACCGAGGCTGAAATGTGGATGCGCCGTCAGAACCAGGCCCGGGTTCCGCCGGCCAGGCTGTGGCGGAAGCTACCGTTTTCCCTCGACGCACCCGCCAAGCTGGTCGGACACACCCGCCTTCAGTTGCGCCTGCGGGGCGCTGGCCTTCACGATCAGGGCGCCGGAGCTACTCTCCACGCCCTGGAACGGCTGGGCTTGGTCAAGGTGGCCAAGGACCGCGTGGAGATTGCCGGGGTCGGCGAGGTAGATCGCACTCTGGTGGAGATCACTCGCAGGGGCCGTGCCTGCGCGCGTGCTGGGCTGGGGGAACCTGCAGAGTCGGCGACACCGGCACATCTGCTGTCCGAATGGCTGTGGGGCGTCCTGCTGCGTGTCGCCAGCACCGGCGTAGAGGGCCTTCATGAGAGCGAGTTGGCTGGTAAGTCTTTGTTCTATCTGGCTGTCGGCTACAGGCCCAAACGGCAAGCGCACCCCAGCAGAGGATTCATCGAGCTCCACCCCCGAATGGCGCCAGGTGATACGCACGTCATTGAGTACCGGTGGCACGCCACTGCGCTCGGACGGCAGCATATTGCCGCATACCTTCACATATACACAGATATCTATCCAAATGTTACCCCTTCGAATCGGTGATCATTTAGGGCCGCTCGAAGCTGTTCCGGGTTTTGTCAGACCCGTGCTCTATGGTGTCTCCGGTGACGACCCATGCCGACGATGACGGCCTGACGTTCTCTCATTTCGAGGCGT
Source organism: Nonomuraea sp. NPDC050540 (assembly GCF_044457485.1). Taxonomy (NCBI): domain Bacteria; kingdom Bacillati; phylum Actinomycetota; class Actinomycetes; order Streptosporangiales; family Streptosporangiaceae; genus Nonomuraea; species Nonomuraea sp. NPDC050540. The sequence continues at coordinate 11,318 of NZ_JBITHA010000042.1, forward strand.
TCCGCCTAATCAACTTCACCTTCATCAAAGCCTGCGAGACGATGGCGACCCCGGGCCTGAATCCGAGGCACCGGGCCGAGAAGCTGATGCGGTATCACGGCGACCTACTCGCCGCTTACGGCCCTGGAGTGCCGTTGTCGTTCGGCGAGCTCCGCGAAAGACTGCGCGGGCCGATCGACGGACTGCTCCCGCCGTGGCTGGACCGCTCGGACTTCGACGATCTCAACTTCCCTGTAGTCGATGCCGAGGGTTGCGTCACCGCCGACGCCTTCGACCTGCAGTGGGAGATCTCTCAGCTGCACCGGATCTTGAAGCGGCTTCGGAGGACCGGCGGGATGCGGTTCACGGAGGCACAACTCCAGGACGAGATCGATCAGGATCAGATGTACGAGATCCTCAAAGGCCGCGGCGCCACCCAGTACGTCAAGGACCGTTCCACGCTGGTGGAATGCCCTGCTGGCACGGCCGCTGAGCTGAATGGGCGCGGCCTGCCTCTCAACGCGATCGCCTACTACGAGGCGATCCCCTACCACGCCATCTATCGCACCTGGTGGTTCCCCTGCACGGTGTGTAAGTGGCCCATGAAGATCAGCAAGCGGATGAGTGCGGGCCGCGAGTACTATCGCGTCGCCTGCCTCTACGCCCGTCACGCAGAGATCGGTGCCAGCTTCATGTTCCGGCCGACATCCGGAGATGCGCCACAGCTGCACTCTGACAGCCCCGACACTCCCGCTCCGCGCGAGGCGGCACTCGCGCTCGGTGCTGTCGGTGCCGTGCCAGAGGCGAGGCCAGTGGAAGGACATTTGGCCCTCAAGCGCGGAGTGTGGCGATACACCTGCGTGCCTGGCCTGCACGAGTTGCGGTTGCACTCCGTCTTGCGTGAGCGGCTGGCCGCCAATCATGTAGATGTGGACGAGACCGTCAGGCTCTGGCCGATGAGCGATGCGTACGACCATCGCATCGAGGTCAGAGGCCCCGATGGGAGCACTCACGTCTTCACCGTGGATGTGAAGGATTACACCCATGGCCGTGTCCTGGCGCAGAGCCTACATCGCAATGAAGGTGACAAGGGCGGCGCCGAATGGCTCGTCGTTCCCGACCACCGAGCCGACCAAATCCCTCTTCTCACTGTGACCTGCGACAAGTACAGAATGAAGGTCGCGACCATGACCAACTTTGCCCAGATGGTCTGCCGGAGCGCCGGGGTGGAGTGGGCATGAGTCAGATAACCGCCAAGGACGCTTTCATCCATGCCGCGCTGGCTCTCGCCGCCGAATACTTCCCAGAGCAGGATGACAACGGCAAGCCTGTGGCCACTTTCCGCCATGCGGCTTTCTTCGCCAGCCGCAAGCCACAGGCGTGGGAGCGATGGAACGAGCTGAGCAATGAGGAACGGCTGCTTGTGGCGGAGGTGATGAACCTCGGCAATCCCGACCTCGTCGACGAAAACCGTTTCGCTACCGCAGCGCGGATTCTCCTTGGAGCCCTGGACGCCGAACACGAGGATGAGGAGATCCCGCTCAACCTGTTCACCCTGGTCGGGGATCCGCTCACCGCGACTGCTGCCCATCCCCATCTGGGAGAGGACTACCTCGGCTACGCCAATCGCCTTCTGGCTCCCTTCCGCCGACCCAGCAGCCGACGCAAGCCCCACGAGTTCGCAGCGCCGGGCAAGACATACGAGACGAGCGAACGCACCGAAGGCAATGAGATTGTTCACGGGCGCGTCATCATCCCCCGCTTTCCCGCTTTCACCCAGCCGCTGGGCCACGATTCGCTTCCCGCCATCACCACCCGCCCTGGCCTGGGTTCGGTCCGAGTGACCGTCCAGGAACTCAAGGACATCGCACAACTTCTGGACACGCAGTACGACGGCACGAAAACAGGCCCCTGGCTGTACAAGGTGCTGACAGCTCTGCTCGACCGGCTCAAGGCTCGCGATACCGACAGCGTCAACGTGCTGGACCTCCTGACGGGCCGAACGCAGATCTTCCATGCACCCACGGGAACCGGTAAGTCTGTATTGGTTCGCCTCCTAGGCTCTTGGGCCGCGCTCAACGACTACCGCGTCGCCCTTCTCGTCCCCGACGTGAAAGCCACCCTCGCCTCGGCCTGGGATATCAACCGCGACCTGGAGATCTTGCACAGGGAAGGCAAGATCAGCCATCTCGCCACCTGCGCCCCACTGATGTCGCCGTCCTCGCGGTACGAGCGGGCCCTCAAGCATGCCTCTTTGGTCAAGGAAGACCCCGAGGCCCCCGGGGAATGGGGCAAGCGAGGGCACCGTGACGTCGATCAACTCGCCTACGGATGCGCGCAGCAGCACTGGCTCGAGTCTGCCGGCATCTACCGTCCCGGCAGGGAAAACTGCCTCAGTCTCCACAGCGGCGGACAGGCATTGGCCTGCCCCTGGATCCCGACCTGCGGCAAGTTCACGCCCGCCTACCAGGCGGCTCATGCCGCAGTGATCGTCACGAATCACCACAACTTCATCCAAGGCACCATGCGGGTTGGCATCCAGATCGATGGACGCCCGGTCCGTTCTGTCACCGTCCGCGAGTTCGTGCTTCGCGCCAGCGACTTCGTCATCATCGACGAGATCGATGCCTTCCAGTCCGTCGCCGTAGATCGGTGCGCCACCACCGTCGACCTGCACTCCCGGCGCCCGTGGACCGCAGAACCGCAAATTCTCGACACTGCAGCCAAGCACCTTCCCCTGCGATACGAGGACCAGCTCATCGAACCGGTCAGCCACGTCCGGCTCATGGCAGAGTCATTGCTGACCGGACTGTGCACCAAGGTATTCCGGCTCAACCACCGCGACGACTCTAAAGTCCCGAGGCTGCGTCACGAATATGACTACGAAGGATGGCGCCTAGCTCGTGCCAAGGACCGCGAACTCGTACGCCTGCTCTTCCCCGAACACCAGGTAGGCGATGGAGAGCCGCTTCCGATCGACGCTATCGATCGGCTCAACGCTCTCGTACCCGCCCCCGACTTCGGTGCAGATGACGAGGCAGCCCTCGCACCCATACTTCTGGACCCCGAATGGGAGCGCGTCAGGCGCATCCTCGGCACAGCCGTGTCACCACGCGGCATCAACCAGCGCGACGAACTCAAACTCAGGCTGCACGAAGCGCTCACGCCGATGATCAGCGACGGGCGTGCACGCAGCCGGGCGATCGACCACCTCCTCATCCGCACCTTGATGAGCGAACTGGACTGGTCTCTTGCCCAGCTACGCGACACCGCACAGTCTCTGCGCCACTCCGACCTACTCTCCGCCAACCGCATCATCGACACCATGCACTCCGGCGGCATCGCCGACGTCCTCCCGCATGGAATGATCGGTAGGCCGATAAACGGCTATCGGGTCACCGGCATGAAGAACCCGGAGAAGGACGCCAAGCTTTCCACGCAGCATATGGCTGGCGACCCGCACACCTACGTCTCGGAGCTCGGTGGGCTGGTCTCTCTGATCACCGCCGGCGTGGAGCGGCCTATCTTCGGCCTTTCGGCCACTGCCTACTTCCCCCAGGCGGTCAAGGAACACGTCCACGCGCCCGTCATGTGGTGGATGACCGACGCCCAAGAAGAATCGATCTTGGTTGAGTCCTCGGCTGTCACTTACGGGGAGGGGCACAGAAAGGCCGGGGAACGCATCCCGATCGCTGGCCAGTTCCCTTCGGACAAACCCGAAGCCCTGCGAGAGATCGGCGAGCGCCTCTACGAGACGAAATTGTCTAAGAAACTCGCACGCCTGGCCAAGACTGAGACCGATAAGGATCGTGCACGAGTGATCCTTACAGCCAACAGCTACGAGCAGTGCGGCCACATCGCCACCGGCCTCGCCAAGGCGAAAGGGCTCTCTCACAAGGTGTGCGTCCTCGTTCGGGAGGAAGATCGTCTCAGTAACGTCCGCCACCTCCCCGACCCGTCACTGGTCCGCCGCATCACGGTCGAAGAGGTGGAGGAATTTCCCCATTTCGGCGACATCCTGATTGCTCCCCTGGCTAACATTGCCAGAGGACTTAACATCGTCGTCAACCTTCGTTCAGCCATCCACTCCATCTATTTGTGCGTGAGGCCCCCGCTGATCATCGATGATCCTGCTTGGATGTACGGCAGCGTCAACGCAGCAGGCATCAACTCACTACCCACCTCAGGTGCCGCAGATCCAATCGAGGTTCTGCAAACGGCCCGCACCACAGCACGAGATCACCTGGCCACCATCATGCGTTCCTCCCCGCAGCTGTCGACCATGGACCTCATCCTTCAAGAGCAAATGGTCGCCGGAATGCTGGTGTCCCTCATCCAGCTCGCTGGCCGAGCTCGACGCGGCGGCACCAACATGGAACTGCACTTTGTGGACTATGCCTTCCACGATGAGACCTGGAGTTCCGACCTGGCCAGCATCATCGAACGCATGGCCTCACGATGGCTGCCGGAAGAACGCCGGCAGATGACCGAACTGTACGGCGAAGCGGTCAACGCCTTCCTAGCCTACGCAGGCGTCGACCTCACCCTTTCCGCATAGCCCAGCGCTTCATCCCGAAAGAGTCACAGCATTGAGCGACAACACTGCTGCCCTTCCGCGGGCTCTCACCCTGCGCTGTACCCCCGAACTCGTTCAGGGTCAGAAAGTGTACGTACGCAACTTCCCACGGAGCGTGCGCGACGAATGGGAGAAGCTGAGAGGGGAAGGGGACGACGAGAAGAGGAACCTGCCTTACTCAACCGCCATCACTTACCTGAAATTCAAAACCGGCGGCTACGTCCACCTCGACCGGGGCCTCAACTTCCTGGTCTCGCTGGAGAAGATCGACGACGACACCCTGCGCCATATCTTCCGGTGCATCGTCGGCTACAGCAGGGGACTGTCCACCGATCAGACCATCCTCCTAGACGTCCCGCCGGTGGCCGAGGCCATCGCGAGCACGTCTGAGGTGGAGTTCGAGATGGCACGGTTTCTCAGACCGATGCAGGGCAGGCAGCCTAAGTGTCCCGACTGGATGTACGTGGCCGTGCCTTGGGTAGTCTCCAGGAAGCTCGCTGAGCAGAAGTTCACTATCTATGACCTCGTCCCGATCACTGATCAGGTTCCTGCCAAGGAGACGGACGGCTCTCTCAAATTGGACGCTGACCGCCAGCAAGTCTTCAAGAACCACACGAAGGGCTGGAAGGCCAACCCGAATAAGCGGGAGGTCGCATACCTCCCCGACAGCAGTGGTGGGCTCATCGCGTGGGACCACCCCTTCGGGCGCAAGTACAACATTCGTGACGACGGGACCATGGTGAAGGATGCCACCGCAGCCCAGTACGCAATGTCCAGATTCTCGGTAGTCATGAAGACCGTGCCTAACGTCGTCGACCCCGTCATCTTCCTGGACGCGCACGTTACACGCGTCCACAGCAACATGGTCTTCGCCAAGTCGACGAACATCTACCAGGGCAGCGACGGTCTTCCGATCCTCTACACCGAACTGGTGCGCAGCGGTAGCGTCCGAGAAGTCAACCATCGGGCGCTGGAGTTGCTCGCGCGCGACAAGATGGACGTCAGTCTTTTGCAGGAACTTCAGGCACGCCTCACGCACGAACGGACTGTGCTCGAGAAGGCCGACACAAATGGGGAATTCCCATCGTTCATCACTCCCGACGCCGGCACTATCCGCCCCCTCATGCCGAAGAACGATAACTTCGCAGTCGGCACGGGACCAGGGACCCTTCATCTGCGGCTTCTCGCGGAGCATGTCACCAAGGTGCTCGGAGAGAAAGCCAACTGGCTGAGCTTCGCGGTGGAGCCGATGAACTTCGAGCCCCGCCCCACCGACAAACAGAAGATGTCCTCTCAGGAACGGGCTCAACGGATCGAAGACGGCGAGCTCCTCCACAGCATCGGCTTTCCCTCATCCGAGGAGATTGCCGCTTCCGTCAGCGCTCAACGCTTCGATCACCTGCGAATCGTCTGCCTCTGGTACCGCCACAGCACCCGCCTGCGCATGATCAATGCGCTGTCCTTGGCCTTCCCGGACGGCGCGTCCATCAGTGATCCACAGTCAGGCGAGGAGGTCCACCTCGTTCCCGGCATCAGCGTGGTATTCCGCAAGGCTGAGCGTTTCCTGTCGCACGGCGACGACATCAACCGGATCGAGGAGTTCAGATCCTTCGAAGGCGACTTCGCTGGTAGCGACTCGAACGTAATGGTCGCTGCCTGGTGCGAGACCGAGATCCCGCTTGTGAAAAGGAGAGAAGGAGAGAAGCGGAACGCATACTTGCTCCGAAAGGAGCAGTATGACGGAAAATTCCAAGTCCGCCGCCTTCTGGCCAAAAAGGACTTCGTCTGCCAGTTCACGAAGGGGATGAAGCAGGGGTCGTTCGGAAATCCCGCCACAGAGATCAGCCCGCCGCTGCAGGGTAAAGATCACGCCGCCTACATGGCACTTCTGGATCTGTATCGCTCGCTCGGCATCATCGATCAGCGCCTAGCGCGAGCCATCGCCAAGGACAAGAAAGGCAAAGAGGCCGGAAGTATCGTCTACTGCGGCATCCACGTGCGCCGACAGGCCAAGACGGTCGACGACAAACAGACCAAGCGAATCGTCCTCGCCACTGCCCTGTTCCCTCCCGAAGAGGAGGGAGGTGTCTGGACAATGCGAGCGTGGACACCGCTAACGGGATCCTGGGTACCGTACCGGAAGGCGATCACCGCTTTCCACGCAAGTGACTACGCACTTCATGTTGATGGGAAGGCCAAATCGGACAAGGAACGCTGGGCAGAGGCAGCGGCCCACGTCGAAGACGCCCTCGCAAGCCTCGTCCGCGACGAGTTGGAACCCGACATGAGGTACGTCGTCATGGTCGACGGGCTTGCCTGCCGTCGAATGTGGACGGGCCTGCACAACGAGAACCAGAGCTACGACGAAGGTGACATCACCGATCCGCGCACCTGGCTGCCAGGGCATGGCAACGGCAAGAACGCACCGCGCAAGAGGCCGAGCGCCGTCATCCGGATGAACGTCGAACCCGAAGAGGTGCCCCAGTACGTTCCTGTTGCTCGTGAGAGCGACTCGGACACTGAGCCGGATTCGATCGCTTTCACATCGGCCAAGCTGCACCGCGCCAAGGTGGACTTCGGAGACCCCTTCTGGGTCCTCTTCAACGTCCCGCGCAACTATCAGGCAAAGGGCGGAGACCTGGGCAGGACCTTCACACGCTGGGACGCGGATCCGGGCAGGGCCGGCGCGATCGGCGAACGGGAGACTAACCAGCTCAAAAGCCCGTGGTACGCCATGACGGCAACCGAGATCTACCCTGTTGGTACCACCAATGGCATCGACAAGACGATGCTTGCTCGCGCAACCGCGCGTCTGTGCCACCAGACCATCGCCTGGTCTGACCGTTCCCGCTATCCCGTGCCTCTGCACGCAGCGAAACAGATGGATCTCGACCATCCTCAGTACCGACGGTCAGCACCGCCGGAAGACGACGACGATGCTGCCAGCGAATAGGCTGCGCGAGCATCAGGAAAGCGATCAACTGGGGCCGGGGATGGCCAACCCAGACGCCGAACTGGTACTTGGCGCCGTCGTGGCTGAGCAGGAACCGTCTCCATGGCCGATTCAGCGAGTCGTCGCCGCCTCAGCCGAAGCGAGCACCCTTGCTTCACACCGTCTCCCTCGCCACGTTGGCAGCGAATGTCTTCACGAGACTGACGCCTCACGACCGCTTGTAGTAACCGAGCCGAACGACAACCCGCAGCAAACGCCATCACCCACTGGCAAGAGAAGGTAAATAGGGTCTTCCGCCTCCGTCGCCGCCCGAATTCGGGACAGATCAAACCGTCAAGAGCGCACAATGATGGACCGCATAGCGGGCCGCGTGCTCGTCGCGTGCTCTTCGGCTATCGATACCCACCGGCACACGCCGACATTTTCAGACATTTTAAATGCGATAGAATTCGACATAGTGACACAATTGAATATCGCGCGACATCGTTCGGCATAGAATCTGTCGTCTTTTAATCCGTAGGTTCCGGGTTCGAGCCCCGGGCGCCCTACTACTCGATACCCCATCTGACCTGGGCTTTCTCGGTTCTCGTAGCCTTCTGACAGGGCCGAGACGGGCCGTTGGTTGCTCGCTGGTTGCTCTTCGGC
>NZ_JBITHA010000043.1:0-4435 GCF_044457485.1 Nonomuraea sp. NPDC050540
GACCGTCCACGGCGCATCCTGGGCTATCGGTCACCATCTGAGGTCTATTCTGGCCTTCTGACCAGCGGTGATGCGCTGACCCTTTGAGACCGTCATCGTTTTTTGTAGATCTTGAAACCGGTCGATCAGAGCCTCGAAAAGCCTTCAAAAACTCCTTCAACAACCCCAGCGTTTCAACAACCTCCGAACGCCCTTTGTTGAGAGAATCTCGGGCGTGACCGACGCCCCGCACCCACCCGCCGACCCGCTGGCCGCCTTCCCCGCCCACCGCAGCGAGATCCGCATCGGCTACGCCCGCGTCTCCACCCGCGGCCAGAGCCTCGACCGCCAACTCGACGCCCTCACCGCGGCCGGCTGCCGCAAGGTCTTCGCCGACAAGAAATCCGGCAAGAACGCCGAGCGACCCGAACTGGAGGCCTGCCACACCTTCCTGACCGAAGGCGACACCCTCGTCGTGCCCTCCCTGGACCGCTACGGCCGCTCCCTGCACGACCTCATCACCATGGTCGGCGAGCTGCGCCGCCGGGAGATCGGCTTCACCTCCCTGCACGAGAACCTCGACACCACCACCCCCGGTGGCCGGCTCGTCTTCCACGTCTTCGCCGCCCTGGCCGAGTTCATCCGCGAACTCATCGTCGCCGGTACCCGCGAAGGCCTGGCCGCAGCCAAAGCGCGCGGCCGCGTCGGCGGCCGCCCCACCGTCATCACCCCCGAACTGCTGCGCGCGGCCCGGGACATGCTGCCCAACCCGGACAACTCGATCACCTCGATCGCCAAACTGCTCGGCGTCTCAGCGGGCACGCTGTACAACCACATCCCCGACCTACGCGACCTACGCGCAAGCAGCCCCGCCCACCAACTCGCCTCCAACGAAGGTCCAGCACGATAGAAAGATCGAACCTCATGCCCATGGCGTCACTCGAGTGCCGACAGATTGCGCTGCACCACCTTCGTCAACCTGTGGTCGGGACCGAGCACCCGCTCGCGGTCGGCGAGGGTCTCCTTATACAGGGGAATGGCCCGCCCCAAATCCCCCGCCGCCCGGTAGACGTAGGCGAGATTATTGCGAGAGGCCAGGGTGGAAGGGTGGTCGGCGCCGAGCACCCGCTCGCGGTCGGCGAGGGTCTCCTTATACAGGGGAATGGCCCGCCCCAAATCCCCCGCCGCCCGGTAGGCGTAGGCGAGATTGTTGCGAGAGGTCAAGGTGTCGGGGTGGTCGGCGCCGAGCACCCGCTCGTAGTTGGCGAGAGTGGTCTCGAACAGGGGGAGGGCCCGCCCCAAATCCCCCGACGCCTGATAGGCGCTGGCCAGGTTGTTGCGAGAGGTCAAGGTGTCGGGGTGGTCGGCGCCGAGCACCCGCTCGTAGTTGGCGAGAGTGGTCTCGAACAGGGGGAGGGCCCGCCCCAAATCCCCCGACGCCTGATAGGCGCTGGCCAGGTTGTTGCGAGAGGTCAAGGTGTCGGGGTGGTCGACGCCGAGCACCCGCTCGTAGTTGGCGAGAGTGGTCTCGAACAGGGGGAGGGCCCGCCCCAGATCCCCCGCCGACTCATGGCCGACGGCCAGGTTGTTGCGGGAGTTCAAGGTGTCGGGGTGGTCGACGCCGAGCACCCGCTCGTAGTCGGCGAGCGTCGCCTCCAACAGCGGGATGGCCCGCCCCCAATCCCCCGACGCCTGATAGGCGCTGGCCAGGTTGTTGCGGGAGGCCAGGGTGGAAGGGTGGTCGACGCCGAGCACCCGCACGCAGTCGGCGAGCGTCGCCTCCAACAGCGGGATGGCCCGCCCCCAATCCCCCGACGCCTGATAGGCGTAGGCGAGATTGTTGCGGGAGGCCAGGGTGGAAGGGTGGTCGACGCCGAGCACCCGCTCGTAATCGGCGAGCGTCGCCTCCAACAGCGGGATGGCCCGCCCCCAATCCCCCGACGCCCGGTAGGCGTAGGCGAGATTGTTGCGAGAGGTCAAGGTGTCGGGGTGGTCGACGCCGAGCACCCGCACGCAGTCGGCGAGCGTCGCCTCCAACAGCGGGATGGCCCGCCCCCGATCCCCCGACGCCTGATAGGCGCTGGCGAGATTGTTGCGAGAGGTCAAGGTGTCGGGGTGGTCGACGCCGAGCACCCGCTCACGATCGGCAAGAGTGGCCTCCAACAGCGGGATGGCCCGCCCCCGATCCCCCGACGCCCGGTAGGCGTAGGCGAGATTGTTGCGAGAGGTCAAGGTGTCGGGGTGGTCGACGCCGAGCACCCGCTCGTAATCGGCGAGCGTCGCCTCCAACAGCGGGATGGCCCGCCCCCAATCCCCCGACGCCCGGTAGGCGTAGGCGAGATTGTTGCGAGAGGCCAGGGTGGAAGGGTGGTCGACGCCGAGCACCCGTCCGAACGACGTGTGTGCCCGTCCGAAGCAGGCGACGGCTCGGCTGATGGCGCCCTGATCTTCGAGGAAGGCGCCGGTCTGGTTGAGTAGCCGCGCAGTGGTGGCAGTGTCAGGGCCAGCGGGTGCGTGGTTAGTCAGGGCGGTGATGTGCGGCAGCAGTGCCCGCCAGGCAGGCCAGCCTGCAGGGTCGCGCGGCTCTTCAGGCAGGGCGATGTTGAGCAGGAGGGAAGACACCTCACAGGCGGTGCCGATGTCATCGGCCTGGCGGTGGGGGTCAGCCGAGTCGGGGGTGCGTGCGACGGCTTGCACGAGGCGATGAACAGTGATGTTGTCCTGGTCAAGAGCGATCATGGAGTAAGCGGCCAGTTCGCTGAGGGCATGCAGCACCTCCGCCTCCCCCTTCCCATCTTCTAGGCCGTCTAGCAGGGTGCGGGGGATCGGCTCAGCGCCGTACCAGGCCAGGACACGCAGCAGCGACCCGACCATGGGCGTGTCGGCCAGCCGGTCGAGGGTGAGCCGCCATATGCGGGCGATGGTCCGTTCGCCGTCGGCGCCGCGGGCCACCCGGTCGTACATCACTGCCGGCTGCGCTCTGAGCAGCTCGAGGTAGGCGACCGGGGACAGCCGGCTCTGGTGCAGGTATGCGCCCGCCTGCTCGATCGCCAGCGGCAGATAGCCCAGCTCGCGCACCAACTCGTCCGCCCCCTCCCAGCCCTCGGGCACGACTGCGGCGTCGAGCCCGGCATGGGGGAGCTCTTGGGTGGCGATCCGGGTCAGCAGGTCGATCGCCTCCCGCTCGCCCAGCACATCCAGGCGCAGCAGCCGGGCATCCAGCCGATGCCACCCCTCACCCAACCGGCTGGTCACCAGCACCTGCCCGGCCAGCGGCCGCTCCAGCAGCGGCCGCACATCGGCGGGGTCGACGACGTTGTCGAGCACCAGCAGCCACCCCTGGTGAGCGGCCAGCCACGCCCTGGCCCGCTCGGCCAGCGCCTCCAACGGCGACGCCGAGGTGAGCTCCGGCTGCAACGCCACCGCCAAAGCGGCCAGCCCAGCCTCCACCGCGCCAGGCCCATCGGCGGTGATCCACCACACCGGATTTCGCCCTCCAGCTCCGTCCCCTGCCTGGGCCAGCGCGTAGTGCGCGGCCAGGGTGGACTTGCCCACCCCACCCAGACCGTGCACCGCGGCCACCACCACCCCACCACCGCCCCGCAGTACCGCTTCCAGCCGGGTCAGCTCGTCGCCGCGCCCCACGAAGGTGCGGGTGTGCCGGGGCAAATTCACCAGCCCCGGCGGCGCGACCACCTCGGCAACCGGCCGCACCGCCGTGTCCGGCATCACGTACTGATGCACCGTCTGATCACCCGCGACCTGGGTGATGACGGTCTGCTCGGAGGCTCGCGCCTGCTGCTGCACGTTGCGTGCCCCGTCGCCGCTCGACGCGATGCCCGTGTTGCCGCCCTCCACCACGATCGACGCCGGACCGGCAGCATCCTCACCCGCGATGCGCTGCCGCCTCTGCCCAGCGCCTTGGCCTTGGGCAGGACCGGCAGCCAGCGCCTGCCCCGCCACGGCCAAGCCGACCACGATGACGAACAAGCCGACCATGCCAGCCGGGTTACCGGCCTCCTCCCAGCCGACCCGGGCCAGATAGATGGCCACACCGAGGGCCGCCACCACCGCCGTCACACTTCCCGCCCAGAGGCGTACACGCCTGCGCATACCGGCCATCATGGGACCTCAGCCAAGATCACATGACGTGCCTGTGTCACAACAGATCGAAAGCGCCATTCGTCCCCGGACAGAACCACATCCCGGAGGCCTACGCCCTGTCCCGTTAACGACCTTCACCATGCAGGTAGCCCCATCTCCTGCATGGCGGCCGGGGCGATAGCGATGGTCAGCCGGTGTGAGCGTAAACGCTCACCTTGTTCCGAGATCGGCAGCACTGTCTCGAAAGGGCGGTCGGGGCTGGAGGATCTGCTCGTAGAGGGGGATGGCCCGATCCAGGTCCCCCACCGTCTGGTAGGCGCCGGCGAGGTTGCTGCGGCAGTTGAGGGTGTCG
>NZ_JBITHA010000043.1:4532-5130 GCF_044457485.1 Nonomuraea sp. NPDC050540
TCGGGATGGTCAGTACCGAGCACCCGCTCGAAGGCAGTGAGTGCAGCCTTGTAGAGGGGGATGGCCCGATCCAGGTCCCCCACCGTCTGGTAGGCGCCGGCGAGGTTGCTGCGGCAGTTAAGGGTGTCGGGATGGTCAGTACCGAGCACCCGCTCGAAGGCAGTGAGTGCAGCCTTGTAGAGGGGGATGGCCCGATCCAGGTCCCCCACCGTCTGGTAGGCAACCAGATTGTTGCGTGAGATCAAAGGCAGGAGGCCCTTGCCGGTTTCCGTGAGGTTGCGCGGCAACGACGACCTGCCAGCCTCTGTAGATCCGATGGCCGTTGGCATGTGTCCGCCGCCTGGCCAGGTTTTGGATTCGCGCACTGGTAGCTCAGTGACTCGCGCAGGTCGGCTCCAGGGTTGACCTATCGAGATGGCCGGCGCGAGAACCACTCCCAGCAGCAGCAGTTCGACGGCGCCACGAAGCGGAGAGCCGCTGAAAGCCGGGCGCGTGCATGCCAGCGCCAGGTTGAGGTCGAGTGCACCCATCATGTGCAATGGATCTGGGGTCTGCGTCGCAGGTGCGCGTACGGCCTGGGCACGGATCTGCTCAGCCT
>NZ_JBITHA010000043.1:5229-18472 GCF_044457485.1 Nonomuraea sp. NPDC050540
TCCACCTCGGCATCGCGTACGGCCTGGGCACGGATCTGCTCAGCCTCCACCTCGGCATCGCGTACGGCCTGGGCACGGATCTGCTCAGCCTCCACCTCGGCATCGCGTACGGCCTGGGCACGGATCTGCTCAGCCTCCACCCTGGCCTTGGTCGTGTGCCAGGACATGGTGATCGCTTCGAGGGCCTCCGACATGATCAGTTCTTTGTCGGGCTTGCCCCATCGAACGCCGTGGTGCGTACGCATCTCCACCGACGGGAAGATCCGGAAGTCGGAGACTCTGATGGCCGCAGCCGAGATGTCCGGCCGCTCGTCAGCGTGCGCGAGTTCGCAGCCCTGCTTGGGAGTGGCGGCCTCGGCGGGCTCTGCGCTCGGAGGCTGCCCTCCACCCTGACCTGGGAGGTAGCCGTCCAGGATTTCCTGCAGTCGGCCTTCGATGTAGCTGGGCGTGATGTCCTCGGTGGCCTCATGAATGAGGTCGAGCGCTTCGCTCAGGATCTCGGCGGGGGTCTCTGCCGTCGGTTCAGCGTGCGCGTCGTGGTACTCGTCGTTGTCGTAGTAGTCGCTCACAGGTTCTCCCCCTTTCCAGGCGTCGTTGCGGGTGTGGTGACGGGGCGGGCGGGCCGGGCGGCAGGGACCAGCGCGAGAAGGTCAGGGCGGTTCTTCAGGCTGTTGCGTACATGCCGCAGATGCGATCGCACATTGGCCTCGTTGGTTCCCAAAAGGGCGGCGATCTGGTCATAACCCAGGCCGTCGGTGACGGCGCGGATCACCTGTTGCTGACGGGGCGGGAGATCCTGGATCACCCATTCCACCCACGCGTACTCGCACGCCGTGTCGAAGACATCGTCCGGCTCGGCCAGTTCTTGTCCGACCTGGTCCGACAGGTCCGTCCGCGCGGTGCGCTTGCGCGCCCGCCAGCAGGCCCGCATCGCCGTGGTGCGGACATAGCTGTTGGGAAAGGTGATCGTCTTCCAGCGCAGGAACATCTCGGTGAAGGCCTGCTGGGCGGCGTCCTCCGCCTCCTGCCTCGAGGCGCCGTACATCAGCATCACCAACTTGACCACCAAGAGGAAATGATCTCTGTAGAAGGCGCTGAACGCCTCGATCTCCGCTCGGGTGACCGGCCGCCCGTCCACCTTGATGTCCTGGTCTTGCGCGTCTCGATCGGCTTCATCAACATCCTCGACGTCCTCAAAGGATGGTCGTTTCCTATCGTCCAACTCCTGGCCTCCATAGCGATCAACACCTGAACCTCCCCCGGCCGTGTTCGTATCTCTAGAGCCGCGACACGGCCGGGGTGTGAAAGAAGGGAGCAAGATTTTTTGACGCGCCCCCCGAGGGAGGCGCGCGAACTATCTCGACCTGGCGACGACCAGCATCACCAGCAGGGCGAGCACCGCGGCGATCACCGTGATGGCGATCGAGTTCGTGATGCTGTAAGCGCCGACCACGGCCAGCATGGTCGCGGCGAAAACCTGGTGCAGGCCCTCGCCACTCTGGCGGCGAGGGGAACGGTCGCCCTGTTCGGCGACCGCGTTGTTGCGGGGCTCCTCCTCGCCAGCATGCTGCTGATCGTCCGGACGAGCGGCCGGGAGGTCATCCGGCTCAGGCGGAGGAGTTGAAGTAGACATGGAAGTGTAGGGTCCTTTCGCGGGGAGAGACGGTGACGTCAGACATCACTCAGACCCCCCAACGAGCCTGCGCGTGAAAACAGCAGGTCAAGCGGGTGCCTCCAACGCGGCACCCGCTTTCTCGTCCCAGTCGGCCGCTCCGCTGCATCGTGCGTGGCACAGCACGGACAGCCTGATCATCTGCGGGGCAGGGTGCGTCGCATCTACTGTTCCGGTCGGGTCGGCCACACGTCAGATACCTGCGCCACCCTGTGTGTACGGCTCGCCCTCCTTGAGCAGCTGCGGTCACACCGCTTCAGGAAAGATCCGCGAAGTCACGTACCCTCCAGCCCTCGCGGACGACGTACAGCCCTCGTGCCGCATCAAGCGTGTCCGAGTGCGTCTTGAGCTCGCCGATGTCCACCTCCGGCGGCCACCGCGTTCCCATCTCCGACCAGCGAACCCCCGCCAAGTCGAGGTTGGCCAGACACGCCGTGCGCAGATCGGCGGCCGTGAAGTCGTCGAGAAACAGGCGTACGGTCTCCTCCTGCAAACACACATCGCGGCCCAGCACTTCTCGGACGGCGTGTTCAGTCGAGGTGACGAATTGCCTGACGAGGTCGTGGGCGCGGGCAAGGATGTGGTTGAGGTCAAGGGCGAGGGCCCGGACGATATCGCGGGCGTTGGCACGATTGGGGTCGTAGGCGAGGTCGAGGGCGCGGGCGAGGCGGCGGACCTGGGTGCGGGCGCGGGCAGCAAGGTCGTGGTCGTGGGCGAGGTCAAGCTCACCCTCGAGGCAGCGGACCTGGGCGCGAGCGTGGACGAGGTCATCGGCGAGGGCGCGGTCGTGGTCATAGGCAAGAGCGAGGTCGAGGGCGAGAGCGCGGGCGCGGGCACCGTCGAGTGCGCGGGCGAAGGCGTCCGCACGGTCGAGGGAGCGAGATGCGGCGAGGACGCGGTAGTCGCGCCGCAGAATCAGGCGCTCCTGCGGGCTGACCGGCCACGGGCACTGTCCAGGACCGGCTGAGGCGGAGAGTTCTTCGGGCTCGGGCTCGGGCGGGGCAGGGGGTGTGGCGGGCATGATGGCGGCCAGGCCGGCCTCGATGTCGAGGACGGTGTCCAGGTCCTTCACTTGGGCGGTGTGCTGGGAGTGCAGCAGCACCGCGCGCAGGCCGGCTTCGATGTCCAGGAGGGCGGCCAGCTCGTCGACCTGGGTGGCCTGGCAGCCGATGAGCCGGTCAGCGTCGTGATGCTCGCGGCTGGTCATCGCGCCTCCTGCCCGGTGGTGAAGTAGCCGACGGCGGTGAGGTGTTCGACGGCGGCCCGGCGGGCTTTCTTCAGGCTGGCGCTGACCGCGTTGGAGGTCATGCCGAGTTGCTCGGCGATCTCAGCGGGGGTGAAGTCGTTGAAGGTCCAGGCCAGAATCTGGCGCTGGCGTGGCGGCAGGCGACGCAGCATGTGCAGGAAGATCTGGCGGGTCTCCCAGTCGGCACCGACGTGCGGGCAGGGCAGCAGCGTGGTTGGCTCGGGCGGCGGGTCGACGAGCTCTTCGCAGGACCCGGCGACGTGCCGGACCAGGGCGCGCGAGGCTACGGTGTGTACCCACGCCCGGGGGTGGGTGAGCTCGTTCCACCGCTGGTAGGCCTTGATCATCGTGTCCTGGGCGATGTCGGTGGCCACGGTCAGCGGCGCGCCGTGGTTGAGCAGGAAGGCGGTCAGGGCGGGCAGGGTGGCTCGGTAGAAGGCGGAAAAGCCCGCGTCGGTCGCGTGGCTGGCGGCGGCGGTCCGGGTATCGGCTACCGGGTGGCGGGGTGCGGCCGGCGGTCGGGGCTCCGGCGGGTGGGGTTCGCTCATGCCGGGGTGCCGGTTCCCGACGCTGTGGTGAGGGTCAGGGTCAGGCGGTGCGCCTGGCCGTGCTGCTCCTCCAGGTCCAGCCGTCCGCGTCCAGGGGCGGCCTGGGCCAGCTGCACGAGGCAGCGGCCCTGGATCTGGGTGTGGCGGGCCCGCCAGCGAAGGCGCAGCCACACTCCTGTCAGCGCGGCCACATGAGCGGTGACGATCGAAATGACGCTCACCACAGCGGTGATCATGTCCATGCGTGTGTCCCGAGGGGGAGGCGGGGGCCTTCGCCGGTGAAGGCCCGTCATAGGGGAGAGTCTGGAACGGGCTTTGGTATGAACCCCGCGACCAAGATTCTTTTTCGCTGATGGTCCCCGCCGGTGTTCGTCTCCAGACTTACGCCGGCGGCCACGCCGCTGCGCCACAGGTCGCGACCTGTGGCCGGCTTGCCTGCTGATGTCCGGGTTTCGCGGCCGGGCGCCGGGCTGTTACGGGCCCGAACCGACGAAGATGCGCCGCTGATCCTGTGAGTTGACTCTCTTCGTCAGCGTCCGGCGGGTTGAGATGGTCAGCCTGTCCCGCCCTCGCCCCTGACCAGGACCCCCCTTTTTTCCTGGCCGAGGCGCCGGGACAGGAAGGCCCTCCCCGTGCGACGCTCTTTCGCGCTCGTGGCCGCTACCGCCCTGCTCCTGACCATCCCGCTCTCGGCTTCCCCTGCTCTGGCCGACCCGCCGGGCGTGCCTGATCTGGCCACCGCGCAAGCCGAGCTGGCCGCCCTCACCGTCGCCGCCGAAAGCCACGACGACACCTACAACCGTGACCTGTTCCCGCACTGGGCGACGGTCTCCGGCGCGTGCAACACGCGCGAGACCGTGCTGATCCGCGACGGCCAGGACGTCGTCACCAACCCCTCCACCTGCGCCGCGATATCGGGCACCTGGGTCAGCCCGTATGACGGCGGGGTGTGGACCAACGCCTCCGACATCGACATCGACCACATGGTCGCCTTGAAGGAAAGCTGGCGCTCGGGGGCATGGGCCTGGACGACCGCCCGCCGCAAGGCGTTCGCGAATTCGCTCAACGACAGCCAGCTGTGGAGCGTCACCGACAACGTCAACCAGTCCAAGGGCGACCAGGACCCCTCCACCTGGCGGCCGCCGCTGACCTCCTTCCACTGCACCTACGCCAAAAGCTGGATCGACGTGAAGTACGACTGGAGCCTGAGCGCGCAGCCGTCGGAGATCGACGCACTGGAAGACATGCTGGCCACCTGCTGACCAGCCCCAGCATGCCCCGGGCCCGGCCGTACCGGGCCCGGCCGGGCCCGGTACGGCAGCCGCCCGCTGAGCTGGTGGTGGGTCTGGGTCAGCACCCTCGTCTCGGCCGGCCAACCACGGCAACCAGACCAGGCGTGCGTGTGGCTTCGCACGCTCGGACAGATTGCACCGGCTCGGTGCGCAGGTCGTAGGGCGCGGCGACCATGCCGGGGAACGTAGCTGCGGCCGTCGCTTGTGTCTTGGCGGCCCCACCGGCTGGAGGCTCAGAACCGTGTGCGCTCATCGACTGAGGCCACAGCGCGTATCTCCCGCTCGGACATCCCGGTGACGTTTCTCAGGTCCGCGCCGTGCAGCGCCGTGCCGGACAGGTCCGCGCGGGACAGGTCCGCGTAAGACAGGTCCGCGCCGGCCAGGACCGCGTCGGACAGATTCGCCTCGGACAGGCTCGCGTGGGACAGGTTCGCGCCGATCAAGTTCGCGCCGGCCAGGTTCGACGCCGACAGGTCTGCGCCACGAAGAAAGGCGTCGGGAAGGATCACCGCGGGGAAGCGGACCCGGCTGAAATCTGGCTGCTTCTCGCGGCCTGGAGGATAGCTGGTGGTGAGGCGCGGCGCGATCATCAGAGCTGCCAGCACATCGGCTTCCGGCCTCACCTTGGCCATGTCCCCGCCCGCCTCGTAGACCGAGGGAGCGGCACACGGCTCGGGTTCCCCGGGTGGGGGTGTGCAGAAGTCGTGGGTGCGCACGAAGGCGGCCAGGACGTTGCGGATGGTGTCGGTGTCGCGGGGGGAGTCGGTGGCCAACTGGTGGAGGGCGTAGATGCCACCGAGCCGCACATCCTGCTGGCTGGAGCCGAGCTGCTCGACGGCCTTGGTGTAGCGGTCGGTGAGGCGGCCTTCCTGGACGATCTTCGTGGTCTCCTGCGTGGCGTCGATGGTTCGGGCGGTGAACCACAGGCCCAAGGCGGTGAAGGCGACCCCGCCGACCACCACCAGGCCGATGGCGGCCTGGATGAGGGTGTGGCGGGCGGCGTCGAGCGCCTGTCCTCGTTCGGCGGCGGTCAGCTGCGAGCGGTCCGCGCGGGTGAGCGGCGTGCTCTCGCCCGCCAATCTCCGGGCGGCCGGGCCCACCAGGAGGGCGATCCCCAGCCCGGCGGCGATGGCGAGGGCGACGCCGGCCAGCGTCCAGCGCACCCACGCGGCCTCTCCCGGGAAGGCTGCGGCTGCCGCGCCCGCCGCGCAGGCCACCAGGAGAGCGGCTGTCGAGAGCAGCGTGCGAAGCTTCCCGGTTCGCCGGCGCGACTCGGCAGGCGCCGGCGGCGGGCAGGCCTCAGGAGGTGGGGGAAGAGGGGCGACCGTCCGGCGTGCGCGGGCGGCGACCGCCGCGGTGAGGACCGCTCGCTGCCGCACGCGGGGAGTTCTCCCTTTCATCAGCCCATTGCATCGGGCTGAGGGCCTTCATGGGGGGCGATCGGCTCAGTTCGTTCGCTGGTTACGGTGCGTAGTCGCGGTGCCCGGGAACCCCTTGGCACCGGGGTGGTTGTTCGAGGTGCTGCGCGCCCGCCCTGGCGGCCGTCATGGGTCGCCCAGGCCGGGCGGCAGGTCGGTCTTGCCGAAGGGCAGGAAGTCTCCCGTCAGGGTCGGCGGTGTGGGGACGGTGCGCGCGGGCTCGGCCAGGCTTGGGGGCGGGTAGGCGGCCAGGGTGCGCAGAGCGTCGGGATTCAGGATGCGGATGAGGGAGTAGCCGGTCTCGATGATGTGCTGGGCGCGCCAGCAGGCCAGCGTGCGGGCCACCGCCGAGGCGCTCGCGCCGATCCAGGAGGCCAGGTCGGCCTGAGACAGCGGCAACGCGAGGGCGGTCCCGTTCGGGGTGCGTCGTTCGCCGAAGCGCTGCCACAGTTGCCGCAGCAGCCGGGCCAGGCGGGCTGCGACGTCGAGGTGACTACTGGCGTGCAGGTGGAGCAGCGCGTGCTGATGCTGGCCGCTGAAATGGGTCAGCAACCGGTGCAGGACGGGAGCGTGGGTCACGCCGGGGATCATTTCGCGCGGGATTTGCAGGATGCGGCCCTTGGTCAGCATGTGCGCCCGGATCGTGGCGGTGGGGCCGAGCCAGGTCGGCGGTTCGGGGGTCAGGGCGTGCAGAGGGCTGATGAGGTCGCCCGGCCCGGCGACGTCGACGACGCTGTGGTGGCCTCCGCCCTGGGCCGCTCGCAGGCAGGCCCAGCCCCGCAGCACGATGGTCAGGTGCTCGGGCACCACCCACATGCAGTCGGTGTACACTCAGCGGACGGCCCCGACATGGAACAGCGCTCGTCGGCTGTCGTCCGGCAGGAGATCCCAGAAAGCGGGCTGCCGCGCCCGCAGAGTGCTCATCGTCGCTGCTCAGGCGTTGTAAAGGGCGATGAGGATCGCCGGGATGGCGCCCAGGACGACGGCGAAGGCCAGCAGCGCCCGGACCAGCGCGCGGGGCGCGGTGGTCGCCAGGCGGGTAGCGGCGTAACCGGCCACGATGACGGTGGCGATCGCCACGACCGCGCCCACGATGACCATGGTGTTGCTCATGACGGAGTACCTCACTGGTGGCTTATGTCGCATTTTGCGCGCACGCGCCCAGAGCCGCCCCTCAGCTTTTTGCCGGGGGCTTCGCCGTGGACGCGCGCGCGGCCTCTTCGTCGAGCCTTTTCACGCGCATACAAGAGCGGTAGAACTCTCTGCAAGGGCGACCATAGAGGTAAGCAACTACAAAGGCCAAGACGGGCATCATCACGCCCCCCGCGCGCAAATAACCAGCCCTACCTGCGGAAATGCTGGCCGACTGTGGCGTGCGACATGAAACGCGGAGGAAAACTCACCACCCGCGCGATGCGTTTTTCTATTACGCGGAAGAAGAATATCCACCTTTTCTTTATGTCTGCAGCCTTACCCGCGCGGAAATCAGCGTTAATAGAGGCGCTGATGTCGCCGTCTCTTCGTCGAGCACTGGATGCACAGCGCCGGGGGGTGCAGTCCTGGGGGTGGTAGCCCAGCGCTGCATCTCCCTCCCTTCGCCCAGCCGCCACGCCGCGGAGTCATGCCCACGTGCCCCGGGGGTGGCGATCGTGATCATGGGTCGTTGAGCGTTCTGGCCGGGCAGGCGCTTGGCGAGTGGTCAGCCATCGCCCCACTTCCCGGCGCGCTCCTGCGCCCAGCCCAGCGGGTCAGCGCCCGCACTCGTCGCCTCGCCCGCGCTCGGCGTGCCGGGGGGCAGCCGGTAGGTGTCGTCATAGTCGCGGCCACGGTCGCGGAAGCGACCAAGGCGGCGCTTAGAGGCGTTCGCCGCGTTCGCCGGCCTGGCGCTCGCGGTGCTCGGTGCGGTGCCAGCCGCTCCACCGCGCGGAGCTCTGGGGGAAGGTCGGCGCGGCGCTCGGTTTTCCATGATCGGCGCCAAGCGACCGGAATGTCTGAGCTTGTTCCGCTTTGACGGACACCCTCGTTGTGGTGGTCAGGCCGTGTGAGCGGCCCCGTAGGCGGCGGGACTGTTCCGTCACCTCCATCGCCGAGCTCCTCGGCGCCTCTCGGCCGGCACCCGTTTCAATCACATCCCCGGCCACGAGACCCTGCGCGCCTGCGGAGCGGCTGTGGTCGGACAGTCCCCGATGAACCACGACGACAACCCCGGGATCGACAACCAGGGGCAATGTAGCTGATCTTGAACGTTGCAGGGGACTGGCCTCTGCGCTGGGCCGGATACCTACTGCGGGCCGTTGCGGCCCACGAGAGTCAGCGCGCCCAAGATCGCGGCGCCGCCGGCGCCCAGGCCGACGATGAGCGCCTGGGGCCACGAAGATCCGTCGGCCAGCATCAACGCGGTGAGCACGGTGGCTACGAGGCCGGCACACGTCATGATCAGCAGGGCTCTGTCGGAGAAGGTCGGCCGACTTCTGTGATCAGTGGATTCGGGCTGCGTGGGGTCACGCTGCGCGCTGGTAGGGGTCGGGCTGGTGGGGGTGGTGCGCTTGCTGAACAACATCAATTTCTCCAGTGGTTAGCCCGATGCACGAGCGGGTGATGACGCTGGAGGTCTATGCGCGGGGTGGCAGTTTCCCCTCGCGGGAGGCTCGCCTGAAAAATCTTGATGGAGGGCGAGGGGAAGTCTGCAAGTCGCTTATAAGAGCTGGGGTGTAGAGGACTTCCATCTGGGCGGTCTGTGTGTCCGCCCTCCTACCCCCCGCGAGGAGTCGGGCATGTCGATGGCGTTCGAACGTCCCGGCCCGGAGCCGCCCAAGATCCACGGGAGCCCCGGTCATGACGATCACATTGGCGGTGCTGACGGAGGCCATCAAGCCGGCGCTGACCAGGATGACTGTGACGAGGAGTCGGGGAGAGCGGCGGCGGTGTCCCTCACTCACGCTGTCGCCGCCGCGGAGCGTGAAGTAGTAGCAGACGTTCAGCAGGAGAGCCGGGAGGAGCGCGCCGCGCGCCTGGATAGCGACCGTCGGCTGGTGGAGCTTTTGGCGCGAGAGGACTTCAGGGGCAGGGGCTTCGAGCGCTACGCCAGGCAGCTCTACGCCTACGGGAAGCCGGTCCTGGTGCGTTGGCTCATATCGGGCGAACTCTTCGTCAAGGTCAATGAACGGCGCGCGAAGCGCAACGAAGCCCGGGTGGCCAGGCAGCAGGCACCCTTGCCGATGGTGCAGCCCTTGCCCGGATTTGAGAAGTGGACGGTCGCGGACCTGCAGCAGTTGGCTGATGATGTGCTGGCCGATGGGGTGATCAAGTTTCGGGAAGCCTTGCGCAGGGGGAAGTGGGATCCCTCCTGGGGTGCCACGCTCAAGACCTACTTCATCGGGTCGTGCCTGTGGAGCTTTCCGAAGGTCTACATCAATTGGCACAAAGAGCGCACGTTTCTGAGCGGGATGCTGGTGGGCCTGGGCAGCGACGAAGTGCAGACAGAGCTGTTGCGCGCGCCGCAGCAGGATGGTCCCGAGCACACAGTCATCAAGCGGGATCACCTCCGCCGCGCCTTGGTCACGGCCGATCCGGAGCTGCGGCGGGTTCTGTCGCTGTACGCGCTTGGCTTCAGCCAGCGCGAGGCCGCCCAGCAGTGCGGGTTGACCGCGAAAGCCGTGGAAGGCCGTCTGCGCCGTTGGCGTGAGCAGTACCTCAAGAGCCTGAAAGAAGCGGACGAACCCGAAGGTCTGGCAGGTGAGTGAGGATGATGGTGGGCCCTGTTTGCATGTGTGTTTCAAGCCGATCTTGGCGGTCGGCAGTCATTCTCCTTATTTTGCTTTCTTTTGACTCACGGCCCCATCGTTGTGATCTATCCCGTTGGATAAAACTATGTAGAGCCGACGCCAACGGGAGAGTTATGGAATGTTTCGCAACAAAGTCAGTGCTTGGTGATCCTGGCGCAGGATCACTGGGGCGTGGAGTCTCCAGCGGTTTTCGTAACGATGCCGAGGGTGGTCAGGATATTGTGACCACCCCGATAGTTGGACCGGAATATCTGCGCAGGAGGGGAAGAGGAATCGTGTCCCCTGCCATGTGGGCAACATGCCGCCACCCGGTGGTGGCCAGCGTTTCCAACAGCCGCTTCTCGGGAACATCTGCTTATATAAGCAGTCGGCACTCCGGGAAGAAGCGATGGGCATCTCGTGGAAATTCGTTGACGCATACAGTCGGCTCATACACACTGGAACTTAGCTTTGCGAGCCTCTCGGTTCGCCCTCAAAAGTTCAGCTGGCACATGATACCTGGACGAAGAACTGGCATCGTTCGTGCGGCATATCGAAACCGGCACGGTAACAGTGCCGGCGGTAGAAAAGTGGCAAGGAGGCCAACGCTCCGCTATCGGAGCATCCCGTCAATAGAACGCGGAGAGGTGATCGAGCGATGAGCGGCAGAGAGCTGCACGCCATTGAAGGAGGGGCGACAGAGGAGAAGCGGGTACGCAGCTTCTCCGGTGACGATGAGTCCGTCGACATCGACGAGCTCGACGAGCTCATCGAAGCCTCATCTCTTGGCAGCCCGGCTGCCAAGCAGATCAGATCGCTCACCTCAGACGAGGAGGTCGAACGGTTCGGTGGGCGTTTGCGCTCCGCGTCTCCGGCACCCCCGCCGGCCTCCCTGGAAGCCGAGGCGAATCCAGACGCCGAGATCACCACTCCGGAGCTGGACGTTGATGACGCCATTCTGGCGCTCGTGCGAATGGTTCGAATTCTAGGCGATGGTCCTGACCGGCAATATCCAGAGGCTCAATCCGTAAATGGACTTGATGTCGGAAGCGAGAATTTTCGCATGGGTCTGCGGACCAGCTCCCAGCTCGGTGACTACATCTCTTGCATGGCCGGATTCACTTTGCGTATGACAGGGACTCCGGTCATCTACGGAAATGGGATGCACACGGTGATGCTCCTGGCCGCTCAGCCTGGCGGCCCAGCCAGACTCCTGCGTTACCTCCTTGATCACCAGGTGCTTATTCATGTCAGAGATGACATTGCAAGATCCATCGTGTGGATCACCTTCGCTGACTTCGATAACGCGCCTTTGGCGGTGCGCCACGCTTGCGCTGCGGTGTTGCATGGAACATCTTTCACCGAAGGCCTTATCGATGAATTTACGCGCGCCGCCCTAGCACATCCGAGAGAGCTCGAAGCTGCCCAGCCCCTTGCCCTTCACCCCGCCGCCAATAGCAAAACCGAGAAGCCAAGCAGCAGCCCTCACCCACCCCAAGAATCCGCCGGCCATCGTGACGCGGTCCGGATGGTCTTTCCTGCGCACTCGGGTCGGAGACGCCGCAAGGGGCGAAGATCGTGTCCCGCAGAAGACCCCCTGACCATCGGTGCCGGGGCCATTCATTCGTTAGCGATGTTCGCGGGGGTCCCGACGTGGGGATATCCAGAACTCTGTTCACATCAGCACCGGCCCGGCTGCCTGTCGACGGCCGGAGAAGGCGGCAACAGTGCACGCGTCTTCGCGGGCGTCTTGTCGTTAAGTGGGCTCGTCCTGGTGATTGCGCTGGTAGCTGTGGTGAGCGTGAGCCTTCGATAGCTGCCGGGACCGAGGCTCTGTAATTCATGCAGCCCCAGGGTGGGGCGAGCGAGCAGTTCCTCGACATCGACATGGGGCCAGCACCCCAACGAAATCAGCACGGAACTCGTCTCCTCAGCCGAACGAGGCGAGGCGATGTGGGACAACCGACAAGATCGTGCCCTGGGGACCTGCCAGTGGGCTCTCGGAGATGTGATCACCGGGTCTGCCGTGACCCCGACGCTTGCCGCCAGGCCCGTTCTCAATGGTGAGAGCGGGCCCCCGCACGCCATACAGGCACCAGGGCCCGTCGTCCGGAATGGGCCGCGTCCACGACGGGCTCGGCGAGTGGTTGGCCTCAACGGTCCTGGGCCGCGCGGATCGCCGCCTGAATTTGCTGGTTCGGCCGCGCCCGGGAACTGGTCGATCTGCCGCTCTGCTCTCTGCCGGCCCGCAGGTCGAGAGCGAGTTCTACGACGGCGCCGATGATGGTGAGCCATATCTCCTGTTCGCCGCTCACCCCCGGCGCATGGCTTCGAGTGGATAGTGACGGCCTTCATAGGCGGGAGCCCGCGCAGCACTATCAGGAGGCCATCACCGCTTTCGCACGGATGATGGGGTCGAGCAGAGCAGCTCCTTCTGAGCCTGACCACCGATGCGGGGCAGGCGCGCAGAAGTCAGGCGGCGCTATCTCGGTCCTGCTAGGTCTGCTGCCGGGCTTCGGTCAGGGTCTTGTGGACCACGCCGATCGAGACCTTGACGCCGGTGGCGATGGTGCGGATAGATTCCCCGCGCTCGCGGCGGGCCAGAATCGCGGCGCGCTTGTCATTGTCGACCACCGGTCGGCGGCCGCCGACCTTGCCGCGGCGGCGGGCCGCTTCCAGGCCGTCCTTGGTCTTGCGGACGATGTCGCGGCGCCGGTCCTCCGACAGCGCCAGGGCCAAGTCCAGGATTAGCGAGCGCTCAGTGTGCTCGCCGGCCGCGATGCCCTCCAGTACCTTGACCGCGACACCGCGCTGGAACAGGTCGTTGAGGACGATCAAGCCTTCCAGCAGGTTGCGGCCGAGGCGGTCGACCTCCTGGACGGTCAGCATGTCGCCGTCGCGGATGTGCGACAGCGCCTGCAGCAGCGCGGGCCGATCCTCGGTGGCGAGCTTGCCGCTGATCTTCTCCTCGAACACCTTCAGGCAGATCGCATCGAGGGCGTCGTGCTGGCGTTGGGTGTTCTGTTTGTCTGTGCTGACCCGGACCAGGCCGATGAGCGCCAAATGATCACTCCTTGCGTTCATTAAACGTGCTGGCGAGGCTAGGTGAACGCTATCAGAAAATGAACGGCCAAATGAACACGTGAACCGGACATCACGGCGGAATCGACTTTCCGTGGGAGGCCTTCCGGGAGTGTTCGTCATACGGTGACGGTCTCAAAGGGTCAGCGCATCACCGCTGGTCAGAAGGCCAGAATAGACCTCAGATGGTGACCGATAGCCCAGGATGCGCCGTGGACGGTC
>NZ_JBITHA010000044.1:0-11574 GCF_044457485.1 Nonomuraea sp. NPDC050540
CCTCCCGAGCACCGATTGAACGTGATCAGTCCATCCAACCGGCAGGAGCGACCTACCCGCCAACCCGGCGATCATTTCCGGTCACAGCACTAGCGGCGTCGGTATCTGTGCTGGCTGCCCAGGGTGCCGGCGCTGCTCGGCGCGGGCCTGGTCAATGCGAGCTGGCTCCCGCAGCGCCGTAGCCTAGGAAAGACCGCGAACAATAACGGGTGTCCCTACATTTTCACTATATAGCACAACCATTGCCAGAATTAAGGAGCACGTCTTTACGCAGCGTGTCATCGTCGGCGCAATTTTGGTATTGGCCGACGTTTCGGTCCATGGGAATATCTGCTTGCCTGCTGGCTTCCCCGTTGAGGAGCAGAGTGAATTCACCACGATCGGCAACCGGTTTATCCGGCTGGACGCGCCGTGCGACCTGCCTGATTGCCACCATGACCCTAGTGATGACGTCGTTCACGGATCCCGCTGCCGCGGCGCCGCCGAACGAACCGCAACCCCTCAAAGCCACCACAGCGGCCGGAGCCACGCTTGCCCAGGCCCAAAAGCTGAATAAGCGTATTGAGATTGACGAGTATCGATCCGAAACCGGTACGTATTACGCCAACCCCGATGGCAAGACCGTCCGCGCGGAATTGTCCAGCACGCCGGTCCGGGTCAAGAAGAACGGCGCGTGGACGCCGATCGACCTCACGCTCGTGGAGACGGACGGGGTCGTCCGGCCGAAGGCGAGCTTGGGCGACCTGATCCTGTCGGCGGGTGGTGACACCACCGCCGCCCGCTTCACCGACGTGACGGGCGCGACCGCGGTCGGGGCCCCTGCCACGCTGCCCAAGCCGGTGCTCAAGGGCAACACGGCCACCTACTCCGACGCCTACGGCCCGGGGTCAGATCTGGTGGTGACCCTCACCCCGAGCGGTTTCCGGCACGACGTGCTGATCCGGCGGCGACCGGGCAAGGACGTCCAGCTCCGGGTGCCCATGCGGTTGCCGAAGGGGCTCAAGCTCGGCACCGGCGCCGACAGGACACCCGGCCTGCTCGACGCCAAGGGCAAGGAGGTCGACGACCTGACCGCGCCCATGCTGGACGCCGCCGCGTTGCTGGAACCCGACAAGGGCGCCATCGGGCAGGCCAAGGCCGAGGTCGACGGTGACAGCGTGGTCTACACGGCGCCGGCGGCGTTCCTCGACGACCCGGCCACCGTCTATCCGGTCACCGTCACCACCATGTCGGAGACGTGGGAGGGCACCGGCATCGCGGGTGACACGCACGTGTCGAACGTGCTGCCCGACGGCAGCGCCAACGCGACCCTGCCGTGGCTGCTGGCCGGGAAGTCGCACAGCGGCAGCCGTACCCACCGCACCTACATCAACTTCCACATCAAGGGGACCCCGCTGGAGGGCGGCACGGTCCACAACGCCGACCTGCGCCTGCACAACCAGGACTCCCACACCTGCAGCGACACCGACAGCCCCGGCATCGACCTGCAGCGTGTCACCAGCCCCTGGAGCACGAGCACGATCAGCTGGAACAACCAGCCCTCCACCGTGCTGTCCGGCCACGTCGCCAACCGCGGCGCCTACAGCGCCACCCGCTGCCCCGAAGGCGAAGGCGAGCTCTACTAC
Organism: Nonomuraea sp. NPDC050540; assembly: GCF_044457485.1. Classification (NCBI taxonomy): domain Bacteria; kingdom Bacillati; phylum Actinomycetota; class Actinomycetes; order Streptosporangiales; family Streptosporangiaceae; genus Nonomuraea; species Nonomuraea sp. NPDC050540. The sequence goes on from NZ_JBITHA010000044.1 coordinate 1,626, forward strand.
TCCATCGAGCTCATCGTCCAGGCCTGGATGAACGGCACCCCCGACCTCGGCGTCCGCCTCAACTCCGTCATCGAACCGGACAGCCCGCAGAACTGGCGCTACTACCGCTCCGACGAGTACGGCGGCTACGACACCTATCCCTTCACCCCGCGCGGCCCCGTCCTGTTCATCGAATACACGCCTCTTCCCGCGGGTCCGCCGGAGGTTGTCGTCTACTCCTACGAGGGCCCGAAGCGTCCCCAGCCCGCCACCTATGAGCAGGCTGTCGCGATGCGGGTCGACAGCGACGACATCCCTTACGTGCCCCCGATGAGCGACGAGCAGGAGCAGGCTCTCGCCGCGACCCCCAACCACGTGGCCGAAGTGGCGCCAGAGGAACTCGAGCCCTTCACCGGCGAGTCCGGAGAGGAATCCTGGGACGGCGGCACGGTCGAAGAGGGCAGCCCGCCTGACGACACCGCCCCCACGATCGTGAGTACGACCCCGGTGGCGGACGCGGCGCAGGTGCCGACCGACACCGCGATCAAGGCCACGTTCAACGAGCCGGTCTGGGAGCCCGACTTCGTCCTGAAGGACCCCTCGGGGACGGCGGTCGAAGGCGCCGTGACCGTGGACGGCTCCCAGAAGGAGTTCACCTTCACCCCGGCGCAACCGCTCAAGCCCGCCGTCCGGTACACCGCCGAGATCGCCGAGGCGATCGACGCGTCCGCCAACCCCATGACCGCCTACCCATGGGCCTTCGAGACGGCGTCGGCGGGCAGCGCGCGCTGGACGTTCGACGAGGGTACGGGCAAGACCGCCGCCGACACGTACGGCAGGTATCCCGCGACCCTGAACGACACCGCCGCCTGGACCCCGGGAAAGAACGGCAACGCGCTGACCAACCAGCCCTCCCCCGCACGCGTCGCGGCCTCGCGGGAAGCCACCCGCCAGAAGGGAACCGTCGAAGTCGTCGATGAGACGACCGCGACCAATGTCACCTACGCCCTGCCGGACGGGTCGTTCAGAAGGGAGATCTCATCAGGCCCGGTACGGACGCGGCAAGGCGGCGCCTGGGTCCCCATCGACACCCGTCTGGCGCGGCACGGCGAGGTGCTGCGGCCGAAGGCGCCGGCCTCAGGGGTCTCGGTGGAGGTCTCGGCTGGCGGATCCGGCGCGTTCGCGAGGATGACGACCGGCGACGGGAAGTCGTACGCGTTGCGCTGGCCGGCGGCTCTGCCGGAGCCGGCCGTGAACGGCGGCACGGCGACCTTCGCCGACGCCGCGGGCAAGGGCGCGGATCTGGTGGTGACGGTGCTGCCCACCGGGTTCCGGCACGACGTGGTGGTCCGGGAACGGCCGGGCGAGCCGTTGGAGATCCGGATGGGTGTGGAGACGTCCGGACTGTCGCTCAGCGCGGACAAGAGCGGCCGGCTGCTGCTCAAGGGGCCCGACAAGAAGGTCGTCGCGGCCGCGGCACGGCCGGTGATGTGGGACGGCAGCGACCAGGGCCGCCCGCACCGGGCCAGGCGGGCGGGCATCGACACGTCGGTGGTCACCAAGGGCGGCGAGACCGAACTGGTGCTCAAGCCCGATCACGCCTTCCTGACCGATCCCTCCACGGTGCTGCCGGTCCGCGTCGACCCGACCATCACGCTGCCGCTCAACGCCGACGTCGAGGTGGGCTCCGACTTCCCGACCGACCCGGCAGACCCCGGCACGCCGTACCTCACGGCGGGGCGGCTCATCGACGGGCTCTACCGGCCTCACCTGCGCTTCGACACGACCGGGCTGGCCGGGCAGACGGTCACCGACGCCAAGTTGTCCCTGGTGAACGTGGACGCTCCCGCCTGCGGAGGCTCGGTGGGCGCGGGCATCCAGGTGCGCCGGCTGACCGGCGCGTGGAGCGCCGACAGCCTCACCTGGGGCAGGAAGCCGGCCGCGACCACCGAGGACGCGCAGATCAGCAAGACGGCGGTCAACTCCGACTGCGCGACCTTCCCCGGTGCGATGGAGTGGACCGTCACCGGCATCGCCCAGGACTGGGCCGCCGGTGCCGCCAACCACGGCCTCGTCCTGATGCACCCCAACGAGGCCGGCACCGCCGACAACTACCGCGTCTTCACCAGCGCGGAGAACACCGAGTTCGCCGATCCGGCGCCGAAACTGACCGTCACCATCGGCGCCGCGACCTCCAACCCCTCGGCGAGCGCGCTGGCCATCACGCCGGCACAGATCGTGAACGGTGTCACGGTGGCCACCTCGCTCACCCCGCAACTCGGCGCCACCGTCGCCGACACCGTCGGCGGCACCCTGACCGGCGAGTTCGAGATCGAGCACGACCCGGTCGCACCCGGCCAGGGCGTCGGCCAGATCTGGGCGGGCGCCTCCCCCGCGGTCGCGTCCGGCAGCAGGGCCGGCGTGACCGTTCCGGCCGGGAAGCTGGTCGACGGGTGGAAGACCCGCTGGCGCGCTCGCGCCGTCAACGCCGGCGCCTCCACCGCCTCGGCGTGGTCGGTGTGGCAGAACGTCACCGTCGACGTCCCCGACACCCAGCCCGACCCTGCCGTGGGCGCCCTTCAGGTCGTTCCCTCGCACCAGGCCGACGGCACGACGGTCACCACCAGCCGGACCCCGAACCTGCTGGCGCAGGTGACCGATCCGGCGGGCGGGGCGCTGCGGGCCGAGTTCGAGCTGGAGCACGACCCGGCGGCGACCGGGCAGGGCACCGGCACGATCTGGACCGGCGCGGCCGACAACGTCCCATCGGGCAGCCAGGCCGGCGTGACCGTACCCGATGGGAGGCTCTCCGACGGGTGGAAGGTGCGCTGGCGTGCCCGTGCCGTCGCCGGGCAACGGACGTCGGCCTGGTCAGGGTGGCAGTCGCTCACCGTGGACGTCGTGGCGGCCGGTGAAGAGCCGCTGGCGCGAACGGCCGGGCCGGTGATCCGTACCGACCAGAGCTTCACCGTCGCGTCCTGGCTGCGCTGGTCGGACAAGGACGGCGACTACCTCGTCGCCGAGCAGCGAGGCGGCCGGCAGGCGCCCTTCCGCCTGGGCAACACTCCCGATCGCGGCCTGGTCTTCACTCTGACCAGCGGCGACACCGCGGACGCGACGTCCTCCGGCGTCCTGTCCGATGTCGAAGCGCCGGTCAACGAGTGGTTCCATCTCGCGGGCGTCTACGACGCGACGGCCGGTACGGCGGCGCTGTACCTCAACGGTCAGCTCGTCACCTCCGCGCCGGTCGGCTTCCAGGCCTGGAACGGCACGGGCCCGCTGACGCTGGGCACCCGCATGCGCGGAGACCTGGATGAGGCGCGCACCTACCAGCGGCCCCTGACCGCGACGGAGATCGGCGCGCTCGCCGGAGGCACGGGCACGGCGCCCGCGGCGAGGGCGACGGCGAGGGCGACCCAGCCCGCGCAGCAGAACGAACCCGATCCCTACGAGGTCAACTACCGGCACTACACCCTCAACACCTGTCGTGCGAAGGCTCCGACGGACGGGAGGCTGGGGATCTGGACCGACGCCACGGTCTTCAGCGGCTGTTCCGTCCGATGGTTCGGCCTCAGCACCTGGCTCGACGACTGGGATCCGGACTCGGGCACCAGGAAGAAGATCCGCGTGAAGCTGCCCGACGGCTCCGCCGGGATCGACCTCATGATGCGGGCCACCACGGTCATCAACACCTACCTGGGAACGCGGGACGGGACAGGGATCCGCAACGCGGGGAGCGACGGGACGACCGGTCCGATCACCCCGACGGAGTTCTCCATGTGGGTCGGGATCGACGAAGCCCAGTACGCGCTCGAAAGCGGCTTCGGCAACGCCCGCATGCAGCTGACCACGACCACCGAGTCGAGCAGCGGGAGCTCGCCCTGCGCGAAGACGATCGACGGAGATCGCGAAGCCCGGATCAAGGACTGGAACGGGACGACGCAGTACTTCCGCTTCAAGTCCTCCAGCACCGTCGACGCGGTACGCCGCTGCACGATCGTCCCCTGGATGAAGATCAAGGACGTCATCGCGGTGAAGCCCTGGCCCACGAACGTTCCGCTGTGGGGCAAGCTCAAGGACGAGCAGGGCACTCTCCGGACGCCGCCGACCGTCCGCTGCGACGACCTAACCCTGGGGCCGGGCAGTCCGGGAGCCTGGCCGGAGGAGAAGCGCGTCCGCTACAAGGGCGCCTGCATCTTCCCGGACGTGAGCCGCATCTACCGGACGGACGTGGACCACGCCAAACGAGGCCCCGTCGCCGCCCACATCTGGGCCGCCTTCAACACCCCGGACCTCACCAATCCCAAGAAACCGGCAGGTCAGAAGGTGGTTCCAGGGAACTGGGACGGATCGACCGCGCGGAGCAGATCCCCGCTGACCCGGATCAACGAGAGCGAACTACGACCACTCGACCCCAAGGGACGGACGTGGGGAGCGGTGCAGGTGAGTGAACGGCGCAAGGCCTGCAAAACGCCCAAGGTGGTCGGCGACTGCGACGAATTCCCCTTCAACTCGGTCAAGGAGGGCCCCGGATGGGGTGACGGCAACTTCTCCGTGCGAGGTGTACCGGCCAGCAACAACAAGAGCGACGGCTGGTACCTGTCGGTGTTCTACGCGCGCTACCGTGTGCTCGTCCCCGACGGTAACGTCCGGCCCAACGGCGACCGCTTCTGGGTGAGTGTGAAGGGAACACCCCCCTCCTGAGGTACGGCTGCCGCCCGGCTCACGGCCGGGCGGCAGCCGTACCTCAGATCGATCGAAGGGAAGGCACGGCATGCCCGCGGATCACCTTTTCCAGCTGCTTCGCTCCTACGATCCGAGCGACGTCTCCATGCAGCAGTTCTACGCCGTCTGGTGCCAGGGCCCCACGGCGGAGGAAGCCGTCGGCCTGCTCCACGGGGATCCTGACAGTGGTGCGCCGGACGACTACGCCGGATGGGGACCGGGTTCTGACGGGAGCGACGAGGCGGAGGCCGGCCTGCTGGCCGGCCGGATGGGCGCCTGGACGGTGCTCATCGGGGATCACCGGATCGCCGAGGACGACGCCGTGCTCGCGGTGACGCGCGGCGAGGGGCGAGCGCTGGCGGTCAGCTGGGACTTCCACGGCGAATGCCTGCTGAAGTTCGCGCGATCCGGTGAGTTGCTCACCGTGCTCGACATCTACGACACCGATGATCGTTCCGGAATGGATCCGGACGCTCTCGACCCGTATCTGAGCGGCCTGCGCTTCAACCTCGACCCGTCCGACCCGGACGAGCCCGCCGCCGAACCGGCCGAAGCCTTCACCTCCGCTCTGGTGGCCGTCGGCAGGGTCGTGGGCCAGGAACTCGACAAGACCTGGCTGGACACCACGCACCGCTGCTACACCATGCGCTGAGCCCATCGGGCGCGGCCAAGACGGTTCAGCCGGCCCGGCTCCCGCGGCCGCCGGCGTCTCACCCAAGATCGGGGGAGGCCACAACACCCGGCTCCACGGCATATAGTTAGATTGACGTCGAACCAAGGAGCCGTGTCATGGCCGCCCCCGCAAGCGTCGCCTGCTGCGCGCCGATCGCCCGAGAGCCGATCTCCGAGAGCGACGCGGCCGATCTGGCGGTGCTGCTCAAAGCGGTCGCCGATCCGGTACGGCTGCGCCTGCTGTCGATGATCGGCTCCCACGCCGGCGGCGAAGCGTGCGTGTGCGACCTGACCGGCGCCTTCGACCTGACCGCCCCCACGATCTCCCACCACCTGAAGATCCTGCGCACCGCCGGCCTCATCGACGGCGAACGCCGCGGCACCTGGGTCTACTACCGGATCATCCCCGAGACCGTGAACAGGCTCGGCGCCCTGTTCGCGCCCTTGGGCGAGGTCGTCTCCGCCTAGTCAGGCGGAGACGGCTCAACGGCGGTAGGCCCAGATCGTACCGCCGCGGCCGGAAGGGGCCGCGCCGACCGCCCAGACGGACCCGCTCTCCGGCTGAATCGCAAGGTCGCGGACGGACGCTTTCCTGCCCGGCAGAGCCGGCAAGACACCCGGCTCGACACTGTCGACGCCGATGTGCAGATATCCGCTGCCTCCGCCCTTGGCGTCGTAGACGACCCAGGCCCCACCTCGGCCGTCGGGCTCCGCCTGGGCGCGCGGCTGGAAGCCGGGTTCACCACGGACCTGGAACGTCCAGCTGCCCGGATAGCCGGTCAGCAGCAAAGTCTCACCGCAGAAGGAGAGGCCGCACGGCCAGGCGACCCAGCCGACCGCCATCACCCGGCCGGTCTCACCGTCGAACGCGACATCCGTCAGCTCCGAGATCTGGCCCGAGCGGGCCGACGGAATCGCCGGAAGGGGTACCGAACGCCAGGCCGTACCACTCCAGCGGGCCAGAGCCGCCGTGCCCCGCGCCGAGCCCGCCGCCCACCGGCCGTCGAGTCCCTTGACCACGATCGGCGTCTGGACCTTGCGCCACGCCGACCCGGCCAGGCGCCGCAGCGTGGACCGCGCCTTCCATCCGGCGGTGCCGGCTGAGGGGAACGCGTTGGCGTTCTCGATGACCCACAGGTTCTTGCCGATGGCGTACGCGCCGTCCACCCGGCCATGGAACCATCGTCTGACCTGCCAGCGCTTGCCGTTCCATTGGGCGTAGCGCGACGTGCCGAACGCCCAGACCCTGGTGTCGGAGGCCGACGTCAGCCGCTTCACCCGGAAGCCCGGCCCGGTGACACGCTTGAAGGCGGACCGGCCGCCCTTCAACAGCGTGCTCGTTCCCGCGACCCAGACCGCCCCACCTGGAGTGACCGTCACCGCGTCGTAGGAGTCGCGGCGGTCGTGATGAACGACACTCCATTGACTGGCCGGCGCCTCGGCGTGAGCGGCGACCGGCCCCGTCATGACGACGAAGGCGGCGACTGCGGCGGTACCGCGAAACAATAAGCCCATAAGCGTGAGACGCGCCTTCCGCAGCAAAGGTTGGCCTACGTGAGCTCTTGGGTCAGCTTCTCCACCCGGGCGCGGATCTCGTCTCGGATCTCGCGTACGGCCTCGATGCCCTGGCCTGCGGGGTCGTCGAGTTTCCAGTCCTCGTAGCGTTTGCCGGGGAAGATCGGGCAGGCGTCGCCGCAGCCCATGGTGATGACGACGTCGGAGGCTTGGACCGCGTCCGTGGTGAGGACCTTGGGCTGTGCGGCGGTGATGTCGATGCCGACCTCGCGCATCGCTTCGACGGCGACCGGGTTGATCCGGCCGGCGGGCGCGGACCCGGCCGAGCGGACCTCGATCCGGTCTCCGGCCAGTTCGCGCAGCCATCCGGCGGCCATCTGGGAACGTCCGGCGTTGTGCACGCAGACGAACAGCACACTAGGCATGCGCAGGCTCCTTGAACAGTCTCCGGCCCCACAGGCTGACGTAGACCAGGGCGGCCAGCACCGGCACCTCGATGAGCGGGCCGACCACCCCGGCCAGGGCCTGCCCGGAGGTGACGCCGAACACGCCGACCGCCACCGCGATGGCCAGCTCGAAGTTGTTGCCCGCCGCGGTGAAGGCGAGCGTGGTGGTCTTCTGGTACGGCAGGCCGATCGCCCGCCCGGCGAGGAACGAGCCGCCCCACATCAGCGCGAAGTAGGCCAGCAACGGCAGCGCGATCCGGGCCACGTCGAGCGGTCGCTCGGTGATCGTGTGACCTTGCAGGGCGAACAGGATGACGATGGTGAACAGCAGGCCGTACAGGGCGATGGGCCCGATCTTCGGCAGGAATCGCCGCTCGTACCAGTCGCGGCCCTTCGCGCGTTCACCGAGCCTGCGGGACAGGTATCCGGCGGCCAGCGGGATGCCGAGGAAGATGAGCACGTACTGCGCGATGTCCCAGGCCGAGACGTCCAGGGTGCTGCCCGCCAGGCCGAGCCGGCCGGGCAGGAGTTCCAGGTAGAACCAGCCGAGCAGGCCGAAGGCGATGACCTGGAAGACGGAGTTGAGGGCGACCAGGACGGCGGCGGCTTCGCGGTCGCCGCAGGCCAGGTCGTTCCAGATGAGGACCATGGCGATGCAGCGGGCCAGGCCGACGATGATCAGGCCGGTGCGGTACTCGGGCAGATCCGGCAGCAGCGTCCAGGCCAGGACGAACATGAGCGCGGGCCCGAGTAGCCAGTTGAGCACCAGGGAGGCCAGCAGCAGGCGGCGGTCGCCGGTGACGGCGCCGAGCCGGTCGTAGCGGACCTTGGCCAGCACCGGGTACATCATCAGCAGTAGCCCGAGCGCGATCGGCAGCGAGATCTGGCCGATCTTCACCGCTTCCAGGGCGCCGTTCAGGCCGGGCAGCGCTCGGCCGAGCAGCAGCCCGGCGGCCATCGCGGCGCCGATCCACACCGGCAGGAACCGGTCCAGCGTGGACAGCCCGGCCATCACGGCCGTGGAGCGTGGGGTGGACATCAGACGGTGGCGGGCGCGCTGAGCAGTGCCGACAGCTCGCCCAGGGTCTCGGGGACCAGCCGGTAGTAGACCCAGGATGCGCGCCGTTCGGAGGTGAGCAGGCCGACGTCCTTGAGGACCTTGAGGTGGTGGCTGATGGTCGGCTGGGACAGCTCGAAGGCGCCGGTGATGTCGCACACGCACACCTCGCCGCCTTCGCGGCTGGCCACGATCGACAGGATGCGCAGCCGTACCGGATCGCCCAGCGCCTTGAACACCCGGGCCACGCCGGCGGCCTGCCCGGCGTCCAGCGGCTCACGCGCCAGCGGCGGGCTGCACTCCAGGATCTGCAACAGCTCCATGCGCTCTTCCCTATAGATGGCCATCGATATTGATTGATGTCTATGCTACAGGTACGCCGAGGTCGGCCAGCAGGGCGCGGACGCGGCGTTCGATCTCCTCGCGGATCGGGCGCACGTCCTCGGCCGCGAGCCCGGCCGGGTCCTTCAGCTCCCAGTCCAGGTAGCGCTTGCCGGGATAGACGGGGCAGGCGTCGCCGCAGCCCATCGTCACGACCACGTCGGCGGCGCGGACGATCTCCTCGGTCCACGGCTTGGGGAACTCGCGCGAGATGTCGATGCCACGCTCGGCCATGGACGCCACGGCCGCGGGGTTGATCTCGGTGGCGAACTCCGAGCCGCCCGACCAGCCGACCGCGTGCTCCCCGGCCAGCGCGGCGAAGAAGCCGAGGGCCATCTGCGAGCGCCCCGCGTTGTGCACGCACAGGAACAACACGATCGGCCGCCCGTCGCCGTGACCTTCGACGCGGGCCAGCGCGTGCAGGCGCTGGCGGGCGAAGCGCTCGGCCAGCAGCGGCAGGAAATTGGCCACCGCGGCTTTGGTGGCGAACTGGTCGTAGCTGGTGTGCAGGAACCGCTCGATCGTCTCCGTGCCGAACATGCCGGTGAACTCCTCACCCAGCCGGCGCGCGGCGGTGGTCAGGGCGAGCCGCTGGTCGATGGTCAGATCGTGGCGCTTGTAGGTGTCCGGCATCTCGGGGCTCCCGCGGTCACATTGATGAGCCTCGATATTGACACTTATCGATGTACGGGTGGGCGAACAGCGGGTGAACGGTCCGTTCTCGAGGCCGGTGCGGGGGTTGAGTCCTGGCAGCCCGAGGCTCCGAGGGGAAGCTTCATCCAGAGCTGCCAGGCACCGGCCTCATAGCCTCGCGGGCGAGATCCTCATTCCTGGATCCTCCTGCAGAAGCCTCCCGTTCGGTCCGCGGCGCTGGTCCCGGCCGCATCGGTGACTGCGATCTGGACGTCGAAGGGGCGGCCCACCACGCAGCCCACCCGCATGGTGGATGAATCTCTGAAGTAGGTCTGTTCTGTTCCGTTCATCTTCCAGGTGATTCTGAACGGTGGCGTCCCGTCGATCTGCGCGGTGCAGACGACCAGAGCGGCGCCGGAGTCGCAGTTGAGGTACCGGATGCCGGCGGTTCTGCTCGGGCACGTGACGGGTGTGTCCCCCACGCCGGGAATGATGTCGTCGGCGAATGTGACCGTCAGCCCGATCACGAACCGCTCGCCGG
>NZ_JBITHA010000045.1:0-6501 GCF_044457485.1 Nonomuraea sp. NPDC050540
GGGTCCCTCGTAGGTGACGGTCACCGAACCCGGGATCATCTCGGTGAGGGTCCGGGTCGTCACCACGTCGCCGTACGTGCTTCCCACGCCCAAGATCGGCGGGAGGCCGTGCGACGGGAGCGGACGGACCGGGTTGGCCACCTTCAGCGGCCAGCCTGTGCACGCGACGCCTTCGATCCGGACGGAGCCGAGATTCGGCCTGGTCTTCTCCGCCGTGCGACGGTAGTTCCGCAGTTCGCCATAGTCGGCGAAGCCACGACCGTCGCCGCAACTCATCGCCAGGACGCCGGGCGTGCTCCAGACGCTGGTGCCGGTGATGACCTGATCGCCGAACCCGGAGCCGTCCCCGCGCCGAGCCTTGTCGACCGACTTGGCGAAGGCCAGCCAGTTCGCGTGGTCCTTGCCCGGGTCGACCGCATGGGTGAAGGCGTGTTGCCGCAGCATCCATCCGGTCATCTCGCCCTTGCCGAACTCGGCAGAGGTGCCGGGGATCGGCTTGCGGTCGGCTGCGCGGACGAGTGCGCGCCATACGGCTTCGGCGTCCTCGCCGTGCAGCGCGCAGGCGGGGGTGTCCGCGCACCAGGCGGTGAACTCCTTGAACTTCTCCTCGAAGACGGTCGATATCCGGAGCATCTGGTCGTTGAAGCCTGCGGCCTGGTTGATCACGCCGTCGGCGTACAGGGCCCGGATCCGCTGCGGGAACAGGCGGGCGTAGGCGATGGAGGGCACCCCACCGTAGGAGTGGGCCACAATGCTGAGCCGCTCCTCGCCCAGCACCGCCCGGATCGCCTCCATGTCCCTGGCCATCGACATGGAGTCCACATGTGCGAACAGGCCGGTGGCGTCTGCCTTCTGGCAGGCGAGGAAGGACCTGGTCATCGCGGCGGTCTGGGCGGTGTAGCGCTTGCGGCTGCGAGGGTCTTCCATTTGGGTGCCGGGCTTCCAGCAGACCTTGGGCATGTTTCTGAACCACAGGCTGGTGCGCGTCTGGAAGAAGACGAGGTCGAAGCGGCGGCCCAGTTCCTTGAGATTGGACGCGGCGAACTTCACCTCGGGGATGCCGCTGCTCCCGGGTCCGCCGGTCACTTCCAGGACGCTACCGATCCGGCGGTCGGGTTCGGTGGCGGGCAGCCGGGCGAGGTCCAGCCGGATCTTCCTGCCGCCGGGCTCGGCCCAGTTCACCGGCACTTCGATCGAGGCGCACTCCGTGGGCGAGGGAAGCGTCGTGTTCGAGCACTCGCCCCAGGTCAGCCGTCCGGCCCCGGCCGCCGCCGAGACTGGCGCCGCCGGTGGGAGCGCTGCGATGGCCGCCGTGGCAGCGAGGATCGCGAAAGTCTTCTTCATGGTCCGCACCTCGGCGTCACGGATCTCATCGCCCCATGGGAATGTCCAGGGGATCCTTGTGTGATCATGACTTCCATCCTCAGCCGATCGGGACCGGGTCTCGTCGTCCGCGCGGACGATTGTCGGCTGGGAGCCTGCTCCCAACCGGGCCCGGCAAGCTGCATGAGTAGCTCTTGATCATCCCATTGATCAACATGCTGAAACCTGGGGTGTCGCGCTGCTTTTGCGACAGGTAGTCCCCGAAAATGTAGGTTCTCATGATCTGGGACTCGTCACTGGCGGAGGCGGAACTTACGGATGCCGTACTCGCGCTCGCCGACATCCCTCCAGCCATCAAAGCCGCTGCCATGGCCGCAACTGCGTTTGGCCGGACCAGTGTGCTTCATAGAGCATGTCCGCCTCTGGAGGTTCGTCGATGGAGATGCCGTTTCCGCGTGAAGCGACTTTCTCAAGCCGCAATCACGGAACTGCCTGGTCGGCAGGAACTTCAGAAATATCGCGAACCACACAGCGCGAGACGTGCTCTGCACGAATTGCCCGAGATCCGTGCAGAGAGTGCCAATACGGAGACCGGGAGAAACCGTGGGAACGAATCAGGCCGGGGTGCCTGGTGTCCGGCTGAGCAGTTCGTCGTAGGCGGCGGTTGAGGGCGTTGGGCGGTTGTCTGCGGGCAGGGCCGCCAGGATGGTTTCCAGTTTGGCGCGTGCGGCCTGATCGTCTTCCTGCGAGCCGGCCAGTGCCTCGTAGGCGGTGGATCGGCCGACCCCGTAGCTCGTCGGCGCCGCCGTACTGCTGATCTGCTTGGCCGCAAGTGGTGAACCGCCCGTAGGGAGATCGCCGAAGAACGCGGGGACGCGGCGTCGTGACGCGTGATGGAACGGAATGTCACGCCCATGGGGTATGCGATCTTTATCTCTAAGGTCACTTCTGGTTGCGGTCCTGATCGCCACGTTCCTGGGCGTCCCAGCCGAAGCGCAGGCCGCATCCCCCATCGAAAACGAGATCTCCCTGCTCAAGGAAGAGCTGAACCGGGTGATCGAGACGCAAAGGCACGGGCCTGCTCCCATGGACGAGCAGGTCGCCACCTCTTTGAAGGAGGGCGTGGAGAAGGCCCAGTCCGCGGACCCGTGTGAGGCGGCCGATGGGCTGCTGTCCTTCGCCCGGCTCGCCCGTGACCAGGTGCGGGCCCTGCAAGAGGTGATCGACAACGGGAGCTGGAACGTCGACCAGCTCGCCCAGCTCAACGCCACTCGCAACGGCCTGGACCAACTCGCGAGGCGAGCTGGAACCCTTCGCGCCCGCATCTTCACCGAGTTGAGGGAATGCGAGGGACCGCTCGACTTCTACGTGGACCCTGACCGTGCCAAGCCCCAGGGCGACAAGCTGCCCGATGATCGGCCGCTGGCCAGCCTCACCGACTCGGACGGGACGCCGATGGACTTCGTCGCCGACGAACTCGTCGTCACCACGTCGAACCAGTCGGAGCTGGAAGCCGTTCTTGCCAAGTGGAACGGCAAGGTCGTGAACAAGGTGGAGCAGGACGACCTCAGCCACTACCTGATCAAGATCGATACCACGACCGCCAACCCCGAGCAGTTGAGCCACGCGCTGTCGGCGCTCAACCCCGACAAGAACAAGGCCGAATCGGTGGCGGTGTCCAGCCGTGCGGGCCTGGAACTACTCACGGCCGCTGCCACAACGGAAAAGGTCGCCGTCAACTGGGTGAGCAAGCAAGACGACATCCCCAGCGGTAGCACCCCCGAAGCAGCGAGCGGGCCGGCCGCGTACAGCACAGGGGGTTACAGCCGGAACTCCTTCAATTGGGTGAACCTCAAGCAAGGCAGCACGCAGGACATCGGCGTGCCCGCCGCCTGGCAGCTACTCAACTCGGTCGGCAAACTGGACAACAAGGTCAAGGTCGCCGTGCTCGACCGCGGGTTCGCCGGCACCATCGATCACCCGCCCTCGACCACGCTCACCACTTCGGCCCCTCTGTTTGGCCCGAGCACTCAGTTCCCCTGGGACTCACCCTGGCACGGCACCAAGGTCCTGGACTCGATCGCCGCCGTGCCAGGCAACCAGGTCGGTACGGCAGGCACGGCAGGCCCGGTGGCCAGGCCGACCGGCATCTGGACAACCGGCGACTTCTTCCAACTCATGGTCGCGATCGGACAAGCGGCCGCCGGCGGCAACAAGATCATCAGCATCAGTCAGCGAATGCCAGTGCCGTGGTACCTGGCCTGGATGGTGCTGCCCTTCGACTCCTTCACCTGGTGGATCAGGAACGTGCACAACATCTTGATCTTCGCGTCAGCGGGCAACGAGGGAGCCAACGTCGACGCCACCACCGGCTGGATCTTCAAGTGGGAGAAGACCTGGCATACCCCGTGTGAGAACGCCGGCGTGATCTGTGTCGGCGGCCTCGCGCACAACTCGCTGAACCGCCACGTGCACTCCAATTACGGAAACGAGGACGTCAGTATCTACGCGCCGTACAGCGTGCTGTCCGGCCCTAACCCGGCAACTCCCGACGCGAGCGTGACGACCGAGATCCACGGCACCAGCTTCTCCACGCCGTACACGGCTGGGGTTGCGGCACTGCTCATCGCTGCGAACCCGGCCCAGAACATCGACACGATCGAGAACATCCTCTTCGACAACATGCGCCATAGCCCCGACGGCAAGGTCAACAGGAAGGTGGTCCACGCGCTGGGAGCAGTCCAGGAGGCGCTACCGGCCACGGTCAAGATCACTACTCCGTCGAACGGGGCGGTGATCTCGGCGGCCAGCCCGACCCCGTTCAAGGCTTCGCTGTACGGCCCGGGCCCCACACTCACCTGGCGGCGAGGCGGTGTGGTTATCGGTACGGGCCCGCAGATCCAGGCCACGATTCCCGCCGGAACCCATACGATCACCGCGACGGCCGCCTTCTCCAACGGGGAATCGGCCATGGAGCAGATCACGGTGACCTCGGTGGATTACGTCCCGGATGTGAAGGTCACCGGGCCCAAGTCGCCGACCATGACACCCACCTTCGACAAGTCCGAGCTGATCCCGTTCCACGCCACCAGCCAGGACGACTTGGGGCCGCTGGCTGAAAGCGCGATGAAGTGGTACCTCGACAACGCCACCACGCCCTTCGCGACGGGGCACAACCCGACGGTCAACACCGGCGCAGCGGTGGGCAATCACACGGTGACGCTCAAGGGCTGCGATGCGGCCAACCAGTGCGATCAGGAGACGATCCCCATCGTCATCCAGGCCGACGGGGCCAACAAACCGCCCGTGGTCCACGTGACTAACCCGGCGAACGGCGCGCTGCTCTCGGTCAACGGAAGTGACGCGACCGGCTGGTACCACGAGATATCCCTGAACGGCACCGCCACCGACCCCGAGGGCAATCCGGTCACCGTGAAGTGGTTCGACAACGGCGTCCAGATCGCCAACACGCTCCAGGCCACCGTCAAGCTCAAGGGCGGCTGTAATCAGTACAACCACAACCTCACGCTGCAAGCGACCGACAATGCCAATATCACCCGCCAAGACCAGGTGACCGTGACGGTTGTCCTGATCTGCTAAACCCGGCCGCGGAGCTGCCGCCCATCATCGAGGCACCTAGGCGCATCTGATGCCCGTCTGCACGGTGGCGCGCAGCTCCGCGCCGATCACCTCATCCGCCTCGGCGATATGCGTCAGCGCCCGCCGGATGGCCTTGCTCACCGCGACCCTGGCCCGTTCATGGTCATCGGTGAAGGTGCGCGCCCGGCCGCCCAGTCCGGTGCTCGCGGTCAGCTCCGAGACCAGCCAGTCACGCTCGACACGAAGCGCCGCGGCACGCTCCAGGTCGTTGGCGGCCTCCAGCTCGCCGATCTCCTCTTCGAGCTGAGTCAACCGCGCCGTGTAGGTGCGTTCCGCGTACTCGTCCAGAACGGGTTGGGCGGAGGGGGCCGGCGTGTCCTCCACACCGGCGACGAGATCGATGGCGCGGATCTCCCGCCGGGGGTTGGCGATGAGGACGGAAAGGTGGCGCATGCCCACGCTCGACTTGACCAGCGCGGTACGGCCGGCCAGCTCGATCCGCCACCAGCGCCCGCTGTTGGAGCAAAGCGCCACTGACGATGCCTGCGTGCCTCGCACTTCGGGGAGCGCCATACCCAGCTCGGCGGCCTCCTTCTCCGCCAGGAGCAGCTCGTCGCGTGGCTCGCCCAGCCGTACCAGCGCATGGCCGAGCCGCCAGCGGCTCAGCACCGCCGCGGGCCAGTGGCCGAGCGCGCTATTGGCGCGCAACGCCTGCGCGCGCCACGGTGCAGGCGGCGCTTCGGGTGCTACGCGCCGAGGGGCTGATCGTCTCCCGGCGGGGCAGCGGCACCTTCGTCGCCGAGCACCCGCTGCCGGCCGCGGCCGCGCACCAGAACGCGCCGAAGATTCGCATTCACCGCTACGAGCACATCCTGGCTATCAAGTGGCCTGAGTTCGACCGGTGGCTGATGGTGTGGCCGAACGAGTACGCCGGCGAGCGGGAGCCTGCCGCGACGACCGAGTGGCGGCCGCTGCTGTTCGGCGAGGCCGACTTCGAGGACCGGCACGAGTGGATCGACCCGGCTGCCGAGCACCACGCCGACGTCACCCCGAGGACCGGCCGGGTCCGGCGCGAGCTGGCGCAGACGGTCTCGGCCGTGACGCAGATCCTCAACGGACTGGACGCCCACCCCTGGCAACGGTGAGCACCTGCGCGACGTAACGCCCGATCGGCGCCGGCGCCTGGTGTTCGTACGCGTGTGCGTGCTGCCGGTCGGCACGATGACCACGCCGGGCCCCGGCCGGCAGGCGGATGGGTCAAAGACCGTTCATGACCCAGCTTGCGCCGCGCGGCCTCGTGGAGCCCGCCCCGAGCCATCTGGTGACCCTTGTCGCCCGCGCCGCACCCGCGCCCCGGTTGAACCGCTTGCGGGCAGCCTCTTGTGATAGCACTGGTGTCCGTGCCGGTCGGCTTTCTGGGGGGAACCGGCCCGCGCTTGAGGGGGGCAAGAGCGCCCGGACCAGCGAGTCCTTTCCTGTCCCGGCGCTCTTGCCCGTCCCGGCCAGGCGCATCCTCCATCTGGTCGGGCGGCCCGGCTGCGGGCTACCGTGGAGAGGCGATCCTCGCCTGTTCCCGCG
>NZ_JBITHA010000046.1:0-5083 GCF_044457485.1 Nonomuraea sp. NPDC050540
TCCGCTGCCTCAAACGCTACATCGCCCGCGAGCTCTACCAGATCATCACCAAAAACGATCAAGAATCCGCCGCTTGACATCTATAGGAGCATCCATCACCCACACCGACGGCTTCGCCGTACAGCCGAAGGACGTCGACGCGCTGCTCGTCGGCATGGGCGAACGCTACGACGTGCTGGTCACCCTCAAGGACGGCGTCTTCCCGCTGGTCGCGCTCGCCGAAGGCAAGGCCGCCGCGGCTCGCGCGCTGGTCCGCACCAGCCCCCAGTCCGCGGCGCCCAAGCCCGGCCAACGTCCGCGTGAGCTCGATGGCGAGGTGGTCCGCTACGCGAAGCTCCAACCTCATGAGCAGGTACGGCTGCCGCAACGGCGGCCCGACCGCACCGTCAGGCTGGAGCTCACCGGCACCATGGCGGCCTACGACTGGGCGATCAATGGCAAGAAGTACGACCCCGAGACCGTCGCGCCGGTGCGCTCGGGAGAGAGGGTGCGCCTTTCCTTCGTCAACCGGACGACCATGTGGCACCCCATGCATCTCCACGGGCACACCTTCGCCCTGCCGTCCGGCATCCGCAAGGACACCGTCATCGTGCTGCCCGGCAGCACACTCAACGTGGACTTCGACGCGGACAACCCGGGGTTGTGGATGATCCACTGCCACAACATCTATCACGCGGAATCCGGCATGATGACCCTCCTGGGCTATGCGGCGGGCAGCCGATAGCCACTCGCCGGGCTCTGGCGAGTGCCCGGGGAATCAAGCCTGCCACCGACCAGCAGCGCCACCGTGCGGAGGTGCTGGAATCGCCCCGTGTGAAACGGCCCAGCACGCCCTCGAAGATCGGCCGAATCTACTATTGTTCATAGTAGATGAAGGTGAGATGGATGCGCATACACGCACAGCAGGACACGACCCTGACCCAGGCGCTCAAGGAGCGACTGGCCGACTGGTCCAATCGCTCCGGCATCCAGGTGGAGACATGGGCACTGCCCGCCGAGGAGGTACCCGATCGGGTGGCCGAAGCGGTGCTCGCGTGTGTCACCGAGGTTTTGGCCGTCGTCGAGGAGCGAGCCAGGGCCGCGATGGTGTCCGTCGCCGTCACCACCAGCACGAACGGCCTGCTCTTCACGGTGAGCGCTGACGGCATGGGCTTCGACGCGAAGGATGCCGGCTTGCGCGCCGCCCTTGCCGCCACGCCGGGGACCGTCTCGATCAATGTCACCCCGGACGGCTTCACCGTCAGAGGCGCCGTCCCGCGGGAGCGCCGGCAGTGACATCCATTCATGGGGGCGGGGGCATCATGGGAACGTGATTGTGGAGGGCGGATGAGGCCTCGCTTGGAGGCTGCGGCGACGGCGGCGGTTCGGGAGTCGACGCCGAGTTTGGCGTAGATGCGCACCAGATGGGTCTTGACCGTGCCTTGACCATGACCGACGGCGAACTCACCGAGGAAGCCGCGATACCGGTCCCCTGACCGCCACCTGGGAGGTCAGCGCCGGCGTCTACGCCCCCCTGGGTCAGCGTTGCCCGCCGGCCGCCCAGTCGAGCAGCCTCTGAGCGGTCTGGAAGCGGCGGGTGGAGCTGGTCTCTCCAAGAATCACACCGGCCAGCTGCCGGCCCTCACGATCGGCGGCGAAGGAGAGCGTGTAGCCGGCGGCCCGGGTGTAGCCGGTCTTCAGGCCGACGGCGCCCGGCTTGCCAAGGAGCCGATTCGTGTTCCGCCAGGAGTAGGCGCGGTGCTCCGCCGTGGCGGACACCGAGCGATACCGGCTGGAGGCGACCTTCTTGAGCGTCTGACTGCCCAGGGCGGCCTGGGCCAGCCGCGTCTGGTCGCGTGCGGTGGAGTAGCCGCCCCCCTTTGCGGGCATCCCGTCGGCGTTGACGTAGAGCGTGTCCCGCATGCCGAGCTCGCGAGCGGCGGCGTTCATCTTCGCGGTGAACGCGTCGACGCCCGGGCCGTACACGCGGGCGAGCGCGTGGGCGGCATCCGCGCCGGAGGGCAACAGCAGGGCGTACAGCAGATTCTCTACGGTCAGCCGGTCGCCGGCGCGCAGGCCGGCCACCGAGGCACCGTCCTTCGAGGCGTAGCGAACATCCCCAGAGGTGACCTTGACGACGTCACTCGGCTTGGCCTCCTTCAGCACGGTGTAGGCGGTCATCACCTTGGTGATGCTGGCCACGGGCAAACGAAGATCGGCCTTCTTGCTGAAGTAGACCTTGCCGGTCTTGGTGTCGATCACGTGAGCCGCACGGCCGAGCACCGTGGGGGCGTGCGCCGCGGCTTCCTGAACGTGGGAGCGGGACGTCGGCGGGTCGTCGGGCCCGACCGGAGGGGTGGCCTGCGCAGCGGTGGCGCAGGCGGTCATGGCGAGCGCGGTGACGGCAAGGCCGAGCAGCGCGCGGTTCAGCCGGTTCTTGAGATCGGTGGGCATGAAGGACTTTGCTCCTTGCTTCCATGCCGCCTACCGGGTTAGCTGACGGGTTCGGGCTGGGAAGTGCCCTACGGTCGCCGTCGAGCGAGCGTCCGATTCACCCCAAGAAGAGTGGGTCCCCGGCTCCGTGAAAATGGATTCGGCGGCCGGACGTCGTCCTGCGGGTTCCCCAGGAGACGCACGGTCCGGGCAATGAAAAGGCAACGAACTCGTCTAGGGTCCGCCACGCAATGCCCGAGACACTACCAAAAAGTACATATCGTGCAAACAGTACATTTACCCCCTTCTTACGACGGGCGGGCCAGACCAAGCACGATCAGGTCGAACAGCTCCTGGAACGCCTCCGCGTTCGTCCGGCCGAGATGCTCGAGCACCTCCGGATCCTGCAGCCGGTCCAGGGCGGCGTAGATCACCTCCGCCACGAGGCGCGCGTCCGTTTCGCGGAATGCGCCGCCGTCTATGCCCTCCTGGATGAGTGCGGCGGCGACGGACGTGGCGAACCGGTAATGCTCCTGGAACAGCCGGCGGATTCCCGGCTGCCCGGCGACATCGACCGAGAACGCCCGAGCCGCGCGGGTCAGCGCCCCACTGGCCGCGGACATGTAGGCGTGGACTCGCCCGAGCGGCTCCTCCAGCGCCCTCGCCTGAGCCATCGCCCGCCGGCCGACGCGCTGCAGAAACCGGTCGACGACGAGCGCGACGAGCTCGTCCTTGCTGGGCGCCAGGTCATAGAGGGTACGCCGCGAGCAGTGCAGCCGGGCGGCGAGTTCCTGAATCGTCAGCCGGCGAAATCCCTCCCGAAGGAAGATCTCCTCCAGCTCGGCGAGCACGCTTTCCTGCCGGCTCGTGAAGGAACGCCCGAGCGAGAGGGCGACGGGCGGTCGAGGATATCCGGTCATGCCTGCACTTTCGGGGATGCCGACTCTCGGGGTACCGTGAAGGGTACCAGGTACTCAAAAATAGTACCCCCTGTGTTTGGAGGCGGAATGCGCCGACCCAGCCGAACCAAGGTGGGCATCATCTCGTGCCTGCCGCTGGCCGCCGCCCTCGTCGCGGTCGGCGATCCCGTACGGGCGGACGCCGGCCGATGCGCGGCCCTGATGAACGCGACCGTGACCGACACGACGATCACCCGAGTCACGACGGTGACCGCGACGACCTCGGTACCGGAGCACTGCCTGGTCGACGCCTATGTCACCACGCCGGGCGACGCGACCGTCCCCAGCAATCGGGTGAACTTCCGCTTGGGCCTGCCGGCCGCGTGGAACTCGGACTTCTACTTCCAGGGCGTGGGCGGGCTCGCCGGGCACATCGTTCCGTTCGACGAGGGGCTGAGACGCGGCTACGCCTCGGCCGCCACCGACACCGGACACCAAGGCGCGAGCCCGTTAGGCCACCCCGAACTCGACGGCAGGTGGGCGCTCGGCAACCGGCCCAAGCAGATCGACTACGCCTACCGAGGCGTCCACGTCAGCACGGTCGCGGCGAAGGCGATCACCGCGATCCACTACGGGCGCGACACGCGCAAGGCCATCTTCAACGGGTGCTCCAACGGGGGACGGCAGGGCCTCATGGAGGTCCAGCGCTACCCCGCGGACTATGACGGAGTGATCGCCGAGGCCCCCGCGTTCGCCGCAGGCGACACGTTCCTGCGCTGGATCTCGCAGGCACAGGCACAACTGGCCACCTCCGGGTCCTGGCTGTCGCCCAGCACGCTGCCGATCCTCTCGGCGGAATCGCTGAAGCGGGGCGACGCCCGGGACGGGCTGACCGACGGCCTGGTCGCCGATCCGCGCAAGGCGGCCGTCAACCCCGGCCGGCTCGTCGGCCCCGGCAAGCTGACCCGGGCCCAGGCCGCCGCCGCACGGACCATCTATCGTGGACCCGGGCCGCTCCGGGGACATCCCGCCGGACACGAGGAGCTGTGGCGGTCCTACATCACCGGCTCGGCGCCCCCGCAGATGGGACCCGACGGCAAGCTCGTCTTCCCCTTCAGCCTGGCCGCACCGTTGTCGTACACGTTCGCCAACGAGTTCCTGCGGTACTTCCTGTTCAGCGATCCGAGCTATGACCTCACCAGGTTCGACCTCGCCAAAGATCGGCCGGCCGTCGAACGGATACGCGCGCTGCTTGACGCGACCGACCCCGACCTCACGGCCTACAGGGCCCGAGGCGGCAAGCTGCTCATGGTGCACGGCTGGTCCGACCCCGCCTTGAGCGGTACGGCCCCGGTCGCGTACCACAGGAAGGTCGTCGCCGAGATGGGCGCGGCGCGGACCGCCGGCTTCTTCCGCCTGTTCATGGCACCCGGGATGGGCCATTGCGCGGGCGGGCCAGGACCGAACACGTTCGACGCGCTCACGGCGATGGAACAATGGATCAACCGGGGCACGGCGCCCGCCTCCATCCTCGCGACCAACCCGGCAAGCGGCCGCAGCCGGCCCCTGTGCCCGTATCCTGCCGTCGCGCTCTACAAGGGCTCGGGCAGCATCGAGGACGCCGCGAACTTCACCTGCGGATCCCCTCATGGCGCGCACTAGCGAGAAGGCGAGCGCGCTAAGGCGTGTTTCATAAGTCGCGGAGCCATTGGTTGATGGCGGCGATGGTGACGGTGGCCTCGAAGCGGACGGCGAGTTTGTCGTAGCGGGTA
>NZ_JBITHA010000047.1:0-4706 GCF_044457485.1 Nonomuraea sp. NPDC050540
TGCTGAGCTGGCGAGAACCCGTAGTCCCTCATGCGACCCCCATCGCTACAAGATCGATTATGCGATGCGCTGATCACTTGAGCTCAAGATCGTTTATTGACGACCTCCAGCGTCGGTCTGATCACTCCAGTAGGCGAGGTTGGCGCGGACGGCCATCGTGTCGGGATGGTCGGGTCCGGAGATGCGTTCGCGGATGGGCAGCAGGTCGGTGTACATGGTGCGGGCGGCGGCTGCGTCGCCTGCCTGGCCCGTCCAGTAGGCGAGGTTGGCGCGGGCGCTCAGCGTGTCGGGGTGCTCGGGTCCGGAGATGCGTTCGCGGATGGGCAGCAGGTTGGTGTACAGGGTGCGGGCGGTCGCCGCGTCCCCCGTCTGGCCCGTCAAGCGGGCGAGGTTGGCGCGGGCGGTCAGTGTGCCGGGGTGCTCGGGACCGAGGACGCGTTCGCTGATGGGCAGCAAGTCGGTGTACATGGTGCGGGCGGTCGCCGCGTCGCCTGCCTGGCCTGTCCAGTAGGCGAGGTTGGTGTGGGCGGTCAGTGTGTCGGGGTGCTCGGGACCGAGGACGCGTTCGCTGATGGGCAGCAAGTCGGTGTACATGGTGCGGGCGGCGGCTGCGTCGCCCGTCTGGCCTGTCCAGTAGGCGAGGTTGGTGTGGGCGGTCAGTGTGTCGGGGTGCTCGGGACCGAGGACGCGTTCGCGGATGGGGAGCAGGTCGGCGTACAGGGTGCGGGCGGCGGCTGCGTCCCCTGCCTGGCCCGCCCAGTGCGCAAGGTTGGCGCGGGCGCTCAGCATGCGCGGGTGCTCGGGACCGAGGACGCGTTCGCGGATGGGCAGCAGGTCGGCGAACAGGGCGCGGGCGGCCGCCGCATCCCCTGCCTCCCCCGTCCAGCGGGCGAGGTTGGCGCGGGCGCTCAGCGTGTCGGGGTGCTCGGGACCGGAGATGCGTTCGCGGATGGGCAGCAGGTCGGCGTACAGGGCGCGGGCGGTCGCCGCGTCGCCTGCCTGGCCTGTCCAGTAGGCGAGGTTGGCGCGTTCGCTCAGCGTGTCGGGGTGCTCGGGACCGAGGGTTTCGGCCTGGGCGGTGTAGCGGGTCTGTTGCAGGGTTCGGGCGGTGGTGTAGTCGCCGCTGGCGCCGGCGAAGTCGATGACCTTCTTCATCGTGTGCGAGCCGGGTGGGGTGACGGTGCGGGCGTGGGGAAGCAGTTGGAGGTAGCGGGGCCAGTTGGCGCGGGCTTCGGGGTTGGCGGGCAGGG
Organism: Nonomuraea sp. NPDC050540; assembly: GCF_044457485.1. Classification (NCBI taxonomy): domain Bacteria; kingdom Bacillati; phylum Actinomycetota; class Actinomycetes; order Streptosporangiales; family Streptosporangiaceae; genus Nonomuraea; species Nonomuraea sp. NPDC050540. The sequence continues at coordinate 1,251 of NZ_JBITHA010000047.1, forward strand.
CCAGGTCCAGCAGTTCGGCGGCGTGGGTGCGGGTTTGGTCGCGCTGGGTGGTGGTGAGCTGGTGCCAGATGACCGTTTGGGTGAGCCGGTGGATGCTCACGCTCTCCTGATCGTCGGCGTCGTGGTCCCTGCCTGATGTGATCGGGTTGGCGGGGTGGGTGGTCAGGGTGATGAGGCTGTAGGAGGCCAGCAGGGCCAGTGCCTCGTTGACCGCCTGCTCATCGTCGGCCGCGCCGGCCAGGACGTCGGCGGGCAGGTGGTCGGGGGCGTAGCAGGCCAGCAGTCGCAGCAGGCGTTCGGCCAGCGGGTTCTGCTCGGCGACGCGGGCGCGGCTGACCTCCCACGCCTTGGCGACCACCCGTTCGGCGTTCCCGCCGGCCAGGGCGGTGGCGAGCATGCGCTCGGGCACCTGCCGCAGCAGGCGCAGGTATCCGGCCGGGGTGCAGCGCGGGGTACCGGCGATGTAGGCGCCCGATTGCGTCAGCGCCAGCGGCAGGTCACCCAGCTCGGCGGCCAGTTCGTCCAAGATGGCGGCGTGGGCGGCGTGCGGCGGGCCGATCAGATCACCCAGCAGCCGGATCGAGGCGGGCCGGGGCAGGGCATGCAGCCGCAGCGGGGTGACGCCCAGGCGCTGCCAGCCGACGTCGCGCCGGGTGGTGATCAGCACATGCCCGCTGGTCAACCGGGCCAGGTACGGCTCGACGTGGGCGGGCTCCTCGACGTTGTCGAAGATCAGCAGCCAGCCGGTATGGCTGGCCAGCCAGGTGATCGCCCAGGCGGCGGCCTCCTCAATCGAGGCCTGCCCGCCCGCCACCGAATCGGCCCCGGCCACCAGCGCACGCGCCAGGGCGGCCAAGCCGGCCTGGAGCTGGGCGGAGCTGTCGGCGTCGATCCACCACACCAGCGCGTAGTCCAGGCGGCGGGCGAAGGCGTACTGCAACGCCAGCTCGCTCTTGCCGACCCCGCCCAGCCCGACCACAGCCTGGCTGATCACCCCCGCGCCGGTGCCTGATTCCAGCGTGATCGCCAGCTCCTGCCAGGCCCCCTCGCGTCCGACGAACCACGACGCCGGACGGCGCGGCAGCCCCAGGAACCCCGACGGACCCTCCACCGAGGCCGGTGGCGGCAGCGGCGGGCGCCGGGCCTCCTGCACATCACCGGTGATCAACGTGTGCACGTCGCCGCCGATGGCCGGAGCGCGCTCACCCGTGCTGACCGGCCCGCGATGGGAGCCGATCACCAGCCCGTCCGACATCGTGCCGACCGCGGGCGCGTTCGCACCGCTGGTAGAGACCGAAGGCGCCCCGGGTTCGCTCGTGGCCGCCGAGCGCCGCTGCAGCCACCACCCGATCGTGCCGAAGACCAGGGCGGCCAGCATGCCGATCACACTGGCCCGCTGATCCAGCACCTCCAGCGTCTTGTCGGGCAGGCCCAGCGGGTCGGCCAGGAAGAACCACAGCACGCCGGCGACCACGAGCACCATCGCTACTACCAGGAGCACTCGTCCGGCCAGCCGCCTACGGGGGCCGCGGGCGGGGTCGGCGGGAGGGGGAGACATCGCCACCTCTTCACGATGACGCTTCCATCCCGTCTTGCCCCGGGCTGTGGCGAACCCGTTACCCGCCGCACGCGCGGGTCGGCTACGCCCGCGCCTCCGCGTGCGCCAGTCGCTGGACACCCCAGCTCGACTCGCTCAAGGCCGCCGGCATCGGCCTGCAGTTCCTCACCGGCGAACTCCAGGACAGCCACGACCCGTCCGGGGTGGTGTTCACCGTGCTGGTCGCGCTGTCGGGGATGGAGCGCGAATACATCCGCGACCGCACCCTGGAAGGCCACGAGTCGGCCCGCGCCCGGGGCAAGGCCATCGGCGGGGCCAGCGTCGTCGACGAGGCGATGCTGTCCATGGCCCTGCACCTGCGCGGCCAGGGCCAGAGCTTGCGCGACATCGCCGCTCAGCTCGTCATCACCTCTGGCGCCAAGAAGGGCCGACACCCCTCCGCCGCGACCGTGCTGCGGATGCTGCGCGAGCACGACCACGCCGCCCAGACCGCCGAGGTGGCCGCCCTGGAACCCACCGCCTGACCTCCCCCGGCACCCCCGGCCAGCGACTACGACACACTGGAATCCCCCGAAACGAGGACGCTCATGAGCAGCGCAGAGGGGATGGCACGGGTCAACGCCGAGCAGATCGGCACGAAGGTGAAGGTGATCCACCCCGGCGACGTCGTCTTCCACGGGACGATCACCGGCGGATCGCTGGAGAGCGGCATGTGGACCGTCACCGCCGCCGACGGCACAGCCCGGGAGTTTCCGGGGTGCGACCTGCAGCGGCTCACGCCCGAAGAGGCTGAGCGCCCCGACAACGCGTTCACCCGCTACGGCATCGATCTCGACGAGTACACCGCCGCCCTCATCGACGCGATGCAGGTCGGCGGCGCCAGCGAGGCGGAGATCAGGGAGGCGGTGCTCGGCGTCCAGGTCGACGCCGCGCTGCCGGATGAGGGCCCGTGGTACCTGTATCGCGTGCCGGGGCTCGGCGCCGACCGACCAACCCCAGGTACGGCCTGCGGGCGGGGCGGGTTGGCCGCGCCCTCACGACCTCGTGGGTGCTGCGCGGAGAAGGTTCCGAACTTCTGAGAAGGACTGTTCTCGGAAATCCCCGCGCCGTGGACTTCTGAGAACCGCTGGCTCTTCCCCGGACGCCGAGCCGGCCAGCCCCTCCATCACCGCAGCCTTGCCGACCTGGTCCGTGACCTCGGCATCTCTGGCCAAGCCGCCCGCACCGCCGCCCTTCGGTAATTGGCGCTCCAAGCCCCCGCTCCCGTCATCGCGCAGGCTCTGGGCTTCCATGACAAGACCGTCACTCGGTTCGCATCCGAAGCTGGAGGGACCTGAAGCCGCTATGCCCCAAACGATCACGCTCTGTGAATAGAAGCCGAGATAGAAACACGAACTAAGATCACTCGATCAAGGACTTTTACCAGTCTCAGAGGCCGATCTCAGAGGACGCTACCTCGTCTCATTACGTGCTGAATGGCCCGTTTGATTGGAGGTGCCATCCGGGAAGTTTGGCACGAACGTGACCACGGTGTCCGGTGTGAGGTGAGTGTCTCCTGTCGTGAGACTGAAGTATTAGTCAGTCTGGCTGGGCGGACTCTTCTGATTGGACGGCGCACGGCGAGCAATGATGTCGCGGGCTACGTCAAGCTGACGTGCCTTTACAGCCTTGAATGCATGGAACTCGGTCGGGTGGGTGCGGATGGCACGCCTTTGAATACGGCTTTCAGCTTCTGCCCAGACATCGACGAGTCCGGTGTTCTCCTTGCATCGTACGTCTGCCCGTGCTGTACGGATCTCTTGCGCGCCGATCTTGTTCGTTGACCATTGTCTATCTGTTATGGCCGTTAGTGGATCTGGGTAGCGGAAGCCCTGACGTGCCATGCACGCGCTCCAGCG
>NZ_JBITHA010000048.1:0-3272 GCF_044457485.1 Nonomuraea sp. NPDC050540
GCCAGCGGCTGGACGGCGCCGGTGAGCCCGCTCTCCCAGTCGGCCACCATCGTCTCGACCTCGGCCGTGTCGTAGAGGTCCGTGCTGAACTCCACCACGCCGAACAACCGCTCGCCGTCGTCGGTGATCTGCCAGATCATGTCGAACTTGGCGGCGCCGGTCGGCAGCAGTTCCCTGCTTCCTTCCGCCTCGCCGAGCCTGAGGGGACACGGACGGTGGCGGTGCATCTCGAACGCCAGCGCAACCCCGGAAGCACGCGGCACGTGCTCCGCGATGAGCGGGAAGGGCACGTCCCGGTGGGCGAGGTCGGTGAGAACGTCCTCGCGCACCCGGCTCAGCAGCTCGCGGAAGTCCGTGCTCACCTTGATCCGCAGCGGCACCAGATTGACGAAGTAGCCGATCAGCCCCTCCCATTCGGCCTGGTCCCGGTCGGCGGTCGGGGTCGCGACCAGCAGATCGTCCTGTCCCGTGCGGCGCTGCACCATCTGGGCGAAGGCGGCGAGCAGCACCATGAACGGCGTCGCCCCGGCGTCCCTGGCCAGTGCCCGCACGCGTGCGACCAGCTGCGGGGGCAACGCGAAGCGCACCACCGCCCCGGCAGGGCTCCGATCCTCACCGGCGGTCGCGGGCAGATCCGCCAGCCGGTCGCGCCAGTAGGCCAGCCCCTGCTCGTGGTCGGCCTCCCGCCGGTCGGCCGCGTAGTCGATGGGCCGGGCGGTCAGAGCGGGCAGCCGGGGCTCACGGTCCTCCGACAACGCCTGGTAGAGCTCGCCCAGCTCGGTCTCGAACAGGCCGAGCGACCACTCGTCCCAGACGAGGTGATGCACGACCACCAGCAGCGCCGGTCCCCCGTCCACCGCGCGCAGCAGCCGCGCCCTGATCAGGGGACCGTGGTCCAGGTCGAACGGCTCGCGGACGTCGGCCTCCTCGAGGCCCTCGCCTTTCTCGACCGGGACCGAAACCGAGGGCAGCACCACCTGCCTGGGCTCGCCGAGCCTGGAGGGAAACACGGTACGCAGCGCCTCGTGCCGTTCGATCAGCCTGTTCAGCGCCCGTTCCAGCAGCGCGGCGTCGACGGGCCCGCTCAGCCTGAACAGCCACGGCAGGTTGTAGATCGGCGCCTCCGGGTTCCACTGCTCCGACAGCCACAGCGCCTGCTGGCCCAGCGACAGGGGGCCTTCGTCCCCGCCGTTGCGTGGCGCGGCCCCCGCGGGCTTCGCGCTCTGCCCGGCATCGAGCCTGGCCGCCAGGTCGGCGAGGACGGGTGTCTCGAACACGGCCTGCGGCGTCAGGTCTCTTCCGAAGTACCGCAGCAGGCGCGCGGTGATCCGGAGCGCGGTGAGCGAGTCGCCACCCAGGGCGAAGAAGTTGTCATGCCGACCGATGTGATCGCGCCCGAGAGTCTCCAGCCACAGCCCGGCCAGCAGTTCTTCCGTCGCGGTGCGCGGTGGCTCCGTCCGGCTCGGGTTCTGCTCCGCCGCGGGCAGCGCGTCGCGGTCGAGCGTGCCACCGGCGGTCAGCGGCAGCCGGTCCATCCGGATCAGGTGCGCCGGCACGAGTGGCCGGGGCAGCCGCTCGGTCAGGAATCTCATGAGCTCGCCGGTGCCGGTCTCGCTCACCACGTAGCCGATCAGGCGGGTGTCCCCCGCGCCGTTCCGCCGGCCCAGCACGGCGCACTGCCGTACGTCCGGGTGGGCTTCCAGGACTCTCCGCGTCTCCGCGGGCTCGACGCGGAACCCCCGGATCTTGAGCTGGTCGTCGATCCTGCCGACGAACTCCAGGAGCCCGTCCTCCCTGCGCCTGGCCAGGTCGCCGGTGCGGTACAGGCGGGCGCCGGGGGCGCCGTACGGGTCGGGGACGAACTGCCGTGCCGTCGGGACCGGTCTGCCGAGGTAGCCGTGGGCCAGCGGGCCGCTGATGTAGAGCTCGCCCTGCTCGCCCGCGGGGCACGGGGAGAGCGAGGAGTCCAGGACGTGGAGCACACGGTCGCCGCAGGCGGCGCCGATCGGGATGTCGCCGTGCGCCTGGGTCACCTCGTGGGTGGCGGCGGTGATCACGGATTCCGTGGGGCCGTAGGCGTTGACGAGCCGCACGCCGGGGGCGTGCCGCAGCCAGGCGCGGGCGGCCGTGGACGGCATGCGGTCGCTGCCGGAGATCATCAGCCGGAGGCTGTGCCCGGCGGGAAGCGGGTGCCGGGGTAACGTGCCCGCCAGCTCGCTCAGGTATCCGGCGGGCAGGTTCGCGACCGTGACCTGCTCACGATGCAGCAGGCCGACCAGGTCGGGGATGGAAGGGAGGGACGTCCCGGGCGTGAGCACGAGCGTCGCGCCCGCGCTCAGCGGAGCCAGCGCCTGTTCGATCGCGACGTCGACGTGGGGCGGCGCGAAATGCAGCACCCGGTCGCCGGGGCCCAGGCCGAAAGCCGTGCGTAACCCGGAAAGGTGCTCGTGCAGCGCGCCGTACGGCACGGCGACCGGTTTGGGCCTGCCGGTCGTACCCGAGGTGTAGACCAGGTAGGCGGTGTGCGCGGCATCGGGCGTGAGCAGGGCGCCGTGGTCGTCGCCCGCACCGGTGATCCGCATCGTGGGCGGCTCATCGAAACTCTCGTCATCGCCCAGCACGAGGACCGCGCCGCTGTCCTCCAGCACCAGCTTCTGCCGTGCGGCGGGCGCACCCGGCTCCAGGGCCAGGTACACGGCGCCGGCGCGGAGCACGGACACCATCGCGATCAAGCCGGACAACCGGTCTTTCGCATGGACGGCGACGACCCGCTCGGGACCCGCCTGGTGTTCACGCAGCCGCCATGCCAGGGCCGCGGTGCGGCGTTCGAGCTCGCCGTAGGAAAGGGTCTCATCCGCATGGACGACCGCCGGGCGAAGCGAGTCGGCACGCGCGTGCAGGCGCAGAGTATTTCCCAGGTCTGAACGTTCTTCCGCGGCAGTGATCCGGAACGCGGAATAAGCCTCCGCCATGGCAATTCCCCCTGAAGGATTCGGACCGACGCACGAATTAACTGGGGCTTCTCAGCGGGTATGCTATGTTGCTAACGAACCCTTGCGCAAGCTATCCTGACCAACAATGCTTGTCAAGGCATGGTGCAGGCATCATGGAGTGTCTCCGCCGATCAAGCGTGCCTGGTAATCGATCAAAGTCAAGGGAGTGTTGACACCAGGGAAAACAGTCTCTTTCTAATAGTCGCTTAATCCTGAATTAACACTCTTAATCAAACGGCGGCCTTTGGACGGGGTGATTGGCATGAGTTTTTCCGGCGT
>NZ_JBITHA010000049.1:0-2977 GCF_044457485.1 Nonomuraea sp. NPDC050540
GCCGACAGCCCACCCCTCGTGGAGTAGACGGCACGACGGGGCTCGGGGTAGACGGCATGGCAGGACCATCTACACCGGCGGACCCGAACCTTCGCGCGCGCGGACGGCGTGCTCGTGAGCCGAGCGGGCCAGCAGCGGCAGGACCGCGGCGGCCGCTGCGGTTCCGGGCACCACGACGGTTTGCGCGTCCAAGGCGGCAAGGACGTCGGCGACCAGCCGGGCTGCCATGCGTGGGGCCAGCGGCTGGGCGATGGCCGGCAGCTCGTCGCGGCCGGCTGAACGCAGGCCGTCGGGGCCGCCGAGGCGGATCAGGAGTTCGAGGGTGGCCGGGTGATGCAGGCGCGGGCCCAGTGCACGCTCCAGTGCGGGGTGGATGGTGACCAGCAGGCCACGGATGCGGTTGGTGACCCGGGTCGCCTCGCCCGCCAGGTCGTCGTCGAAACCAACCAGGACCTCCAAGCAGACCTGTACCGCGCCTACGGCGACCAGCGGGTGTGTGCCCCTCCCCGGCAACGGATCATCTGAATATCTGGGCGGGACTGCCCAGGACGTCCGATCCTGGGCACTGCCAGTGGGCGAAGGAACCGGAACGCTTCCAAAGACGGTAGGCCTCTTCGATGTTCCACTCGGGTGTCAGGGCATCGGATGGGGTAGCTCGAAGCGAGAACAGCTGAAGGTCGGTGTACTGAAACAGGCCCCAGCGGCGAACTCCGTTGACGTCGGGGCCGGTGATCCACAGAGGGTCGCCGGCGGACATGCACCATACGAGTTTCTGCGCGCGGTCTGCTGCGGCCGGAGGGAAGACTTGCCGAAGGCGTTCCTTGACCTGGGGTCGGGTCCACGTGAGCTGCGGGGGCCCGTCTGCGAGGAGCGCCTGGGTGGTTTGCTTGTCACCTATGCCAGTAGGCGGAAGCCGAGCTGCTACTTGGAAGGCGGTCAGCCGCATCCTGGTGTACGGTCCGAACCCGGCGTCGACCGGCAGCTCCATAGACCGGCTCTGCAGCCGCTCCTGAATCCATTGCACACACGATCCGTAGGCACCCAGGCTCACGACGGTCGTGCACGGATGATAGAGCGCAGTGGTGGGGACCAACTGGGCAAGCGTCGGTGACGGTGAGCTGTCCGCCACTGCGACTACGGCTAGGGCGGTGATCAGGCCGCCCAGCCGCAGCCAGCGAGGGATTCGGCTGAAGGAAGAGGATCTCGAGGTAACTGCCGGGAGCTCATGCGGCTCAGACGATGGCCCGGGCGGCGAGTTGCCGCCTTCCACCGAAACGGTGTGCACGCGCTGCCATGCCGCTTGCCAACGAGCAGTTTGCTGGGCATCGCCGCCACATGCGCGAACGATGGTCTGCAGCAGCTCTGGACGTGGCAGTCGATCCCGATTGAGAGCATGAAAGGCCGTGCTGTACGGCAGGACCTCCCCATGAAGATGGGCCCGGCGTTCCAATTGGCGATAGGTCAATCCCGAATCCACTCTTAACCGCTGCAACGCGGCGATGAATTCCTCAACGGTCTGGACCTGCTCCGGATCTGACACTCGGACCTTGCCCTCATCCACCAGCCGAAACATCGTTTCAAACAACGCCAAACGCTTCCTGAGGTTCTCACACCGCGTTCCCGGTGCCAAGATCGCAGTCGGGGCGTCAACAGGGGACGAAACGCCGCAGGGGCTCGCGTATCCCATGGCTTTGGGTCGACTCGATCATGCTCACCAACGAGTCATCCGGCCACGAAGGCGCCTTCAGCCAGTTCCCTCCTGAGGGCCTGGTCAGTCTGTCATCTGGCGGCCCCACTCCGGCGCTCGCCGATTGCGTCACGTAGAGAGGAACGCCTTTGTTACGCCATCGTCCGCGACACACTCGACGGCTCATCGTCGTCGCGACAGCGCTCATCACGCTGCTAGGACTCATCACCACACTGAACCAGCATCCAGCCCAGGCAGCGGCAAGTGACAACCGGTTCACCGCACTCATCCCGACACCAGTGCTTGACACCCGCAGCGGGCTTGGCGGTGCGGCGGCCAAAGCCCTGGACAGGGAGACCCCGCCGCCGGGCGATCCCGGCCCCGAGGGTGAACCCTGGTCCGGCGGGGAAGTCGAATACCTCACCGGCGTCAGGCATGCCACCGGACCCGACCTCGCCAGCGCCGACATCGAGTGCCACGCGGGCAACGGCGCACTCGCCTGCTGGAAGAAGGAGGGCGACGGCCTCTGGATCACCAAGACGGACAGCCAGGGCTGGGCGGCGGCCAGAGCCTGGGTCTACGCCTGGGACCGCACCAAATGGCGCTACATCAAGCTGATGGAGTGCGGGATCGGCAGCGCATGGCGCGTCGGCGAATGGCGCGAATGCGACACCGACATCTGGGAGGACAACACCCGCAACACTTGGGGCGGGCGCGGCAGCGGCCTAAGGCTGAGGGCCGTCGGCGAATGGGGCCAAGGCGGAAACTACGCGTGGGTCCGCAACGACGACAACATCTCCTAGGGCTGCCCGCCGCCCCATCCTCCGTGAAGGCGGGATCGGGGGAGCCGGGAGATGAGGGGCCGGCCGCTTCGGTGCGGTCGTGTGCTGAGGGGCCCCTTTTCCGCCCGGCTCCCGCGTGGTCAGCCGAGGGCATCCAACGGTGATGTTGCCCGTACCCAGCTCGCCCCGGCCTGCCGGTCGGCCACCACCGCCAGCCGCATGAGCTCCTCCGCCAGCGCGGGCAACTCCCGTGCGGCGCGCTAAGTCCGCGCCGCGGGGCCGTCCCCGGCCAACGCGGCGGGCCCGTCGACGGCCAGGGCGGGCTCGGCATGGAACAGCTCCAGCTGCTCGACACCGGGCGGGACCTCCTCACGCAAGCGCAAGCAGCGCTTGCAGGTAACCGGCCCGAGAATGGGAGTGTCAACTTAACGGCTGATCTTGGTTGTTGAAGGGGTCAGAAGTTGGCGGGGGTGAGGCGGCCCTCGAAGGCGATCTGGAAGGCGTTCAA
>NZ_JBITHA010000050.1:0-2173 GCF_044457485.1 Nonomuraea sp. NPDC050540
GCGCTCTTGCCCGTCCCGGCCAGGCGCATCCTCCATCTGGTCGGGCGGCCCGGCTGCGGGCTACCGTGGAGAGGCGATCCTCGCCTGTTCCCGCGCCGCGCCATGATCGGAGTCTCCCGGGAGACGAGGCACGTTGCCCGCGCTCAGCAAGGGGGCCTCCATGCCCACGCCACTGGCCATCACCTGCGAACATCGCCGCAACAGTGCTGTGATCCACGTGGTCGGCGAAGTCGACGGCACCAACGCCGTCATCCTGGACCAGGTCCTCGCCCAGACCATGCACGACGGCGCCTGCCTCGTCATCGACCTCAGCACGATGCCGTTCCTGGACAACACCGGCCTCAACGTCATCCTGCACGCCCACCAAAACGCCGAGCAGCACGGAAGCCACCTGTACCTGGCGCCGCCCGCTGCGCCTGATGACCATCGCCGGCGCCCTGCCACACCTGCACGTCTACGCCACCGTCGCCGACGCCGTCCATGCGGTCACCGCCGCCTGAACAGCGGGAGAGGGCCGCGGCGGCCCAGCGCAGACGGCCCCCTCCCGGCGACAAGCCGCCCCGACCACGCAATCGCCGGAGCCGGCCAAAGCGACCCGCCGCCGACCAACACTCTCACCCCGGGCGCGCACCCTGCTCGTGACGCACAGAGCCTCTGCCCGAAACAGCTTTCGGGCAGAGGCTCGGGCGTGATTCCTCGCGACGGGTGAGACGATCCTGCGCTCAGCCGCCGCTCAGGTCAACGGGCTCAGGTCCAGGCGCTGAGGTCGACCGGGTCCGGTCCGGCCGGGCCGGGGTCGGTGCGCCGGACGGTACGGCGAGCGCGGGCGGGCGCGGCGGCCGGTTCGGGCAGCCGGATGGTGAGGTAGCGCTGGACCTGCAGGCTGGGCCCGCGCCGCGGCCTGGGTCCGGAATCTTCCACGATCGTCATCACGCTGCCGATCAGGGTGACGACGCGCTCGACGTCGTCGGGCAGGTCGACCAGGCGGATCTGCATCGGTGCTCCTTTGGCTTGTCGAAGCAGGGATGTGACGGGGAGCGGCGGGTCAGTTCTGCGTCTGCAGCAGGTCCTGCCAGCGGCCGGTGGCGTTGGTGTCGATGATCGTGGCCACGTGCAGCAGCACCGCGGCGCCCAGCCGCAGCTGGTGGCCGTCGAGGTCGGGAGTGGTGACCAGCTGTTCGGCGGTCACGGAGACGGGTGAGGTGGCCAGGGCAGGCAGGTGGGGCGCGTCGGGGAGCATCGGCTCGGTTGCGGCGTCGCGGCCCGCCGCGGTGGCGGTGTCGAGCTGGCGTTCGGCGAGCATCCACAGCCGGCCGGGCCCGCCCTGCTTGCCGATCATGGTGGCGACGTCGTCAGCGTCCAGGCCGTGGCGGCGGCGGGTGAGCGCGAGCAGCTGGGCGAGCGAGGCGAGCAGGTCGCGGCGCGCGCCGGGCTGGGCGGTGTCCCACAGCTGGGTCAGGTCCGGGTCGGTGGCGGTGGCGGTGGCCGCGCCGTCGAGGTCGATGTCCAGGCCGCCGCCGCCGCCGTCGTCGGCGCCGCCGGCCTGCTGGTAGGTGGCGGCGAGGTGGCGGGTGGCGATCGCGTGGAAGGTGGTGATCAGTTCGATGGCGGCGGCCAGCTGGTGGCCGTCCTTGCGCGCCTGCGGCCCGACAAACCCCCATCCCAAACCAGACGGGCGGCGAACGCCTCTCGAACCGCGCGAGTGGTACGGACCGCGCCCTCCAGGACGGACGGTGGCCCGGGCGCCGCTACGGATGATCGTCTTTACCAGTTCGGCGACGCGGACGCCGGTGTACGACCTGCTCGGCGGTGCACTGCTGGACCCCGCGAAGGGCGGGGCCAGGCTCGCGGATATCGGCCACGTCACACCTGCGTCACGGCCAAACAGCGCACATTCGGTGGCGCTCGGTGGTAGGTCAATTCGCCACGACCGATTTAAGAGAAGCGCCCAGTTGTGGAACCACGATTGAAGCCCTGAATCGATCACGGTTGGTGAAAGGCTGCTTGCCAAGAGTGACAGACTTTGCCGGATTTGCAAGCATTCCATCCCATCTTCGCATCGCCCTTACTGAAATTCTTACACCCTGATACCTCTTTCCTTGAAAGCGAACCTCCACATCGAAAGGGAGCTCATGAAGCGACAAATCGCTGTCATCATCGGCACTCTGTCATT
>NZ_JBITHA010000051.1:0-2092 GCF_044457485.1 Nonomuraea sp. NPDC050540
GGCGGCCTGGCGGCAGCGCATGGTGCAGAAGCGGGCCGGGCGGCCGGTGGCGGCAGGCTGCAGCGGCGTGTCGCACACCGGGCACCGCACGGCGGCCGGGCTGGTGGTGGGGGTCACGGGTTCTCCTGCTCGCGGGCGCGCTCGGCGAGCAGTTGGACCAGCCGGGCGCGTTCGGCGGCGATCACGGCCGGGTCCTCCGCGGTGTCGCCGGGCTGCGGGCCGCGCGTGAGCGCCTGGCCGTGCCGTGGCGGCGTGGGCGTAGCCGTCCGCCGTCCGGTTCGGGGGCGCGGCGGCCGGTGCGTGCGTAGGTGACGCGGGCCAGCCAGCGCCGGTCCATTGCCGGCGTCGGCGCGTCCTCCGGAGACCGGGATAAACCGTGGGAACCGGTCGGCCGCGGGCGGGCAAGTATGGGTGTCCCATCTGTGAGCCGAGAGGCCAGAGCATGTCAGAAACGAGCCCCGCCGATTCCGCCGTCATCGCGCGGTCCCGGCAGGAGCCCGAGGTGTTCGCGGAGATCTTCCGCAGACACGCGCCCGAAATCAAGAGGTTCGTCATCCGCCGCCTCGGACTCGACATCGCCGAGGATGTGGTGGCGGAGACCTTTCTGGCCGCCTTCCGCCAGCGCGGCCGCTACGACCTGGCCAGGCACGACGCCCTGCCCTGGCTGTACGGCATCGCCACCAATCTCATCGGCCGCCACCAACGCACCGAGGCCAGGCAGCTGAACCTGCTGGCCCGTACCGGTGTGGACCCGGTCACCGAACCCTTCACCGCGCGCAGCGACGAGCGTCTGAGCGCCCAGGCCGTACAGCGGAGACTGGCCGCCGCGCTGGCCGCCTTGCCCGCCGGGCACCGCGACGTGCTGCTCCTGGTGACCTGGGGCCGCCTCAGTTACACCGAGGCTGCCGAGGCGCTCGGCATCCGCGTCGGAACGGTCCGATCGCGCGTCAGCCGGGCCCGCGCCAAGATCCGCGAGGAACTGGGCGGGACCGATCCCACAGCTCTCGACGTCGAAGAGGTTCGCCATGGATGAGCTGGCTCAGCTCAACAACTTCCGCTCCGAGGTGCCGCCGCAGGAGGACCTGCGCGGCGAGGCGGAGCGTCTGATGGCCGGCATGTCGGCCCCGGCCCGCCCCGACTTTCGCCGCATCGGACTGCGCGCCGCCCTGGCAGGGGGTCTGGCGGCCGTGGCAGGGGTGGCGGTGTTCCTTGTCCAGAGCCGTCCCGCTCCGGTGCCGCCCCCGCCGATGATCCGCACGGTCGCGGCCGTGGAGGTGCTGTCGCGAGCGGCCGCGCACGCCGGCAGCCGTCCGGAGCTGCATCCCAGACCGGGCCAGTTCCTCGTCTACGAGTCGCAGAGCATGGACTCGACCGAGTCGGACGGGCAGATCTGGCTGTCACGTTACAAGCGCAAGATCTGGCTGCCGGTCGAGGGCAGCTCGGTCAACGGCGTCCTGCAGGAGGAGCTCCTGACGCCTCTGCCGTATCCGGGGCGCGCACTCCCACTGCAGGCACAGGCGGAGCAGGCGCGGGCGGGCAAGCCCGGCCGTCCGCAGCGGGCGGCCGACTTCGACCACCGCGCCGAGTTCCTGCGCAACGACTACGCCTACGTCAGCAGGCTGCCGACCGACACCGAGGCCATGCGCAGGCACCTCTACACGCAGGTGCCCAACGACGGGTTGCAGGACTACGAGGCGTGGAACCGGGTCGGCGGACTGCTCACGGAGTCCTATCTGCCCGCCGCGCAGCGGGCGGCGCTCTTCCGCGCGGCGGCCACGATTCCCGGGGTGGTGACGGTGAAGGAGTCGCAGGACGCCGCGGGACGCGAGGGCATAGCTGCGGCGATGGTCTCGCCCAACGGGGTCAGGGAGGAGCACATCTTCGACCGAAAGACCTACGACTATCTCGGCCGCCGAGGGGTGGTCGTAGACGCGAAGCTGGCCGATGCTCCGGTCGGGAGCGTGGTGTCGTCGAGCGCGCAGGTGAAGGTGAGCGTCGCCGACAGCCCACCCCTCGTGGAGTAGACGGCACGACGGGGCTCGGGGTAGACGGCATGGCAGGACCATCTACACCGGCGGACCCGAACCTTCGC
>NZ_JBITHA010000052.1:0-1877 GCF_044457485.1 Nonomuraea sp. NPDC050540
ACAAGGATCAGGCCACCATGCGAACCCGCAGCGGGTGGCCTACCAAGATCCTCGGTCCGTTTCCTCAGGACCCAACAGTGTGTCCGAACCCTCGCAACCCCTGGCTCCGTCGTTCCCACTCCCTCCGCAGGGGAGGGCGGTACTTGCCGGGCAGCGGTCACGCTGATCCGAGTAGCCAGTGCTCCACTAGTGAGCTGTCCACGCCACCACACGTGCGGTGGTGAAGCGATGGAAGATGCTCCTTAGAAAGGAGGTGATCCAGCCGCACCTTCCGGTACGGCTACCTTGTTACGACTTCGTCCCAATCGCCAGCCCCACCTTCGACCGCTCCCCCCACACGAGGTGGTTGGGCCACGGGCTTCGGGTGTTGCCGACTTTCGTGACGTGACGGGCGGTGTGTACAAGGCCCGGGAACGTATTCACCGCAGCGTTGCTGATCTGCGATTACTAGCGACTCCGACTTCATGGGGTCGAGTTGCAGACCCCAATCCGAACTGAGACCGGCTTTTAGGGATTCGCTCCACCTTGCGGTTTAGCAGCCCTCTGTACCGGCCATTGTAGCATGTTTGCAGCCCAAGACATAAGGGGCATGATGACTTGACGTCATCCCCACCTTCCTCCGAGTTGACCCCGGCAGTCCCCCATGAGTCCCCACCACCTCCGAAGAGGCGTGCTGGCAACATGGAGCAAGGGTTGCGCTCGTTGCGGGACTTAACCCAACATCTCACGACACGAGCTGACGACAGCCATGCACCACCTGTCACCCGATCCGAAGAGGGCCACATCTCTGCAGCTTTCCGGGCGATGTCAAGCCTTGGTAAGGTTCTTCGCGTTGCGTCGAATTAAGCAACATGCTCCGCCGCTTGTGCGGGCCCCCGTCAATTCCTTTGAGTTTTAGCCTTGCGGCCGTACTCCCCAGGCGGGGCGCTTAATGCGTTAGCTCCGGCACGGAGATCGTGGAAGATCCCCACACCTAGCGCCCAACGTTTACAGCGTGGACTACCAGGGTATCTAATCCTGTTCGCTCCCCACGCTTTCGCTCCTCAGCGTCAGGTAAGGCCCAGCAAGCCGCCTTCGCCACCGGTGTTCCTCCTGATATCTGCGCATTTCACCGCTACACCAGGAATTCCACTTGCCCCTACCTACCTCTAGCCGGCCCGTATCCACCGCAGACCCGCAGTTAAGCTGCGGGCTTTCACGGCAGACGCGACCAGCCACCTACGAGCTCTTTACGCCCAATAATTCCGGACAACGCTTGCGCCCTACGTATTACCGCGGCTGCTGGCACGTAGTTAGCCGGCGCTTCTTCTGCAGGTACACGTCAACTTCGTCCCTGCTGAAAGAGGTTTACAACCCGAAGGCCGTCATCCCCCACGCGGCGTCGCTGCGTCAGGCTTTCGCCCATTGCGCAATATTCCCCACTGCTGCCTCCCGTAGGAGTCTGGGCCGTGTCTCAGTCCCAGTGTGGCCGGTCGCCCTCTCAGGCCGGCTACCCGTCGTCGCCTTGGTAGGCCACTACCCCACCAACAAGCTGATAGGCCGCGAGCCCATCCCCAACCGAAAAACTTTCCACCACCACCCGATGCCGGGGGCGGTCGTATCCGGTATTAGACCCAGTTTCCCGGGCTTATCCCAGAGTCAGGGGCAGGTTGCTCACGTGTTACTCACCCGTTCGCCGCTCGAGTACCCCGAAGGGCCTTTCCGCTCGACTTGCATGTGTTAAGCACGCCGCCAGCGTTCGTCCTGAGCCAGGATCAAACTCTCCATAAGATGTTTGAAACTAGCAAAAACTCATCATATTCCAGACGAGGTGTTGCATGAAATACTTCATGCACTGGCTTTTAACACACTGTTGAGTTCTCAAGAAACGGACGCGT
>NZ_JBITHA010000053.1:0-1533 GCF_044457485.1 Nonomuraea sp. NPDC050540
TGTGATGTGACTGCGTGCCTTTTGAAGAATGAGCCTGCGAGTTATGGTGTGTGGCGAGGTTAACCCGTGTGGGGGAGCCGTAGCGAAAGCGAGTCTGAAGAGGGCGTTTGAGTCGCATGCTGTAGACCCGAAGCGGAGTGATCTACGCATGGGCAGGTTGAAGCTCAGGTAAGACTGGGTGGAGGACCGAACCCACCAGGGTTGAAAACCTGGGGGATGACCTGTGTGTAGGGGTGAAAGGCCAATCAAACTCCGTGATAGCTGGTTCTCCCCGAAATGCATTTAGGTGCAGCGTCGCGTGTTTCTTGCCGGAGGTAGAGCACTGGATGGCCGATGGGCCCGACAAGGTTACTGACGTCAGCCAAACTCCGAATGCCGGTAAGTGAGAGCGTGGCAGTGAGACTGCGGGGGATAAGCTTCGTAGTCGAGAGGGAAACAGCCCAGATCACCGACTAAGGCCCCTAAGCGTGTGCTAAGTGGGAAAGGATGTGGAGTCGCAGAGACAACCAGGAGGTTGGCTTAGAAGCAGCCACCCTTGAAAGAGTGCGTAATAGCTCACTGGTCAAGTGATTCCGCGCCGACAATGTAGCGGGGCTCAAGTACACCGCCGAAGTCGTGGCATTGACCCCCATGCGGGGTTGATGGGTAGGGGAGCGTCGTGCAGCCGGCGAAGCAGCAGAGTGATCTAGTTGTGGAGGCTGTGCGAGTGAGAATGCAGGCATGAGTAGCGAATGCAGGGTGAGAAACCCTGCCGCCGGATGACCAAGGGTTCCTGGGCCAGGCTAATCCGCCCAGGGTAAGTCGGGACCTAAGGCGAGGCCGACAGGCGTAGTCGATGGACAACGGGTTGATATTCCCGTACCCGCTTCAATGCGCCCATACTGAACCTTTTGATGCTAAGAGTCCTTAAGCCGGGGACGTCAGGCCTTCGGGTCTTGTCTTTGGCCGAACGCTCGAACCGATTGAGTAGTAGGTAAGCGATGGGGTGACGCAGGAAGGTAGTCCAGCCCAGGCGATGGTTGTCCTGGGGTAAGCATGTAGCCCGTGTCGTAGGTAAATCCGCGACACATGCAGGGTGAGATGTGATGCCGAGCCGATTGTGGCGAAGTGGATGATCCTATGCTGCCGAGAAAAGCCTCTAGTGAGTGTTGTGGCGGCCCGTACCCTAAACCGACTCAGGTGGTCAGGTAGAGAATACCAAGGCGATCGGGTGAACTGTGGTTAAGGAACTCGGCAAATTGCCCCCGTAACTTCGGGAGAAGGGGGACCTCTGCTGGTGATCAGACTAGCTCTGGGAGCTGGTGGGGGTCGCAGTGGCCAGGGGGAAGCGACTGTTTACTAAAAACACAGGTCCGTGCGAAGTCGTAAGACGATGTATACGGACTGACGCCTGCCCGGTGCCGGAACGTTAAGGGGACCGCTTAGCGCAGGTAACTGTGCGAAGGTGAGAACTTAAGCGCCGGTAAACGGCGGTGGTAACTATAACCATCCTAAGGTAGCGAAATTCCTTGTCGGGTAAGTTCCGACCTGCAC
>NZ_JBITHA010000054.1:0-1262 GCF_044457485.1 Nonomuraea sp. NPDC050540
CTAGTGCTGTGACCGGAAATGATCGCCGGGTTGAGGGACGGTTTCAGGCTGCCCATGCGAGGGGCCGGCCTCCCCAGCGGAGGCCTTTCTCGCTGCGGATGCGGGCGCGTTCGCGGCGTTGGGCGGCCAGTACGTCGGGGTGGCGGGCGTGGATGTTGCGCCAGCGTAGGTAGGCGTGCAGGGCGCGGGTTTGGACGGTGTGGCTGGGGTGGTCGGAGTTGGCCAGGGTGAATTGGCGTAGGGGGCCGAAGTGGGCCTCGATCGGGTTGGCCCAGGAGGCGTAGGTCGGCGTGAACAGCAGCTTGACCTTGTTCTTGCTGGCCCAGGTGCGGATGCGCCAGTTCTTGTGCGCTGAGAGGTTGTCCAGGATGACGTAGATCGGGGCGCCGTCTGGGCGGGCGGCGCGGATCGAGCGTAGGGCGGCCCAGGTGTGGTCGATGCCTTTGCGCCTGTGGTTGATGCCCCACAGCAGGTCATCGCCCACGGAGTAGCAGCCGTGGAAGTAGGTGACGCCGTGGGTGCGGTGGTAGGTGGCCGGTAGCCGGTCCGGCTCGCCTTGTGGTGCCCAGCCCGATCCGGCGGTGGGGCGGATGCCGAGCGGTCCGAACTCGTCGAAGGCGAAGGTGCGCTCGGGCCGCTGGGTGAGGGCGTACTCGATGCGATCCAGCTTGGCCTCGAAGTCCGGATCCGGGGACTCCTTCCAGGTCTTGGTGCGCTGGAAAGTGATCCCGCGGCGGGACAACAGCGTGCGTAACGCCTCCCGGCCGAGGGTGAAGGCACGGCCGGGCAGCCGGTGGAGGTATACGAGGAGTTTGCGGATGGACCAGCGGGTGAAGGGCTGGCCGAGCTTGACCGGGCGGGTCGTGGCCGTCTGCGCGACGAAGTCTTCGTCCTCAGGACTCAGCAGGCGGGGACGGCCTCCCGCCCACCGAGGGTCCAGGCAGGCCAGCCCAATCTCGTTGAAGCGATGAATCACAGCGCGCACGGTGTCCTCATCGGCCTGCACCAGCCGAGCGATCACCGGCACCGTGTTGCCACCGGCCGAGGCCAGCAGGATCATCGCCCGCCGATAGCGCACCGTGCTCATCGTGCCGCGCCGCACGATCCGCTGCAGCTTCTGCCCTTCTGGATCCGTGAGCCTGCGAACCCTGACCGGTTGCGTCACCTGGCCTCCCGAGCACCGATTGAACGTGATCAGTCCATCCAACCGGCAGGAGCGACCTACCCGCCAACCCGGCGATCATTTCCGGTCACAGCACTAG
>NZ_JBITHA010000055.1:0-1241 GCF_044457485.1 Nonomuraea sp. NPDC050540
CTGACAGAGATGATGTAGGTGAGCACCTCCCGCCGAGGTCTGACCCACCGACTGACTGACTTCGGGTCTTCAACGGGATCTGTCGGCTTCGGCCGGGAGGTGCTCGTGCGCACTCACTGGACGTGGCGTTGTGACCTTATAGGAGCCTGGCCAGAGGCCCCTTCTCTGTCTTGTCCGCGTTGCCCGGCTGGTGCGTGCCGCCCTGCCCATGGTCAAGAGCACAGGACGACGATGCCCTCCATTACATCGCATGACGAGCCGGACTTCGACGTTGCCGGTGGCGTCGACACGCACCAGGACACCCACACCGCCGCCGTGATTGATCTCATCGGGCGGGTGCTGGGCACCGAGCAGTTCCCGGCCACATCGGCAGGGTATGAGGCCCTGCTGACATGGATGTGCTCGTTCGGGCGCCTGGCAATGGTCGGGGTGGAGGGGACCGGGGTCTACGGGGCCGGGCTCGCCCGGCTGCTGCGCGAGCGGCAGGTCCAGGTGGTCGAGGTGGACCGGCCTGATCGCAAGACCCGCCGGTTCCAGGGCAAGTCCGACCCGATCGACGCCATCCAAGCGGCCAAGGCGGCCCTGGCGGGCGAGCGGACCGGCCTGCCCAAGCAACGGGACGGACGGATCGAGGCCCTGCGGAACTTGCGTGTCGCCCGCCGCAGCGCGGTCGACCAGCGAGCCGATACCCAGCGCCAGATCAAGGCACTGATCGTCACCGCCCCGGCCGAGCTGCGCGAACGACTGCGCGGCCTGCCCCTGGCCAAGCTCATCACCACCTGCGCGGCCCTGCGTCCGGACCGCACCGACGCCGCCCGCCCAGCCACCGCCGCGCAGATCGCCCTTCGGTCCCTCGCCCGCCGCCACCAGCAGCTCACCATCGAGATCGCCGACCTGGACGAGCTCCTGGAACCACTCGTCACCAGTATCAACCCCGACCTCATCGCGACCCACGGCGTCGGCCCCGACACCGCCGGCCAACTCCTGGTCACCGCCGGAGAAAACCACGACCGGCTCGCCGGCGAGGCCGCCTTCGCCATGCTCTGCGGCGCCGCCCCCATCCCCGCCTCCAGCGGCAAGACCCACCGCCACCGCCTCAACCGAGGCGGTGACCGGCAAGCCAACTGCGCCCTCTACCGCATCACTCTGGTCCGCCTGCGCTGGGACCCCCGCACCCGCGCCTACATGGAACGACGCACCAAAGAGGGACTCTCCAAGAAGGAGATCATCCGCTGCCTCAA
>NZ_JBITHA010000056.1:0-1238 GCF_044457485.1 Nonomuraea sp. NPDC050540
TGACGGTCTCAAAGGGTCAGCGCATCACCGCTGGTCAGAAGGCCAGAATAGACCTCAGATGGTGACCGATAGCCCAGGATGCGCCGTGGACGGTCGTTGAGTTCCGCGGCGATCCAATCAAGGTCGGGTTGGTCGAACTTGCGCAGGTCGGCGTTCTTGGGCATGTACTGCCGAAGGAGCCCGTTCGTGTTCTCGTTGGTTCCGCGCTCCCAGGGACTGCGCTTATGGCAGAAGTAGATCCGGACCCCGGTGTCAGCGGCGAGCGCTTGGTGCTCGGCCATCTCACGGCCGCGATCCCAGGTCAGACTCCGCCGAAGCGGTTCAGGGATGTGCAGCAGCTGGCGGGTGAGGTAGGGCCGGACCTCGTGGGCCTTGATGCCATCGGGAAGGGCGACCAGGGCGGTGAATCGGCTGGTGCGCTCAACGAGCGTGGCGATCGCCGACGGACGTGTGCCCATGAGGAGGTCACCCTCCCAGTGGCCGGGCAGCGTGCGGTCATCGACCTCGGCGGGGCGAGCGCTGATGGAGACCATGTCACGGATGACGCCGCGGCCGGTGCGCTGCTTTGCTCCTTTCGGGTGGCGCATGGGGCGGGCGCTCCGCAACTGCCGGGTCAGCGTCCGGTCGATGCTGCGCCGGCGCCGGGGATCGAACAGCGACAGGTAGATCGCCTCGTGCGAGATCTGCAGGTCTGGCGCGAGCGGGAAGGTTCGGCGCAGCCATCCGGAGATCTGCTCGGGTGACCAGCGCAGGGCGAGCTTGTCCTGCACGATCGCGCGCAGCGCTGGATGGCGAGCCAGCTTGGTGGGCTTGGGGCGGCGCGCACGCCGGTAGGCGGCCTGATCAGCGATGACGGCGCGATAGGCGAAGCGTCCGCCGTTACGTGCGATCTCACGTGAGATCGTCGAGGAGGCCCGGCCCAGTCTCCGAGCCAGGACGCGAGCGGAGAGGCCGGCGGCCAGCCCGCGGGAGATCTCCTCCCGCTCGGCGCAGGACAAGTGCCCGGCAGAGCGCCCTTGAGGCTTGTGCCGAATGCCGCCGGTCTGCGCGAGAAAGCTACGAACGTGATGCATGGGCACGCCCAGCGCCCGCCCCATCGCGTTGAACGACTCACCCGCGCGCCACCGGTGCCAGATCTCATCCTGCTGAGCTGGCGAGAACCCGTAGTCCCTCATGCGACCCCCATCGCTACAAGATCGATTATGCGATGCGCTGATCACTTGAGCTCAAGATCGTTT
>NZ_JBITHA010000057.1:0-1084 GCF_044457485.1 Nonomuraea sp. NPDC050540
TGTACTCGGTCATGAACTTGGTGTCAGTCGAGTGATGGGTGGCTGGCCGCCGAGGGCTGTGTGGGGTCGTTGGGTGTTGTAGTAGTGCAGCCATGGGCCGAGGGCGTTGGTGCGGTGCTGGTTGCTGGTGTAGGGGCGGCGGTAGGCCCATTCGGTGGCCAGGGTGCGGTTGAGGCGTTCGGCTTTGCCGTTGGTCCAGGGGCAGTGGGGGCGGGTGAACTTCTGCCGGGCGCCCAGGGTGGCGCAGGCTTGCTGGAAGGCGTGGCTGATGCGGTAGTTCTTGGCGTTGTCGGTCAGGACCCGTTGGATGCGGGTGATGCCGTGGTCGGCGAAGAAGGCCGCGGCCCGGGTCAGGAAGGCGGCGCAGGTGGTGCCTTTCTCATCGGTGAGGACTTCGATGTAGGCCAGGCGGGAGTGGTCGTCGATGGCGGTGTGCAGGTAGTCGTAGCCGATGCCGCGTCCGCGGGCCGCTTGGTGGCGGCCGTGGGCGCGGTGGCCGCCGCCGTCGGGGATCCGGCCGAGTTTCTTGACGTCCAGGTGGATCATGTCGCCGGGTGCGGGGTGTTCGTAGCGGTTGGCGCTCTTGCGGGTGGCGCGGATCGGGGTGCCGGTCAGTGGGTCACAGTCGGCCAGTACGGGCACGTGGTGGCGGCGCAGGATGCGGGTGATGGTTCTGGCCGGTACCCCGGTGGCGTGGGCGAGCCGGTCCGGGCCGGCGCGCAGTTCGGCACGGGCCGCCAGGACCCGCTGCTCGAGTTCGGCCGGGGTGCGGCGCGGGCAGGTGCGGGGTCCGCTGCGTCGTTCCTGCAGCCCGTCCCAGCCCTCCTGGCGGAACCGTCGCACCCACCGATGCCCGCATTGGCGCGAGACGCCCAGTTCTGCGGCCACATGCGCGACCGGACGCCCGTCGAACACGACACGACGAACGAGCAGACATCTGCCGTGGAACGTCAACCGGGCGTTAGCGTGACCCATCAAGACCTCCTGCGTGGGTGAAGTCAGCAACTCCACTACGCCGGAGGTCTTCTTCATGATCAATCAATCATGGCCACGTGTCATCAAGATCATGGCCAAGTACACCTAG
>NZ_JBITHA010000058.1:0-1046 GCF_044457485.1 Nonomuraea sp. NPDC050540
GGGCCGCGGCGGCCCAGCGCAGACGGCCCCCTCCCGGCGACAAGCCGCCCCGACCACGCAATCGCCGGAGCCGGCCAAAGCGACCCGCCGCCGACGCAACACTCTCACCCCGGGCGCGCACCCTGCGCATGACGCACAGAGCCTCTGCGCGAAACGGGTTCGGGCAGAGGCTCTGGCGTGATCCCTCGCGACGGGTGAGACGATCCTGCGCTCAGCCGGCCGCTCAGGTCAACGGGTTCAGGTCCAGGCGCTGAGGTCGACCGGGTCCGGCCTGGCAGGGCCGGGGTCGGTGCGCCGGACGGTACGGCTAGCGCGGGCGGGCACAGGCGTCGCGGCTGGTTCGGGTTCGGGCAGCCGGATGGTGAGGTAGCGCTGGACCTGCAGGCTGGGCCCGCGCCGCGGCCTGGGGCCGGAGTCTTCGACGATCGTCATCACGCCGGCGAGGAGGGCGACGGCGCGCTCGACCTCGTCCGGCAGGTCGACCAGGCGGATCTGCATCAGCTACTCCTTCGGGCCGGAGCGTGGGGAGCGGGGGTGGCCGGGAGGGCCAGGAGGTTGGCGAGCCAGGCCGGGCAGGTGGCGATCGGCTGGTCCCGCTCGATCGTGTACGGCCGTCCGTCGACGATCGAGCCGGGCCCGACCAGGTAGCCGCCGCGGCCGCCGCGACCCGGGCCGCGGGTGTCGATGCCGGGCCCGAGCGGGGAGTTCGGGTGGCGTCCGGCGGTGGAGCCGATGATGACGCCGGGCGGCACGGCCAGGTACAGGTGCAGGCCGCCGGAGGGGGGTTGGTCAATTCGCCACGACCGATTTAAGAGAAGCGCCCAGTTGTGGAACCACGATTGAAGCCCTGAATCGATCACGGTTGGTAAAAGGCTACTTGCCAAGAGTGACAGACTTTACCGGATTTGCAAGCATTCCATCCCATCTTCGCATCGCCCTTACTGAAATTCCTACACCCTGATACCTCTTTCCTTGAAAGCGAACCTCCACATCGAAAGGGAGCTCATGAAGCGACAAATCGCTGTCATCATCGGCACTCTGTCATT
>NZ_JBITHA010000059.1:0-1032 GCF_044457485.1 Nonomuraea sp. NPDC050540
GCGAAGGTGAGAACTTAAGCGCCGGTAAACGGCGGTGGTAACTATAACCATCCTAAGGTAGCGAAATTCCTTGTCGGGTAAGTTCCGACCTGCACGAATGGCGTAACGACTTCCCCGCTGTCTCAACCGCAGACCCGGCGAAATTGCACTACGAGTAAAGATGCTCGTTACGCGCAGCAGGACGGAAAGACCCCGGGACCTTCACTACAGCTTGACATTGGCGTTTGGAACGTCTTGTGTAGGATAGGTGGGAGACTGGGAAGCTGTCACGCTAGTGATGGTGGAGTCATTGGTGAAATACCACTCTGGTCGTTTTGAACGTCTAACTCTGGTCCGTGATCCGGATCGGGGACAGTGTCTGGTGGGTAGTTTAACTGGGGCGGTTGCCTCCTAAAGAGTAACGGAGGCGCCCAAAGGTTCCCTCAGCCTGGTTGGCAATCAGGTGTCGAGTGTAAGTGCACAAGGGAGCTTGACTGTGAGACTGACGGGTCGAGCAGGAGCGAAAGCTGGGACTAGTGATCCGGCATCGGCATGTGGAAGCGGTGTCGCTCAACGGCTAAAAGGTACCCCGGGGATAACAGGCTGATCTTCCCCAAGAGTCCATATCGACGGGATGGTTTGGCACCTCGATGTCGGCTCGTCGCATCCTGGGGCTGGAGTAGGTCCCAAGGGTTGGGCTGTTCGCCCATTAAAGCGGTACGCGAGCTGGGTTTAGAACGTCGCGAGACAGTTCGGTCCCTATCCGCTGCGCGCGCAGGAGACTTGAAAGGAGCTGTCCCTAGTACGAGAGGACCGGGACGGACGAACCTCTGGTGTGCCAGTTGTACCGCCAGGTGCACGGCTGGTTGGCTACGTTCGGAAGGGATAACCGCTGAAAGCATCTAAGCGGGAAGCTCGCCTTGAGATGAGGTCTCCCACCACGAGAGTGGGTAAGGCCCCCCAGAGACGATGGGGTTGATAGGCCGGAGGTGGAAGCACGGCAACGTGTGGAGCTGACCGGTACTAATAGGCCGAGGACTTGACCACAAAGCA